>NZ_JABCQN010000001.1:0-737448 GCF_015244665.1 Gluconobacter japonicus
AAAACCCCAAAAAACCAACATCACACACACCACCGCGGGGTGGAGCAGCCCGGTAGCTCGTCAGGCTCATAACCTGAAGGCCGCAGGTTCAAATCCTGCCCCCGCAACCAACTGAACCAACTTAATATCAAGTACTTAGGCCGCCTACCGGGCGGCCTTTCTGCGTTCCAGAGCGCACCAACTGGAATCATATAGGAATCAAACGGCGGAGAAAGATGTCGGGGCATAGGTTTGAGATGTGGCTTTTTTCTGTGAACCTTTGAGACCAAGCCGTGCTTTTCCATGAAGTCTTCATTGGGTTTTGAGCGATACGCCTTGTCGGCCCAAACCGTTGAGGCCGTATTGGTTTTATCCAGCAGGCCCGCGAGCAGTCTGGCGCCATCCCTGCCGGCAGCATGCGTCGTTTTCCATTTCAGGCCCGTTTGACGGGCAAATGGTGGAAATTACGAGAGAACCAGGCAAGCCCATGGTCGGCGTCTGCACTGGTAGAAATGGATTTGACGGCACAGAACAGGACGTCGTGCGTGCCTGCGCTGTGAATGGCGTCAATTTCGCAATCAAGTGTGACAAGCGCGTCTGAGAGCAGGGCTGACCCTGTTTCGCCAATGACCCAGTTGCCTTGTGCGAACTTCTCGTCAGGTTCTACGGAGCGGCTGGCAAAGACCCTTGCCAGATCATGATGAACAGGCGACAGCACACTAATTCCGACGACACCGTTCTTCAGAAACGCCTGATGGGAGCGATTACTGCGGTTCAGACAGACCAATATCGTCGGAGGTGTATCGCTGACACTGCTGATGGCGGAAACCGTTAGCCCCTGACGTCCTCCGGGGCCATCAGTTGTGACGAGAACCACGGGAGCCCCAAGCAGGCTCATCGCTTCCCGGAACTGGTCCTGACTGACGGCAGGGGCTTCAAAGGTGGTTTGCGAAAGCAGCGTTGTGGTGTCATGCGGCATGAGAAACGCCTTTTTGGTCTAGCCCGAGAACCTTCAGGATGGTTGAAGTTTCTGTTCTGCGCATCCAGTCAGGCGAGATATCGATAAAGCGCACAACACGACCGGGGTTGAGAACCAGAACGGTGGGCTTTGGAAGTTCCCAGCGCGATGTTCCATTCAGGGCTTCGCTTCGGCTTCCTTTGGAAATCGCCGCTTCTCGCGCGGCCGCATCGAAGAGATAGGTAATTCCCAGATCCTGAGACAGCGTCAGTTCCGGATCATTCAAGACCGGAAAAGGCAGATCATTCCGCGTTCTGATGCTCTCGAGTTCTGGAAAAGGCTGGGAGGAAACTGCAACCAGCGGAATGCCTGCCTCTTTCAGAACGGGAGCCAGCGTTTCTGCATAATAGGGCAGCGCAATATTACACGCTGGACAGCCGGCGAACCTGAAAAAGACCAGAACGGCTGGCCCTGAAGATGTCAGATCATCAAGTGAAACCGTGGCACCATCTGCGTCCAGAAGCGTGTACGGCGAAAGGACATCGCCCGTTTTAACATGCGTCGTCGCGGGGTGTGCCCGGACAAGGGCTTCCCGTTGCGCGATATTTCCAGCCAAAGCTTCAGGAGACCACGTTCTGCGACGTTCTGCCTCAACGGCTTCATAGCGGCTTTGGAGGGAAGAAGAGGGAGTGCTCATGCTCATTAGACCCCAAGGGTGACCTGATTGGCCCACCATGGGGGAGAACCGGGCGCGGTTTCCAAAGAGTTTTTCTTATGTGGCAATTTGCGCCCGGTCATTGATCAGCTGTCGCCTGAGCCAGAAGTTCGGCAAGGTCCTGAGCAGCCTCCGGCAAGCTGTTTCTCTGTACGAGAATGGTTTCGATTTCCGGGACTTCCGGCAGGATCCCCGTTGGCAGAATGGAGAGACCTTCGGACGTCGCGAAACGTCGCGTCCGGCAACTTGCGCCCAGACCGCTCCGAACCCCCGCGCGCATGGCGGGAAGATGCGGCGTTTCAAGTACAATGCGGTAGTCCCGACGTGCTTTCGCAAGAGTTCTGAGCGCGGCCTCGCGGAAACGGCAGGGTGGCTCCAGCAAAACAAGCGGAATTTCAGACTGATCCAGAACGCTTGGATCTCCGATCCAGACCATTCTGTCATGTCCTACAATACGCCAGGAGGAATTGGGGCGATCCCCGTGCTGGCCCAGGCACAACACGATATCCAGCCGGGATCGATCAAACATTTCCAGCAGTTCCGCTGATCCACCAACGCGAACGGTCAGCCGGCAGCGCGGATGTTCGAGACGGAAACGGGCAAGAACGTCTGGCAAAATAGTGTCGGCAAAGTCCTGCACCATACCAATCGTTATGGGTTCCGGTTCTGAAACGTCGCCAAGCTTGTGCATGATCCGGTCATTGAGGGCGAGAAGCTGCCGTGCATAGGCCACGAGTTCTTCGCCAGCAGGGGTAAGGACCAGCTTTCGTCCATCCCGACGGAAGAGTTTCTGCTGCAACACGTCTTCCAGCCGCTTCATCTGCAAACTCAAGGCGGACTGCGTCAGAAAGATCGTCTCGGTCGCTTGAGCCATGGAGCCAGCTTCCACGATCGCGACGAAAGACCGCAGAAGTTCGGTCGGAACATTGCGTGCCATGCGCTGGGGAAGGGACGTGTTGGACATAGCAGTGCTCCGTGCTGGAGGCATGGCCTACAATTAACCATGCAAAAGTGTGGCATTTGTGTTTCTTGCTTGAATTATGACGTAAGAAAATGAGTATATTGTCAATACAACAATTTATTATAGTCTTTTAGGGGCTTCAGCCATGCCTGTGGAATTCATCGGGTTCGTGAGCAGTCAGAACCATTCCGAGATTATTCCCCCAACAGGGCCGGTCATTGATCTTGCCCATATCGAGACGGCTGCCAAAATCCATGAAAATGGTGGTTTTGACCGGGTGCTGATCGCTTTTCATTCTAATTCGCCTGAGAGCATCCTTCTGGCCCAGCATGTTGCTGCGTCCACGCGGACGCTGGGTTTGATGGTGGCACATCGTCCTGGATTCACGGCACCGACTCTGGCAGCCCGTCAGTTCGCAACACTGGATCAGATCAGTCGTGGTCGGGCTGCCGTACATATCATCACGGGCGGGAGTGATACGGAGCTTCAGGCCGATGGCGATCACACCGTCAAGGCAGAGCGGTATGCCCGGACTCGCGAATATCTTGAGATTGTCCGTCGGGAATGGAGCAGCCGGGAGCCGTTTGATTATCAAGGCAAATTCTACACGGTGCATGGCGCCCAGTCCCGCGTGCTTCCCTATCAGGGGGGCGCCATTCCGGTTTATTTTGGCGGCTCTTCGGAGGAAGCCATTGCTGTAGCCGGGGAACAGGCGGACGTTTACGCCCTGTGGGGGGAAACCTACGAGCAGGTCCGTGAAACCGTCTCCCGTGTTCGGGCTGCTGCGGAAAAAGCGGGGCGTAATAACCTGCGGTTTTCACTCTCTCTTCGGCCCATACTGGCTGAAACGGAGGAGGCTGCATGGGCCAAGGCAGATGCCATTCTCGAGAAGGCCAAAGCTCTTCAGGAAAAGACGGGCTACACACGTTCGTCCATCATTCCGAACGAAGGATCCCGCCGCCTGCTGGCTGCGGCCGAGCAGGGCTCGAGGCTGGATAAGCGCCTCTGGACGGGGATTGCCGCTCTGACGGGGGCCAAAGGCAATTCCACGTCCTTGGTGGGAACGCCGGATCAGGTTGCGGAAGCCCTTCTGGATTACTACCGCTTGGGAATTTCAACGTTCCTGATCCGTGGGTTTGATCCGCTTGTGGACGCCTATGACTATGGGCGGGATCTGTTGCCGCGTGTTCGCGAGCTGGTTGCGAAAGAAGACCAGCGCTCCGGCCAGAAGGCTGCCTGAAACATGGCAAGCGCCTCAACGGCCTTGACGGTCATCAACCAGATTGGGCCGGAAATCGGCCATATCCTTTCTGGATTGGGTGAGCGCGTCCGGGTGGTGGCTCAGAGCCGGGATGTTTCCGAGCCATGGAATACGGGTGAGGCAGATATTCTGTTGACCGGTCCGTCTGTGGCGTGGCGGAATGCTCCCGAGGCCCCGCCCGCTGACTGGAATCCCTCGCTTCGCTGGGTGCAGATTGCATCGGCTGGCGTTGATGGTTTTCCGGAATGGCTGCTTCAGGGACGGGAGATTACGACGGGTCGCGGCAATGCTGCCGGGCCAATCGCTGAATACGTTCTTCTTGCGTTGCTGGCCCAGACCAAGCGGTTCGAAACGTTCAAGCCGTCCTCTCCCGAGGAGTGGGGGCAGCAGGCGTCTGTCGTCAAACACAGTGCGCCATTGGGATCGCTGGCGGGGCGGGCGCTTGGCCTTGCGGGATACGGCGCTATTGGGCAGGAAATTGCCCGACTGGCGCGTAGCTTTGGCATGACTGTTCTCGTCTGGCGCAGGAGTGCGTGGACGGATGGGGAAGCGGAGCGGGAAGGTGTGCAGCCGGTTTCCGATCTCGGCACGCTGTTCGAACGCGCCGATCATCTGGTGTTGGCCCTCCCGCTGACATCAGAAACGAATAGCATTGTGAGCGCGGATATACTGGCGCGAGCAAAGCCCGGACTGCATCTCGTGAATGTTGCGCGGGGAAAGCTGATTGATGAAGCAGCGCTCCTGGACAGTCTCAATCACGGACGTATCGCAGCAGCGACGCTGGATGTTACGGCGCCGGAGCCTCCTCCTGCCGGACACCCCTTTTACACCCATCCCAAAATTCGGCTGACGCCCCACATCTCCTGGTCCGGGCCAGATGTGCTGGCCAGTCTCGGGCAGCGCATTACCCGGAATTTCGAAAATTTCCTTCAGGGGCGGCCTCTGGAAGCCCGGTTGGATCTGAGCCGTGGATACTGATTTCTCAAGGAAGACCCTCATGAGTGCGACACAGCATAACATCTCGTCCCTGCAGGAAGTCCGTGCACGGACTCACCGTCTTCAGCCGCGCAAACCCGCAGCGACGTTTGAAGAAGAGCGGCTCCATCGGAAGCAGCGCCTGGCTGCAACGTTCCGGCTCTTCGGGCGCTATGGCTTCGATCAGGGGCTGGCCGGGCATGTGACTGCCCGTGATCCGGAGTTCCCGGACCGGTACTGGATTAACCCGCTGGCTGTGCATTTCTCGCAGATCAAGGTTTCTGACCTTCAGCTTGTGGATCATGAAGGAAATATCCTGATCGGTGAACGCCCGATCAATACGGCAGGCTTCACCATTCATTCCGCTTTACACCGTGCCCGCCCGGATGTGATCGCTGCGGCCCACACCCATTCCACATATGGCAAGGCATTTTCCACGTTAGGGACCGAACTGCTCCCCATCACGCAGGATTCCTGCGCTTTTTACGAGGATCATGCGGTTTTTGATCCGTTCAGCGGGGTGGTTCTGGATGACAATGAAGGCGACCGTCTGGCCGCGACGCTGGGAAACCGGAAAGCTCTGATCCTTCAGAACCACGGTCTTCTGACCGCCGGACCGACCGTTGAAGCCGTGGCGTGGTGGTTTCTGGCTATGGACAACGCCGCCCATACTCAGCTTCTGGCGCAGGCCGCCGGACCGCTGAAGCCTATCGCGCCGGATATTGCACGGTTGACTGCCAGCCAGGTCGGAACGGCACAAGGTGCCTATTATTCGTTCCAGCCTCTTTGGGACTGGATCGTCGCACTTGAGCCAGATCTGCTCGATTAAGGATTGCGAAATCAATGACGAATATTGAGCCATTGCGGGAGTTTGTTTCCGGATTTACGCGGCTTTTCGAGACACATTCTGATGCCGCATTGATCCAGAAGGCGGGAGCGGAGCTTCTGAAAACACTCGTTTCGCGCGATGACTGGCTACCCGAAACCTATACTCGGCCACATCCGGAACGCTACAGCCAGTATCTCCTGCACTGCGATCCGCTGGAGCGGTTTTCTGTCGTCAGTTTCGTGTGGGGGCCGGGACAGAAAACGCCTTTGCACGATCATCGTGTCTGGGGGCTGATTGGAATGCTCCGGGGTAAAGAAAGCGAAACGCAGTTCACGCGCCGGGAGGACGGGAGCTTTGAAAAAGGCGAAACGGATTTTCTTGAACCCGGTGAAGTCGCGTTTCTGGCGCCCGGGGTGAACGACTATCATCTCGTGGCCAATGCCCTGACAGATCAGACGTCTATTTCCATCCATGTGTACGGGGCCAATATCGGCGGTGTTTCGCGTGCCGTTTACGATGAGGCCAGTGGCATCGAGAAGAGTTTCATATCCGGATATTCGAGCGAGGACGTTCCCAATCTCTGGGATCGTTCCAGGAGCAAGGCTGCATGAACAGCATTACAAATCTTCTGCCCGTGACCTCTTCGGAAGACGTCCGGCAGAGCCTGAAAAACGGGGCTGAAATCGCGCTTCTGGATGTCCGTGAAGAAGGGCCGTTTGCCTCCGCGCATCCGCTCTTTGCCGTCAACCTGCCTGTGGGGCGCATCGAGGAGCGCATTACCGGGCTGGTGCCGCGCAAGGACGCCCCCATTGTTGTGTATGATAACGGGGAAGGCCGTACGGCAAAAGCTGTTCGACTGCTCCAGTCTCTTGGATATTCGGACGTCTCGGCGCTGGAGGGCGGTCTGGAAGGCTGGAAACGATCCGAGGGTGAAATATTCATTGATGTGAACGTCCCGTCCAAGGCATTCGGCGAACTCGTCGAACATGTCCGGCACACACCATCCCTGCCGGCGCGTGAGGTTCATGGCAGGATCAAGCGCGGCGATGATCTCGTTATTCTCGATGCAAGACGGTTCATTGAGTACAATGTCATGTCCATTCCCGGAGGCCGTTCCGTTCCGGGGGGTGAACTGGCGTTGCGGGTTCGGGATATTGCGCCTTCGCCGGAAACAACCGTCATTGTGAATTGCGCTGGACGGACAAGATCCATCATTGGCACGCAGTCCCTCGTCAATGCTGGAATACCCAACCCGGTTTTTGCGCTTCGAAACGGCACGATTGGTTGGACGCTGGAAGGGCTTTCGCTCGAACATGGTGCCGCTCGTAAAGGAGCAGACGTCTCGGAGCAGAACCACCAGGCGGCGCGCGAGCGTGCGGAACTTCTGGCAGAGCGGACCGGTGTTCGGTCTGTTACGAAGGATGATCTGGAAAGGTTTCTCGCTGATCCGGAGCGGACCGTTTATCGACTGGATGTGCGTTCGCCTGAAGAATACGTGGAAGGGCATCTGAAGGGGTTTCGTTCCGCACCGGGCGGCCAGCTTGTGCAGGCAACGGATGAATGGGTTGGTGTCCGGCATGGAACGATTGTTCTGACGGATGACGATGGGGTTCGTGCCAGAATGACGGCGCACTGGCTCAGGCAGTTGGGATGGAACGACGTTTACGTTCTGGAAAAATGGGATGGTCTGCCGTTAGAAACCGGGCAGGAAGCGCCTTTGCTTTCTCGGCCGTTGCCGGATGTAGAAACAATTTCTGCTGTAGAACTGCATGAGCACCTTGAGGGGGGCAAGAGTCTGGTGTTGGACCTCGCCACCAGTCCGGCTTTTCGGAAGGGACATATTCCGGGTGCGCGGTTCGTGATCCGCCCGGATCTGGTGTCTCATCCTGCAATTCTTGAGGCTGGAGAGATCGTTCTGGTATCTCCGAATGGTATTGCCGCTTATCTGGCAGCGCCGGATCTTGCTGACGGAAGCCGTCGCATTCGTGTTTTGAAGGGAGGAACGGAGGCCTGGCAGGCAGCAGGTTATGCGCTTGAAACCGGGCTGGATGATTCGCAGGCCTTTTCCACACCGGATGATGTCTACAAACGGCCTTATGAAGGCACGGACAATGCGGCAGAGGCGATGCAGGCCTATCTGGACTGGGAGTACGGGCTGGTTGCCCAGCTTGAGAAGGATGGAACTCATGGCTTCAGAGTTCTGGAAAATATCTGAAGCCTGACGATCTTTCCCGGCGACTTTCGTGGTCGCCGGGTTTTTTTGTATCTAGACCTTCAGGGCCTCTCGCCCGGCTGCCAGAAGGGCGCTGTCACCTTGAGGGGTGTGAACGCGACCGCACAGCACATTGCGATAATGCCGTTCCAGTGGGTTGTCCTGGCTCAGACCGGGGTTTCCGATAGCGGCGACCGCTTTGCTGACGGCGGCAATGGCATTTTCGGTGACAACCTGTTTGGCCAGTCCGGCGCGGGTGTCGCTTTCCGTACCCTGTTCCGCGAGGGTGATGGCATGGTTAATCAAAGCCTCATTGGATAGAAGCAGAGCATCAATCTCACCGAGCAGGATGTGAAAACGGGGCAGGGTTGCGAGAGAGGCCCCGAGATTGGAAGGGACGCGGCTGTGAAGGAACGTCACCAGCCAGTTCCGCGCCGCGATGGCAATTCCATTATAGAGGCCGGCAATGACAATCGCATGCCAACTTGCAATCGCGACCGGGCCATTTTCCTTTGCAGGAGAAGGCGCCAGAAGGCCCAGATAGCGCTCTGGAATTTCCACATTATCAAAAATGATGGTGTGACTTCCGGTGGCACGCATTCCAAGCTGGTGCCAGCTTTTCTCGATCCGTACCCCTCGCAGGTCGAGCGGAACAAGAACCGGGCCAACCTTGGGTTCGGCATCATCCGTTTTTGCCCAGACAACGCCCCATTGAAGGGCTGTCGAGCCGGTTGAGAAGATCTTGCGGCCGGAAATACGCCATGTCGAACCGTTTCGGCTGACAGTCGTATCGGGCAGACCACCCCGGGCAGGCGTGCCAAGTTCCGGTTCCACCCGCAGGGCGTTGATGAGTGCGCCTTCCTGACGAATGCTCTCAAACAGTTCCTGCTTTACCTCGTCTGACCATTGAGGCGAATGTGCGAAAGCTCCAGACTGAAGATACTGCATTGCCAGAATGAGGGCGGTTGATGGATCGCCCTGTGCAAGACGGCTGATAATCTGTGTCACAGTCCGAAGGGAAATGTCTTCTCCCCCAGCAGCTTTTGGCAATGCCAGGGCGAGAAAACCCGCTTCATGAAGGTCATGCAGGTTCTCGACCGCAATATTGCCGCTACGGTCATAGCGTGGGGCACGCTCAGCAAAGACCTGAACCAGTTCGTCGAGGGCTTTGTCCGTAACAACGGGACTGGTTGGGGGGGAAAAGGGACTGTCACCCATGGCGGTTCTCCGTCTTTCCTCGGTCTGGCAGATACTAGAACGTATTTATTGGGGGGTGGAAACTGTCAGATCGAAAGCGTCCTCCAGCTTTCCCGCGTCTTTCAGGAAACCGCCGGAGCGATAAGCGTCCAGCGTCGTCTGTTCCTGCTGAATGACCTTTGGAGTCAAAGGTGCAGGAGCAGCGATCAGGCGCTTGGCCACGGCGGTTGCGACGGGCAAGGGGAGGCCGGTCTGACGCGCCAGAATGGCGGCGTATTCGGCCTGATGTTCTGTCCCCCATGCGTAAGCAGCTGTCATCCGTTGATAGAAATCTGCCAGTTGTGCGTGCTTTGTTGCCAGAGCCTCATTGGTCGCAACAAAGAAACTGTTATTGGGCATGACATTGCGGCCATCCACAATGTTGTGTGCATGACTCTCGACGACTGCCAGAGACACATACGGTTCCCATGTAGACCAGGCATCAATCTGCCCCGTATCAAGAGCGGCTTTGGCCTGAGCGGGCGCAAGAAAAACGATATGCGGAGCCGGTGCAGGAATGGCACCCGTGGCAATCAGGCGCAGAAGCAACAGATGCCCGATCGACCCTTTGCCCGTTCCGATCCTTTTACCAGACAGATCTGCTGCGGTACGAATGGGTGAGGTGGCCGAAGTAACCACAGCCGTAGACTCGCCGCCGCCTCTAGGGGGAACCAGGAACGCTGCCTTGATGGGCAGATGGGCGCCCCATGCAAAAAGGAAGGGACCATCTCCCGCAATGCCCGTATCCACGGCGTTTGCCGCAAGCGCCTGTAGAAGAGGAGATGCGGCTTCAAATTCTGTCCAATGAAGCGTGTAAGGCAGGTTTTTGTCTTGTCCTGCAGCTTCGAGAAGGGCTTTTTGCTGACCTTTCTGATCGGCAACAATCAAAGTCTCTTCTGCGTGCACAAAAGAGGGCCCCAAAAGAAGCGCGGCCATAAAGGGCAAAAGTTTTCTTACAGAGGCCATGAAAAACAACTCGTTCAGAACTGGGGCCACATCCTGCATACGACAGGAAAGTCTCCAGCCTGACTCCATGTCTGCTCAAGAACAATTAAATCACGTCAAACATTGGGATTTACAATATTCACCTGACATCTGCGCGTAGAATAGGGAAGGTGGGCGTCTAACGCTGCCTGTGGGAGGACGCCCGATGTCAGACGCCATCACACTGACTGGATCTTACAAGACTGCCGAAACCAGGGGGAAAACCCGGAGTTTGAGGACGCTTGTTTCCATAAGGCGGTATGCGTCTCCCATTGTGCTGGTCTGTCTCTGGCAGATTGCCTGCTCGTCAGGGTTGCTTTCCACCAGGCTTGTGGCGTCTCCGGTTCAGATTGCCGTAACGGGCTGGACGCTGGTGCGCGATGGAACATTGCCTTTCAATCTGGGTGTTTCGCTTCTGCGAGCAGGAAGCGGCCTCGGTCTTGCCATCAGTCTGGGTGTGGCTCTGGCGCTTGTTTCGGGGCTGTCCCGTATCGGGGAAGATATTGTGGATGCGCCTCTGCAAATCCTGCGGACGTTGCCTGCGCTGGCTCTCGTGCCGTTGTATATTTTGTGGTTTGGAATCGGCGAGACGCCCAAGATCCTGCTTGTTGCGCTCGGAGCGACGTTTCCGATCTATCTGAATCTGCATAAAGGCATCCGGTCTATCGATCCGAAGCTTGTGGAAATGGCATCCACACTCGGACTGTCGCGGTGGCAGACTATTCGGGATGTTTTTCTTCCGGGCGCATTACCTGATTTTTTGACGGGACTCAGGTACGCTGTTGGGGTGTCCTGGCTGATGCTGGTCGTTGCTGAACAGGTGAACGCGGAAAGTGGCATCGGACATATGATGATGGATGCTCAGGACTTTCTGCGGACTGACATCATTCTTGTCGGGCTTCTGGTTTACGGTGTGCTGGGGCTGATGTCCGATCAGATTGTCCGCCTTCTGGAAAGCACACTGCTGGCCTGGCGTCCGGATGGACGAAAAGGTCGTACGGCATGACGCACATACAGTCTGACGTTCATCCGGGTACCGCCGTTATTGTGGAGCGACTCACGCGTCGCTTCAATAACGGTCCTCCTGTTCTGGATGAACTGGATCTGGCGATTGCGCCGGGCGAATTTGTTGCTCTTCTGGGGCACAGCGGCTCCGGAAAATCGACGCTTTTGAGAACGCTTGCCGGGCTTGATCCGGTGACAGACGGAGCAGTGACCAGACCGCGTGACGTCTCGGTCGTGTTTCAGGAACATCGTCTTCTTCCATGGAAACGTGTGTGGAAGAATGTTGTCCTGGGGCAGGAAGACAAAGCTATACGGCAGCGGGCGGAGGCTGTTCTGGAAGAAGTCGGTTTATCGCACCGCAGCAACGCTTGGCCATTGACGCTCTCAGGTGGGGAAGCCCAGCGCGCGGCCCTTGCGCGGGCACTTGTCAGAGAACCTGCCTTTCTGATGCTGGATGAGCCATTTGCTGCTCTGGATGCCCTGACGCGATTGAAAATGCAGCAACTGGTCGCTGATCTGTGGAAGAAACACGGCTGTGCTGTGCTGCTTGTAACCCATGATGTTGATGAGGCTCTTCTTCTTGCAGACCGGGCTGTGGTGCTTGAACGGGGGCGCATCAGGGTAGATGTTCCCATTACCATTCCGCGTCCCCGGCGGCATGCTGATCCAGGATTTGAGGGGTTACGCAGTCTGTTGCTGGATGCTCTAGGCGTGCATGCTGCATGAGATCGTATTTTTGATAAGGCTAATGTCATGACAACTGCCCCTGACCGCGCGCCGGATTCTGAGGTTCTCCCAGTTATTCTCGATCGGTGGTCGCCGCGGGCGTACGCGCCGACGGACATCGATCCGCAAGATCTGCTCGGTTTTCTGGAGGCAGGCCGCTGGGCTCCTTCGGCTTACAATATCCAGCCCTGGCGTTTTATTCATGGCCGCCGGAATACGCCGGATTGGGACCGGTTTCTGTCATGGTTGATTCCGTTCAACCGAAGCTGGGCGGAAAATGCCTCTGCAATTGTCTATATCGTTTCCAGAACAATTACGATCTCCAGCAGAACGGGAGAACCGTCTCCTTTGCCGACCCATGCTTTCGATGCAGGTGCGGCGTCGGTGTTGATACAGCTTCAGGCTTCACAGGCAGGCTGGGCGGTTCATCCGATCAGCGGGTTCGATCATGACCTGGCCCATGCGGGGCTGGAGCTTCCCGAAGACTATCAGGTGCATGCAGCCCTCGTCATTGGCCGACAGGCGGATGCTGGTGTTCTGCCAGAAGGGTTACGTCAGCGCGAGCAACCCTCTGGTCGTCTGCCGCTTGAGAAGATTGCGTTCGAGGGTCGTTTCAAACCGGACGACCAATAAGGTTCCTGAAACCCTTTTTCGTTTTGTGCCTAGGTCACGTTGGCAAAAGATCCAATCCAGAGCCTTGCTGCGGCGATATTGAGGAAACTCATGAAGGAGAGGGCGGTCTTGTTGTAGCTGGTCGCAATGTGGCGCATCTGCTTGAGGTGGTTGAAGATCTGCTCGACGCGGTTGCGGTCCTTGTAACGTCGCCAGTCTGTTTTCTGTGGAACACTGCGGCCTTTTTGTGAGGGAATAACCGGCAGGATCCCTTGGATCAGCAGGTCCTGGCGGAAACTGTCGCTGTCATAACCCCCGATCAGCCAGCATGGCCCTGGGGTTTGGAGCCGGAAGTTCCAGCAGGGCATTTACGGCTTTATAGTCCGAGACCTGCCCGCCGGTGAGGGCAAAGCCAAGAGGACGTCCCTGATTGTCGCATCGGGCGTGGATTTTGCTCGTAAAGCCGCCGCGTGACCGACCAAAAGCTTCCGCATGAGCCCCTCTTTTGCGCCAGTTGCCTGTGAATGGGCACGAACCACGGTGCTGTCGACCATATGCTGTCAGTTATCCAAAGTTTGCAGCAAGGCGTCCCAGACGACCTAGCCTATTTGGATGCACGATATGTTCAGGCTGCAGCGGGCTACCAAAATCATAAGCTGGAAGCGGTTGCTCCCTTTCAGGCAGCCTTCAATGCAGAATACCGGCTGGAGTCCGTGCGGGGTTTGAGTGTCAACGCTGGATTCAATTATGTTTCACGCAGTTGGCTGGATGCAAGCAATACGGTGCGGTTGCCATCTTATATCGTGGGCAATGTCGGTACAGCGTATAGTATGAAAATTGCGAACCACCATGTTGTATTGCGGGGCGCTGTCGAAAATATTGGGAATATTCGTTATTGGATGAGTCGCGGAAATAGAAACCTGTTTCCAGGCGCTCCTCGGACAGTGTCTCTTAATGCCCGGTTTGATCTTTAGACTGAGAAGTCATCGGCATAATGTGATGATTGCAGCGCAGCAGATGGCCGACCCACTGCATTTCGGATATCTGCCACAGTGTGCTGCAATCCGCTTTCAGTTCTTAAGCTGCCTTGTACGTTTTTTGTTGGAAAAAGGGACGTAAAATAATCCGTCTTCTCTTTCGTCAGGCCATTAAAGACCTTCTGTCTTCAGTCTCTCTCTGGGTGCTGATTTAATGGCACCCACCAGATTTTCCGCTACAGGCAGAGCAATTGTCACAGCCTTTGGCAGGTGAGGGGGACGGAACACTGGTTGCAAGACCCATGGACATTTTGAGCCTTCTCCATCCTGTAGGAAAGAGGCGTGTGTACCAGTAAAGCGCTGCAAGGGAGACAAGCAGCACGGCAATGATCGTTTCAATCATCATGCTTCTCCTGTGATGGCCTTGGTCAGGTGGTAAACGATAAACGCAGCCAAATAAGCTAGCCCGAAAAGATAGGTGGTTGCACCTATAACGACCTTCATGGATCGGGTTTCCCTGCGCATCACAGCCAACGTAGAAATGCACTGGGGCGCATAAACATACCATGCCAGCAGAGATAAAGCAGTTGCAATGCTCCATTGGCTCGACAGGAGGGGGAGCAGTTTTTCTGGGGCTGCTTCTTCGCTAACGCCGAGCGCATACACCGTCGCCAGTGCACTGACTGCGACTTCGCGCGCGGCGAGACCAGGAATAAGCGAGACGCAGATTTGCCAGTTGAACCCGATTGGGGCAAAAACCGGCAACATGAGATGGCCAATGCGCCCTGCCAGGCTGTAATCAATGGCTGCACCTGTGGCTCCCTGCGGGGGAAGCGGAAAGCTTGAGAGCCCCCAAAGCAGGACGTTCAAAGACACAATGATCGTCCCGACACGCGACAGGAACATGACCGCACGTTGCCAAAGCCCCAGTGCGAGGCTCTTGAGGTTGGGACGGCGATAGGGTGGCAGTTCCAGAAGCAGCGGATGCTCTTCGGACTTTACGCCCCGCGTCATGATGCGTGCGGCGACAACGCCACTGACAATGGCGACCGCATACAGTGCGAACAGGACGAGGCCCTGAAGCCCGAAAATCCCCAGAACTGTTTTGTGCGGAATGAACGCGCCAATCAGAAGCGTGTAGACCGGAAGACGTGCTGAACACGTCATCAGCGGAGCAATCAGGATTGTGACCAGCCGGTCCCGGGGATTCTGAATGGTCCGTGCGGCCATGATGCCGGGAATGGCGCAGGCGAAGCTCGATAGCAGGGGAATGAAAGACCGGCCGCTCAGTCCGGCAAGGGCCATTAGACGGTCCAGCAGGAATGCGGCGCGGGGCAGATAGCCGGATTCCTCCAGAGCAAGAATCCAGAGGAAAAGAATTAGGATTTGCGGGAGGAAGACGATGACTGTCCCCGCACCGGCAATGACGCCATCAGCCAGAAGGCTTTTCAGAACACCATCAGGCAATGGCTTGAGGATCAGTTCTCCAAGCAGGGTAATGCCACTTTCCAAGGCGTCCATGAGGGGCTGAGCCCACGCAAAGACGGTCTGGAACATGACGAACAGGACAATGAGCAGGATGACCGGACCCCAAACAGGGTGCAGGAACCAGCGGTCAAGACGATCGACCAGTCTTTCCTGCCCTGCGGAGCGGTCTGTGACATAGGTCTGAATCAGCCTGCGCACTTCTGCGTGAATATCCAGGCCGTTCTGCAAGGGGACGGGAGGCGCGGGAACCGGGTGATCCAGGACTTCCAGAAGTGGTTGTACACCCTGCCGGTGCAGGCTGATGACCGGGACAATGGTCAGCCCCAGATCGCGCTCAAGCCCCGCAATATCGATGGTCATGCCATTGCGTTTGGCCTCGTCCATCATACTGAGGGCGACAATGATCGGCACGCCAAGCTCACGGAGTTCCAGCAGGAAGCGGAGATGCAGGCGGAGATTTGTTGCGGACACCACGCCGATCAGGAGTTGCGGGCGAGGCTCCGTACGATGTCGCCCAAGGCAGACATCGCGTGTGACATCTTCGTCTGGGCTGGTTGAGGAAAGGCTGTAAGCACCGGGAAGGTCCAGGACCCGGATGGATTTGCCTTGCGGTGTAGAAAAGAAACCTTCTTTCCGCTCAACCGTCACGCCTGCGTAGTTCGCGACTTTCTGGCGGCTTCCGGTTAACTGGTTGAAGAGAGAAGTCTTGCCGCAGTTGGGATTTCCGACCAGTGCAATATGTAATGTGGAATCTGCGCGTAACGCTTGTGCTGGAGAGGCCATGGAACGTGTCAGACGGCACGTCGAAGCATGATTCGGGCAGCTTCCCCTTTCCGAAGAGCAAAACGGGAGGTCCCGAGGGAGACAGCAATGGGGTCTGCGCCAACCGGTCCGGTTGCAACGATTTTAACGCTTTCTCCAGGAACGAAGCCGAGTTCACATAGGCGTGCACTGATCGGATCGGCGGTGGTCCGCTCTTCAACACGATCAATAATGGCGTAATTCCCTTTGGGAAGCGTATCCAGAGACCACATCAACTTCATATCCTAATGCGCCCCAGCGTTCTTTTCGAAAGGCTGGCTGAACACTAGATAAGCCCATCTGGCAGCAGCGAAAAGGGAGAGATGAGAATTAATTGCATCCACATCTTTCTTTTTAACATCCGGGTTCTTTTTATCCTGTCTTTTCAAAAGAGAGGGAGCCAGCCGGATTTGAGATTACGGGCATGTCGCTTTTTCCGGCATGGTCGGAAGGAGCCAGGGAGTGCTATGCACCTTCTGGCCCGAGTGTATAGGAAATGTGCCCCATGAGTGCTTTGACAGCAAACGAAGACGAATTTCCGGCAGAAGG
Source organism: Gluconobacter japonicus (assembly GCF_015244665.1). NCBI lineage: Bacteria > Pseudomonadati > Pseudomonadota > Alphaproteobacteria > Acetobacterales > Acetobacteraceae > Gluconobacter > Gluconobacter japonicus. Next base: position 16,269 of record NZ_JABCQN010000001.1, read on the forward strand.
GTGCATCCATTGTGCCACGTCTGAGACATCCGGAGAAAAGCGCGTTGAGCAGCCTCAGAAAAAAGCACTCCTGAACCGTATTCGTCGGATTGAGGGGCAGGTTGGTGGTGTTCTGAATATGATTCAGGAAGACCGTTATTGTGTTGATATTCTGACGCAGATCTCGGCCATCAAGTCTGCACTGGATGGCGTATCCATTCAGATTTTGTCCACGCACGCCAATGGGTGCGTCCGAAAGGCCGTACAGGCGGATGGGGGCGAAGAGGCGATCGACGAGCTGTTGCAGGTCGTGCGCCGGATGATGCGCTGACGCCTCTTCGGGGGTTGGGAAGGGTTTAGCGGTCCTGTGTGGCGTCGGGTGCCGTCTCAGGCATGGAGTCCATGGTCATGGCCTGACATGCTTTGAGCTGTTGCTGCATCTTCGGCGAAAGCGGTTTGTTCTGCTTTTTCAGCGTCTCAAGACGATCGCACAGTTCCATCTGCTGATCCATGCTCAGACCTGCAAGCGGGTCTGCCGGCGCTGTGGAGGGCTGCTTGGGCATGGGTGCCGGGGAAGCATAGGCTGCTGTTGCAAAGAGCAGGACTGCGAGAGCGGGAAGGCTTTTTGTCATGATGAAAACTCCTGAGAGATGTGAAAATCAAAACCAGCTTCGGATGCCAAGGCTGAAGCGGAGTGAGCCAGGCTTTTCGCCCTGATCGCGCACAATCCTGCGGGCCTGCGTCAAATGGCCGGAATAAGTGACGCCCACATAAGGGGCGAACTTGCGCCAGAGTTCGTATCGAAGCCGCAGACCGGCATCCACGTCTGACAGGCCCGCGCCTCCCTGTCGTTGTGGGTCTGACTTCGTATAGAGATTGAACTCGGCCTGAGGCTGAAGGATGAGGCGATTGGTTAGCAGGAAGTCATAAGATCCCTCAACGCGTGCGCCAAACCGTCCCCGATCGCTGACATAGCCTGTGGCCTGAAACTCGAACTGATACAGGGCGAGCCCCTGAATACCGAAGGCGCCCCAGGTTCGTGTCGGGCCATCATCCAGATCGATGCGGACGCCACCCTGAAGGTTCCAGTATGTCGAAATGGCACGGCTGTAGAGAATGTCCTGCTGGCCGTCGCTCAGGCGTCCTTTTTCGAGGGTGCCTTCGGACTTGATCCAGAGCCTGTCATAATCCGTGCCGTACCAGACTTCGCCATCCCATCGGAAATCGGTTCCGGATGGTGCGTAACGTCCCTCCGCCTGCTCCAGAATACCGTGGAACCAACTGCTTTGATCCATCATGACGGGCATGATGTTGCCAAGATGCGTGACGGAGCCTGGAACGGGAGCGTCTGCGGCGTGATACTGCATGGTGTCTTCCGCGCCTGCTGTCCCCGCAGCCATCAGGAACAGCGCGGTTGTCAACGCGGCCTTCATGACACCACCACAGTGCGGAACATCCCAAGATCCATGTGGTACAGCAGGTGGCAGTGATAGGCCCACATGCCGGGGATATCTGCCGTCACGAGATAGCTCATGCGAGAGCCGGGCTGGGAAATGATGGTGTGTTTGTAGGGACGATAGTCTCCCTGACCATTCTCCAGCTCGCTCCACAGACCATGCAGATGAATCGGGTGCTCCATCATCGTGTCATTGATGAGCGTGAAACGGACGCGCTCGCCTTTTTTCAGTTTGATCGGGCCAGATTCTGAGAACTTTCGTCCGTTGAAGCCCCAGATATAGCGCTCCATATTCCCTGTCAGATGCAGAATGATTTCCCGCGAGGGAGGGCGTGGGTCCGCGCCGGGCCGTGTGGCACGAAGCTGTTTGTAGTTCAGGACGCGACGGCCGTTATCTTCCAACCCATCCCCGGGGCTACCCGTCCGATCCATGGGCATCATGGCGACGTTCTGGTTTTCCACGTTGATCGGAGGCGGGCCGGGATCGTCCACTTCCATTTTTGGCATGGCCATGTGCCCCATATGGCTCATGTCCATGCCTGCCATAGACATGTGATCCATCCCCTCCATGTCCATGCCGGACATGGACATATGATCCATGCTTTCCCAGGGCTTCATGTTTCCCATGCCCATATCCACCATGGTGCGAACAGGGCGGGGGTCCATGGGCGGGATCAGGCCGTTCATACCGACACGAGGGGCCAGCGTTCCGCGGGCAAAGCCTGTCCGATCCTCGCTCTGGGCAAAAATCGTGTACGCGCGGTCTTCCTTCGGCTGCACAATGACGTCGTAGGTTTCGGCTACCCCGATCCGGAACTCATCGACCGGAACCGGCTCGACGTCATTTCCATCCGCCTGAACAACCAACATTTCAAGACCCGGAATACGGACGTCAAACAGCGTCATGGTGGCGCCATTGATGAACCGCAGACGCACCCGCTCCCCGGGCCGGAACAAACCGTTCCAGTTCATGTCCGGGGCATGGCCGTTGAGCGTGTAGGTATAGATGACGCCGGACACGTCCGCGATATCGGTCGCCGCCATGTTCATCCGCGACCAGGCGAGCCGGTCTTTCAGCGCAGCCATGGCACTTCCGGCTTCACGGGCTTCCTTGGGGAAGGACGCAGCCGTGCGCTGACGGAAGACGTAATAGTCATCCTGCATTTTCAGATTGTTCACGATGTCATGGGGCATGACATCGGTCCATTCCCCCAGAAAGACGACATAATCCCGGTCACAGGCATTTGGGTCAGGGCGGATCGGGTCAATGACGATCGCGCCATACAGGCCCATTGCTTCCTGCATGTTGGAATGGCTGTGATACCAGTAGGTACCGCTCTGATGCAGCCGGAAGCGATAGGTGAAGGTTTCGCCGGGAGGGATTCCTGCAAAGCTGAGACCGGGTACGCCGTCCATATCCGCTGGGACACGAATGCCGTGCCAGTGGATGGATGTTGTTTCATCCAGCGTATTCCGGACGTTCAGAGTGACCGTCTCGCCCTGTTTCCAGCGCAGGATAGGGCCGGGAACACTGCCTCCTATGCTGGGCGCATGCATGGATTTTCCATCCAGAGAGACGTGCGTTCGGCTGACCTTCAGGTCCCATGTATTGGACGGCATTGCGGGCAGGCAGCCGGAAGAGGGGCGACCTTCTGCTTTGGCCTGTTGAGGCAGGGCGCTCAGGCAGGCCCCGGCGCCAAGACTTGTGACGAAGCGACGACGCGTCAGGCCGCGTGCGAGGCTGGAAAAACTGTGCATATGCTGAAAACCGGGAAACGGTGCAGGAAAACCGTAGCGTCTTCAGACCTATGATAGATCAGAACGCTTACGGATCGGGACGTTTCAGGACAGCAGGAGTTTGGGAGGCGGGGGTGTCGGAATCCAGTCCGTACCAGACAGGGATGGATGCCCGGTCTGGACGAAACGTCCGGAAATGGCGATCTGAGCGGGAAGCGGTGTCAGATGCGCGAGCGTCAGAGCAGGCTCTGCCGACGCCGTATGGATATGGCAGCAGCCTTGCCCGTGACTGTCATGATGATGGGACGGCGCTTCTGACATCATGACCTGCATATCATGCTGGTCACAACGCACAGTGGCGTGCTGTGTCATGGATGCGCAGTGCGCCATGGTCATGACGTGGGTTCTGGTTGCGGCATGTGCCGGGAATGCGCCCGCCATCAGCCCTATCTGCATCAGCAGACAGGCGATCAGGCCAAGCCATTTCCGGGTATGCGTTCTGAGCATCTCAGATCCCTGTTCCAGACAGACAGTTCGATTTCCTCTGTCTGCCTTGTATGGCGCGATCCTATACCGGGGCGGGGCATAAATGGAAGAGTGATTTCCGGTGAGGGCTGTTTTTGGAGAATACCCACCAACCGTATAGAAATTTTAATTCGTTCCATTAACGATTTTAATTTCAAAACTCTCTCTGAATTGCCTAAGGGAAAAATAGATACCCAAAGGGGGTATAATGGAATCGCAGAATTCCAAGAATGTTCGGGCATCGGGGGAAAATAAGTCATGACACAGACAGCACATCTGACGGTTAAGGGAATGTCCTGTGAAGGGTGTGCGAAGCGTCTTCGAGAGGTGCTGGAGGGTGTCGATGGTATTTCCGCTGTGACCGTCGTTCTGGATGGTGGTCAGGTGGCGGTTGCCTATGATCCGGCTGTCATAACCGTGGCAGGTCTGCGCGAAGCCGTTGAAGAGACAGGCTTTGATGCAGTTCCATAGCGTGCGTCTGCCTTCTCATTCCTGAGGGTGCGCGATAGACAGTCATCCGGTTCAACAGGTGAAACCAGTACCGGGTGTCATGTCGCAGAATAATATTCTTAAAGTGAAACAGATCATGCGGCAGTCTTATCATTCCTGGACAGGTTTCATGGAGCACCACAGTGTAAACACGCTGCGGCGGTCCGCTCTTTTTTCTGTTTCCGGCTCGGCCCTTATTTGCGGAACTCTGGTGATAGGGAGTATTCCCCATGTACAGGCCTCAGAGCTGAGCGAAAAAGGTCGTCAGAAAGTGTCCCGTTGCCACGAGGGTCGGGGAACAGGGCCTAAAATTGCACAGACATGCAGGAAGCCCGCTGATCTTTCTGCTTCCTCTCAGTCTTCGGCTGCCAGCGCTTCAGGAAACGCTGATGAGACGTCCGCTGTGGACGGCGGAACGGAAAATCTGCACGTCTACGGAACGTCCCGCTCCTATACAGCTCCCGCTGTAGAAGCGTGGGGGAAAACACCTGTTGCCCTGAAGGATATTCCACACTCGATTTCCGTCATTACTCAGCAGCGCATGGAAGATTCCAACATGCTGACAATGACGGATGCCATGCGTCAGATAAACGGAATTCGCGTGCTGCCGGCATCAACGGCCAACAGTAATTTTTATTCACGGGGCTATCAGCTCACAACGTCGATTGACGGAACGCCCAATGCGGCCGGAACGCTGAACAACGCGAGTTTTGATCTCTCCATGTATGACAGAATTGAGGTCATGCGCGGGTCAGCCGGTTTGCTGCAAGGCGCGGGCGGCGCTGGTGGCGTGGTCAATCAAGTGACAAAGAAGCCCGGAAAGGAATTCGCCGCGGGTGGAAATGCTACTGTGGGCAGCTTCAATAACTACCGTGCGGATATGGATCTGACCGTTCCGCTCAACCGCTCCAAAACATTACGGTTCCGGACGGCTGATCTCTTTCAGGATAATGATTACTTCTACAAATATTCCCATAACCGAAGCTGGCAGGCTTATGGTGTGCTGGAATGGGATATCACGCCGTCCACCACGTTTCTGGTGTCTCATGCGGCGCAGAAGCAGAATATTGATGCGCCTTATTACGGACTTCCCGTCACAACGACACGTACCCTCTGGTATGGTGGCAGGGATGCAAATCCAACCCCGCCCTGGGGTTATAGTGATTACATGACCCAGCAGACAATTGCGTCCCTGACGCAGAAGCTCTGGGAGGATTGGACGGTCACTGCCCGCGGGACATTTTACGACCAAAGTTACAACACGTCCTATAACTCTCCAGATACACTTCCGAATGTGCGGACGGGTCTGACAAGTTATGTGGATGGTGGGACTTTTCCGAACCGGGGAACCAATACGTCCCGGTCAGCGGATGTCTATGCCACGGGCAGTTTCCGGCTTCTGCACCGCACGCATCACCTGCTGCTGGGCTTTAATTACAACTCTTATAATACGCATGTCGGGTATGGCGCCGTTACGTCGGATACAGAGTACTCGGATGTCAATATTAACAATACGGCGGTTGTAAAGGCGCCTCCTGCTGGTAGCATTACTTATAATGCGGTCGATGGTGCGGAAGGAACGGATGATAACGCCTATCAATGGGGTTTTTACGGGCAGCTCAGGCTTGAAGTGATCCGTCACCTGTCCCTGATCCTTGGTGGGCGGGTGTCGCGTTTCTCCGAAAAAACGCGGGATGCCAGTCCTTCTCCGGAAGGCCCATGGAAGACAACCGCCAATATTCACGGTCAGCTGACGCCGTATCTGGGAACTGTCTATCAGATCACACCCAACCTTTCTTGGTATGCCAGCTACGCCAGTATTTTTACGCCTTCTGTCGGACGGCTGACTTACAACAGAGAGGGTCTGACGCCTCAGCAGGGCAATCAGGTCGAGACAGGTTTCAAGGGCGAGTATTTCCACGGTCGTCTGAATTTTTCGACAGCGCTTTTCCGTATGGAAAGTGTCAACCAACCCGTTCAGGACCCCGATCACACAAGCTTTTACATCACGACAGGACCCATTCGTCGACAGGGTTGGGAAGCGCAGGTTGATGGACAGCTCATGCTAGGGCTCGATGTGTCTATTGGATACACCTATCTTGATACCAAGGTTTCCAATCCGAAAGTGTCTGATTTCGGCGGGGTTTTCTCACCGCGTCACATGTTCAAATCCTGGGTGCATTACAATGCGCAGCAAGGGCGCTTGAAAGGACTGAGCTTTGGTGTCGGGCTGGATGCTTACAGCAACCTCCGTGGCAGTTATGCAACGACGGTTCAGGGGGGGTATATGACGCTCGACAGCGTGATCGGATATCGCTTCAACAAACATCTGAAACTCCAGCTCAACACCTATAACCTGACCAACCGCTATTATTACGAGCGTGCCAGCGGGGTCTGGCAGTTCAATTTCCCAGCGGCTCCCCGCAGTTTCATGGCAACGCTTCGTGGCACATACTGAAGACCCTACACCCGCGCATTCTCTTTCAGACTGGAAAGTTCTCCTGCCTTACTGGCGGTCGGAAGACCGCTGGAAGGCTTTGGGCCTTCTGATCGGAATTATTGGCCTGTCGTTTCTGGATGTGCAGGTCGCGGTCTGGTTCGGGAAATGGGACCAGACATTTTTCGATACGATGTTCGCGTATAAAGTTGCAGCCTGTATTGCGCTTATCCCGATCTATGTCGTCATGATGGGTTTGAGTGCAGGAATGCGCGTCATCCAGCAGTACATGACGCAGGTGCTCTCCATGCGCTGGCGTTTATGGAACACGCGAGTCTATTTGCGAAAATATCTGTCCGATAATGCGTATTATCATCTGGAGCACGGAGAAAACCGGGCCGACAACCCCGACCAACGTATCGCGGATGATCTGGCGCAGATGTCGGTTTGGACCCTGCGTCTGGGTCTGGACGCCATTCAGGCTGTGACGACTTTCCTGTCCTTCGCGATCGTTCTCTGGACGATTGGTGGCACATTGTCCTTTGTCTGGCAGGGTTGGCACATCGTCATTCCGGGCTACATGTTTTTCGGGACGACAATTTCCATTCTGCTCATTTCTCTGGTTCTGGAAAAAGCCGGTGGCCCGCTCGTCAGCGCCAATTATCGCCAGCAGCATTATGATGCTGATCTGCGTGCGGCTCTGCTGGATGTGCGGCGTAATTCGGAACAGATTGCTTTTTATGGCGGCGAGGGCGCCGAACACTTTCGACTTTCGGACTGTTTGCACCGCATTGCCGCCAACTGGCGCAGCGTGATGGCCTATACATGGCGTGCCAATACCGTGGTCGAGCTTTATACGGGTGGGATCAATATTGTCCTGTGGGCTTTGCTGATCCCGAAACTGCTGGCGCATACGCTGACGTTTGGTTTGTACTCCCGAATCAATTCGGCGTTCATGAATGTGCGTCGAAGCCTGCAATGGTTCATTGAAAATTACACGGACCTCGCGACGCTCCGTTCTATTCTGCAACGTCTCAGCGAGTTCGAGCGCGTTGTAACGGATTGTCCTGAAGGTGGCGTTGTTCGTGTGCCGACACAGCAGGGACAGATCGAAATCCGGGATCTGGTGCTTGATCGTGCCGATGGATCGCGACTGGCCAGCATTGGGGATCTGACAATTCCCGCAGGAAGTCGCTGGATCATTGGCGGGTCGTCCGGGGTGGGGAAAAGTACGCTTCTGCGGGCGTTGGCAGGACTTTGGACTTATGGGACGGGACGTGTCTCGTTCAACATGCGGGACGCCATGTTCCTGCCGCAGCGAAGCTATGTTCCCACGGGTACGCTTCGACAGGCTCTCAGTTATCCGGCGACACCAGATCGGTATGACCGGGCTGCATGTGAGGCTGCTCTCGAAGCCGCTAATTTGGATGGGCTCGTGTCAAAGCTGGATCAGAATGCCGTCTGGGGGGATGTGCTTTCCCCTGGCGAGCAGCAGCGTCTGGCCTTTGCCCGCGTTTTTCTGGCGAGGCCCACGGTGCTTTTTCTGGATGAAGCGACATCGGCGTTAGATACAGAGAATGAGACGCTTCTTTATACCCGCCTCCTTGCGTTTCTGCCGGAGGTGACCCTCATAAGTGTGGCGCATCATTCAGATCTGAAGCGATTTCATGCTCGGGAAGCTGTTCTTTCGCGACAGGGCATGACGATTCAGCTTCTTTTATAATACCGTACTGGGGTATATTCCTCTTTCGTTTTCCGGAGCCGCCAGTGTCGCGACTCTCGCCCGCTCAGGAGATGTTCAGATGGCCCAGACAATCAGTTTTCCAGTTGGTGGAATGACTTGCGCAGCCTGTGCGGCCCGGATCGAAAAAGTGTTGAACCGGCAGAGCGGCGTGCATGCAACCGTCAATTTCGCGTCCGAACGGGCTCAGGTTGATCTGGACGGACCGGATGCCAGCGTTGGGACTGTGGTCTCTGCTGTTCGTAAAGCCGGGTTCTCCGTTGATGAACAGAGCGTGGATTTCGTGATTACCGGCATGACCTGTGCGGCCTGTGCCGCCCGGATTGAAAAAGTGCTGAACCGCATGCCCTCCGTTCAGGGGAGCGTGAATTATGCGGCGGAACGCGCCCACGTCACCTATATTCCTGGCATTGTGACACCAGAAGATCTGGCGTCCAAGATTACGAAAGCGGGTTTCGGTGCGACCCGACTTGATGAAGGTCAGCGCGAAGATCCGAAAGCAAAACGTGCGGCCGTCTGGCGGAAAGAGCGTAACCGCTTTCTGCTGACGTTCGTGCTGGCTCTGCCGCTCTTCGTTGAAATGTTCGGGATGCTGCTGGGGCGGATGGAAACCGTGCCGGTGGCCGTACAGTTTGCCAGTGCCACACTGGTGCAGTTCGTCTGCGGTGCGCATCTGTATCGCCGGGCCTGGAACGCTGTGCGAGGCGGATCGGCCAATATGGATGTGCTGGTCGTTCTGGGAACGAGCATTGCGTATTTGTTCAGCGCGATCGTTGTTCTGTTCCGTCTGGATCAGCCGGTTTATTTTGAAGCGAGTGGCGCGATCATTACCCTGATTTCTCTGGGTAAGCTGATGGAAACACGTGCCAAGGTGCGCACGAGTGCCGGAATTGAAAGCCTGTTGCAGCTTCAGCCGCAGACTGCACATGTGGAGCGTGATGGCGTTCTGGTTGATCGGGCGGTCGCGGACATGCATGTCGGAGATATCTTTGTCGTCCGGCCCGGTGAGAGCATTCCGGTGGATGGAACCGTTCTGGACGGATCTTCGGACGTCAACGAAGCCATGCTGACGGGTGAAAGTATTCCTGCTCTGAAGCAGACCGGAAGTGACGTCTTTGGCGGCACGATCAACGCGAATGGCATGCTGAAGGTTAAAGCGACAGGCGTTGGCTCTGATACGGCGCTCGCGCGGATTGTGCGTATGGTCGAGCAGGCGCAGGGGTCGAAAGCTAATGTGCAGCGGCTTGCGGATCGGGTGTCCGGTATTTTTGTTCCGGCCGTCGTGGCGTTTGCTGTCGTGACCTTTCTGATCGGCTGGGCCGTGACGGGATCTGCGACGTGGAGTCTGGTTTCAGCAGTGTCCGTGCTGGTGATTGCCTGTCCTTGCTCTTTGGGGCTTGCGACCCCAACCGCCATCATGGTGGGTACTGGTCGTGGGGCACAGAACGGGATTTTGTTCCGGAATGCTAATGCACTGGAGCGTGCGGAAAAACTGTCGACGATCATTCTCGATAAGACAGGGACCCTGACGCAGGGACGGCCTAGTGTGACCTGTCTGCATCCTGTTGCTGGAGTGTCAGTGGAGCGTCTGCTGGCGGTAGCTGCGTCGCTGGAGCAGAATTCCGAACATCCGCTTGCCCGTGCGATTGTGGATCATGGGGCTGCGCATCACGTGACAATTCTGAGCGTTGACGGGTTCAGGGCTGTGCCAGGTCTGGGCGTTGAAGCCCAAGTTGAAGGTGAGCCTGCGTTGCTCGGTTCTCCCCGTTATCTAATCGAAGCCGGATATGACCTGACGGCTCTGCCGGTGGACGCTCTGGAAAGCGGGGGGCAAACGGTTATTGCAGTTGCGGCGGGCGGCCAGCTTTTGGGAGTTGTTGCTCTGGGAGACAACCTGCGGCCTGATGCAGTTTCGACGGTTGCAGCACTTAAGGCACGTGGCATCAAGGTTGTCATGCTGACGGGCGATAATGAGCGGGCTGCCGCAGTTGTGGCGCGGCAGGTCGGTGTGGATGATTATCTGGCTGGTGTTCTGCCGCAGCATAAAGCGGAAGGCGTAGCGCGCTACCGCGCTGAGGGACGAATTGTCGGGATGGTGGGGGACGGTGTCAATGACGCGCCCGCGCTGGCTGCTGCGGATGTTGGTTTTGCCATTGGTGCTGGATCAGCCGTTGCGCTGGACACAGCGGATATCGTGCTGATGAAGAGCGAACTGACGAGCGTTCTGGATGCGATTTCTCTGTCTCGGGCGACGCTGTCCAAGATCCGTCAGAACCTCTTCTTCGCGTTCATTTACAATCTTCTGGGTCTGCCTCTGGCAGCTTTGGGACTGTTGAACCCGATAGTCGCAGGTGCCGCCATGGCGATGAGTTCGGTCTCGGTTGTGAGCAATTCCCTTCTTCTCAATCGCTGGAAGCCGGAAGAAAAGCGCTCCTAAAACGTCTGAAGACGGCGTTGGACGAAGGAGACAAGGGTCTTTGCGCCGTGGCTCCAGAGACCCAGAAAGTCGTCGCTGCCGACATGTCCGGTGAGGCCGGCATCCGTGAACTCTGCGTGCCAGTGTTTGGCAAGGACCCGAGCACGTTCGCTTGAGAGCCACGGATCATTCCGGCTCGCCATTAAGGCCGTAGGAACAGGCGACGGCATTTCAGGTAAAGGCGCAAAAGCGCGGATGCGGGCGGCTTCCGGGTGTGTCGTGTGTTCGATATCCGCTGGCGCGACAAGAAAGGCGCCCGCGACTTGGGATGTCTCATGGCGCGCAAGCCAACGGGTCGTCAGAACTGCTCCCAGGCTGTGGGCAATCAGAAGGACGGGTTTTTCGGCCTGCTGAATTGCGCTCGTCAGGGATGCGTCCCAATCCTCAGGGGTCGGGTTTTCCCAATCGGTCTGGTGCAGGCGTGTGAGGCCAAAGGCGCTTTCCCACCGGGTCTGCCAGTGATGTGGGCCGGAATTGAAAAGTCCGGGCACGAGAAGCGGCGTGAAATGTTCTTTGATGCGGTGAAATTCAGCGGCCAGAACCGTTTCTTCGGAAGAGCGCTGAAAAGCGAATGCGCGAGCACTTGCCGTAAGGTCCAGAGCAGTAGCGCGGCCGGAAAAAAGATTCATGCCCGTGATCTCCAGAAGCCTGACCGGGGACGATTCCCGATCAGGATTGAATGTCTGGATTAATAACGAACATAGATCAGTATTAAATAAAACAACTATATAATAATGTGGTTATGAAAGGCCGTCAAAAAGCTGTGTGGAGAGATATCGCTCCGCAAAGGATGGCGCGATCACGACAATGGTTTTGCCACGATTGGACGCCTTCTTGGCCAGAGACATGCCCGCATAAAGGGCTGCACCGGAAGAAATCCCGATGGGAATACCTTCTACGGCGGCGCAAAGCCGGGCTGTTGTCAGAGCTTCCTGCTCAGAGACTTCAATGACGCTATCAAGCGCACGCAGATCCAGTGTGTCGGGTTGGAAACCTGGTCCAATACCCTGAATGCCATGGGGGCCAGGCTCGTCGCCATGCAGAACGGCACTTTCCCGGGGCTCCACACCAATGACCTTGATAGCTTTGCTGAATTTCTTCAGCCCGTGCGCAATGCCTGACGCAGTGCCACCTGTGCCAAGACCGGCCACAACCATGTCCACCTGTCCGGCGGTATCATTCCAGATTTCGAATGCTGTTGTCTGCTCATGAACAGCAGGGTTGGCATCGTTCTCGAACTGGCTCGGCATCCAGGCGTCCGGAAGTGTTTCCATCAGTTCTTCCGCGCGGCGGATGGCGCCAGCCATGCCATCATTGGCGGGAGTGAGTTCGGTTGTCGCGCCCATCAGACGCAGCATTTTCCGACGCTCGGTTGAAGCGCTCTCTGGCATGGTGACGATCAGGCGATAGCCCAGCGCCACGGCTGCAAAAGCCAAGGAAATGCCTGTGTTGCCGGAGGTCGGTTCAATAAGAACGGTTCGACCCGGTGTAATAAGGCCGCGCGTTTCCGCATCCCGCAGCATGGCAACGCCGATACGGTCTTTGACAGAGCCGAGCGGGTTGAAAAATTCAAGCTTGAGAAGCAGCCGTCCGTGCAGCTTTTCCTGCTCTGTCAGACGGGGGAGGGCAACGAGCGGCGTGCCCCCGACAGTTTCCAGAAAGGAGTTATAAACTCTGCCACGTGGAGCGGCATAACCTTTAAACGGAGCGGGGGAAGACACGACCTTTTTGTTCATGTCGTTTCTGTATCACAGGAGTTGAAAAAGGGCAGGCTCGAATTTCTCAACGTAACAACGATAACAAAATGTTGTATAAAATATTTATACCACAAATGTCTATTGTTAAAAGTTGTATATTGACGCTCAGATCCTTTCCTGCCTAAGAGGGATCGTCATCGACCTCCATAGAAGGGCATCTCCATGATGTGTCGAATGTGTAGCTGGCAGCCGTCGTGCTGCCATGTTTCCGCCGCTCGGAAACCTCTTCCCCTATTTCCGTAATTTCCCGACAGCACAGACATGTCGGGCACCTGAAGGTTCGACATCATGCTTGGTTCTACGGTTATCGAAATCAACGGTATTTTTCTTGGCGTTGCCATTCTTGTCAGCACGACGGGCGCACGCCGGTTCTATGCAGCCCATGAAAGCGTTCGTGCGCTGCATAATGAAACAGTGGCGGATCTTTCTGCCCTGCGGCGGCGTGTGGCCCAGCACGCCCGGACTGTTTTGAAGCCGGTCTGAAACTCACACATTACGTTTCTTTCCTCACGGCTCTTCTCTTCCCTGAATGGTCAGCTAGAACGGAATGCTGAACAGGTCATTGGATGGGAGTGCGCGTGGGGGAAAACGGTTTTTTGCGAATGGTCCGTACCCTTTCGGTGAAGAGGGACGTTGTCTTCGCCATAGTGGCACTGGGATTCGTTGTTCTGGCCAGCCTTTGTGCGCCCCTTTATGCGCGGATGGTGGGCGTAGACCCGTTTTCTTCCAATGTCGCCGGGACGACTATGCGTCACGGGCAGACACTTGACCTCATGCAACCCAATGACAATCCGCTTCATCTTGGTTTGACCCCATTGGGACCGGACTGGTCTGCGGGTGCCTATAGTCTGGGTGCGGATTCTCAGGGGCGGGATGTGGCGTCGCGTCTTCTTTATGGAGGGCGAAGTTCGCTTCTGATCGCGTCCGCGGCGGCATTTTTGTGCCTGTGTCTGTCGGGCAGTATCGGAATCTGTGCGGGATATTTCGGGGGCTGGGTGGATATTTTACTGTCCCGGCTTTTGGATATTCTCTGGGCGATTCCGGTTTACCTGTTCGCCATTTCCCTTTCTGTCGTCACGGTCGGCCACGGGATTCACTTGGGGTTCGTGACGCTTGGGGCTGACAGTTTCCTGATTCCCATTGGCATTATTGCGCTGGTTTATGTGCCTTATGCCGCCCGCCCGCTGCGAGCCCGTGTCCTAAGCCTGTCACGGGCGGAGTTCGTAACGGCCGCGCGGGGAATGGGCGCGTCTGATTTTCGTATTCTCCGACGTGAAATCCTGCCCAACCTGGCACCGTCCATGGTTGTGCTGGCGCCTCTGGTCATGGCGCTCTGTCTGCTGGCAGAGTCGGCGTTGTCGTTTCTGTCTCTTGGTGTGCAAGCGCCATCGGCCTCCTGGGGAACGCTGATTCAGGATGGCGAAGGACTGCTTTATACGCGCCCGATTGTGGCGATTGCTCCAGGTGTCGCGATTGTCATCACCGTGTTGGCCCTGAACATTCTCGGAAATGCCCTGCGCGATTATCTGGACCCGAAAGGAGCCGGCCGATGATCGCAGCGCTCCTGTCCCGTATCGGCCAAATGGCACTCGTTATTTTCGGTATTTCTGTTCTGGTATTCTGCATTTTCTTCGCCACGCCGGGGGCAGATCCGACGGCGCGGATCGCGGGGCGTGGCGCCAGCCCGCAGGTCATGGAACGCGTGCGGGCGGAATACGGGTTCGATCGGCCGTTGCCCGTTCAGTATGTGCGCATGATGGAGAAGCTGTTCGTCAGCCGGGATCTGACGTCTTTCGTCAACCATGGTCAGCAGGTCGTGCCGGAAGTGGCCTCTGCGGCTCCCGTGACCTTATCGCTTGTGCTTTGGGCAGCGTTCTTCTGGGTCATAGGGTCGCTGGGGATTGGAATTGTCTCCGCCGTATTGCGTGATAGCTGGGTGGATCGGTTTCTGATGGTGCTGGGGCTAGTTGGTCTGTCCATGCCGGTTTTCTGGCTTGGTGAAGTCGTGAACCTGTTCACGCAGAGCCGCTGGCATGACATCTGGATGTTCCGCTGGGTGCCGCCATTGGGATATGTGCCGCTTACAGAAAATCCGCTCGGCTGGGCGCGCTCCCTGCTGTTGCCGTCCCTGACGCTGGCTGTGTCTTTTATGGGATTATACGCGCGCATCCTTCGTTCGGAACTGCTGTCGGCCATGGGGGAGGACTCCATTCGAACGGCCCGGGCCAAGGGCGCAGGACCCGTGCGTGTCTGGCTCTGGCACGGTCTGCGCTTGTCGTGGTTAAGTTATGTGTCGCTCTTCGGGTTGGATTTCGCACAGCTCCTTGGCGGTGGCGCATTGCTGACCGAAGTCGTGTTTGCTCTGCCGGGCGTGGGGCGACTGACCTATCAGGCCCTTGCTACGCTCGATCTGCCACTCATCATGGCAACGGTCATGTACGCCGCAATTTTTGTTGTGATTGCAAACGCGCTGGTGGACGGGATTTATGCGTTGCTGGATCCCCGTATTAGGGAGGGGCAACATGGGCGCTGAAGTGTTGCTCGATATTCAGAACCTGAAGCTGGATCTGCCAGACGGCCGACGTCTTCTGGAAGGCGTGTCCTTTCAGGTGCAGGCCGGAGAAGCTTTAGGTGTGGTTGGGGAATCCGGTTCCGGGAAAAGCCTGACGGCAATGAGCGTCATGGGGCTTTTGCCTAGCCTTCGTCCGTCTGGTCAGATCGTATTTGCCGGACAGGATCTCGTCGGTCTGCCGGATAAATCCATGCGCAAGCTGCGTGGGGCACGCATCGCTATGATTTTTCAGGACCCCATGACGGCTTTTCTGCCTGTTCGTTCCATCGGAGCGCAGATTGATGAACAGATCCGGCTGCATCAGCCTCTGAGCCGACGGGAAGCGCGCGCCCGGACGGTGCAGCTTCTGGGGCGAATGGGCGTGCCCGACCCAGCAATGGCGGCCAAGCGCTATCCCCATCAGCTTTCAGGCGGCTTGCGGCAGCGTGCGATGATTGCCATGGCGTTGTCCTGCTCGCCCGACCTGCTGATTGCAGACGAGCCGACGACAGCGCTCGATGTGACGGTGCAGGCCCAGATTCTGACGCTTCTGCGGGAAATCCGGGATGAGGGCGCAGGCGTGATGCTGATTACCCATGACATGGGCGTGGTTGCGCAGGCCTGCACGCATGTGGCGGTGATGTATTCCGGGCTGGTAGTGGAGCGTGGTCCGGTGCGGGATGTTCTCGACCGTCCGCTCCATCCTTATACACAAGCTCTTTTAGCCGCCATTCCGCCCTTGGAAGGGCCAAGGCCGGAGCAGCTTCCAACCATTCCCGGACAGCCACCTACCCCGGAAAATCGACCGTCCGGCTGTGTGTTCGCCCCGCGATGCGGCTTTGTGCGACCGGATTGTGTAGTCCGGCCCGCATTGATCGAAACAGAGGAAGGACGGCGCGTAGCGTGTGTCCTGTACGCAGTATGAATGTTCTTCTTGAAGCTCGGAGGCTGGAGAAACAGTACAAACTGGGCGGCGGTCGTGTGCTGCACGCTGTTTCGGATGTGTCGCTTCAGGTGCACCGGGGGGAGGCGCTGGCGTTGGTTGGGGAATCTGGCTGTGGCAAGTCGTCTTTGGGACGTACGCTGATTGGTCTGACCCAGCCGACATCGGGTGAGGTGCTGTTTGACGGACACCGGATTTCCGGCCTGTCAGACCGTGCGCTGCGGCCGTGGCGTGCGCGGATGCAGATGGTTTTTCAGGACTCCTCTGCGGCTTTTAATCCGTGCAGAACGGTAGGGGAGTCTCTCGCCGAACCTCTGCGGATTCATGGTCGTAAAAACATTCGCGCCCGCGTTGACGACTTACTGGATCAGGTGGGTCTGGCCCGTTCGGTGGCTGATCGATACCCGCATGAATTTTCAGGTGGGCAACGGCAGCGGTTGAACATCGCCCGTGCGCTAGTACTGGGCCCGGATCTTCTGGTGGCGGACGAGCCTGTCTCTGCGCTTGATGTGTCGGTTCAGGCGCAGATCGTGAATCTGTTCCGGGATCTGCGTGCATCGCTGGGCGTCGCGTGCGTCTTTATTTCCCATGATCTGTCCGTCGTCCGACAGATGGCGGACCGGATTGCGGTCATGTATCTAGGCAGCATCGTGGAGGAAGGGGACGGGCTGGAGGTTCTGGATCGTCCGGCGCACCCTTATACAAAGGCTCTTCTGGATGCCGTTCCGCGCCCGGACCGACCGTTGCCACCTCCGTTAAAAGACGATGTTCCCAGCCCGGTCAATCCGCCGTCAGGATGTCGCTTCCACACCCGATGCCCCATTGCGCAGCCGAAATGTGCGACGGACCGCCCCAGTCTCCAGCCTTGTGGAGAGGGACGGCGCGTAGCATGCCATTATCCACTGGTGGCCTGAGTATCAGTGTGACGCTGTTTCGAACGCCAGCGGATAGAGGGACGCGACCAGAAGCAGGGCCATCGTATAGTTGAAGCTTTTCAGCAGCAGGGGCCGATGCAGCCAGCGTCTCATGCCTGCGCCAAACCCGGCCCATAGTGCCACGGATGGAAAGTTCACGATGCCGCAGATCAGGCTCGCGATGGCAAGGTTGAAGAAGAATCCTTCTTTGGGAACGTAAGCTGCAATGATCCCTACCGCCATGACCCACGCCTTCGGATTAACCCACTGAAATCCGGCCGCTTGTAGAAAGGTGATCGGCTGACCCTTGCTCTTGGCTTCTGGTGCGGAAGATGACGTGGCAATCTTCCAGGCCAGCCAGAGCAGGTAGGCTGCGCTGGCATATTTCAAAGCCACATAAAACCATGGTGCATGTTCAAACAGGCTTCCCAGACCCAGCCCGAGCAGAACCACCATCACGACGAAGCCGAGTGCCACGCCGAGCATGTGCGGAATGGTTTTCCGAAAGCCATGTGTCAGCCCTGATGAGGCCAGCATCATGTTGTTCGGTCCGGGCGTTACGGAGGCGACAAACGTGAAGAGAACGAGCGGCGCGAAAGCCTGCCAGTAAGTCGGCATGAGGGAATTTCCTGTTGCAGACGGGAGCGTCCTGCAGACTATGACAGTTGATACCGGAACAGTACCGGTACAATCTGACGATATTCTTTCAGACTGTACCGGAGGTTTGACCATGCCAGTTTCCATCGCTTCATCCGGAATGCTGCCTGTGTGGCAGCCTGTTCGTGGGGCGGACAGAACTCTGGTTGAACAGCTTGAAGCCGAATTGGTCGGGCGGATCGAAGCGCATATGCTCAGGCCGGGCAGTCGTCTGCCGTCTGTCCGTAAAATGGCAGAAAGCGCAGGGTTGAGCCGTTATACGGTGATAGAGGCTTATGAGCGTCTTCAGGCTCGAGGGCTGATCCTGTCCCGGCCGGGTGCTGGATATTTCGTGCGACCACCCGTGGATCTCCCTGTTGTGGCAGAGGCTGTCGTACAGGAACAGACCGAGCCCTCTCGGCTGGATGTGACATGGCTCCTGCGTGAAATGTTTGGAACCGGAACGTCCGTAAAGCTCACAGCGGCATCAGGTGTTTTGCCACAGCACTGGCTGGATGCGGATCTTGTGGCGGGTGCCATCCGGGCGAGTGCCCGCACGGATGTTGAAGGCCTTCTGCATTATGGGCATCCGCAGGGTAGCCCGCAGTTGCGCAAACACATCGCGACCATGCTGGGAACGCAAGGAATAGCGGCACATCCGGATCATCATTTGATGACCACGGCGGGTGTGACCCATGCGATAGATCTTGTGCTTCGGTTGATGGTTCAGCCCGGTGATACGGTTCTGGTCGAAGACCCCGGATGGCCTCTGATTTTTGGACGTCTTGCAGCTTATGGCGCCCGGATCATCAGTGTTCCGAGACGGCGGGAAGGGCCAGATCTGGAGGTGCTGGAGCGACTGGCTGCGGAGCATCGTCCCAAGCTCTTTCTCATCAACAGTGTGGTCCATAACCCGACGGGTTACACGCTCGGAGCCGCCGCTGCGCATGACGTGCTTCGTCTCGCTGAGAAGCATGATTTCATGATTCTGGAAGACGACACTTATGCGGATTTCCATGATGGCACAGCCATCCGTCTTGCCTCCATGGACCGCCTGCAACGCGTCATTCTCGTTACGGGGTATGCCAAGACACTGGCCGCCGGGCTGAGGGTGGGCGTTCTGTCCGCGAGGCCGGATCTGGTTGCTCGTCTGATTGATCTCAAGCTTCTGGCGGGCCTCTCTACGCCACAACTTGGGGAAAATGTCATGACGCGACTACTGAGAGAGGGGCATTACGGACGGCATCTGCTGAGACTGCGGCAAAAGGTCAATCAAGCCCGGCAGAAATGCGTTGATGTGCTGACGGCTTGTGGTCTGAACGTGCCATACCTGCCGCCGGCTGGCATTTTTGTCTGGGCGGATTGTGGGCAGGATTCAGAGGCGGTTGCGCGGGCGGCATCTGAAGCAGGGATGCTACTGGCTCCTGGAACGCTTTTCTCATCGACGCAGGCGCCGTCCACTATGCTGCGTTTTACGGTCAGTGCTGTGGAGCAGGCAGAACTCTGGCCAGCTTTGGCATCGCTGCTTGGACGATCATAATTCCTCATGTTGCGAAATTGCAACGGGTGACAATTTAGAGTCAGAAATTATATGATATGAAATTGACACACTAAGAATAAAAACTTTCCAATGCGGGGTCTGATATCCAATGAAACGGACTCCTAATGCCCCGAGCATCTCGGCTTCTTCTTTCTGGCGTTGCTCTGGCTGGTCTGATTGCTGGCCCCGCCAACGCAGCGTCCCATAAAACCCGGCATCATCACGCGACGTCTGCTCCCAAAGCTGTTGCTCCTGTGAGAGGGGCTGGGGTTCGGTCTAAGCCTTCCGTCAAATCCGGCTCGGAAGCTATGACTGTTCATGCGCATCGGAGTGGTCCTCATAGCGCCGTGGAAGTTGTTAGCCGTCAGACGCTTGATCATTTCGTGGCCGGGACAAGCCCGATGCAGGTTCTGGCTCTAACAACGCCGGGCGCGAATTTTGCATCGGATGATGCGTTTGGTCTCGATACTGTGGCGAATACACTCTATGTGCGTGGTTTCAATCAGACCCAGCTTGGTGTCTCTCTGGATGGTATTCCAATGGGCGGGCAAGGTTTCCATAACTGGAATGGTCTTGGCGTTGACCAGATGGAAATTCAGGAAAATATCGAAAGCCTGACCATGTCTCAGGGAGCGGGGGCCTTGGATACCCCGTCTGCACAGACTCTGGGTGGGGCAATTACGTTCACGTCCAGTGATCCGGAAAACAAAGCTGGCGGGCGTATCAGCCAGCTTTTTGGTAGTAATCACGGCTTCAGAACATTCGCCAGAGCTGATAGTGGCGTTCTGAACGCAAGCGGGACAAAATTTTACGCTGCTTATGCCCGGACAGCACAGGATCTGTGGAAGGGCTATGGAGACCAGCAGGAACAGCAGGCCAATTTCAAGCTGGTGCAGCCTGTGGGAGATCACGGTAAGATTACGGCCATTTTCGATTATTCAAATTTCGAGCAATACAATTATCTCAGCGTGACAAAAAACATGTGGCAGAAGATGGGACGCAAAACGACCTATCTGAAACCAAATTACGAACTGGCCAAAGAATACGCGATGTACGCCCAGAATGGGGGAGTGCCGAGTAATCTGGAAGGCGTATTGTCCAACGATGAAATTGGCGATTACGCTTATGACGGAACCCAGACGCAGCGGAATTACATGTCTGCCATCACCGGGGATTTTAAGCTTTTCCCGAATGTGGATTCCAAGACGATTGCGTACGCACATGTTTCAAATGGCGATTACAGCGCAACCAATCCCTTCCTGACCTCTCCGACCTCACAGGTTCCAATGGCCATGGAAACGGGTCATCCGGATGTGCGACGCCTTGGGTTTGTGCAGAGTTTCGATATTCATGCCGGACATCATAACGATATCAAGACGGGTATCTGGTATGAGAACAACCGGTTTAATTACCCGATGGAGATGTATGAAGATGGAGTGGACAAACCACATTCTTCCATTTCCAATTTCAAGAACGGGACGAAATGGTGGGAAGACTCTTTCAACACCAATACCTTCCAGTTCTACTTACAGGATACCTATCATATTCTGCCTGAAATGACGGTGACGGCCGGGTTCAAATCGCTGTTGCAGACGACCCATGGTGGCACCAGCATTGATAATTCGGGTACGTTGTCACAGTGGGGCGTTTATTACAGCCATCCGGCGTCTGGCAGCCTGACTGCAGCGAATGCCTTCCTGCCGCATTTCAACTTCGATTATCATTTCCTGAACCAGCATGAAGTCTATTTCGACATTGCTGAAAACATGCGTGCCTATGATTACGGGGCCCAGAGTGGCAGTGGAAACCCATGGGGCGGTCTGGGGAGTTCTGCAAACCCGGCCCAGTCGGTATTCAATGCGAACAAGCAGACCTTACGGCCGGAACGGACATGGAATTATGTCGTCGGCTATCGCTTCAATTCGCATTTCTTCTCAGGGAGCGCGGATTTCTACCACACGGACTATTATAACCGTCTGGCAGCCATCACGAGTGGATCGACGGGGAACACTTACAGCGCTTTCATGAATGTTGGTCGTGAAACGATGAATGGCGCGGATGTGGCTGGAACGATCCGTCCTCTTCCGGGGCTGGCGATCACCAACAGTTTTAGCTGGAATGATGCGACCTATCAGGACTCACATTTGCCTTATAACGGTGCTTACATCAGCATTAAAGGTAAGCAGCAGGTCTACTATCCGAAGTTTATGTACAAGGCGAACGTGACCTATACATGGAAGCGCGCGACCTTCAACTTCAACACGACCTATACCAGTGCGCGTTACATGACATATACGAACAACGAAAAGATCCCCGCATACTGGACCTCCAACCTCAACGCGACATACGATTTCGGCAAGATTGGATTTGTTCAGAACTTCCAGACGTCGTTTGGTGTCACGAACCTGTTCAATCAGGTTTATATCGGGGGTGTTTACGGCGCTGCCTCTGTTTCGGGGGATGATAACGCCAATCTGTTCATCGCTGCCCCCCGACAGTTTTTTGGAACGGTTTCCGCGAAATTCTGATATCGGGTTCCAGAACCTCTCCATGCACCCGGCCTTCGTGCCGGGTGTTTTTGTATGAGAGGTTTTGAGGAAATGTGCTCTCGAAAAAGCAACGCGCTATGCGTATCTTAGTACTGGACGGCAACACCCTCGATAGTGCAGGAGTCTGCTAATCTTCCCCTTTCCGTATGCGGGATTTCTCGCTTTTTCAGGGTCGCATTTTGCCAGTCCAGCCAGAATTTCTTCTTTTTTCAGTACAGACTTCTTGTTCAGGGGGGCAGGTGTGATGAGACAGGCCGTTCAGTTTTATCTCGGCGATGACCGCATCGTACTTGGGGATGTCTCTCCGACACTGACCCTGCTGGACTGGCTGCGTGAGCGTGGCCGGACTGGAACGAAAGAGGGTTGCAATGAAGGGGATTGTGGTGCCTGCACGGTTCTGGTCGTTCGGCTGGAACAGGACCGGCTTGTCTGGCGCGCGGTCAATGCGTGCATCCAGTTTGTAAGTATGCTGGACGGGGCGCAGGTTTATACGATTGAAGACCTTGGCACACCAGACGCGCCGCACCTGGTTCAGGCGGCAATGGTCGAGCAACACGGCTCCCAGTGTGGCTTCTGTACGCCGGGCTTTGTCATGTCTATGGCCGCCTATCGCAAGACCCCGGGTGCTACGGATGACGATGCGAAGATTGATGACGCGTTGGCTGGAAACCTCTGCCGTTGTACGGGGTACGCACCCATCGTTCGGGCGATGAAACAGTCCATGACCGCGGGGCCTGATCGTTTCGATGCGCAGGTTCAGACCATTACGGAGCGTCTGGTGGCTCTGAATGATGGTGAAACCGTGCAGCTTTCCGGCACGGAAGGGACACTGACGGTTCCGGGGAATGTGGATGTCCTGGCGGAAGTGCTGGAACAGAACCCCGATGCGACCATTGTGGCAGGGGCTACGGATGTTGGCCTGTGGGTAACGAAAGGGATGCGGCAGCTTCGGCATGTTGTGGCCATCGGTCGTGTACCGGAACTTCGCCGGATGGAACGGACAGCAGAAGGTCTGACGATTGGGGCTGCCGTGACCTATCAGGAAGCCCAGTCCCGCATTGCAGAACTATTGCCGGATGCAGGGGAGATGATCCGTCGTTTGGGCTCAACGCAGGTTCGCAATAGTGCGACTGTGTGCGGGAATATCGCGAACGGCTCCCCGATCGGGGACGGGCCGCCGATGTTCATTGCGGCTGGAGCCACGCTTCATCTGCGTTTGGGTAATGAGCGCCGTTCTTTGCCGTTGGAATCCTACTTCATTGCCTATGGAAAGCAGGATCGTCGTCCTGGCGAGTTCGTGGAAGGCGTGACCATTCCGGTTCCTCCGGCGAATGCGCAGTTCCGGGCTTACAAGATTTCCAAACGCTTCGATCAGGATATTTCCGCTGTTCTGGGGGCTTTCATGATGGAGCGGAATGCTGAGGGCGTGATTACGTCCGTGCGTCTGGCTTATGGCGGTATGGCAGCAATACCGAAGCGGGCCGAACAGGCGGAAGCCGCGCTGCTGGGACGTGTTTGGAATGAAGAGGCACTTGAAGCCGCGCGCGCTGCCATCGCACAGGACTTTACGCCACTGACAGACATGCGGGCGACGGACTGGTATCGCCGCACGGTGGCTGCCAACCTGCTGACGCGCTTCTTTGAGGAAACGACGGGCGGCCCACAGGCGCGTCTGGCCCGCACCGGAGGGCTGGCGCATGTCTGAGGCTCACAAGATACTGGTTCAGGGGGCTGCCTCGACCAGCATGAAGCATGAAAGCGCGATCCTGCATGTGACAGGGCGCGCAAATTACATCGACGATATGCCCGAGCCGAAAGGCATGTTGCATGTCGTTCCGGGGCTGAGCACCAAGGCTCATGCGCGGATCGTTTCCATGGATTTGAGCGCGGTGCGGTCTGCGCCGGGCGTGGTGCGGGTTCTGACGGCCGAGGATGTTCCGGGCGAGAATGAGATCAGCCCGGTGCATGCGCATGATGAGCCGCTACTGGCCACGGATCATGTCTATTATTGGGGTCAGCCGATGTTTGCTGTAGTGGCAACATCCCGGCAGGCGGCCCGTCAGGCCGTACGGCTTGCAAAGATCGAGTATGAAGAGAAGCCTGCTATCCTGAACGTCGCTCAGGCACGGGAAGCTGGCGGCGATCTGGTTTGGCGTCCGCTGGTCATGAAGCGTGGTGATGTGGATGCCGGACTGGCTGCCGCGCCGCGTCGTCTGTCTGGCAGTATCACGATGGGCGGGCAGGAGCATTTCTACCTTGAAGGGCAGGCCGCTCTGGCTCAACCGGGTGAGGCGGGGGAAATGCGTGTCTGGTCTTCCACGCAGCATCCGTCTGAAACGCAGCATCTGGTGGCGTGTGTTCTGGGGCGGCCCCATCATCTGGTCACGACGGAAGTGCGCCGGATGGGCGGGGGCTTTGGGGGTAAGGAAACGCAGGCCAATGCTGCGGCCTGTCTGGCGGCTATTGCGGCTGATCTGACCGGCCAGGCTGCCAAGATGCGTCTGGACCGTGACGACGACATGATGATGACCGGCAAACGGCATGATTTCGTCGTGGATTATGATGTCGGTTTCACGGATGACGGGGACATTCTGGCGGTTGATATGGTTCTGGCCGCTCGCTGTGGCTGGTCCGCCGATCTGTCCGGTCCTGTTGTGGATCGTGCGCTGTTTCATGCAGACAACGCGTATTTCTATCCGGATGTGCGGTTCCGTTCCGAGCCACTGCGGACCAACACGCAGTCCAACACGGCCTATCGAGGGTTTGGTGGTCCGCAGGGTATTGTCGCGGCGGAGCGGGTGATTGAGGAAGTTGCGTTTGCGACGGGACTTGATCCGGTCACGGTGCGGTTGCGCAATTTCTATGGAACGACAGACCGGAACGTCACGCCGTATCATATGACGGTGGAAGATTCGATCAGTCGGGAAATTGTCACGGAACTGGTGCGGCGCTGTGATTATGCAAAGCGCAAGGAAGAGATCCGCGCTTTCAATAAAACCAGTCGATACATCAAGCGCGGGATTGCCCTGACGCCGGTAAAATTCGGCATTTCCTTCACGGCGACACATTACAATCAAGCTGGTGCGCTGGTTCATGTCTACACGGATGGTTCCGTGCAGGTAAACCATGGCGGAACCGAGATGGGGCAGGGTCTGCACACGAAAATGGTGCAGATTGCCATGCGTGAGTTTGGCCTGACGTCCGACCGGGTTCGCATTACGGCCACCACAACTGGCAAGGTTCCCAATACATCCGCAACAGCGGCGTCTTCCGGAGCGGATCTGAACGGCATGGCAGTTCTGGATGCCATTACCAAGATCAAGCGCCGCATGATCGCGTTTGCTGCTGAGAAGTGGAGCGTCTCTGAAGAAGACGTGCAGTTTCTGCCGGATGGTGTGCATGTCGGGTCAGATGTCATGACTTTCCAGCAACTGGCCTGGCAGGTTTATTTCGCCCGTATTTCCCTGTCTTCCAACGGGTTCTACAAAACGCCCAAGATTTCCTGGGACCCGGCAACGGGGCGGGGACGTCCGTTCTTTTACTTCGCCTATGGCGCGGCCTGTGCGGAAGTGTCCGTTGATCTGCTGACGGGTGAAAACACCATGGACCGCGTGGATATTCTCCATGACGCTGGGCAGTCTCTGAACCCGGATATTGACGTCGGGCAGATCGAAGGTGGCTTCGTGCAGGGCGCAGGCTGGCTGACGATGGAAGAATTGGTCTGGGATCCTGCGGGTCGTCTGCGGACACATGCCCCCAGCACCTACAAGATCCCGGCCTGTTCCGATCGGCCACGGATTTTCAATGTGGAACTGCTGGAAAATGCTCCGAACCAGGAGGAGACAATTTTCCGGTCCAAGGCCGTTGGGGAACCTCCTTTTGTGCATGGTGTGGCCGTCCTTCAGGCCATTTCGGATGCTCTCGCCAGCCTGAATGACTACAAGACCTGCCCCCAGCTTGATGCGCCCGCCACGCCGGAGCGGGTTCTGCGAACTGCCATGAGCCTGCGTGGCGAGATCGACTGATCATGTTGGAAGCCATCCGCCGCTGGCGTGATGCGAGGGAGGCAGTGGCCAGAATTACGGTTCTGGTCGCTAAAGGATCTACTCCGCGTGAAGCTGGGGCCTACATGCTGGTGACGTCGCGCGAGCAGGTTGGGACGATTGGCGGCGGCCGTCTGGAATGGGACTGCATGGCGAAGGCCCGTACTGTCTTGACGGAGGGCGGGGAACGCCTTGAGAGACATATACCGCTGGGCCCGGCCATCAATCAGTGTTGTGGGGGCGCAGTCACCGTCAGTATTGAGCGCGTCGTAGATATGGAGGCGCTTGAGCGTGAGGTCTGGAAAGAGCGGGAAGGGCTGCCTCAGCTGATCCTATTCGGGGCCGGGCATGTTGGCAGGGCTCTGGCAAAATCGCTCGCATTACTGCCTTTGCAACTCATCTGGGTGGATGCCCGGGAGGATGAGTTCGGACCGGTTCCGCCAGCCGTTGACGCGCAGGTGACGTCCGACTGGGAGAGCATTCTTGATGCTACGCCTGCTGGATCTGGGATTCTGGTTCTGACGCAGAGCCATACGCTGGATGCCCTGATCACGGGTGCTGCGCTGGCCCGTAACGATTTGCGATATGTAGGCATGATTGGGTCCCGGACGAAGCGCAAGCGTTTTGAAAGTGCCTTCCGGGCAATTGATATTCCGCAGGAGCAGATCGATAAGCTGGTTTGCCCGATCGGGGATTTTGGCGTTCGGGACAAAAGACCTGAAATGATTGCTGCTTTTGTTACGGCAGAAATTGCGGCCCGGTTTCTGGGAGAGTGAGATTCCCCCGTCGAGCGGGAATCGGGCGTGTAACGGAAGCTTGCAAAATAGTATTGATTCTTGAATTTCGGAGCTAATGATATTCGTTAATATTCGCAGTTTTCTGCGGGTAAAAATCATCACGATGTTGTGATCTCACTCCACGTTCAAGTGATGCGTTGTCTACGCTTATGCTGGGCGCATGAGCACTGACTTTCGAATGCAGCCTGCGCCGGGCAACAGGTTTCTCTCGACAGCACGACGTGCAGGACAAAAGTTCTGTGCCTCCTCTTCCCGTCTTCTCAGAACCGGGGCGGTGGCAGGGGTTGTGCATCTGGCACTCTCTTCAGGAGCAGCTCTCGCAGCGAACACGGTGGTGGCGCAGCTTAATAAGCCAGCGTCACTGACGAAAGCCGATCAGGCCTTCGTGGAAGATCTGGAGCACCGGACATTTCGGTGGTTCTGGGATACAGCCAACCCGAAAAACGGTCTGGTGCCGGATCGTTCGCCGCTTCCCAATGGTGCAGCCAGTATCGCCAGTGTCGGGTTCGGGCTGACGGCTTACGGGATCGGTGCGGAGCGCGGTTATGTCACACGCGATCAGGCGGTGGACCGCACGCTGACGACGCTACGGTTTCTCATCAGTCTGCCACAGAATGACAAGGTGTCCGGCGCATCCGGGTACAAGGGTTTTTTCTACCATTTCCTTGATCCGAACACGGGCTTGCGCGTCGCGGATTGGTCCGAACTTTCAAGCGTAGACACAACACTTCTCATGGGCGGCGTTCTGTTCGCACAGTCCTACTATGATCAGGACAATGCGAAAGAAAAGGAAATCCGCGACATTGCGGATCGTCTGTATCGCCGGATTGACTGGACATGGATGAAAGCCCATGGCCCTTGGCTCAGCATGGGTTGGTCCCCGCCTAACAACTTCATTACGACGGACTGGAAGGGCTATAACGAAGGTCTGATCATTTACCTTCTGGCCATCGCTTCTCCGACGCATCCTCTGCCTGCCGACACATGGAAGACGTGGACTGCGACTTATGATGGGCAGTGGGGAGATTTTCAGGGGCATCAGCTTCTGAATTTCGCGCCGATGTTCGGTCATCAGTATAGTGAATCCTGGATTGACTTCCGTGGCATTCAGGATGACTTCAATCGCAAGCATAATGATGATTATTTCCAGAACGGACGTGAAGCCGTGTATGCGCAGCGCGCCTATGCACAGGCCAATCCAGGCGACTGGAAAGATTATGGCGCGAATATCTGGGGCCTGACGGCGTGCGATGGACCGGGTGACGCGCATCAGGATTATGACGGTAAGCCGCGTCATTATCTGGCGTACAGTGCGCGTGGGGCCGGACGCGATTACATTCTGGATGATGGAACGATTGCGCCGACTGCGGCCGGCGGATCCATTGCTTTTGCACCGGAAATTGCACTTCCTGCTCTTGAAGAAATGCAAAAGCGCTATGGAAACCGGATCTATAACCAGTATGGCTTCCTGGATTCCTTCAATCCGTCCTTCAAGGACAAGAACGATTATTGGGTAGATGGGCAGCAGCTTGGCATTGATCAGGGGCCAATCCTGCTGATGCTCGAAAACTGGCGAAGCGGTTTCGTATGGGACGTGATGAAAAAGAACCCTTACCTGCGTGATGGTTTGCAACGCGCAGGCTTCCAGGGGGGCTGGTTGAGTGAGAAGACGGCGTCCAGCGGGAGCGATCGTCCCCTTTAAAGAGGACGATCCAGTCCTGCGACTAAACTTTCAGCAGGAAGCGTGCCGGGACGGCGATCGGAAGCGGTGTCGTAGAAAACCGTTTCCGGGTCTGTGAAAGAGGCATTCTCTTTTCCAAGATTAACGGCGATGGTCAGAAGACTGCCATTTGCCAGCGTCCAGCGCGCCACGACAGCCTTATCTCCCAGAATGTCGGCTCCTGCACTATAAGCGCCTTTCAGATAGGGCGTAATTTTCGAGTGTCGGAGCGACAGGAGCTCTCTTGTCATGGCCAGCCAGGCCTGTCCCGTTGGGGAGTCTCGTTGGCTTCTGTCCGGTTTGGAAAGTCTGAAGGTTTTCGGGTCTATGGGATTGGGAAGTGTCTTGAGGATCTCCGGATCCGTCAGGTTGCAGTATTCCGCAAACTGTTCCTCACGACCGAGAATGACTTTTTTGCCAATTTCTCCATGGAAATCCGAGAAAAAGTAGAAGGGTGTTGTGGAACCCCATTCCTCGCCCAGAAACAGCATGGGTGTCATGGGGCATAACAGCAACAGAGCGTAAGCGGCCTGAAAGGCATCAGGGTTTGAGAGAGTAATCAGGCGCTCCCCAAGCGGACGATTGCCGATCTGATCGTGGTTCTGGAGAAACGTGACGAACTTGGTGGGAGGAAGGTCACTGCTGGGTGTGCCGCGTGCCTTTTTCCGGGGTGGAAAATATTCTCCCTGCCAGGCAAAACCTTCCGTCAGAACGCGTTTGAGAAGAGCGGTTGTCTCTGTATGGAAAGGCTGGAAAAAACCTTTGTCCTCGCCGCTCAACATGACGGTCAGGGTATGGTGCCAGTCTTCGCACCACTGCCCGGAATAGCCATCCCTCAACAGGCCTGAATCATTGTTTTCGTTTTCAAGAATGAGATGGACGTGGCGTCCTTTTTCGACGGTCTTATGAATTCTGCTCTGGAGCTTATAGAACCATTTTTGATCCGTAATGGCCCATGCAGCATCAATGCGCAGACCATCAAAACGATACTCCATCAGCCAGTACAGTGCATTGTCGATGAAGAAATCCGCCACGATGGGATTGTGGAAATCAATGCCGTCGCCCCATGGTGTATCATACCGGGGGTCGAAGAAGCCCTTGGCATATTCCAGAAGGTAATTTCCGTCAGGCCCGAAGTGATTATAAACGACATCCAGAAAGACCATCAGTCCCAGTGAATGGGCATGATCGATCAGGTCTTTGAGATCATCCGGGCGTCCGTAGGCCGGAGTGGGTGCGTAGACAAGTACGCCATCATAGCCCCAGTTCCAATGCCCGCTGAAGCTGTTGACGGGCATGAACTGAATGGTCGTGATTCCAAGGTCGGCCAGTTCCTGAAGGCGCGCTTTCATGCCTTCGTAATTGCCTTCAAGGCCCAGATGCGTCTCGTAAATGATCGTTTCTTCCCAAGGACGTCCCTTCCAGTCCGGATGCTTCCAGTCGTAAGTGTCTGGGTCCAGAACTTCGCTGCGACCATGCACACCGTCGGGTTGAAAGCGGCTTGCAGGATCTGGAACCGTTATTTCGTCCCGAACCCTGTAGAAATAGCGTGCTCCGGCCCCACAGGGTGCTTCGGCTGTGAAGGTTCCGTCTGAATGACGACGCATGGTGATGGGAGCAAGGTCTTCCACCTCGACGACGACCCTGTCACAGGAGGGTGCCCAGAGTGTGAAACGCGTCTTGTCCGGAGCAATAAGTTCCGCACCAAAGCGGTTCCTGAACCTGAATGAAGACATGGAATGACCCCTTGTTTTTCAGGAGGCGGGAGAAAGATAGAGAACAGACAGAGGAGGGAGCGTCAGGCTGACAGAATGGTCCAGTCCATGAGAAGGAATATCCTGCGCATAAACCTGACCCTGATTGCCCAGATGGCTACCGCCAAAAATATCAGCGTCCGTATTCAGCAGTTCCTGCCATGGGCCACCCCATGGAACGCCAATGCGATAATCCCAACGCGGAACGGGTGTCATGTTTCCTACAATGAGCACTGGAGGGGCATTGGGGGTGTATCGGACCCAGGCAAACACACTGTTCTGTGTATCGTCCGCGATCAGCCACTGGAAACCTTCGGGGCGATCATCAAGCGTATGAAGCGCTGGAAGATGCCGATAGAGCCAGTTGAGGGAACGGATCAAGGCATGAACACCGCGTCCGAGCGGGTCTGAAAGACGATGCCAGGCGAGTTCCCCGTCGTGATTCCATTCCTGTGGTTGGGCTATTTCTCCGCCCATAAACAGGAGTTTGCGACCGGGATAAGCCCACATCAGGGCATAAAGGGCGCGAAGATTGGCATGTTTCTGCCAGTCGTCTCCCGGCATTTTGCCCAGCAGAGAGCCTTTTCCGTGAACGACTTCATCATGCGACAGTGGCAGGATAAAGCGCTCAGAATAGGCATAGATCATCCCGAAGGTGAGGTCCGACGGGTGATAGCCGCGCCAGAGTGGGTCGCGCTGCATGTAGCGCAGCGTGTCATGCATCCAGCCCATGTTCCATTTATAATCGAAACCGAGGCCACCAGTCCGGGCTGGTGCAGTCACTCCAGGCCATGATGTTGACTCCTCTGCAATCAGGAGTGTGCCTGGATGCAGGTCATGGAGTGTTTCCGAAAGATGATGCAGGAAATTGACGGCCTCAAGATTTTCGCGGCCGCCATGAATGTTTGGGCGCCATTCTCCATCTTTGCGGCTGTAGTCCCGGTAGAGCATGGATGCGACGGCATCTACACGCAGACCGTCAATGTGGAACTGTTCCAGCCAGTGCAAAGCGCTTCCTGCCAGAAAGCCACAGACCTCGTTGCGCCCGTAATTGTAAATGAGCGTATGCCAGTCCTGATGGTAACCTTCCTGCGGGTCAGCATGCTCGTAGAGATGCGTTCCATCGAACTGGGCGAGACCGTGCTGATCGGCTGGGAAATGCGCGGGAACCCAGTCCAGAATAATCCCCAGGCCTGCCTGGTGGCAGCGGTCAACGAACCTGGCAAACTGTGCACGGGATCCATGACGGGCTGTTGGGGCATACAGGCTGAGAGGTTGGTATCCCCAGGAACCGGAAAATGGATATTCCGCAATAGGCAGAAGTTCCAGATGGGTAAAGCCGAGGTCCTGAAGATACGGAATAAGGGTATTCCCCAGTTCGTCCCAACTGATGATCTCACGACCATGCTGAGGGTGACGCCAGGAGGGCGCATGAATTTCATAGATTGAAAGGGGGGCAGTATTGGATTGTCGAGAAGGGCGAGCAGCCATCCATTCCTCATCGTGCCACTCAAATGCATCTGGATGAGCAATAACGGAGGCATTGGCCGGTGGGAGTTCTGCGGCCTTGGCATATGGATCCGCCTTTGCAGGAAGTACTTTTCCGCTATGGGATACTATTTCGTATTTGTATCGTTCTCCGGCCTGGACGCCGGGAATGAACAGTTCCCAGATGCCTGATCCATGGCGAAGGCGCATGCAGTGTCTGCGGCCATCCCAGATATTGAAATCACCGACAACCGAGACGCGCCGGGCATTGGGTGCCCAGACGGCAAAACGCACGCCTTCTATACCGTTCACGGTCATGGGAATGGCGCCCATCATACGATCGATCTGCTGATGCTTTCCTTCCGAGAACAGGTAAAGATCAATATCCCCTAACAGCAGACCGAAACTGTAAGGATCATGTGTTTCCTGCCAGGCATCGGCCCAGCGGATACGCAGGAAATAGTGTGCCGAGCGTGGCAATGTCGCTGAATAAAGCCCCCGATCATCAATTCGGCGCATGATTTTTTCAACAGTTTGGCCAGAAGCTTGCTGGATCATCAAATGCACTTCTACGGCATCAGGGTAGAAGACTCTGACGATATCCTGTCGATGGTCCCGATGACGCCCCAGCACTGCGAAAGGATCGCCACACTGACCCGTCATCAGGGTGTTAATCATGTCTTGCAGTGCTGGATCGACCGTACGAGCGTGCATAGGGGAAAACTTTCAGGGGCCGGTGCCCGTACGGGGTGAAAAGGGAATAAGAGAAGATATGGTCGTTCCGCCGGATGTCCGGGGCATGCGAGCGACCTGCCGAGACAGACGAGGGCGTGCTGAAGCAGGATCTGCGCGCCGGGGGGCGATATCGGTACCCGTATCAGTGGTTTTTGTTTCGTATCCGGACATTTCGTGTAGTACCTGAGCGTACTGAGCAGCCTTCCCATTCCACGAGACATCATGGAGGGCTCCATTGCGCTGCATCCGTGCCCAAACGGCTTTCTGGCGGAACAGGGTTTGAGCCCGACGGATGGCCAGATACAGCATGTCTTCCGTGGTGGGAGAGAACAGGATGCCGTTTGCGACGCCTTCCGAAACCGCAGCGGAGTTGGCGTCAATGATCGTATCGCTTAGTCCCCCAACACGTGCGGCAATGGGAATTGATCCGTAGCGGAGTGCATGAAACTGGGTCAGGCCACAGGGTTCAAACCGCGATGGAATCAGGGAAGCATCTACGGCAGAATGCAGTCTGTGTCCGAGGACCTCGCTGTACCGAAGGTGGCAGACGAAATTGTCAGGGTAGCGGCTCCGAAGTGTGGCAAATTCCTGCATGATGGCCTCGTCACCTGTGCCAACCACAGCAAGCTGGATATTCTCCTGAAACAGACGCGGAGCCAGACGGGCCAGAAGATCAGCACCTTTCTGTGTAGTCAGGCGGCTGACCATACCGAGCAGGAGGGCGTCCGCTTTCTGCGGGAGACCAAATTCTGCCTGGAAGACACGTTTGTTGGCGCGGCGCGCGATAATGTCGCCTACAGCATACGGGAAGAATACAGACGGGTCCGTCATGGGATTCCATTCCCGAAGGTCCACGCCATTCAGGATGCCTGTCAGAACATTGGAACGGGCCCGTAGAACGCCATCCAGCCCCATGCCTTCTTCCGGTGTCTGGATTTCTTCGACATAGGTTGGAGAGACGCTGATCAGCCGGTCGG
This sequence comes from Gluconobacter japonicus, assembly GCF_015244665.1. NCBI lineage: Bacteria > Pseudomonadati > Pseudomonadota > Alphaproteobacteria > Acetobacterales > Acetobacteraceae > Gluconobacter > Gluconobacter japonicus. The sequence continues at coordinate 49,513 of NZ_JABCQN010000001.1, forward strand.
AGAGCTGAAGCGCTCCTTTCATGAAGCTGATCTGCCCGTAATACTCAAGCTTGTCAGGGGTGAAGGCATCGTCAGGTATGCCGAAGGTTTGGAGCATGTCATAAGGATAGAGCCCCTGAAACGCGAGGTTATGAATGACATGCGCGACCGGGGGTGTCGTGCCTTCCATGTAATGGAGGTAGGGAGCCACAAGACCGGCGTGCCAGTCATGTGTCAGAACCACATCAGGTTTCCAGTCTGGGAGCAGTCCCGCGGCGATCAAAGCTCCAACACGGCTCAGAACGGCATAGCGGATGCCATTGTCGCTCCAGGGTTGTCCGGAAGGTTCAAGGTAGGGATTGCCCGGCCGATCATAGAGTGCAGGGATATCCAGAGCATAAACAGTATTGCCCTCTGTTCTTCCGCACAGGACTGTCACTGTATGTCCAAGAACATTATCAATCCGGATTATTTCTTCTCTGTTGGAGAGAGCGCGAAGAACAGCCGGATAACCTGGTAACAGGGTTCGTGTGCTGACGCCCTGCTTCTCAAGAGCATCTGGCAAAGAGCCAACAACGTCTCCCAGTCCGCCCGTTTTGATGAAAGGATACATCTCGGCAGCGACCGATAGGAGCTGTAACTCCCGTTTTGTCGAGGTGGGCGTATTCTGGAGCATGGCACACACCCTTCTTGCTGTCGGCCCAGTTATTCGAGGACGTTTGTTGATTTTTGGCTTTCTGATGGCACAACGCCTGACAGAGGGTGTTGGAAACGGGATCACGGATAAGTTATCGCCTCTTTCACGGGCTCTTGCCGCGTTACCGATCTGAAGGCTGCGCGGCTCTGCCATGGGGCAGGAAAACCGGCGCGCGTCTTTTCTGGAACAATGACTATGAGCAGTTCGCGCCAGAAGGGATTACAGGAAGGTTCTCCCAATCGTCTGGGAGCCATGTTTGAAAATGACGGGGTCAATTTCGCAGTTTTTTCGGCCCACGCGAAATCGGTCGAAGTGTGTCTCTTTGATGACGATGGCAAGCGGGAAACAGACCGGATCAAGCTTCCGGAATATACGGATCACGTCTTTCATGGTTGGGTTCCTGATCTGAAGCCAGGGCAGCTTTATGGCTATCGTGTTCATGGACCGTATGAGCCGGATGAAGGGCACAGATTTAATCCGAATAAACTGCTGTTTGACCCGTATGCCCGTGCGTTTCATGGAGATCTCACGTGGGACCCGGCACTTTTCGGTTATGTGCTTGACCATGCTGACAAGGATCTGAGCTTCAATTCAGAAGACAGTGCGCCTTTCGTCCCTAAAAGCATTATCATTGATCCGACGCCGCAGCATTTTGAGAGGCCGCAAACGTCCTGGACGGATACGGTCATCTACGAAATGCATGTGAAGGGTTATACGAAACTTCATCCGCAGGTTCCTGAAAAAATTCGCGGAACTTATGCTGGTTTGTCTGATCCGACATTGCTGAAAAATATTCGAGATCTGGGCGTGACGGCAGTTGAATTCCTGCCAGTTCAGAGTTTTGTGAACAGCAAATTCCTCGCGGACAAGGGACTGAGCAATTACTGGGGCTATAATACGATCGGGTTCTTTTCTCCCGAAAGTCATTATGCTTCCGAACCAGACAATGCGGCTCAGGAATTCAGAGCGCTTGTTCGGGCCTGTCACGAGGCAGGTCTCGAGGTTATTCTGGATGTTGTTTATAACCACACGGCAGAAGGCAATGAACTGGGGCCAACGCTCTCTTTCCGCGGTCTGGACAATGCGTCCTATTACCGTCTTATGCCGGATAGTAAAAGACATTACATTAACGAAACAGGTACGGGGAATACGTTCAGCCTGACGCATCTGAACTGCATCCGGTTTGTTGCAGATAGTCTGCGGTATTGGGTGGAGGAAATGGGTGTTGATGGATTTCGGTTTGACCTTGCAACGATACTTGCGCGTGAAGATGATGGTTTCCACAAAGATTCGAGTTTCCTGCGTGTTTGCCAGCAGGACCCCATTCTCTCTCATGTCAAACTGATTGCAGAACCCTGGGATGTGGGACCAGGGGGATATCAGGTTGGGAATTTCCCCCCGGGTTGGGCTGAGTGGAATGATGTTTTCCGTGACACAACACGTGATTTCTGGCGAGGCGAGGCAAAATCCGGTGCGTTAGCCCCTCGGCTTCTGGCTAGTCCAGACCGTTTCAATCATAGCGGCCGTCGGACATGGGCCTGCGTGAATTTCGTTACGGCGCATGATGGTTTCACGCTGATGGACTGCGTGTCCTATAATGAGCGCCATAACGAAGCGAATGGCGAAGACGGGAAGGACGGCTCACCGGACAACCGCTCTTACAATTACGGGGTTGAGGGGCCGACAGACGATCCGGACATCAATGCCGTTCGCTGGCGTCAGTGCCGGAATATGCTGTCTACCTTGCTTTTGTCTCAGGGAACGCCAATGATTGTTGCGGGAGACGAGTTTGGTCGGACGCAGCAGGGTAATAACAATGCGTATTGCCAGGATAATGAAATTTCCTGGCTGCACTGGGACATTAGCGATGAAGGCAAGAGGCTTCAGTCTTTTGTACAACGTCTGACAGAACTGCGTCATCGGTATCCGATCCTGCATCGCAGCCGGTTTCTGACGGAAGCCTACAACAAGGAACTGGATGTTCAGGAACTGAGTTGGGTTACGGCAACGGGGGGGCTAATGATGCCGGAAGACTGGCAGCACGATCAGTGTTTCGGGCTCATGATTGATGGCCGCAGCCAACGCAGTGGTATCATGCGCCGTGGCTCGGATGCGACGGTTCTGATCGTGCTCAATGGATGGAAAGACTCTGTTCCTTTCATTCTGCCGGAAACAGGGGAAGGGCGCTGGAAGCTTCTGCTCGATACCAATCAACCGGATGCAGGTGCTGCTGTGGAACAGGAAGTTTTTGAGCAGAAGTTTGAATACGTCGTTACGGGACGTTCCGTGCTTCTGCTGGAACTGATCTGCCGGGACGGAGGAGACTGCAAGGAGGGGAAACCCAGTTGAGCCAGTGTTGCATCTGAGGCGTTCCTCGCGAACAATGGTTCACCCCGTCAAAAGGAAAGGAACATTTCATGCGTCTTATTCTGGCACTTCTTCTGCCCTGGCTTCAGTTCTTCACCATTGGTCGCCCCTTTGCGGGGATCATCTGCCTGTTCCTTCAGGTAACGGTTATTGGCTGGATTCCGGCAGCCATCTGGTCTGTCTATGCACTTAGCCAGTATCGCACTGACCAGAAAATTGCCGCTGCCCGACGCGGTTGAAGCCAAAAAAAAACCGGGTCCTGAAAGGCCCGGTTTTTTTATGCGCTGTTTGGGAACGTCAGATCGTATCGATTGTCCCACCATCCACGCGCAAGGCGGCTCCCGTTGTTGCTGATGCAAGAGGCGAGGCTGCATAAACGACCATATTGGCCACTTCATCCACAGTAGCCATGCGCTGAAGGATGTTGCTGGGGCGATGTTTTTTTACAAAGTCGGTACCCAGTTCAGCAACAGGCTGGCTGCTCTCCGGATTTTGAGCTTTCAGCATGGCTTCAACGCCTTCTGACAGTGTCGGGCCGGGCAGGATCGAATTCACCGTTACATTTGTGCCTGCCATGTCCTTGGCCAGTCCACGCGCCAATCCCACCATGGCTGTTTTGCTGACGCCATAGTCAATCATTTCAACAGGGATATTGAACGCGGATTCAGAGGCAATGAACAGAACGCGTCCCCAGTTCCGCTCTTTCATTCCTGGCATGTACGCACGGGCGAGGCGTACTCCAGAAAAGAGATTGACCTCAAACAGCTTCTGCCAGCTTTCGTCGGTCGTTTTGAAAAAGTCGCTCGGGCCGAAAATGCCCGCATTGTTGATCAGAATATCCACCTGGCTTTCTGCAGCGACCAGGGCATCACAGCCTTCCGCCGTACCAACATCCGCAACCACACTGCGAAAGTTCCCGCCAGGAACATGCGCCCGCAGGGTCTCGAGAGCGCCGTCGAGCGTATCCTGTTTGCGGCCATTGAGAATAACCGTGGCATCGGCTTCTGCCAGTCGACGGGCAATGGCCAGACCAATCCCGCCGGTAGAGCCGGTCACAAGGGCTGTTCTGCCGCTCAGATCAAGACCCAGCATGATGAAATCTCCTGTTAATGAAATGTTCGTGACGGCAGAAACGTCTTACCCCCGGCAAAGTCGCATGGGATTTGTGCCAAAGGACGCATACGGTCACAGGACGTCCCGACCTAGATCTGTTAGACTGAAGGGCAGTACTGTCTTGTCCATGGACAGGACTTGACTGAGGAAATGCATGATGAGCAGCGAAGAGGGACAACTGGCCAACGAAGAAAGACTTCTGTCTTCGGAAATGCGTCAGACCCGCGCGGCTTTTCAGACGTCCTCTATCAATCATTGCCTCGCGCTCGCCGCCACTCTTGGCGGTGGTGCGGCTCTTCTTCTGGCGCAGGCGCGTGGGCAGGAATGGCTTCTGGCTTCTGCGGGGGATGAGACCCGTCTGGAAGTTCTGAAATCTTCTCTAAAATCCTCCTCGACCTGTCGTTTGTCTGTTCATACGGGCTCTCCGGAAGTGTGGCTGTGTGTCAGTCAGGCCGGTTCAGGTCTGGAGAATGTTCGTGCCTTGTGTGAGCAATACGCGCAGGACATTTTCAGACCTGAACCGGACCGGACCCCGGTCGTCATGGCGGATCAGCTCAGAAGGCTGGAGCGTCGCGTCAAACGCATGGCCGAAGCCGCAGAAATGGGCTTTTTCCGGGCCAATCTTGTGAAGCGTACCGTTTCCGGGGATGAGCGTTTTGCAATGATCTGGGGCGTGCCTTCCGCGCAGATGGCGCATGGTTTGTCCCTGGAGACTTTCTACAGCCGCCTTCATCCCGAGGACCGGAAAGCCTACGAAACCGTTGCGGAAGAAGAGCTCCTTCAGGAAGGAAGCTGCGAACTCCGTTTTCGGATCATTGTTTCACATGAGCATGGCCCGACCATGGTTCGGCATCTGCTTATGCGTGCCTGGATGGATGATGAGAAGACAGCCGGAGAGGAGCTGTCCTGCGTCGGGGTTATTGTCGATCTGTCGAATGCCACCATGACTGCTGAAGCTTTGCGATCCAGCGAGGCATTTACCCGGCTGCTTCTGTCCAGCTCTCCAGACTGCATTCATATTCTTGATCGCGAAGGCTGTATTCGTTTTGTCAACGAAGGCGGGATACGCGCCATGGAACTGGACAGTCCGATTATCCTGCACGGTATTCCATGGGTTGATCTTTGGCGGGCACAGGCACGGGCGCGGGCGGTGCAGGCCGTCAATGCTGCGATTGCGGGTGAGACCGGTCGTTTCCAGGGGTATGCAACCACGATGCGGGGCAATCGCCGCTTCTGGGATGTGGCTATCACGCCGGTCTTTGATGAAGAGGGAGTTGTCCAGAAACTGCTGGCGATCGGGCGCGACCTGACGGAAGTGAACCAGTCCGCGGTGCGGCTCAAGCTTGCGCTTGATGCTGGAGCCATCGCTGGAACCTGGGTCTGGGACGATAACTCCGGTCTGGTGATTGGGGATGCTCGACTGGCAGAAACCCTGGGGCTGGATACTCAGGCCCTTCAGCAGGGTGTACCGGTTACCGCGTTCTATGATGCGATCGATCAGGATGATCGCGCCTCTGTTGCCGAGGCCATAACACAAGCCCTGCGGATGGGAGGCAAATGTGACTTTGAGTTCCGCGTTCAGACGCCGAGCGGTCTTCGCTGGTTTGAGGGTAACGGGCGTTGTGATCTGAATGATGAGCGGCGAGCGATCCGGTTTACGGGTATCGTTTTCGATATTGACCAGAGCAAACGGCAGTCGCTTCGGCAGATCGCGCTTGTCGAGCTTGGTGATCGTCTGCGTGCGCTGGAAACTGCAGATGAAATGGAAGGCGTTGCCGCACACATTCTGTGTCGGGAGCTTGCTGTGTCCTGTGCGGCTTATGGCGCTGTTGATGAAGCGGGCACCGGTCTGCTGATCGGTCCTGCCGGAACAGCGGGTCTGGGCAAAGGCATCAATCTCCAGCAGCGTGTGTCTGTTCGGGGTTTCCATAGTTTTCGGGATTATGGAGATTATGGGCCGTTATTGGCCCAGGGCCGGACAATTGCCATTGCCGACGTGCAGCAGGACCCGATGACGGCAGGGCGGTCGGAGCGGTTCGGGCCTTTGGGTATTCGTGCCATCCTGAATGTCCCGCTTTTCAAATTCGGACGTCTTGTTGGTGTGATGTGTGTTTATGCGTCCGTTCCCCATGTCTGGACTGAAGAGGAAATTGTTTTCACCCGCGCCGTTGCGGACCGCACCCATGCTGCCATGCGTCAGGCCAAGACGCAGCAGCAGCTTCGGGAAATGAATGTGATGCTGGAGGAACGTATCCGCCAGCGCACGCGGGAACGTGATCGCCTCTGGACGATTGCCAAGGATCTGTTTGTTATCATCAGCCGGAGTGGGCACTACCTTGCTGTCAGTCCATCCTGGTTGCGGGCCTTGGGTTATGCGCAGGAAGGGCTGATTGGTCTGCGGATTGATGCGTTGTGTCATCCCGACGATCAGGCTGCGGTTTGTGAGGCTTTTGACCGGTCGCATCAAAGTTCGTCCTGGTCTGATCTTGGGCTGGATGTCCGGATGCTGCATCGCAACGGGACGTGGCGGATCTACAACTGGAACTTCAATAATGAAGGCGACAGTATCTATGGTGTAGGGCGCGACATTACCGAGCGTAATGATCTGGAGGAACAACTGCGCCAGTCCCAGAAAATGGAAGCTGTTGGTCAGCTGACAGGCGGTCTCGCGCATGATTTCAACAATCTTCTTGCCGGGATCGGTGGGAGTCTTGAACTTCTGGAGATGCGCCTGTCGCAGGGTCGGACAGTTGGTCTGGAGCGTTATCTCACAGCGTCGCAGGATGCCGTTCGTCGTGCTTCATCCCTGACGCATCGCTTGTTGGCATTTTCGCGTCGTCAGCCACTTGATCCAGTGCCGACAGATGTCAATGAACTGGTCAGTGGTCTGGAAACCCTGTTGCAAGGCAGTGTCGGACCAGCCATTTCGCTCAGCTTTACGTTGGCTCCGCAAATCTGGACAACACGGATTGACGCTAATCAGCTTGAAAATGCCATTCTGAACATCTGCATTAATGCGCGAGATGCCATGCAGGAGAAAGGTAACCTGCTTCGGATTTCAACCAGTAATGCCACTTTGGGAAATGTCGCTGCACATGAAGTCGGCGTTCCCCCTGGGGATTATGTCCTGCTTCAGGTGGAAGATGATGGTTGTGGCATGGCTGAAGAAACAGCGAAACGGGCTTTCGATCCTTTTTTTACCACCAAGCCGTTAGGGAAGGGGACGGGGCTGGGGCTGAGCATGATCTATGGCTTCGCCCGCCAGTCTGGCGGTGGCGTATCTCTAAAGTCCCAGCTTGGGCAGGGGACGTCCGTCTGTCTTTTTCTGCCGCGATATGATGGGCCTTCTGGGCACGTCTCGGCTGTTGAGACCAATTCCGTGATGACGCTGGGTGGCCCACCCTGGATGTCCGGGAAGCTGGTCATGATTGTGGATGATGAAGAAGCTGTTCGACTGATTGTCAGTGACGTCATCGGAGACTTGGGTGCGAGGATTTTGACGGCTGAGGATGCAATTTCCGCGATGGAACTTGCGGACCGTCTTCCTGCTCTCCGTCCGGATGCGCTGATTACGGATATTGGCATGCCAGGTGGACTGAATGGTCGGCAGCTTGCGGCCAGAATGAGGGAGAAATTTCCGGGTCTGAAAGTTCTGTTCATTACCGGATACGCCGAGCAAAATATTCTGGATGAAGGGCTTTTGGAACCTGGGTGTGCGTTACTGGTCAAACCGTTCAGTACGGATGCGTTGCTTCGCAAGCTCCATCATCTGCTCGAACAGGTCTGAACCGGGGTCGACGAAAAGGCGTTTTGGTCAAAAGCACAGATACTCGGCAAGGAGTTTTTCATGATTGATCCGGTTGCTTACATGGATAATCAGACGCGTATTACCCTCAACGACGGATGCATTATTCCGCAGCTCGGTCTTGGGGTTTGGAAAACACCTCCTGAAGAGACGGCTCATGTTGTTCGTGAGGCGATAAAGCTTGGATATCACTCTGTTGATACAGCCCGGCTCTATCAGAATGAGGCGGGTGTTGGCGAAGGCCTTGCTGGTTCGCCGGATGTTTTTGTCACCACAAAAGTCTGGAATGACGAACAAGGGTATGACAGCACGATCCGTGCTTACGAGGAAAGTTGCCGCCTGCTAAAACGGCCAGTTCTCGATATGTATCTGATTCACTGGCCTATGCCGGAACAGGGACAGTACGTCGAGACCTGGAAAGCACTTGTTGACCTGCAGAAAGATGGACGCGTCAAATCCATTGGCGTATCGAATTTCGAACCTGAGCATCTGGAGCGGATCATGGATGCCACAGGTGTGGTGCCGGCGGTCAATCAGATTGAGCTTCATCCATTCTTTCAGCAGGAAAAGGTTCGGGCCTTTAACGAACAGCATAACATCCGCACGGAGGCATGGCGTCCGCTCGGGAAGGGGCAGCTTCTGGACAATGCGACCATTGGTGCGATTGCCCGTCACGTTGGGCGAACGCCGGCGCAGGTCATTATTCGCTGGCACTTGCAGAGCGGATTTATCGTGATTCCGAAATCGGCAAACCTGAAGCGTCTGGCTGAAAATCTGGATGTTTTCGATTTTTCTCTTGATGATGCTGATATGGCTGCCATTACGGCGCTGGATAGGGAAGACGGGCGTATGGGCGCCCATCCCATGACGGCACGCTTCTGAGACGGGATGTTTCCGCTGGGGTTCTGGTGAGGGTCGGAGTTCTCCTGTAAGGGTGCCGGGATCAAAGATTCCGACGATGGCAGGAGAGTTGTCATGACGACACTGAATGAGCAGGACTTTCGCCGGGCCATGTCCCATTTTGCAACAGGTGTCGCTGTTGTGACGGCCAAGGGAAGCGAAGGGGAGCAGGGTGCGACCATCAGCGCCCTGACGTCAGTTTCCCTTGACCCGCTGTTGCTTCTGATCTGCCTGCATCGTGGCAGCTCGACCTATAAGGCGATTGCCGAGGCTGGTCGTTTCGGCCTGAGCATCCTGAACAACAGCCACAAGGATGTGGCCATGCTTTTTGCCAGCCGCACGGCCGACAAATTCGGCTCCGATGTTGTGGTACGTGCGGAAGACGGTACGGCCTTCATTGAGGGCGCATTGGTGCAGATGCATTGTGAGCTTGTCGAGACGTTCCAGGGGGGGACGCATGCGCTCTTTATGGCGCGCCCTACCAGCATCACAGTCCGGGATGAAGCGCCGTTGCTGTATTTTCAGGGACAATTGGGAATCGAGGCGTAATCGTGCGCCTCGTTTAAGGGCTTTTTGCCTTTCGCTAGTGGCTTGAAAAAGTGAAGGGAATCAAAGGGGATTTCTTTTACTTTTTTGTTGAGAATAATTATCATTAATGTTATGTCGCAGCTCGATTTTCGGAGAAGCTGTGGTGCGGGTCAGATCGTATCTTATTTCCCGTAGAAAGGTGTTTCCGGGGCTGTCTTGTGAACTGGTTGATGTCAGACGCGTAGAGCGAGGCTGCCTGTCGAGGCTTTGGCATATTCCCCAAAGCCATGGGAAATCTGGTTTGTATTTTGGACAGACGGGTTGTCTGACAGCCCCATCAGTGGCCGTTCCGTTGCAGCCTGTCTGTGATCCGACCTTTGTGTCCGGAAATCGGGGCAGGTCGTTTCCTTCTGTTATGAGTCACTGACTCGTGGCGTTTGAATTGCTGTCTGTAGCCCTGACGGCCCTGGCGGCCGGACTGTTCTATCTGTCCGCGCCATCCCAGTGTTTGTTGCGCCACCCTCTTTCAGCGGGACAAGGAGTGTTGCCGGGAGGAGGATGTCTTCTTCTGGCTGTCGCGGTCATGGCTCAGGAACTGCATGTTCTGGCAGCATGTCTGGCCGTGGGGGCGCTTCTGATGCTGAGTAGTATGCTCGTGCCATTCCTGGTCGCGGTTTTCAGAACACAGGGGCGTCTCTTGTGAAGACTGACGTTCAGCAGAAGCCTTTGGACGGCTCAGGCTGGTTTGGAAAAGTGATGGCAGGGCTTGTTCTGGGGGCCGCACTGGCTTGCGGTTTGCTCGGGGTCCTGGGTCTGCTCTTTCACGCGGATGCCCAGTTTAAAACCGTCACATCGCAGCTTCTGCGCTGGTTTCCGGGGCCAGTCTGGGGGCTTCTGGTGGCGTTTTCATTCCTGTTCCGCTCCTCTCGGCAGGCATGGCTTGTTCTGGCTCTGCTGAACGGAAGCGTGTGGGCGCTGTTCTTTTTTTTGCATGGCCTCATGGCATGAAGATACGTGGCGATATCATCCGGCTTTACCGGAACGTCCATAGCTGGGCGGGCATCATGGCCGGCCTGTTTCTGTTCATTGCGTTCTATGCTGGTGGCATGACGATGTTTGAACTGCCGCTAGAAAACTGGGCATCCCAAACATCAAAACTTCCTGCTCCCGTTCCTGTCCAAAGCCTGTCTGAGCTGGTGCAGAAGGCGCAGGCTTCTGACCCGTCCATGGCGACTGCTTACACGCTGGTGCTGCATCCCGACGCTGCCAGCCCCTCCAGTCTCATGTGGACGACATCTTCTGAAAAGGAGCACGGTCCGGCACGGACCATTTATGCGGGACTTGCTTCGGATGGTCGCCTTGTTACCCGGACGCGCACGCCTTCCCAGGCTCTGTATTTTCTCAATATCCTCCATCAGCGTATTGGTCTGCCCCTGAACCGGGAATATGGACGGCTCGTCATGGGTATTGTGGCGCTTCTGTATGCAGTGGCCCTGGTGTCTGGCACGATTGTTCTGCTGCCCTCTCTGGTCCGTAATCTTTTCGCTCTGCGAATGACTGAGACTCTGCGTCGGGTCTGGCTCGATTTTCACACGCTTCTTGGGGTTTGCTCGCTCCCGTTTCATATCGTGATGGCAGCTTCCGCTGCGGGGTTTGCGTTTCAGCAGCCGATTATGGCGCTGGAAAAAACCCTGTTCCTTCCCGCTGCGGTTCATCAGTCGGCGAAAGGTCGTGTCCACTCCGATCATGGCTCACAGCTTCCGCTGGAGCCGACGGCCATTGTGGAGGCTTTTAACAGGCAGGCTCCGGATCTTGAGGCTGATGCGCTGGTTTATTCCAGCCGGGGAGGAAAACTTTCCCTAAGAGTTATGGTGCAGAGCAAGGCACAGATCGTGCGTCGGCCGGAGGGAGGATACGCAGATATGAATCCTTACACCGGTCGTCTGATCGCAACGGATTTTCTTCCCAACCATCAGACATCCGCATTCCAGGCCCTGACGTTGATTTACGCGCTGCATTTCGGGACTTACGGAGGGTGGCTGGTCCGCTGGACTTACGCTGTTCTGGGTTTTGGAGGTGCGTTTCTGTTTTATTCTGGAAACCAACTCTGGCTTTCAGCGCGTCGACGGCGAGAGCGTTCTGAAGGGCTGACTGCAGACAGTTTCGGAACACGGTGTCTGTCAGTGCTGACTGCGGGCTGCATGATCGGGTGTGTCAGCGGGATCTCTGCCGTGCTGGCCGCTACGCCTTTCCTTCCCGAAGGTGGCCATTACCAGACTGTGGAAGCTCTGTTTTATGCAGTGCTTCTGGTCTGTCTTCTGGTCGCGATGTGTTTGGGCGGTACGCGCAGTATCGGGTCGCTACTGTGTCTTGCAGGTCTTCTGACACTTCTGATCCCGATCACAGACATGGCGCGTTCCCTGACGTCTGGATCAGTGCTGCATCCGGGTCTGGAGAGTGTGACGCTGCTCTATGGTATTGCCCTGATGGTTCTTGCGCTTAAAAAGCGGCCGCGTCAGATCATGGGGGCCGCCCTTACGGTGTAAGAGCGCGTTCACGCCATGACTGTACGGCGATGCTGACAGCCTGATCGATTGGAAAGAGGCGAGCAGACGCGGCCCCGACATGGCCATGGCGCAGCATTGGGTGTCCGTCCAGTTTTGCGCCCAGAGCCGGGAAGCGGTCTACATCTGTGTGCGGCATCCGGAAACGGACCCATCTGCGTTCCCCCTCCACCAGAATGGCCGTTGCGTCCTCGAAAGTCGGTCCTTGTGGATCGGCCAGACGTTCTGCCAGATGAAGTGCCGTGCAGGTTTCCCAGCCTGTCCCGATCATCAGAACGGATGCGCCAACCTGTTTCAGGGCAGCGAGAGGGGATATGACGCCAAATGGATCTTCAAGGGGCTGGCTGGAGAGGATTTCTGCTGCAAGGGGGCCGTGAGCGCTGAAAGAAACCTGCGGATGCAGGCTCCGGCGTGTGCCCGGCCAGGTGCGGAACATTTCTGCCACAGTCCCCACGCCGCGTGTGGGCGTGAGGCGAGGATCGAACGCTGGCATGCTTGCCCGGATAGTGTCCCACCAGGTCTGAGGGACCGATGGCTCGCACCATCCGGCAGGGTCACTGAGTTCCGAGGATTGGGCTGGCATGACAATCGTGCCCTCCGGCCCTACAGCCTGAAATAGGGCTTCGATCACGGTTCTGGCCCCGCCACACACCCAGCCGATCCGGCTCATGGCGGTATGGACCAGAACAGTCATGCCGGGCTCAAGGCCCAGTCGTCTGAAATCGACCGTAAGGCGTGCCTGAGTGACAGGACCGCCCGACCGGGCAATGGCAGCCGCTTCTGTCATGCCTCAGCCGCGACCCCGGTAGCCCGGAACATCCTGGGACGGAATCCACACGCCTGCGGGTGGCTCGCCCGTCTGCCAGAACACGTCGATTGGGATGCCGCCACGTGGATACCAGTAGGCGCCAATCCGCAGCCACTCCGGATCAAGCAGTTCCACCAGACGCTCTGCGATGGCGACTGAGCAGTCTTCGTGGAACGCACCATGATTGCGGAAGCTGGTGAGGTACAGCTTGAGGGATTTGCTCTCCACGATCCATTTGCTCGGGATGTAGTCGATCACGATGTGTGCGAAGTCCGGCTGGCCTGTGACCGGGCAGAGAGACGTGAATTCCGGTGCCGTGAAACGAACAACATATTTGCGGCCCTGATGCGGGGAGGGGACGCGTTCCAGAACGGCTTCTTCAGGGCAGCTCGCAGCCGGCGTATTGCGGCCAAGCTGGCTCAGGGCATCGGTTCCCGGGGCGGATGGCCCGGTTGGTGTCGTGTTGGACATGATGGAGTCTACTCGCGAAAAGACAGTGTTTTCTGATGATTTGGACCAGCTTCCGTCCATGCTCAAGTCGTGATTTATGCGAAAAGACTGCGACAGAGTTTGCATATTCGCGGGATTCGGTGCAGAAGACGGCGCAAATTCTTATCTTCGATGCACCGTCTGGAAGACCACATGGAAATCCGTAACATCGCCATCATCGCGCACGTCGATCATGGCAAAACCACGCTGGTTGACGCGCTCCTCAAGCAGTCCGGCTCTTTCCGCGAGAACCAGCACGTTGCTGATCGCGCGATGGACAGCAATGACCTCGAACGCGAGCGTGGTATCACCATTCTCGCCAAGTGCACGTCCGTTGTCTGGAAAGAGACGCGCATCAACATCATCGACACCCCGGGCCATGCTGACTTCGGTGGCGAAGTCGAGCGTATCCTGAGCATGGTGGATGGCGCGATCATCCTCGTTGACGCCGCTGAAGGTGCGCTGCCGCAGACGAAGTTCGTTCTGGGCAAGGCTCTGGCCCGCGGTATCCGTCCGATCGTGGTCGTGAACAAGATCGACCGTAGCGATGCGCGTCCGGACGAAGTGCACGAAGAAATCTTCGATCTGTTTGCCTCCCTCGGCGCTGACGAGCACCAGCTCGACTTCCCGATGCTGTATGCTTCTGGCCGTCAGGGCTGGGCAGATCTGGAACTGGACGGACCGAAGAAGGACCTGTCCCCGCTGTTCGATCTGGTTCTGCGCCACGTCCCGACGCCAAACGTCGACAAGGATGCGCCTTTCGGCATGGTTGCCACCATTCTCGAGAGCGACAACTTCCTTGGCCGTATCCTGACGGGTCGTATCGACCAGGGTCGTGCGAAGGTGAACATGCCGGTGCGCGTGCTGCGTCCGGACGGAACGGTTGTTGAAACCGGTCGTCTGACGAAGCTGCTGTCCTTCCGTGGTCTGGACCGCGTGCCGGTTGAGGAAGCCGAAGCCGGTGACATCGTGGCCGTGGCCGGTCTGTCCGAAGCGACGATTCCTGACACGATTGCTGATCCGTCCATCAGCGAGCCGCTGCCGTCCCGCCCGGTTGATCCGCCGACCCTGTCCATGACCTTCCGTATCAACGATGGTCCGCTGGGTGGCCGTGAAGGCAAGAAGGTGACGTCCCGTCAGATCCGTGACCGTCTCTTCAAGGAAACCGAAGGCAACGTGGCCATTAAGGTTACGGAAAGCCCGGAAAGCGAAGCCTTTGAAGTTGCCGGCCGTGGCGAACTTCAGCTTGGCGTTCTGATTGAAACGATGCGTCGTGAAGGCTTCGAGCTGACGATCGGTCGTCCGCGCGTTCTGTTCCGCGAGAACCCGGAGACGGGCGAGCGTGAAGAGCCGTTCGAAGAAGTTCTGGTTGACGTGGACGAGCCGTATTCCGGCGTTGTCGTTGAGAAGATGTCCCTGCGTAAGGGCGTGATGCAGGACATGCGTCCGTCCGGTGGTGGCAAGGTTCGTCTGACGTTCCTGATCCCGTCCCGTGGTCTGATCGGTTATCATGGCGAGTTCCTGACCGACACGCGCGGCACGGGCCTCATGAACCGTCTGTTCGATGGTTATCACCCATATGTTGGCACGATCGAAGGTCGCCGTAACGGCTCCCTGATCTCTGCTGAAGATGGTCAGACGACGCAGTACGCCCTGTTCTCTCTGCAGGATCGTGGCACGATGTTCGTGGACGCTGGCGAGAAGATTTACACAGGCATGATCCTGGGTGAGCATTCCCGCGAGAACGATCTGGACATCAATGCTGTCCGTGAAAAGAAGCTGACCAACATGCGTGCCTCCGGCAAGGATGAAGCTCTGCTTCTGACGCCGCCGCGTCGCATGAGCCTTGAGCAGGCCATCGCCTACATTGAAGACGATGAACTGGTTGAAGTGACGCCGTCCGCCATTCGTATCCGTAAGCGTTACCTGGATCCGAACGAGCGTAAGCGTGCCTCCAAGAGCCGCGAAGCCTGATCTTTCTTTTCAGGAAAAGCATAAAGAGCGCGTATCGGGTTTCCGGTGCGCGTTTTTTTTGTTCGAGAGTCGTAGGAAAGAAGTCAGGAAGTCCTGATCGAGACTTTGGCGGAATTGAGGCGTCTTTACGAAGACAAGCCGCTATCACCCTGAAATTTCAAAAAGTTAATGCGCGACGAATACGTTGTCTGGTGCTAGTTTCGAAGCATGGCCACTTCGGTTTTTCTGATACGTGGTCCGTTTTTCAGTTTTCTGGAGCTTCGTTCTCAGATGCGCCTTTTCAACCGTTCCCTTATCGCTGCCGTTTCCGCTTTGGCCCTGACGGCTGCGCCGGCTTTCGCTGACCCTGCTGCTCCAGCAGAAACCACCACGGCCCCGACGGCTGCAGCTCCTGCTGCAGCGCCAGCCGCTCCGGAAGCTGCTGCTCCGGCTGCTCCTGCCGCCACGGATGCTGCAACGGCTACGGACACGACGAGCAAGAAGAAGCACCACCACAAGAAGAAGCATCACAAGAAGCACAAGAAGGCTGCTGCTGAGACGTCTGCTCCGACGGATGCTGAAGCACCGTCCAACTGATTTTCAGGATGAGCCCCACTTTGGTGGGGTGAGTGTGATGGAAACGGGGTCGGCTTTCGAGCTGGCCCCGTTTTTTTTTGTTTTTGGACTACAAGGCGACTGTTTTTCCGGCAGAACTCTGTGGCAGAGAGTGCATTGTCAGGGCGGAGGGTTTCGCATCAGGGTGTGCGAGCCGCTAAATAGCGATCTGCCTGACTGTCAGAGCTGCACTGCGGCTCAACGTTTGGACGCAGGTAATCCAAGAAAATTTCCTCCCGGCGAAGGCGTGAACGCCCCTGCCGAGAGACAGGAAACTTACAGATAACGGTCGAGAGACAGGTCCAGTGATGGGATCGCTGTCTGGCGGCCAGAAATCTGGTCTGCGATGATCTGTCCTGAACCTGCCGTCATCGTCCAGCCAAGAGTTCCGTGACCTGTGTTGAGCCACAGGTTGTCATAGCGCGGTGCTGGGCCAACGATGGGTGTGCCGTCGGGGGTGCAAGGGCGCAGGCCTGTCCAGTAGCGTGCAGCAGAGAGGTCGCCGCCGCCGTACATCTCGTTGAAGGACAGTTCCAGCGTTTCACGACGGTCCGGGCTAAGACGCAGGCTAAAGCCTGTCAGTTCAGCCGTGCCGCCAATGCGGATACGGTCCCCGAGGCGCGTGATGGCAACCTTGTAGGTTTCGTCATTGACCGTCGAAACCGGTGCACGGCTCTCGTCCGTAATCGGCATGGTGAGGGAGTAGCCCTTCACCGGATAGATCGGCAGACGCAACTCAAGCGGCTTCATCAGGCGAGGCGAGTAGCTTCCCAGTGCGAGAACATATGCGTCCGCCTTGAGGCGGCCTGCGCTCGTGCGGATGCTCAGAATGGAATCGCTGGTGGCCTCAATGGCTTCGATGTTCGTGCCAAGGCGGAATTTTACGCCTTTCTGCTCGGCCATGGCGGCGAGGCGGCGTGTGAAGAGATGGGCATCACCGGTCTGGTCGCCCGGAAGACGCAGGCCGCCGCGCAGGCGATGGCGGGCATGGGCCAGGCCTGGCTCATGAGAGATGATTTCATCGACGTTCAGAAGCTGATGGTCGATGCCGCTTTCGGCCAGAAGACGCATGTCTTCGGCTGCATGCTCGACTTGCGCGTCTGTCCGGAAAAGCTGAATCAGACCTTTCTGGTCGCCGTCATACGTAATGCCGGTTTCGTCGCGCAGGGCGTCGATCTTGTCGCGGGCATATTCCGCAATCCGGAGCATACGGCTCTTGTTGATATCGTAGGCTTTTTCCGAACAGTTCGCGAGCAGTTCGCCCATGAAGCGGAACATGGCGGTATCAAAGCGCGGGCGAATAACAAGCGGGCTATGCTTGCTCACCATCCATTTGGCAGCCTTGAACGGCAGACCCGGCATGGCCCACGGTGTTGAATATCCGGGGGAGACCTGACCAGCATTGGCGAAGGATGTTTCGAGTCCTACGCCAGGCTGCCGGTCAATGACTTCAACCTCATGGCCTTCCTGAGCGAGGTACCATGCGGTTGTGACGCCGATGACACCGGCGCCCATGACGATGATTTTCATGACAGTTCTGCTGCTTTCCGATTGGTAGAAAACCGTTTTTTCGATTTGGTACCGATCAGATCAGCACCAGCGGAAACGGTTGTCTACCCCCGGTTTTCAGCCCGGAACGCCCTTGCTGGTGGAATATTCGAAGTGCAGGGCTGTATCCGGATGAACTATGGCGTGGATGGCATGAACTGCCATCGCGCCTTCCGAAAATCCCTGAAGAATTAATTTAAGCTTGCCGGGATATGTGGCCACGTCGCCGATGGCGAAAATGCCCGGTGTGCTGCTCTCCAGTGTGGCTGGCGTGACAGGTACCGTGTTGCGGTGCGTATCCAGTCCCCAAAGAGCGATCGGGCCAAGATCGGTGGACAGACCATAGAACGGCAGGAGCGTATCGGTTTCCAGATGGCGGGAGTCGCCAGCGAGTGTGGTGACCTCAACGGCGGAAAGCTGCCCGTCTGTACCGTGCAGGGCATGAAGCTGGTAGGGGACGACCTTCTCGATGCGTCCGGCGGCAATCTGCTCTTCGATGCGGGACAGCGTTTCCGGCGCGCCGCGGAAGCGGTCACGGCGATGCAGAAGATAGATCTTCTCGGCCACTTCGGAGAGGGACAGAGCCCAGTCGAGCGCGGAATCGCCACCACCGGCGACAACGATTGTCTTGCCCGCGAAATCAGCACGCTTCTTGACGTAATACTGAACGGCACCCGTCTGCTCGTAGGCTTCCAGTCCATCCAGCGGCGGACGGTTCGGGCCGAACGCCCCCGCGCCGGCTGCGATGATGACAGCCTTGGCTTTTACCGTGTCGCCACGCGCTGTTGTCAGCGTGAAATCTCCACGATGGCCCGTCAGGGTTTCCACGCGGGAGCCGAGCAAACGCGGAACGTCGAACGGGGCAATCTGCTTGTCCAGAGCGTCGATCAGTGCGCCACCCTCAATGGAAGGGTGAGCCGGAATGTCGTAGATCGGCTTTTCCGGATAAAGGGCCGCACATTGGCCGCCAATGCTGTCGAGTGCGTCAATCAGAACGCAGCTCAGTTTGAGCATTCCGCATTCAAAAGCTGCGAAGAGGGCGGTTGGACCGGCGCCAACAATTGCGACGTCGGTGGAGAGGGTTTGAGGTGAAATCGTCATCTCTGTTTCTTAGGCGTTTTGAGTTGAATGGGGTAGACCATCCCGCATGCGGTGCGCCTTTGTCATCCAACATATTAATGCAACAGGCGGAACCGAGCGCTCTGCCTGTGCGGTGATGAACGGACTTGTTCAGCGGGATGTGACGGTTCATCTGCTGGAACTTGTGGGAAACGGCCCACCCGTTTTTCCGCTGGATGACAGAATTCCCGTAAAATCCCTGTTTGAAAAGCCGGTAAAAATTTTCAATTCCTGGCCCCGAATTGTTGAGAGACTGGTGGGCTATCTGAAGCGTAACCGCATCGACACACTGGTTGTCGTGGAAGCCACACATGCTCTGTATGGCGTAGCAGCAGCCCGTCTGGCCGGATGTCGCTGCATCGTCTGGGAGCACTTCAATTTCAACATTACGCTCGGGCGTCGCAAACGGGTCTGGGGGCGGCAGATCGCGGCCAGATGGGCTGATGATGTTGTTGTTCTGACGGCTCGGGACAGGGCACTTTGGCAGGCAGGACGGGCCGTTCGGGCGTCTCTGGTCGTCTTCCCCAACATGGCACCTCCTGTCTGGCGAACGCCTTATGATGAGACCTCCCGAACTGTTCTGACGGTAGGCCGACTGACACCACAGAAGGGGTACGACCTGTTGTTGGCGGCATGGGCGAAGGTGGAAGCAGATGCCCGCAGTGCAGGCTGGTCTCTGCTGATCCGTGGGGATGGCCCTGAGCGGGATTTTTTGCTTCAGGCCACTCAGGGATTGTCGCGCGTGACGCTGGCTCCGGCCACGCATCAGATTGAAGCGGAGTATCGGCGGGCTGGACTGTATGTTTGTTCTTCCCGCTATGAAGGGCTTCCCATGGTTCTGCTGGAAGCAGCGTCGGCCGGGCTACCGGTTGTGTCTTTCGATTGTGAAACCGGGCCGGCGGAGATCGTGGAAGACGGCATGAGTGGAGTTCTGGTTCAGCCGGGTGATCTTCACGCGTTGGCCGAAGCGCTTCTGTCTCTGATGGGGCAGACAGAAAAACGGCGGACCATGTCTGCCATGGCCCGCCGCAAAGCATTAGAGTTTCAGGAAGAGACAGTCATGGCCCGATGGATGGACCTGCTGTCTCCCCCGCGGGGTGTTTAGCCTGCCTCGCGAAGGGCAGCCTTCTGGTCCAGCGCGTTGTTCAGTGCTGCCATCACGGCCTTTTCGGAGAATATTGCCTGTGTGTAGGCCCGTCCCACGTTTGTAACGTCCGACAGGTCTTCGGCGGTGTGCAGCGCGACGATCTGGCGAGCCAGATCTTCTGCTGTCGTTTGTACGAGCGGCTGAAGGCTCTTCGGAAGGCTCAGGCCTTCGGCTGCAACGGGTGTCATGATGCAGGGAACACCTGCGGACAGGCTTTCCAGAACCTTACCCTTGATTCCTGCACCGAAACGCAGCGGTGCAACGCTCAGGCGTGCCTGACCGAGAACGCTACCCAGATCCTGCACATGCCCCAGAACGCGGACACGGTCACTGGCCAGTGCGTGGATGCTGTCCGGCATGTCTGCGCCTACGAGGGTGCAGGTGATGGTCGGGTCCATGGCCCAGACGGCTGGCATAATGTCCTGAACCAGCCAGCGGGCGGCATCACCGTTCGGAGCATGGGCGTAATTGCCGGCGAACAGCACGCCATTGCGGTTTGTGGTCTCGGAAGTGGCCTGCGACACAGCCCAGGGCACGATATGCACATTCGCCTGAGGCAGATCCTTGCGAAGCTGTGCGGCTTCGGTCTGGGAATGCGTCAGCACGGCATCGGCCTGAAGAGCGGCACGATATTCCGCGATCCGAACCTGATTGGCCTTGGCCATCAGTTCGGGCCGTCCCTGAATGGCGGCCTGACGGGCCAGACGCAGGAAGTGCAGATCCGCCACGCTATACAGCACGCGGGCCTTGCTTTGGTTGCGACGGACAAGCGCCATGTAGCGCGTGGCGACGTCTTCCCGGTGCAGATACACAACGTCGAAGCTGTCTTTCTGGCGGGAGAGTGCATCCTCGACGGATGCGAAGACCGGTGCGCCCTGAACAGTCACGGTCGGGAGCGTTTCCAGACGTGTGGTCAGGGTCATCTGGTCTGCCGCAATGAAGCAGACGTCGTATCCCAGACCTTCCAGTGCAGCCATGTGAGACAGAATGGCCTGCGATCCTGCATCCCGCTTTGCATCCGGACGCAGGCTGTCGATCACCAGAGCGCGTTTGCGCTGTGGTGCGCTGACAGTTTTCATGCCACGGCGACGGCGTGTGGCGTTGAGCGCCTGATCCGTCAGGCCGTTGATGGCCTGCGCCCGGGACTGGCGGAGTTTCTCGACCTGACCCAGCAGGAAGGACAGAACCTGATCGCCAGCCTGTTCGTCCGCGGCTGCTTCGACAGCGCGGGCGACGGTCTGCTCCATATCCGCGTCGAACATGCCGACGGCTTCCAGAACCTGCGGCGCGCCGAGGAGGGCGCCATCGCTTTCACGACGCACTTCCAGAACATGGCGTGTCAGGGGGGAGAGGCCACCTGGCAGGATGACATCAAACCCGCAGAGCAAAGGACGGCCCGTTTTTGCGACATCCGGGCGCCGACCATTGGCCAGAACGGAGGCCAGAACCACACCGTTATCCACGATCTGAAGCGTTACGGGGTCTTCAGAAGCCGTTGGGTTCGTGACCCAGCCGGAGATACGATTGCGGGTGGCGATGTCGATGCAGCCGTCCAGAGGTTCGACCGGAGCAGTTGCTACGATGGCCAGTGGGGCTTTCTGTTCCTTCTGGTCCATCATCCAGGGCGTGTTGCCGAGGGCAGCACCATCCGTGACGCGGCGGATTTCGAGGACATGACGCACCAGTGGCGATAATCCACCCGGAATGTCAAACCGGAAGCCACAGGCTGCGCCAACATCCGGGCGAGCCTTGTCCGCCAGGATTTCGCCCAGAACGACCCCGTTGTCGACAATCTGAAGACGGACAGGCTTCACGCTTCCCGAAACGCGTGCCCAGCCTTCGATACGGCTATGGGTTGCGACGTCCACATAGCCTTCCAGATCGTTCATTGCCGTGCGGGCGTCAGAAGACAGGGCGTTCAGACGGCTACGGATGGCGGCCAGCAGCGCGCCTTCCTCAACGCGCGGGGCGCAATACTGAGCCGGAACCGGCTCTGCATTCGGGTAGAGCACGCTGTAGTCGGCGGCGTTGTGGAACATGCCGCGCGAGCTGTCGTCCACGAAGGTTTCAGACTCTGCGCCGTTCGCGAAAATGACGTCGTGGCTTTCCAGTTCAATGTGGAAGTACGCGACTTCATCCATGCGCTCGGCCTGCACGATGCTGGTGCCGTTCACGAGCGACAGAGCCGGGATCAGCACGCCGTCCAGATACATGGCATGGAGCGGGGAGACGGACAGGTCCTGTTCAGGAAGGTCCCTGCCGAGCGATCTCTTACGGAAGGTGACTGGCAGGATATCGCGGTTGCCATTGGCGAACGTGCCGGAATAGCTGCGGTGGCCGATCCAGTGGATGGGGCGCAGGCCGTTCGAGCGCGTCTGGATCAGGTCACCAACTTCAAGCTGTTCGACCGGAATATCACCGCGTTCCGTGCGGATCAGTGTGCCGCGGCAGTAGCAGGGTGTGCCTTCTGCCAGAAGGAGCGTGCCGCCGGTGCTGTCAGATTGAAGCGTGAAGAAGTCGGCGGCGTAATCGCTGTCGAGGGCAATCGTATAAGTGTCGGTGCCGTTGGAGATTTCCAGCGTGGAGGGATCGGTCAGGGTTGCCGTCGCGCTGTTGGACCAGGCAAGTTCCGGGAGGTCCACTTTTGCGCCGCTGGCGAGGCGGATGTTCTGGGTCGTACTGCCGGCATAAAGCGCAAGCTGGCTTCCATCTCCAACGCTGATGTTCGAAGCCGTACTGCCGCTGTGGACGGCTGCGGTCTGGCTGTTTGTCAGAGCGACGTCAGACAGGGCAGCACCATTTGTGGCGCTGTAATCCGTCATTTCCAGCAGGGTCAGGGACGGATCATGATCGGATTCTGCGTCAAGCTGCCCCGTATTGATATGGAGCGTCTGAAACTGGCCTGCATTGGCAAATCCGTCCGTGCCGATCGTGTGATCGAGGGACTGGGCGTTGCCTTCATAGATGTAGGTGTAGCGGTTGCTCGCGTCTTCCTTGGTTTCCATGTCGGTCAGGCCGGCGTTGGCATAGACCTTGTTGGCGTCGCTCCACGCTACGTCGTTGAAGTCACCAAGGATACCGATCTTCGCTGTCGGATCGCTGGAAAGCTGGTTCTGAACGTAGTTGGTAATGTACTGGGCCTGAGCGATACGGTTGTTAACCGTGCTGGTCGTGCCGCCATGGTTCACGGGTGGTTGGGTCGCGCCGTAGAGTTCCGAGCTTCCGGCCTGTGAGGACAGGTGCACGTTGATGAGCGTGACGTCCTTGCCGTTGAACTCGAACGTTCCAACCAGTGGCAGACGGGTGTTTTTGAACGTTCCGCTCAGTTCTTCGCTGCCGATCGTGGTGACGGGTTCCTTCAGCGTGACGCGGTCTGCGTTGTAGAGGAACACGCTGCGGATGTTGCCGCCGGACACACCGCCCTGCGTACCGTTCGCCGGATCGACCTGTGCCCAGGAATAGGTTGGACCGCCTGCGTCGGCGATGGCCTTGACCAGAGCGGCAAGATTCTGTTCTGCGCTGACGGTGCCGTCATTCGTGGTGCCGCTGTCGTCCTGGATTTCCTGAATGGCCAGAACGTCAGGATTGTCGAGATTTTGCACGATGATCTTGGCGACCTGTGCCAGACGGTCCGCGTTGGCCGGATCAAGGGCGTTAAAATTCTCGATGTTGTAGTCACTGACGAGAAGGTTCTGCTCGTCTTTGTGGAAGCTCGTGACCGGCTTTTCCGTCTCGGTGTGAATAACCGTGACCTGTGTGGTTGGGATCAGTTCATAGACGCCATTGTAGTAGGTCAGGACGCCTGTGATGTCCCCGAGCTTGTCTCCGACTTCAGCGCTGATGGCCGAACCAGGTGTGACGCCGCTGTCATAGTAGATCTCGACGCGTTGGGTATTGATGCTGCTTTCGGTGCTCTGGAGTGCACCGGTTGGTGTCAGGAGGCCATTGCCGTTGTCTGGCACGACCCAGGTGGCGTTGGACGCTGTGGCACCGGTCGCTACGACATCATGCAGCGTGATGACCTGCCCGATGAGGCTACGGTAGAAGTCCAGAGCGTTGGTGTCAGGGTTGATGGTGGCTGTGCTCTTGTTGAGGTCAATCGCCTGTTCAAGATCGCCAAGATAGGAGGCCGCGGGAACGGTCAGACCGCCTTGGCCAATCACGGTTGGGGAAATTGCCGTGTAGGCTGCGCCTGTGTCTGTGTAGGAGACCAGATTGAGTTCCGGCAGTGTCAGGGATTT
Source organism: Gluconobacter japonicus (assembly GCF_015244665.1). Classification (NCBI taxonomy): domain Bacteria; kingdom Pseudomonadati; phylum Pseudomonadota; class Alphaproteobacteria; order Acetobacterales; family Acetobacteraceae; genus Gluconobacter; species Gluconobacter japonicus. Next base: position 73,386 of record NZ_JABCQN010000001.1, read on the forward strand.
GCTCCATGATGTACCGGAATAATTCGTCACTGTGCCGGTGACGGAAACGGTCGTGCCAACAGTTGGCAATGTGGCATTCTTGCCGGCGTAAACAAACAGGCCGGTACTCCCGACGCTGCTTGTGTCTTTGCTGGACTGCTGGATCCAGAATCCGATGCTGCCGTTTGTATCAACGGCCGTCACGACGCCTGTGGTTGTGACGCTGCTGCCCGCGACGGGGCTGTAATAACCGTTTCCGTTGATCTGTTGGATGGTCAAAGCCGTGGGGGTCGTGGTGCCGGTATCGGTGCCTGATCCCGAGCCCGTATCGGACCCTGAACCAGATCCCGTGCCAGACCCAGAGGAGCCATCATCCGTGCCGGAAGAGCCGCCGCTGGTAGTTCCATCGTTTGCTGCGCCGGGAGTCACGAGAATGGTTCCGGCAGCAGCAGTGGTACCATATCCCGAAATTCCGGCCAGAGACGGGTCATCCGCGGTCCAGTCAGAGGCGCTGTTCGTGTCGGTACCATCTGGAATGCGTGAGGCGCCGGCAATGATCTTGCCAGTCAGGACTGGAGCGTTGGCATAAGTCAGATCGCCACTGCCCCCGTCCGATACAGCGATCGTATCACCGATTTCAGACCAGGGAGTGGATGTGAACGTGCCAGCATTGGCGGTATCAAGATCATCGCCAGCCTTGCCAGTGAAATTCTTGACCAGAAGGACAGTTTGCGTCCCGTTCTGTAAAGCATTCGTCTGATATGGGGTAACCCAATATCCAGAACTGTTGGTGGTTCCGAGCTGGAAAACATTGTCAATTTTGCCCGAAACCGAACCATCTCCGTCAACAACGATCAAAGACCATTCACTGTAATCTGTGTCAGGGTCGCCCTTTACTTCAATAAATTCGTTCGGATCTCCGGATGGGCTTGGGTTGAACATGAATTCATTAATGAGAAGAGTGGACGTCATAGACGGAATACCTTCTGAGGAATGGTCTTGTTCAGAATCGTTACTGAAAAGTTAAAATCTATTTCGATCTGTCTGTAATAAAGAGTCAACAATCGTTGTTTATTTTTCTCAAAGAATCACAAAACGTTCACTTTATTTCGTTTTGTGTCTATTTTTATGCTTGAGGAGAGCAAACTCCCGTTATTCGAAACCAGAACAACGAGATACTTGCTGGATAGTAGAGGGGGCGTCAGAGTAGGCGGCATGCAGATACGCCTTCCTGACCAGACGTCGACCGAACATCTTGCCGCCCAACTTGCAGCGCTTTGCACTCCTGGCGATTGCATTGCCCTGTCAGGCGGTCTTGGCGCTGGGAAAAGCACCTTCGCGCGGGCATTTCTGCGGGTGCTGGCCCATGACCCGCAGATGGAAGTTCCAAGCCCGAGTTTTGCGCTGGTTCAGCCTTATGACACGTCCGCCGGGCCGGTTTTCCACTATGATCTATGGCGACTGGATGGGCCGGATGCGCTGTATGAACTGGCTTGGGATGAAGCCTGCGAAGGCATCATGCTGGTGGAATGGCCAGAGCGTGCTGAAGATCTCCTGCCTGCGAATGCCCTGCATCTGACGCTGACTTCTGGCGCGACAGAAGACGAACGGTTTGCTGAGCTAACCGGCTGGCCGGACGAACGTCTGAGCGGGATTGCGCTATGACCGTTGTTACGATTGCCGGTACCGAACCGTTTCTGGATCGGGTCGCTCATGAATGGCTGAAGCAGGACCCTGCCGCTGGAACGGACGGCCCGGGGCTGCTGCTCGTGCCGAGCCGTCGAGCCGGACGTGCGTTGATGGAAGCGTTTCTGCGCGTGCTGGATGGCAAGGCATCCCTCCTGCCGCGCATCGTTGCGATCAATGACGTGGATGAAGAGGCGCTGGCGTCCATCGGGATTGATGTCTCGTTGCCTCCTGCCGTCGAGCCGCAGAGGCGGCTGACTGTTCTGTCCATGCTGATTCTGCAAACACCCATTGTCAGTGTCGGAGTGGACAAAACCAAAGGCATTGATCGGGCATGGCCTCTCGCCAAGGCTCTGGCGGACCTGATGGATGAGGCCGAGCGCAGTGGGGTCGATCTGGCGGCCAGTTTGCCAGAAGCCGTGGAAGAACGTTTTTCAGAACACTGGCAGCAGACGCTGAAATTTCTGGAAATCATCACGACGATTTGGCCGAAATGGCTGGAAGAAGAAGGTCTGTCGAACCCCGTTGCCCGTCAGGTTGCGCGTCTCAAAGCGCAGGCGGCAGCGTGGCAGCATGTTCCTCCCCACACGCCAGTTTGGGCGGTGGGGTTCGCAGATGGGTCCGCAGCGGTTTCAGATGTGCTGGCGGCGGTTGCGACGTTACCCGCCGGGCTGGTGATCCTTCCGGGGGTTGATCTGGACCTGCCTCAGGCAATGTGGGACGCGCTTCCTGCGTCACACCCACAGGCGGGTCTCAAGGAAATTCTTACGGATCTGGGGCTGACACGCGACGATCTGACGGATTGGGACGGGGGCAAGGATCGGGCCAGAGAGCGCCTGATGCGTGGCGTTATGCTGCCGGAACAGGGGATTACGGCCTGGGGGCGGGATCTGAACCCGCGTAATATTTCAGGCCTGTCTCTGCTGCCTGCACAGGATCAGCAGCAGGAAGCGCAGTCCATCGCGCTGATCCTCCGGAATGTGGTGTCCGTCCCCGGCCAGACCTGTGCGCTTGTGACGCCAGATCGTAGCTTGGCGCAGCGTGTCGGGACCGAGCTTTTGCGGTTCGGGATTCATGCTGATGACAGTGCCGGTGAGCCTCTGGCGCAGACGCCAGCCGCCGTGTTCCTGCGCCTGATTGCCACGGCAGCCGAGGCCCAGCTTTCTCCGGTGGCTCTGCTTTCCGTTCTGAAGCACCCTCTGGCGTCGCTGGGGCGCACACCGGGTCACTGTCACGCCTCGGCCCGTCGGCTGGAGCGTCTGTTGCTGCGTGGACCTGCTCCTGCACCCGGTATTGCAGGCCTTAAGGCGGCGCTTGAGGCCTATATTCAGAACCAGCGTGATCCGGATAATGGGGCCAGCGCGGATGCTCCTGATGAGCCGGAAAGTCCAGCCGCGTTCATCGCGCGGATTGAAGCGGCTTTCGAGCCTCTGCTTGGCCTGTCCGGTGCGGTTCCGCTTCCCGAATTGCTGGAAGCCCTGATCCGTACAGCAGAAGCCTTGGCGGCGACCGAAACAGAACTGACCGCAGAGCCCGAAGAAGAGCTACATCCGGGCGGGCGTCTCTGGATGGGGGATGATGGGGAGGCGCTATCCCGTCACTTGGCCGCTTTGATCCAGCATACCGGCATCCTGCCCCCGCAGAGGCTGGCACATCTGGATTCCTTCCTGAACACGTCCATGGCCGGGCAGATGCTGACGGGCCTGCGCGCGCATCGGGGCGGGGTGGAACTGGCGCATCCGCGTGTCACCATTCTCGGTGTGCTGGAAGCGCGTCTGTTGGCGTTCGATGTGGTTGTTCTGGGTGGATTGAACGAAACGGTCTGGCCACCTGCAACTGATCCGGGGCCGTGGCTGAGCCGCCCGATGCGGACCCGTGTTGGTCTGCCGTCTCCTGAGCGGCAGATCGGGATCAGCGCTCATGATTTCGTTTCAACGGCTTTGGCTGCTGGGGAGGTTGTGTTCTCCAGTTCCGCCCGGCGTGACGGTGCACCGGGCGTGCCCGCCCGCTGGATGGTGCGGATGGAGGCGTTTCTGGGGGGACGTGGGCAGAAATTGCCTGTGCATCCTGCGCTCGAATGGCAAAAGGCGATGGATCAGCCGCTGGATGGCGCGGAAACCGTGGCGCCGCCTGAGCCAAGGCCTCCTGTGGCACTTCGCCCACGGCGTCTGAGCATCACGGAGATCGAAACATGGATGCAGGATCCGTATGCCATTTATGCCAAGCATGTTCTGAAGCTGAAGGCGCTCAAGCCGCTTGAAGAAGGCGCAGAACACGCAGATTTCGGTATGATCGTGCATGAAGCCATGGATCGGGTTCTCAAAGAGTATCCGGATCGCTGGCCGCAGAACGTGGCCGCATCCCTGAAGCGCGCCTTCGCGGAAGAACTGGCCAAGGCCAATGTGCGACCTGCGCTGGTCAGTTGGTGGGGCCCAAGGCTGGAGCGTATTGCAGACTGGGTTGCCGTACAGGAGCGGACCCGTCGGGAACAGGAACATGCTATCGCGCGGCATATGGAAGTGTCTGCGTCGTTCAAGATCGAAGCTGCACGTGCACCGTTCGAACTGCGCGGTAGGGCAGACCGCATTGACGTTGATGAAGACGGCAAGGCGACGATCTTCGATTACAAGACCGGTTCTCCGCCTACCGGAAAAGCCGTGGAGGGTGGATGGTCCGTTCAGCTTGTTCTGGAAGGAGCATTGCTGGCCAAGGGCGCTTTCGAAGGCGTTCCGGCGGCTGAGACGAAACAGCTTCTGTACTGGCATCTGACAGGCGGGGATGATCCGGGGAAAGAAAGCGAAGTTCCAAGCCGGAAATCCAGCCTTGATGCGGCTGCCCTGATTGGTGAGGCCATGGAAAAACTACGCGGCCTCATTGATGAGTATGACCAGCCCGATCAACCCTATCGCTCCCAGCCTTGGGCCGGACATGTGCCGCGCTACACGGATTACGCCCAGTTGGCACGGGTGGATGAATGGCGCGCAGCCTATGCGGAAGGAGACGACGCATGAGCGAGACCCGCAACCGCGCTGACGTTATTGCTGAAGCCGATCGCACCCAGCTTGCTGCGTCTGACCCGATGGCGTCCGTTTTCGTGTCCGCGTCTGCCGGATCGGGCAAGACGAAACTGCTGATTGATCGCCTGCTCCGTCTGATGTTGCCCCTTGAAGTGGAAGCAGATGATGGGTCGATTGTGTTGGCAGAAGGGGCAAACCCATCCCGCATTCTGTGCTTGACCTACACCAAGGCCGCCGCCGCGGAGATGGCCAATCGTCTCCAGTCTCGGCTTGGCGAATGGGTATCGCTCCCGGATGAGCGTCTGGGTCAGGAACTTGAGAAACTGCGCGTCCCCAATACGGATGAGACGCGTCGTGCAGCCCGTGCGCTGTTCCTGAAGGTTCTGGACCTGCCGGGCGGCCTGCGGATCGAAACGATCCATGCGTTCTGTCAGTCTCTTCTACGTCGTTTCCCGCTGGAAGCCTCGGTCGATCCGCATTTCACCCTGATGGAAGATACGGATACGACGCTGGCTCTGCGTGAGGCGATGGAAGACGAACTCGCCAAGGCTCCGAAAATTGTGGCGGAAGTGGCGGGGACTATCGGGATCGACCGGTTCTTCCAGCGGATACGCGCTCTGAACATGGAAGAAAGCCGCGTCCGTCCGCTGCTGGACCGTTGGCAGATCCTGCCGGATGCTGTGCTGAGCGCCTATCGGAGCGCTCTGAAGGCAGGACAGGAGGTTGCGTCTGATCTGGAAGGGTTGATTTGTCAGCCTCGTAAGGAAGCGGAATTGCGGGCCGGACTTCAGGCGGCGCTCGGCGTTGTCACGTCCGCTGCAAAGCCGACTGTGGAGCAGATGCTTCTGTGGCTTGGGACACAGATTGAAGACCGTTCGGCACCCGTCTGGAGCAAATATCTGCTGACGGACAAGGGCACCGTGCGGCAGATGAACCGCATCATAAGCAAGAAAGCACAGGATGCCGTTCCTGAAATCGTGCCGCTGCTGGAAGAGGAAGGCCAGCGCCTGCTGGATCTGACCGAGAGCATCAAGCGCGCCGTGCTTCTTTCCCTGAATCGCGCGCTTCTGTCTCTTGCCGCACCGATGCTGTCGAACTTCCGCGAGGGCAAGGCCGCGCGTGGACTGGTGGACTACAACGACCTTATTCAGGAAACGCGGAACCTGCTGGAAGATCCGGGTGCGGCCTGGGTGCTCTACAAGCTGGATGGCGGGATAGACCATCTGCTGCTGGATGAGGTGCAGGACAATTCCGGCCTTCAGTGGGAAATTGCCGGGGCTCTGACGTCTGAGTTTTTCTCCGGTGAGGGCGCATGGGAACAGGGACCGAGACCCCGCACCGTGTTCGCGGTGGGCGACTACAAACAGTCCATTTACGGTTTCCAAGGTGCTGACCCCGAACAGTTTCATAGCTGGAGAGCCGAGTTTGCGCGTCGCGTTCAGAATGCGGGCCTGCCGTGGCGTGATCCGGATCTGAACGTCTCGTTCCGCTCCGTTACGCCCGTTCTGTCTTTCGTGGATGCGGTCTTTTCGCAGCCGAATGCGGCACATGGCCTGTTGGAGCAGGGGCAGGAGACACTGCTTCCCCATGTGTCTGCGCGTCCGGGGCAGGGGGGGCGCGTTGAACTCTGGCCGCTCGTTCCCGTGCTGGAAGGCGAGGACGACGATGAAGGTCTGACGCCCTGGCAGGCTCCGAAAGCCAATACCGGCCAGCGCAGTGCACCACAGCGTCTGGCTGAGGCTCTTGGCGGGTGGATTGAACAGCAGATTGGCCGTTCACCGCAACCGGGGCAGGCACCTTTGAAAGCGGGCGATGTTCTGATTCTCGTGCCGCGCCGTTCGTCCTTCCTGCGGTCTTTGATCCGGGCACTAAAATCGCGAAATGTGCCAGTGGCGACACTGGTGCGCGTCGGTTTGACGCAGCAAGTGGCCGTTCGCGATCTCATGACGCTCTGTGCGGCACTGCTTCTGCCACAGGACGACCTGACGCTGGCGGCAGTGCTGACCTCCCCACTCGGTGGGCTGAGTGATGACTCCCTGATGGCGCTGGCGACAAAAGACGGTCGCGCCCACGCCCTTGGCCCGAAAGGCCAGCCGCTCTGGACTGTCCTGCGGGAACGTCATCGGGAGCGTGCGGAGTGGCAGGCGGCATGGACCATGCTGTCCGCGCTTTATGCACGGGTGGATTATGCCACGCCGTACCGCCTGCTGGCCGAAGCCCTTGGCCCGCATGGCGGACGAACAAGACTGCTGCGGCGTCTCGGGCCGGAAGCGGCTGAACCGGTGGATGAACTGCTGACCGCTGCACTGCGCTACGAAGGGCTGCATCCTCCGTCGCTTCAGGGTTTTCTGCATTGGCTGGAAGCCAGTGAAATTACCAGCAAGCGCGAAGCAGAAAGCGAGACCGGGGCTGTCCGCGTCATGACTGTGCATGGATCGAAGGGATTGCAGGCTCGGCTGGTCGTGATGCCGGATACGCTGTCCCGTGCGCCAGCCAGTGGCGATTTTTTGTGGGAAGAAGCTGCCGGGTTGGAGCTTCCGATCTGGGTGCCGAAGAAAGATGCTGGCACGGAGGTCACGACCGCTTTGTCTGCCCGGGATGCGGAGAAGGCGCGGGCGGAAAACAACCGTCTGCTCTACGTGGCCCTGACGCGCGCCAGTGATTGGCTGGTGATCTGCGGAGCCTCTACGAAGCGTCAGCCGGACGACACAAGCTGGTATCGCCAGTGTCAGGCCGGGTTCGAAACGCTCGCCAATGCGCGATCTGAACCGCTGGGACTGGGGTGGGACGGAGACCGTCTGGTTCTGGAAGAAGAGCGGAGCGTGGCTCCTGCACCAGATGCCGCACCACGCGCTGCCACACCTGCGCTGGAACTCCCTGCCTGGCTGGGTCGTGCGCCTGACTGGCGCGCGGAAGTCGCACCCACAGAAGACGCTATGACGCGCCCTCTGGCCCCAAGTCGGCCCGATGGTGCGGAGTTCGGCGAAGTGCCTGCCGCCCGATCTCCATTGGAACTTCTTGCAGGGAGGCCAAAGCCTGTTCGGGAACAGGCCATGCGGCGCGGCACGATGATCCATCGCCTGCTTCAGCTTTTGCCGGAAACGCCTTCCGAAGATCGGCTGGCACTTGCAACCCGCTGGCTTTCCAGACCTGCACTTGGGCTGACAGAGAACGAGGTCGGGCGTTTGACGGATCAGGTCATGGGCGTCCTGCACCATCCAGAACTCGCACCCCTGTTTCAGGCAGGCAGCAGGGCCGAGCAGCCAATTTCGGGCATTAGTGATGGCCGCGTGGTTTTAGGGCAGGTGGACCGCTTGTGGATCGGGGGCGGAGAAATCTGGATCTGCGATTACAAAACGAACCGTACTCCACCGAGTCGCGTTGAGCGGACGCCGGTGGCCTATGTGCGGCAGATGGCGGCCTATCGGGCGGTTCTTCAGCAACTGCATCCCGATTTTGCCATTCACTGTTCGCTGGTCTGGACGGAGGGGCCCTCTGTGATGGTTCTTCCAGATGAGCTTCTGGATCGTGTACTGGAGGGGTCTTGATTTAACGGGCAGGCTCTTGCAGTCCTGACCAGAGAAGCCGATATCGGTTTACAGAAACACGTTTCATCACAAGGAACACGTCCATGAGCGCAAATACGGTTGCCGTTACGGATAGCAGCTTTGAAACAGACGTCCTAAAGTCTGACGGCCCGGTTTTGGTCGATTTCTGGGCAGAATGGTGCGGTCCGTGCAAAATGATTGCTCCGGCGCTCGAGGAAATCGGCGCTGAGTATCAGGGTCGCCTGAAGGTTGCGAAGGTCAACATCGACTCCAACCCGGAAGCCCCGACGCAGTACGGCGTCCGTAGCATCCCGACGCTGATCGTCTTCAAGGACGGTAAGCCGGTTGCACAGCAGATGGGTGCGATGCCAAAGAGCCAGCTCAAGGCTTGGATCGACAAGTCCATCTGATCTGACGGCTACTCGCTGTTCATTGTCCTTCATTCGAGGGCAGTGGGGGCGTGGTCAGAGGCGATTCCTTTGTGTAGGATCGGGCCATGCGCCCGAAAGCCTCTGATTTCCCGTCCCCCGTCATCGTGACCTCCAGCGAGGAGGTTGCACGGCTCTGCAACAAGTTGAAGCAGGAGCCGTTCGTTACCATCGATACGGAATTCGTTCGGGAAAAAACCTATTGGCCCGAACTGTGCCTCGTGCAGCTTGCTGGCGCAGAAGATGTTGCCGTTATTGATACGCTGGCGCCGGGCATTGATCTGGCTCCGCTGGGCGAACTTCTCGATGAGCCCGGATGCATCAAGGTGTTCCATGCCGCACGGCAGGACCTTGAAATCTTCCTTCATATTTTCAACCGGCTTCCGCAGTCCCTGTTTGATACGCAGGTTGCAGCGATGGTGGCCGGATTTGGCGATCAGGTTGGTTATGATAGTCTGGTGGGTGCCATCACGGGGCAGGCTATCGACAAGGCGCATCGTTTCAGTGACTGGTCAGCCCGTCCACTGACGAAGGCCCAGATTGCCTACGCCGCAGCGGATGTGACGCATCTTCGCACGGTGTATCTCGCACTTCGCAAGCAGCTTGAGGACGAAGGCCGTCTGCGCTGGGCCGATGCTGAACAGGCTGTTCTGACATCCGAAGAAACCTTCCGCCCTGATCCGAGACGCCTGTGGGAAAAGCTCAAGGCCCGCACGAATAACCGCAGGATGCTCGGTATTCTGCGTGAAATCGTAGCATGGCGTGAGCAGGAAGCGCAGAACGCCGATATTCCCCGTCAGCGCGTTATCCGGGATGAAAGTCTGCTCGAAATTGCGGCCATTAAACCGAACAGCATCGAGGGGCTGGCCCGCGTTCGGGGCGTGACCCGCGGTTTTGCGGAAGGCAAGATGGGGCAGGGACTTCTCGAGGCTGTCCGTATTGGTGAGATCCTTCCGGATGCAGATCTGCCTAAGCCTCCGTCCAAATCAGATCGTATCCGTCCGTCGGCTGCGCTCGTGGCGTTACTGCGTGTTCTTCAAACGGCCAAATGTGAGCAACATAAGGTTGCTCCGCGTCTTGTGGCCTCGTCTGACGATCTGGATCGGATTGCAGTCGGTGAGACAGAGGTCGAGGCGCTCAAGGGATGGCGCCGGGAAGTTTTCGGACTGGATGCGCAGGCGCTGGTCCGTGGTGAGATTGCACTGGCCGTTGTAAAAGGCTGTGTTGAACTTCAGCGGGTTGCCCCAGAAGGTGAGCCCGTCGAAGTAGAATAAGCGCCCTTCGACGTTTGGATGACTTTCTGGTAAGGAACGTCAGCCACACTATCCCGACCCTGTGATCGGGGTTGGGCAGGGTAACAGGATAGTGGGCCAGACAGGCCCGGATGCGGGACAGAGGAACCGGTATATGGACTGGACGGACGAGACGATCGCCAGACTTCGGGAGCTGTGGAGTCAGGGACTTTCGACCGCTGAAATCGGCCGCCAGCTTTCCATCACGAAGAATGCTGTTGTTGGCAAGGCCCATCGCCTTGGGCTGCCACCGCGCCCATCTCCGATCCGTAACCGCAAGGTGAAAGACGGAGAAACACCGTCCACGGAAACGCCACGCCGCAAGCCGCCGACCCGTAAGGCTCCTGCTCCAAAAGTTGAGGCTCCAGCCGATCTTTTTGTAGAGAAGGCTGAAGCCAAACCGGCTCCGGCCAAAGTGGAAGCTGCCAAGCCTGCTGCCACTCCCAAGCCGTCTCCGGCTATGGAAAGCATCATGGCTTCTCCGCCGCCGCGTCCCGCAGCCAAGGTTGAAGCGGCTGCCCGTCCTGCTCCCGTGGCCCCTGAGCCGCGCGTTGCACCGCCTGTGCGTCCGGCTCCGCCGCCACGTTTCACGGCGAGCATTGATCGTCCGGCCCGTCGCGGACCGTCGTGCTGCTGGCCGATCGGTGATCCGGGAACACCGGGGTTTCATTTTTGTGGAGCAACGCCGCTGCCTGGGAAACCCTACTGCGCGGAACATGCCGCCATTGCTTATGTGAAGATCCGGGATCGCCGGGACTAATACAGAAAAAGCCGCCTTCAGAGGCGGCTTTTTTGTTTCATTTCACACGAAAATTGATGTGCAGCGTATAATGGTCGTCCTTCACCGGATGACCATTCTGGAGTGCCGGATTGAAAATGGCATGTTCCACGAAAACAAGGGCAGTCTGGTTGAATTCCATGTAGCGCCCATCCGTAATGTGGCATCCATGTGCATGCCCGGTCGGATCGACCTGACATGCCAGTGAAACCCGGTCCTGAACCTGTCGCAGGAGCAGATTTTTTGGGTACTTCATTGCAGGCGTCAAAGCCCGATTGATTGAGGCCCGGCGGTTTGCACGACTATCGTTCTGGTGATGGAAATACCAAAAGCCGCCCAGTACTTGCGTGAGGCACACGCAAGCCAGTCCGCAAACAGTCCACGAAGATCTGTTCCAGCCTCGTCGTGAAGGACTGGCATCGTCTGGCAAAGGTTCAGGGGCGGGAAGCGGATGGTCCATCTGATCCTGCACGCTTGAGTGATCAGGAAAGTATGGGAGGCTGTTCTGGCCTCTGCAAAGAGTTTTCTGAAAAATTGGGCTGTCAGGTTATCTAAAAGGCCGGTTTCCTGATGAGAAACCGGCCTTTGTACTTAGTGCATCGAGTTTGAGAGGCTGCCCATGGGCAGGGCGGGCAACGTGTTGCCGTGACCCAGTCCGGGGGTATCAGGAGCAGAAGCGTTCAGGTTTTCAAACTGCTCCGGGTGCTGGGACGCATTAACGTCACCAACCGGTTTGGGGTGGTGCAGATTGTCGTATTGCAGGGGCTCCACAGAGAGCGTCTGATCCATCGTTGGAAGGTTGCGTGTTGACCATCCGCCACCAAGGCTGCGGATCAGGTCCACGTCCGCCGTGTAAAGACGGGTCGCGATTTCAACCTGATGAATCCGGCTCTCCAGCGTGTTTTCCTGGCTGAAAATGGCTTCCAGATAGGTGCCAACACCGCCCTGATAGAGCGTCATGGTCATGTTCTGGGTGTCCAGATTGGCTTTGACAGCCCGTTCCAGCGCCTCGTTTTCTTTTGAAAGACGCTCGGTGCGGGACAGGCCATCTTCCACTTCGCGGAAGGCTGACAGAACTTTCACACGATATTCGTCCCGCGTTTCCCGATACGCGGACCAGGTGCGCTGAAGCTCGGCTCGGCGCAAACCACCATCAAAAAGCGGCATGTCCAGACTTGCGCCATAGGTCCAAAGCGAGTTGGCCAGATTGGCAAGATCGAAGCCATTAGCCGCAAATCCACCGCCCACTTTGAGGGCGATATGCGGATAGAAAGCTGCGCGGGCGATCCCGATTTCCCGATTGGCCTGGGCCATTTCCCGTTCAGCCGACGCAATATCTGGGCGACGTTGCAGCAGCTCGGAAGGAACCGAGGACGGAATATGCGGCTGGATGAAGCTGAACGTCTGGACCTGCGGAATATGGAACGTGGAGGGTGACGCATTGGTCAGCACCGCGATGGCATGTTCCGTGACCTGACGGGCGGCCTGAATATCAAGCTGGGCAGCCTGTGTTGTGTAAAGCTGTGCCTGTGCACGCGCCAGATCCAGACGGGGGGCCGCCTGGTTCTGAACCTGATTTTCCGTAATGGTGACAGCGCGTTTGTAGAAGGAGATGGATTGCGCGTAGATCGCATCCTGTGCGTCATAGCCGCGCAGTTCAATATAATCGCGTGCCAGTTCGGCCTGTGTGCTCAGGCGCGCCATGGCAAAGTCTGCTGCGCGTTGCTGGGCAAACTGTTTCTGCGAGCGCACGCGGTTGCGGATGGACGACCAGAAATCCGGCTCCCAGGACAACAGGCCGCCGTATTCCTCTTCCGTCTGCGTCAGGGTTGCCCCATTCCGGAACAGACGATCGGCAGACTGTTTGTTGTCAGACGCACCTGCTTCCAGACTGGCATGAGGAAGAAGTTCCGAGCGCGCTGCGGCTACGAGAGCACGAGCCTGAATGAAGCGTTCGGCTGCAGCCTGAATGTCACCGTTATCCGCAGTGGCACGGTCTTCAAGCTCGTTCAGGAGTGGGTCCTGAAGCATTGTCCACCAGTTTTCCGGCAGGACAGTATCTGCTGGGGTGGCAAGCGCAAATGGTGCCTGCCCGTGCCAACTTGCCGGAACGACAAAGTTCGGAGCTTTGTAAGCTGGTGCCAGATCACAGGCGGACAGCCCCAATAAAGATAGGGCTGAACCGCAGGCGAGTGAGAGGCGGCGAAGGATAGGAGTCATCATCAGTCCTTTCCAAAGCCGGACTGGTTGTAGCCGCGCTGACCGTCCACGACATTGACCTTGTCACCTTCCAGCACATCGGCTGGCGGGTTGGAAATGATGCGGTCCGTCGGGGAAATACCGGTCTGGATCTCGGTGGACGTGTCTGCCATGCGACCGACCGTCACGTTCCGGTAATGCACGCGGTTGCTCTCATCCACGACAGCGACCTGCATGCCCTTTTCCTGGAAAACGAGCGCGCTTGTCGGGATTTCGTACAGATGGGCGTCTTCGTTGTGAGACTTCAGGGCAGCAGAGGCGAAGGTGCCGGGCCACAGGACTTCGTCCTTGTTCTCAAGCGTGAACTCGGCAACGGCTGTACGGGTGTTGGGGTCAAACCCACGTGACGTCGTCAGATACTTGGCTTCGAACGTGCGACCACGATACTGCGGGACGCTGATGGTTGCCGTCAGATCAGGTTGCAGAACATAGGAGAAGGTTTCCGGCACGGAGACGAACAGACGCAGCTTCTGAACATCTGCAACCGTGAACAGTTCGGATGCACCGCCGGTTGAGTTCAGTCCGCCGCCACCATTGTTGACGTAATCGCCGACGTTGATGTTACGTGCGGTCACAACGCCATCGAACGGAGCCACGATGGTCTTGAACTTCTCAAGAGCCTCGAAGTGATCGACGTTGCGCTGTGCGGCGTCCACTTCTGCATGCGCAGACTGTTCGTTCGCGTTGGAAACCGAGACGGACTGCCCTGAGACAGACTGGGACCGTCCCATGGCCCGCCAGCGTTCTGCCGTCACGGTGGCGAGGTGATATTTCGCCATCACAGAATCCAGATCGGCCTTGGCCTGCGCATACTGTGCATCAAGGGCCGGGGCATTGATCTCGGCCAGAGCGTCACCGGCTTTTACATGCGCGCCGTAGTCCTTGTACCACATCTTCACGTAGCCGGAGACCTGCGGATAGATCGGTGCCTGATACCAGGCGTCAATCGTGCCGGGCAGCGTCAGGGCGACCTTTTCCGGGGACTGTTTGGGAGTGATGACGGCAACGTTTGGGATCGCGCCGGCTTCGGTGTCAGCCTTCAGTTCCGTTGCTGCATGGGTTTTTTCAACAACGATGAAGCCCACGTAAAGCGCGAGAACGCAGCTTCCCGCAATGGCGAAGATTTTCGGAGAGCTGGCCATTAGACAGTTTCCTTCTGACGCGAGGAACGGTTGTGGAGGATGGCGTAAACGCAGGGGACAAAGAGGAGGGTCGAGATCGTCGCGACCAGCAGGCCGCCGATGACGGCTTTGCCAAGCGGTGCGTTCGTGGAGTTCGAAATCGCCATTGGGATCATGCCGACAATCATGGCGAGGGCCGTCATGAGCACCGGACGGATACGGCCAAAGCCGGCTTCCAGTGCTGCTTTGAGGGCATCACCATGGATTTCAAGGCGTTCACGGGCGAACGAAACCACGAGGATGGAGTTGGCGGTAGCTGTTCCCATGCACATGATGGCGCCGGTGAGGGCCGGAACCGACAGGCGTGTGCCGGTCAGGAACAGAGCCCAGGCAATGCCGCCCAGAGCACCCGGCAGGGCCGTGATGATGATGAACGGGTCAAGCCAGGACTGAAAGTTCACGACGATCAGCAGATAGATCAGCACCACGGAGATGCAGAGGCCGAAGACAAGCTGGGAATAGGCACCATGCATGGTGGTGGCCTGTCCGTGCACGTCGATTTCAGCCGAGCGCGGGACATTGTGTGCGTCGTCTGCCAGAACTTTCTTTACGCCATCCAGAACGGAGCCCATGTCCGTGCCTTCGACGTTCACATAAATGTCCATCTCGGACATTGAGTTGTAGTGAGAGACTTCGCCCGGTGTTCCAGCGGCCACCACGTCTGCGACAGCACCGAGAAGCTGTGGGTCGATGTTTTCGGGATTCCCTTCACCTTTATCCACAGGAATGGTCAGAAGATCGCTGAGATGCGTCATCTGGTCCTGTGACGTGTAGAGGTTCAGCGGGAATGTAACGTTGTCTTCCGGGTCGAGCCAGAACTGTGGATCAACAACGGCGGAGCCTGACAAGGTGTAAAGTTCGTTCTGGGCGATGTCCTGTTCCGTCACGCCGGTCGCCTGACCGAAGGTACGGTTGCCGTTCACCATCAGGGTTGGCGTGGACATGGTCTGCTGGATAGTTACATCCGCAGCACCCGGAACCTGACGGATCTTGCCGATGACGTGACGCGCATAGTCGTAGTTCTGCATGGCGTCCGGACCGGAAATCTGAATGTCGATCGGAGCGGAAGATCCGAAGTTCAGAATTTTCTGGGTCAGATCAGCAGGCTGGAAGGTGAAGACGGTGCCGGGGAAGCGCTGTGACAGATCCTTGCGGAGCAGCTTGCGATAATCCCAGACAGGCGAGGCTTCATTCTTCAGAGCAATCGTCAGGTCGCAGTCCTGCGTTCCGACGCTGGGTGTCGGCATGAAGGCCTGGTTATGCGGACCTTCTGGCAGGCCGCAATCCGAGATGATGCTTTCCACCTTGCCCGGCAGATCCTGATGGATGCGATCATCCACAAGAGCTGCAATACGGCCCGCAACTTCGATACGCGTGCCCAGAGGTGCACGCATGTGCATCTGAAGGGTCCCGGATTTGACTTCCGGGAAGAAGTCACGGCCCGCGAAGGCATAGAGTCCTGTTGAGGCGATGGAAATCAGCAGGAAGATGCCAACGAACGCGCCACGGCGGCCGATGCAGCGTTCCAGAAGCGTGCCATAGCCATCACGGAAGCGGTTGAAGCGGGCTTCAAAGCCAGCCTGGAAGCGCCCGAAGAAGCCTTTCGGTTCCGGGTGGCCGTGATCGGTTTCACCGTGCGCGCCATGATGAACCTGTCCGGCCAGAAGATACTTGGCCATGGTGGGCACAAGTGTACGGGACAGGATGAAGGACGCGATCATCGCGAAGATGATGGCTTCTGCCATCGGCATGAACAGGTAGCCCGACACGCCGTCCAGCTCGAAGAGCGGCAGCCAGACAATGCAGATGCAGGTTGTGGACACGAAGGTCGGGATGACGATCTGGTTGGCCGCGTCAATGATGGCGAGTTCCAGATCCTTCCCCATTTCAAGGTGGGTATCGATGTTCTCGATCATGACGGTGGCGTCATCCACGAGAATACCGACCGCCAGCGCGAGGCCGCCCAGCGTCATCACGTTGATGGACTGACCCGCCCAGCCAAGCCCGATGAGCGCGCACAGAATGGCCAGCGGAATGGACGTGGCGATGATGACGGTGGAGCGCCAGGAGCCAAGGAACAGCAGGACCACAATACCGGTCAGGAACGCGGCGGTGATCATTTCCTGCACGACGTCCTTGATCTGGTCTTTCACCATCACGGAGGCGTCTTCGAGGATCGAGACATGCACATCAGGCGGCAGGATTCTGCGCAGACGCGGGAGGAGCGCCTTGGTCGCGGCTACAACGTCCAGAGTGGAGGCCGTGCCACCTTTCTGGGTAATGACTTCCACGGCCTGACGGCCCTTCACCAGCACCAGGTTCGTCTGAGGATGGCCACCGCGATAGACGTCCGCAACGTCCCGCACATAGATGACTGCATTGCCAACCCGTTTGACCGGGATATTGGCGATGTCTTCCATGCTCTGCGGGGCGGCGTTGGTCTGCACCATCCAGTCGGTCGCGTCGATTTTCTGGTCACCGGCGGGTAGAACGATGTTCTGCTTGCGCAGGGCAGCCTGCACGTCCGCAGCAGCCAGATGATGAGCCCGGAGTTCCGCCTGGTTCATGGAAACCATGACAAAACTGTCCATGCCACCATTCGGGTGCGCCACGACGGCTCCCGGAACTGTTGCGAGCAGCGGGCGAACCGTAATCACGCCGAGTTTGAACAGATCCGATGGTGTCTGCTTGTCAGACGTGATCTGAAGCGCAATGACAGGCACCTGTGATGGGTTCAGAGCCATGATCATTGGCGCTGGTACCATCGGCGGAAGGCCAAGAAGCACCGTTTGGGAAATTGCTGTCACTTCTGCTTCGGCGTCCCCGATGGGCGTGCCGGGCTGGAAGTAGATGTCTACAATCGAACGACCATAATAGGAGTTGGACTCCATATGCTCGATGTTCTGGACTGTCGTCGTGACGGCCAGTTCGAAGTTGTAAGTAATACGACCAGCAAATTCCTGCGGCAGAAGACCTGGATAGGTCCAGACCGCTGCAACGACCGGAATCTTGATGTTGGGGAATACGTCCGTTGGCGTCCTGAGGATCGAGAGGATGCCAAGCATCACAATCAGAATCGACAGGACGACGAACGTTAAGGGTCGTCTTAGCGCGGTGACAACAATGGCATTCATTGGTTGGCGCGTCCTGATGCGGTTTAGGTAGATGCGCCGATATACACATTATGTTGTAGAACTGGATTTAAACTCCCATTTAATACAGAGATTTAATTAAATGCAGTTTTAATATGTTGTTTGCTGTTTAGAATTCTGTGTATTTTTTAATGAAGATATATTTATTAAAAACAATTTTATTATTTTTCAGAAAATTCTGTATCTGGTTTTTATTGGCTCGCGTGTCATGCACATAAAAAAGCCCGCCCCTCGTAATGAGGAACGGGCTTTTCAGAACCGTCAGATAAAAGCGGAGAAGGATTAGCCTTCAGCCTTTTCTTCTGCCACTTCCGGGGTCGTCTTTGCAGGCTCCGCGATCGGGAGACGCGGTGCGGCGCCATCCGTAATCATTTCGAGCTGGCCTGTGATCTGGCCACCGTCTTCAACCTGCAGGCGACGGCACTTTGCCTTACCAATCAGACGGCCGCTGCCACGGATTGTGAGGCTGCCATTGACGGTCAGGGTGCCGTCAATCGTGCCAGCCACTTCCGCATCTTCAACTTCAATTGCGCCGCGGAAAACGCCGCCCTGTGCAACAACGACTTCAGCCGCCTGGATCATGCTGGACTCGACAGTCCCTTCAACGACCAGACGCTCGGCATCCTGAACCGAACCCTGAACGCTGATGCCGCGGCCAACGACCAGCGTGCGACGCTCTGGGCCCGTCTGGCGCGGAGCGCCCGGTACACCTGCTGCACCCGGACGAGGTGCTGCGGCCGGCGTTGCGCCCGGCAGATTGTTCGGGGATGGCGGTGCCGGGAAAGGGGTACGACCCATGGAGGCGGGGTCCTTCTGCTGAGTGGGCTGGGGGCTGGCGGTTCCGGATCCGGACGCAGGAGTGGTCTGGCTGGAAGCATCCGGCCGGCTGGGAAAGATGGGCTGTCCGGCGAGCTGACTGGTCTCGGCAGGCTTTGCGTCTTCTTCCGGTTTGCGTCTTCTGAACAAGGAAACCCCGCTACGGATCTGGAAAAAACAATGACTCTGTCTCGGTCGCCCTCTGGCAGCCCTGCGAATGCAGACGCGATCAGGAGCGGCCTCTGACAAGGCTTACACGGTCACGCCCCGGACGGACAACCCGCGCTTTCAGCTAAATGTCATAATCTGACATGCACTCAACAGCAGAGGGGGTCATCCGGGGTGTTGGCGTGCCCTAAGAGGGCCCCTATGATCGTGTTGATTTCATGGCGCAGATGGCGTCCTGAACGATTTTCTGCCTTTTTGTGAACTCTGGAGCCTTGATGTCCGCCCCCACGCACGACCTTCTTTGCATCGGTAACGCCATTGTCGATGTTCTTGCTTCCGTTGATCCGACGGTTATTGCCGATCTCGGCGCCACTCCCGGCAGCATGACCCTGATTGACGCGGCAACGGCGCAGGCCATTGAAAACCGGATTGCTGTCGAGCGTGTGGCCGGTGGTGGTTCCGGCGCCAACACGGCTGTGGTTGCGGCACGCATGGGCGCAAAAGTGTCCTATCTTGGCAAGGTTGCTGAAGACCAGGCCGGAACGCATTTTGCGCAGGATATCCGCGATCAGGGCCTGACTTTTCCGTCCCAGCCGCTGGCTGCGTCTGAAGAGATTCCGACAGCGCGGTGCATTGTTCTCGTAACGCCCGACGGGCAGCGCACCATGTTCACCTATCTCGGAGCGTGCACGGAATTTACACCGGCAGACGTGCATGAAGACACGGTTGCGGATGCCGCCATCACCTACATGGAAGGCTATCTGTACGACAAGCCGCACGCGCAGGCTGCTTTCGAACATGCCGCTACGCTGGCACGAAAGGCTGGGCGTCAGGTTGCTCTGACTCTGTCAGACACGTTCTGTGTCGGTCGTCATCATGCGGCTTTCCGTGGTCTCGTCGCCGGTCATGTCGATATTCTCTTTGCCAACGAAGCCGAGCTTCTGGCGCTGTACGAAACGACGGATTTTGAAGACGCTCTTCGTCAGGTTACCGCAGAAACCCAGCTCGCTATCGTCACGCGGAGTGAAAAGGGTGCTGTCGTCATCAGCAAGGGCGAGCGTCACGATGTTCCGACGACGCCGGTCAAGGTTGTGGATACGACGGGTGCTGGTGACGCGTTTGCCGCGGGTTTCCTCGCAGGTCTGAGCAAGAAGCATGATCTTGTGACGTGTGCGAAGCTCGGCAATCAGGCGGCCGGCGCGATCATCACGCGTTTTGGCGCGCGCCCTCAGGAAGATTTTTCTCTTCGCGCCTGATGCAATACATGATCCGGGGGCGTGTTTCCCGGATCACCCTCTCGCAGAGGTCTCAGAGATGTTTCTGGGCTAAACCAGACTGGCCAACTTCCTGAAGATAGGCCCAGAGAGCGTCGAGCTCGGTTTCCGAAATTGCGCTCTCCGGGAAGGCTTCCATATGTTCGCTCGGCCATTTCCGAACCTGTTTCGGGTTGCGGACAATGGCTCGCAGTCCCTTGGGTGTAATATATTCCGTAACAGGGATCGGGCGGCCAAGGTCCGGCCCCATCGTGCCTTCGCCGACGCCCATCAACTGATGGCAGGGAAGGCAGTTTTCCGCGAAGACAACCTGTCCCTGTGCCGCGGCAGAACTGGTTCCGACAGGCAGTTCATTGCTGGATGAGGGGGAAATGGCCGCGAGTTGATCGACCCATTGTTCCTGCTTGATGATGCCGACGTCTTCTCCCGTCCAGACCAGCGCAAAAGGTCCTAGATCGTGTCCGTGCGGGTGGCGCTTTGGCCATTCCTTATCCTCGATAGCGATCCACGCCGTGACGTGATGCTTGCGGGCCTGCTCAAAGACGCTGCGGGGAATCTCCGCCGTAAAAAGGTCCGTGGCCTGAAAAGCCAGCGCATCCTCCTGATGAATCAGAGCGGAAAGTGGTATTGCGGGGACGGCTGGGCCGAGAGGCTGTTTGATGTGGGAAAGATCGAGTCTCCGGGTTTCCGGGCGGTGCAGAAGCTCTTCGACGCTGAACTTGTGAACGGTCTCCCCATCTTTGACGCTGAGAACGGAGGTAGGGTCAGCCCAGGCGGGCGATGCTATCAGGCCTGCAAGAACCAGAAGGTGCCTGAAAAGCTGTCGCCCGTTCATGTTTGATGTCACGCGTCAAAATCTCCCGCCCATTCAGAAGTTTATTTCTCCAGTATCATAATGATATCGCAACATGGCGGGTAAACAGCAAAAAAGGTCTCAGCCCGATGTCTTAAAGGTCCGACCAGCCGATCTGGCGGACGCTCTCCCGGGTGAAAGCATCCCGAACCCCGGAATCAAGAAGGGCTGCCAGTTCTCCTTCCTGATCGTAGGTGGGCATGAAGCGGTGCATCATGGCGTTCTGGGCCGTGGCCGGGTGAAAATAGATTTCACTGACACCGTCCGGCAATTTCGGGATCAGGGAGCGGATGCGGTCCGGCGTCATATGGCCAGACCAGCGTAGCCCGAAGCACCAGTCATTTGTCTTGAGACCCGCCTTGCGGATCTGATGACGAAGCACGCCGATCCACCGACGCAGGGCACGATCACTGAAGCTGTCTTTGGCACCCACTGGCTCAGGCGGCTCAAAAGGGGAGCGAACGGCTTTGAGGCCGTGACTGAGGCCTGACTCGATCAGGAAGCGTCCTACAATGGGGTGTAGATGCATATGCTTGTGGGCGTTCGCATGATCCAGCGGAAGGCCTGTCAGGGCAAAGACGCGGTACTGCGCTTCGATTTCACGGCGGATGGCGCTTCGGGCATGGGGACTGAAGAAATATTCGACGCCCAGTCGAAGCTGATCGCGGCCAAACCAGCCCTGCTCGTCCGTAATGGCCGGAAGGTCGAGTACGGATTTCCCTTCGATCGCGACAACATGCAGCCCTACCCGCAAATCGGGCATGGACTTTGCCCTACGGATCGCGTCAGCCGCGGCATCTCCGGCCACCATCAGGCTCGCCGTCGAAAGAACACCTTTGCGATGTGCGGCCTCGATGGCTTCGTTGACTTCCAGGCTCATGCCGAAATCATCGGCGGAAACAATGGCGCGACGGGTCATGATGACGTTCCGGAACAGGGGGGCAAAAGTCATGAAAAAAGGGGCATGGCCGTCAAGCCATGCCCCTTTCGAGAAAACGAGGCCGTCAGGGACGGTCTCAGGCTGCGTGACGGTCCTTGAGGAACTGGAAGAATTCCACACCCTCGCGCAGACGGCGCTTCATCATCTGCGGGCTGCGGATCATCTCGTTCAGGATGGAAGCGATCTTGGAACCGCGGAAATAGAACTTCCGGTAGAACTCCTCGACGCTTTCAAAGATTTCCGTGTGCGACAGGTGCGGGTAATGCAGGGGGGCGATCTGCACGCCGTTCTCGTCGATCAGCTCCGCGGCATCAACGTTCAGCCAGCCATTCTCGGTTGCCTGCTTGTGCAGTGCTGTGCCGGGATACGGAGCAGCCAGGGAAACCTGCAGCGTGTGTGGGTTGATTTCCTTGGCGAAGGCAATCGTTTCCTGAATGGTTTCCTTCGTCTCGCCCGGTAGACCAACGATGAACGTGCCGTGGATTTTGATACCCAGTTTGTGGCAGTTCTTCGTGAACTCCTTGGCGACTTCGACGCGCATGCCCTTCTTGATGTTGTGAAGGATCTGCTGGTTGCCACTCTCATAGCCTACGAGAAGCAGGCGCAGGCCGTTTTCCTTCATGACCTTCAAGGTCTCGTAAGGAACGTTCGCCTTGGCATTGCAGGACCAAGTGACGCCCAGCTTACCCATCTCGCGGGCAATGGCTTCTGCGCGGGGCAGGTCGTCGGTGAAGGTATCATCATCGAACATGAATTCCTGCACTTCCGGGAAGTACTGCTTGGCGAGACGGATCTCGGCAGCAACATGTTCCGGGCTGCGCGTGCGGTAGCGATGGCCCCCAACCGTCTGCGGCCACAGGCAGAACGTGCAGCGGGATTTGCAGCCACGACCCGTGTAGATGGAAATGTACGGGTGCTTCAGGTAGCCGATGAAGTAGTCGTTGATGTTCAGGTCACGCTTGTAGACTTCCGTCACGAACGGGAGGCTGTCCATGTCCTCGATCATCGCGCGGTCTTTGTTCGCGATGATCTCACCCTCGGCGTTGCGCCAGGTGATGCCGTCCACTTCTGCAAGTGGCTTGCCTTCAGCGATTTCCTTGATCGTGAAATCAAATTCGTTGCGGGCGACGAAGTCGATCGGCCCACCCTGCTTCATGCTTTCTTCCGGCTGAACGGCAACCTTGGCGCCGACCATGCCGATCATGATCTTCGGGTTGGCGTCCTTGATCATCTGCGCCACGCGGACGTCGGATGCGAAAGACGGCGTGGACGTGTGCATGATCACGAGGTCGCGGTTCTTCACGTCCTCAAGAATCGGGTCCATGCCCATCTTTGCCGGAGGAGCGTCAATCAGGCGGGAGCCGGGCACCAGAGCAGCAGGCTGGGCCAGCCATGTTGGAAACCAGAAAGATTTGATTTCACGCTTGGCCTGATAACGGGAGCCAGCACCACCATCGAAGCCGTCGAAGGAAGGAGGCTGGAGAAAAAGGGTTCTCATCATGATCGGACACTCCTGTGGGTGGTGGCGCCAGACTGAAACGCTGCGGCGCGCGCCGAAGATTTACGTTTTCTCCGGGCGATATGGACCGTTCTGCCGCGCCATGCAACGCGTGACCCTCTCGCGCTGCCAACCATGATGGCTGCGGAAAGCCAGTCACGAACAGCAAGAAAGGGAATTGCAGCGGGGAGAGGACACTCCGTCGCACGGTCAATAATTCGGCTTCCAAGGGCGCGAATGACCCATGTCAGCCCTAGCAGCAGCCAGGTCCACCATGTGTTAGGACGAAAGAGAACGGCTGTGACGGCCCAGAACAGCGGAAGCTGAATCGAGGACAGGCCATAGCCGACAGGTTCGACATTCTTGACGGTTCTACCCCAGCGTAGCTCGTGAGAGAGCAGTTCGCTCAGGGTGTGCTCGCCAACAGTCGTATGGGTGAGAGACGGAGCAATGGCGATAGTCTCGCCCCTTTGACGGACAAGCAGACCAAGCTCGGCATCGTCTGCCACGTGATCAACCAGTGCTTCAAGTCCGCCAATTTCGGTCAGGGTCTGGCGTGTCAGAGCCATGGTAGCGCCGAGACAGTCCTGACGACCCAGCAGGCGTGACATCATCACGCCGGGCAGGAAATTATGGTTGATCTGGCAGGCCCCGAGTTGCTGAACCAGTGTTCCAGCTGCCGTGCGTCCTGCATAAAGGGTTGTCACCAGACCTGTTTCTGGCTTCTCGAGACTCTCGACAACATGCTTCAGATAGGTCGGAGCACAATGAATGTCAGAGTCTGAAATGACCAGAACATCATGCTGTGCCTCAGCATACATATTGATGAGATTGCTGATTTTCCGGTTTGGACCGTGTTCCGCAGCATTGATGACGATGCTGACAGGGATCTGAGGGTAGACCTGACGCAGGTTTTCAACGACGGCAAGAGCTGTATCCGATGGATCATGAACACCGAACACGATCTGGAAAGCGGGATAATCCTGCTGAAAGACGCTTTCCAGCGCGTCTTTCAGTAAGGGCTCATTACCGTGTAAGGGCTTGAGAACCGTAACGGATGGCCACTGCCTGTCAGACAGGCGAACGGCCTCGTCTTCCTGACGTTCCCGATTACGAAAACGCGCAAGGAGTATCGCGCCTGTCAGGGCCTGTATGTTGCCAGCAATTGAAACAAGACCACAAAAGCCGGCGGCAATGGAGAGAGGAGAAGGCACGACGGTCTCTTATCTCCCCTTTGTATCAATAGGGAAGAGCAGTCCTGCCCGGTGGGGATCAGTCATGCAGGAACTGTGCTGTTTTCTGATCGAGCATATCTGCGAGTCCCTTGGCGCCCCCCTTTGACAGGGTGCCACCGAAGTCGGCGCGCTGGGCTGCAACCTGACTGATGTGGGCATCAAGCAGGATATCTGTGACACGCCAGCCGGAGGCACCGCTTGTCATAATGTAATCAATGGGTGTGCCATTGTCTGCGCTGGCACCAATCGTTGTATCTACAATCTGGCCACCTGTCGGGTTGGAGCGGGTTTGCGGCTTGATCACGAAAACCGCATTGCTGCCCGGTTTGAAAGACGATGCATATCGCGCGATTGTGAACTGACGGAAGGAACCCAGCAGGTGTGTGCGGTCATCCGGGCTCAGATTGTTGTATCGGATACCCACCGAACGACGCAGGATAGCTTCGAGATCAAAGGCCCGATCAATGGCCGGTGCAATCATTGTCGCACGCTGCTGAGCCGTCTTTCCCGTCGTCTGGGCGGATTTCAGCGCGTCATAAAGACCCTGGATTGGAGCAATGGCGGAAGCCGTATTCGGGGCTTCTGCCGCGGCAGTCTGAGCGTGTGCTGCTGTCACAGGGGGAACTGCCAGAAGGCAGGCCGTGAGAAGGGACAGAGTCGCTGTCTGAGCAAATCGGGAATTCATGGTCATGCTTTCGTCCTCTGAGACGTTTTGTGCAAGAGGTCATGCTCCTGCTGCACGGTAACAACCGCCAGATGCATAAATCGTTCTGTGATCGAATGGCCACATCACTACATAGAATTGCAACCAACGACATTGAGGCCCACATGACAATGAGGCTATAGCCAGTCAATCAAGAGTCCGACGCGCCCTTCCGGTGCCGGTTACCCCAGACCGACATTGCCAGGGCCTTCCGGGCCTCATTCAGATGTGTAAGGCCTCCGGCGTGCTGTCATGGCGCATTTTCCCGGAAGCCAAAACCAGAGGATTATAATGGCCGTTCCTTTGATGCAGGCTGTCCGAGTCGGGCGGTACGTTGTCAAGCAGCACCTCACGGGCCGCAAGCGATATCCGCTGGTCCTGATGCTCGAACCGCTGTTCCGCTGCAACCTCGCATGCGCGGGTTGTGGTAAGATCGACTACCCAGCACAGATCCTGAACCAGCGTATGAGCCTTCAGGAATGCCTGGATGCCGATACGGAAGCAGGTGCACCAGTCATTGCCGTTGCAGGTGGCGAACCCCTTCTGCACAAGGAAATGCCGCAGATCATCAAGGGTCTGATTGCGCGCAAGAAGTACGTCTATCTCTGCACAAATGGTCTTCTCCTTGAGAAGAAGCTCGACGATTACGAGCCTTCCCACTTCTTCTCCTGGGACGTGCATCTGGACGGCGACAAGCTGATGCATGACTCGTCCGTCTGTCAGGATGGCGTGTTTGAGAAGGCAACGGCAGCAATCCGGGCCGCCAAGGCTCGTGGCTTCCGCGTCTCCATCAACTGCACAGTGTTCGATGGCGCTGTTCCTGAGCGTCTGGCTGCATTCTTTGATGAAGTCATGGCGCTTGGCGTTGACGGCATCATGACCGCTCCGGGATATGCTTACGAGCGCGCTCCGGACCAGGCACACTTCCTCAACCGTCAGAAGACAAAGCAGCTTTTCCGTGACGTTTTCCGTCTGGGTAAGGGCAAGAAGTGGCGCTTTACGCAGTCGCCACTGTTCCTGAACTTCCTGGCTGGCAACGAGAACTACCACTGCACGCCATGGGGCAAACCACTCCGCACCGTGTTTGGCTGGCAGCGTCCGTGCTATCTGTTGGGTGAAGGCTATGCCAAGACCTTCAAGGAGCTGATGGACGATACCGAGTGGGATAAGTATGGCACTGGTGCATATGAGAAATGCGCTGACTGCATGGTTCACTCCGGCTACGAATCCACAGCCGTCATGGATGCCGTCCGTCGTCCCTGGCACATCGCCAAGGTCGCCCTGTTCGGACCTGAAACCGAAAAGCCGATGGTCCCGGAAATCTCGCTCGCCAATCAGCGTCCAGCCGAATACGGCTATGAGGCTCAGGTAGCGCAGCAGATGGAAAAGATCTCGACGGGTGGAAAGCCTGCCCGTGGGCCTCGTGTACGCGTCAACGGTCGTGCAGCGGCTAATTCTGTTCCAGCGGCTGCGGATGCCGCTGACTAAATCAGTTTTTTCTGATCAGGACAGACACAGAAACCGGCCTTCAGGGGCCGGTTTTTTTGTGTCCCGTTCATTAGTCGCATGAATATCATGGTGTCCGGCATCAGTCCTGACTATCATCACGGTCTCATTACTCTGGCCGGATCATGTTGACCCCCATTTTTGTTATTTGCCTGCTCATTCTCCTGAATGCTGTTTTTGCCATGGGAGAGCTGGCCCTTATTTCAGCCAAACGTCCAAGGCTGGAAGTTCTTGCAAAGCAGGGCGTACGCGGAGCCCCGGCAGCGTTAAGACTTGCGGATGATCCGCACGCTTTCCTTCCAACGGTCCAGATCGGCATGACGCTGGTCTCCATTCTGGAAGGAACATTCGGCGGCAGCCAGATCGAAGCCAATATCCGGGATTGGATTGCAACCGTCCCGACGCTTCATCCTTTTGCGGGTGAACTCTCGATCGTGTTGGTCGTCGCGACCATTACTTTTGCCATGCTGGTCTTTGGCGAACTCGTGCCCAAGCAGATTGCTCTTCAGCAACCTGAGCTGATCGCGTCCCGTCTGTCCTGGCTGCTTGTCGTGGTCGCTCGTGTGGCTCAGCCCGTTGTCTGGTTGCTGAGTGGGACGTCTTCGCTTGTTCTGCGTCTTTTGCGCGTCGGTCCATTGACCCGTGCGGCTGTGACGGAAGAAGAACTACGCGCCGTACTGGCAGAAGGCGCCCGTGCAGGCGTTCTGGAAACAGATGAGCAGGCCATGATCGAGCGTCTGCTCCGTTTGGCTGATCGTCCTGTTCGCGCCATCATGACGCCGCGTAATGAGCTGTTCTGGGTTGATCGTCATGCGGATCAGGAAACCCTGGTGCGTAAGCTCAGACAGTCTTCCTATGCCCGGATCGTGGTGTGCGAAGGGGATGTCGATCATCCTGTTGGCGTTATCCTTGCCAAGGACATCATGGACCGCCTGCTTCTGGGGATGTCTGTGTCCATTGAAGCCGCGTTGCGTGAACCACCGGTTATTCCGGACAGTCTGAGCGCACAGGATATGATCGAGCGCATGCGTGGTGTGAACCTCGGCATTACGTTCGTGCTGGATGAATATGGCTCGTTTGAAGGGATCGTTACGCCGTCAGACGTGTTCGAGGCAATCGTCGGCGAAGAAAAGGCGGAAGGTGGTTCTTCGGAACTTCAGGCTGCTGAAGGAAGCGATGAATATGTGTTTGACGGGTTCATGCCAGCAGATGAGTTACGGTCTCGCCTAGACCTGCCTGAGCTTCCAGGAGGGGGCAGTTATCACACGCTTGGCGGTGTGATTCTGGCCTTGCTGAGACGTGTTCCGGCCAAGGGGGACAAGGTAGCTTTCGAAGGATGGTTGTTCGAAGTCATGGATATGGAGCGCCGCCGTGTCGCAAAAGTTAAGGTCAGTCGCCAGGTGCTTGCAGAAAACTGACTTTTGCGCGTTAGGCGCGGCTGACGAAAAGTGACTGACGTTTCGAGGGGTTGTCGGCATAACTTCCCATGCTGCCGTAGCCCTGTGGAGATTCCGAAGGGAGAGGGTCGGTGAGCAGCTCGATCAGACGCTTCTGCGTTTTGATGGCGCGCTGAAGCAGATCCCCGTTCTGTTTGCTCAGGTTCAACATTGTTTCCAGAAGCGTGCGATGTTCGGGAAAAATGGCCGTTTCGGCAAACACGCACATATCCTGAGAGGAGGCGGCTTCAATAGCGTCTCCCAAAGCCGAGGCAGCACTTTGTTTGTCCGATGTCAGGAGTAGGGCTTCAGGAATACGGCCTTGGGACAGGCAGGCATTCTCCGCTTCCAGAATGGAGACGAGTTTTTCCATGGCCGAAATGATAAGCATGCTCATTTCTGTTCCTGCATAGCCAGCATCTGACGATTGATGGCATCCGTCAGGCCGATGCCGCCATTGTTTTCCATCTGTTTGGCGATCTGTTCCACCATCATGGGCCGAAACTGCTTTTCACCCGCTCCACCGCTGAACATGTTCTGACTGTCATCATCTGTCTGGAACATGGGTTGAAGCATTTGATTAATGGTCATGGATTCGAAGTCCTGAGCCGCTTTCATGGTCTTTGCAGTGTCAGGGGCGGTGTTGTGCAAGGCGTAACCCTGTGTGGACGTTGGGATAGATGAAACGGTCATCAACGCATCTCCAGTTCTGCCTGCAGGGCGCCATCAGCCTTGATAGCCTGCAGAATACTGATCATGTCACGTGGTCCTACTCCCAAGGCGTTTAGCCCTGAGACCAGTTCTCGGAGTGTCGCTCCGCCCTGCATGACGGCCAGATGATTGTTCTTGCCAGTGTCGACCTTCACGTTCGTTCGAGGCACCACGGCAGTCTGCCCATTGGAAAATGGTCCAGGTTGTGAAACCTGAGGGGTTTCCGTGATCTGAACGGTCAGGTTTCCCTGTGCCACGGCGACCGTACTGATGCGCACGTCTGCGCCCATGATGATGGTCCCGCTCGCCTCATCCACAATGACTTTCGCTGGATTGTCTGGCGTTACCAAAAGGTCTCCGATACGCGAAAGGGTCGAAACGGGGTCATGTGTGCTGAGATCCAGCAGGACGGTGCGCGGATCCTGGACAACAGCAATTGGCCCTAATGTACGATTGATAACGGCAGCTATTCTGCTTGCTGTTGTCAGATCAGGATTGCGTAAACTGAGATGCAGATTCTGCCGATGACTCAGATCGAAAGGGACTTCGCGTTCCACGACCGCACCATTGGCAATGTGACCACTGGTCGGCACATTGCGTGTGATGGATGCTGCGGCTCCACGGGCACTGAACGCATTGGTTGCCAGACTACCTTGAGCAACAGCGTACACTTCTCCATCTGCTGCCATGAGAGGCGTGACAAGAAGGGTGCCGCCCGTCAGAGACGAGGAGTCGCCTGCTGCGGATACTGTGACATCAATCCGGTTTCCGCCATGAGCAAAAGCTGGAAGGTCGGCAGTGACCATGACCGCCGCGACATCGTGAGTCTGAAGTTGGGTTTCCTGATCCCTGATGTTCACGCCCAGACGGTTGAGCATTGAAATCAAGGTTTCTCGTGTGAAAATTGAATTTGTAAGCCTGTCTCCGGTGCCGTTGAGGCCGACGACCAGCCCGTAGCCGATAAGCTGGTTGGTTCGTACGCCCTCCATGTCCGTGATGTCCTTGATACGAACGGTGGCCGCTAGCGTCATGCTGGGCATAAGCAAAGCAAAGGCACACAAAAGCGCAGTCAATCGCCGGGTACAGGAGAGAAGAAGGGAGAGAAAAGGCATGAAAGTTCAGTGAAATCCTGACGGGTAGAGCTGCCTCAAACAGCCTTCGGCCCTCAGAATGGCGCGGGATCGTAAAGAAACCCCTAACATGAGCGCAGAATTCTGCGCTTGGTGCGAAAGCTGAAAAGGATCTTCGGGGTTGGCGAAACGGCTTGCGGTGGCTATAAGCCGCGCGTTATCGCCTGCGGTTCTCGATCGGACGTTGGCGGACTAGCAGGGATTGGATGCGCATGATTACGCTGCCGCCGGATTATACCCCTTCCGACGAAGAAGAGTTCATGAACCCCCTTCAGGTGGAGTACTTCAGGCAGAAGCTTCTGCGCTGGCGTGCTGACCTGTTGAAGGAAGCTGACGGAACGCTCGCCAGCCTTTCAGAAGGTGGTATTCATGAATCCGATATTACCGACCGTGCCAGTGTTGAGACGGATCGTGCTTTTGAGCTGCGAACGCGTGACCGCGCCCGCAAGCTGATTTCCAAGATCAATATGGCCCTTCAGCGTGTTGAAGACGGGAGCTACGGGTTCTGTGAAGAAACAGGCGAGCCAATTGGCCTCAAGCGCCTGGAAGCCCGCCCGATTGCAACGCTTTCCATCGACGCCCAAGAACGTCATGAACGTATGGAAAAGGTGCATCGCGACGATTAAGGGGGTTGCACTGGGCGCGCTGAGAGGATACGAAGCGCGGCAAGGCAACGGAATGCTGCTGTAGCTCAGTGGTAGAGCACTCCCTTGGTAAGGGAGAGGTCGCGAGTTCAATCCTCGCCAGCAGCACCAGCTAAATCTCCCAATATAAATTATCTTGCCCTTAGAGTGATTTGGGCCAAGCAATATGACCCTTGATCGTTTATCACAGGCAGACGATGCGTAGGATCGTGTCGATATTGAAGCGGATGCGCTCTGCCTGTGCAGATTCGGACATCAGATCGCGTTCAAAAATAATAGAACCGGTATATTGGTTGGTGAAGTAGTAGTAGCTCACCGCTGCAATGGTGATGTTAAGCTGTACCGGGTCAATTCCGGAGCGAAAAATCCCTTCAGTGACGCCGCGTTTGAGAATGGTATCGACGAGTCCCACAAAACGACGACTGACGATCTTGACGGGTTCGGATGTCTTGAGATGACGGGCCTGAGCCAGATTTTCACTGTTTACCAATGAGATGAATTCTGGATTCTGGATGTAATAATTCCAGGTAAAGTGGACGAGTCTTTCAAGCGCTTCTCGTGGATCCAGACTGTCCAGTTCCAGCTTTTTTTCGGATTCTCGAATATCGAAATAGGCGTTTTCCAGAACTGTCTGGAAGAGCTTCTCCTTGCTTTCAAAGTAATGATAAATCATGCGTTTGTTGGCATTGGCCTCCAGTGCAATCGCATCGACACGCGCGCCTTCAAGGCCGTTGCGTGCAAATTCTTTTTTAGCGGCATCAAGAATACGGCCCTTGGTTGCTTCGGCATCCCGGATACGAGGGCGGGAGGGTTGTGGGTCGGAGGGCTGTGCACTCAACGGGGTGTCTCGCTTTTTCTGGAACGGACCGGAAGTTTTCCCGCTTTATGGCGAGAAATGACCAATCGTCAAAACATCACATAAAACATCACATTAAAAAGAGATTTTAATATCACTATAACGTGATTTATGAGATTTTCTGTTTTGCGCTACCAAAGTAACCAATCGGTGCAAAAGGGCATTTTCCGTCGAGGAAACGAGAAGGAGAAGTTTCTAAGGGTAAGATTGAGGGAACATTCCAAGCTGCGCTGCTTTCTTTTGAAGAGGCGTTCCGGAATGTCATCAGTCAATAGAATGCCCCTTTTGAAGCCGTTGGTGTGAATGGGGTCTGGTCAAAATCTTTAGCGATAAAGATTCAAGTGTCGACCCACTCTTCACGCAGGAAACAGAAACGGCGATGTGTCTGCACAGCCGCCAGAAAGACAGGGAGAAGCCGTCCATGAACAAGATGGCACAGAAACTGGCTCCATCCGGAGTTGCTCGTGACTTTGGGTTTTTCATCGATGGTGAGTGGCGCCACGGACGTGAGATGTTCGAGCGCAAGTCTCCCAGTCATGATGTTGTTGTCACGCGGATTGCTCGCTGCACGGAAGATGATCTGAATGATGCGGTAGCTGCCGCGCGGCGTGCATTTGAAAACGGAACATGGGCTGGTCTGGCAAGCTCGGAACGCAGTGCGATTCTGTTGAAAACGGCTGAGCTTCTCAAGCAGCGTCGCGATGATATCGCCTTCTGGGAAGTGTTGGAGAACGGCAAGCCGATTTCTCAGGCAAAGGCCGAGATCGACAACTGTATTTCCTGTTTCGAGATGGCTGCCGGTGCCGCGCGCCTTCTGCACGGCGACAGCTTCAACAATCTGGGCGAAAGCCTGTTCGGAATGGTTCTGCGCGAGCCGGTGGGGGTCGTTGGCCTCATCACGCCCTGGAACTTCCCGTTCATGATTCTGTGTGAGCGTGTGCCGTTCATTCTGGCGTCCGGTTGCACCGTCGTCGTGAAGCCAGCGGAAGTGACGAGTGCAACGACGCTGATGCTCGCCGATATTCTGACGGAAGCAGGCCTGCCAAAGGGCGTCTATAACGTCGTAACCGGCACGGGCAAAAGCGTTGGGCAGGCCCTAACGCAGCATCCAGATGTAGACATGCTGTCCTTCACCGGCTCCACGGGGGTTGGCCGGTCCTGCATTCATGCGTCGGCAGACAGCAACCTCAAGAAGCTTGGTCTGGAGCTTGGGGGCAAGAACCCGATCGTTGTCTTTGCGGACAGTGATCTGGAAGATGCTGCCGATGCGGTGGCCTTCGGGATCAGCTTCAACACCGGGCAGTGCTGCGTCTCGTCCAGCCGTCTGATCGTTGAAGAATCCGTGGCCGACAAGTTTGAGAAGCTTGTGGTTGCCAAGATGGAAAAGATCCGCGTGGGCGACCCGTTCGACCCGGAAACGCAGATTGGCGCCATTACGACGGATGCGCAGAACAAGACCATTCTTGATTACATCGAGAAGGGTAAGGCCGAAGGCGCGCGTGTTCTTTGTGGCGGTAACAAGGTCGATCTGGGCCGTGGGCAGTACATCGCGCCGACGCTCTTCACGAACGTAAAGCCGGATATGTCCATTGCGACGGACGAGATCTTTGGTCCGGTGCTGTCGGTCTTCCGGTTCAGCACACTTGAGGAAGCAATCTCTCTGGCCAATGACACGGTTTATGGTCTGGCGGCGTCTGTCTGGACGAAGGACATAAGCAAAGCCCTCAAGGTGACGCGCAAGGTTCAGGCTGGGCGTTTCTGGGTCAATACGATCATGGCTGGCGGCCCCGAGATGCCGCTGGGGGGTTTCAAGCAGTCCGGTTGGGGCCGTGAAGCGGGCATGTACGGGGTGGAAGAATACACCCAGATCAAATCCGTTCACGTCGATCTCGGTAAACGGACGCACTGGATCTCCTGATATGACTGGTTTCGATTACGTTATCGTTGGCGGCGGTTCGGCAGGATGTGTTCTTGCCGCCCGTCTCTCCCGAAACCCGGCGGTGCGCGTCTGCCTGATCGAAGCAGGCAAACGTGATACCAATCCACTCATTCACATGCCGGTTGGTTTTGCGAAAATGACGACAGGTCCCCTGACATGGGGGCTTGTCACCACGCCGCAGAAACATGCCAATAACCGCCAGATTCCGTATGTGCAGGCGCGTGTTCTGGGTGGTGGGTCCTCCATCAATGCCGAGGTCTTCACGCGCGGCCATCCCTCCGATTTCGATCGGTGGGAAGAGGAAGGTGCGGACGGCTGGGGATTCAAAAATATCCAGAAGTACTTCATTCGCTCTGAAGGAAATTCCATTCTTGCCGGATCATGGCACGGAACGGATGGTCCACTCGGCGTGTCGAACTTGGATTGCCCGAACCCCGTCAGCCGCGCCTTCGTGCAAAGCTGTCAGGAAATCGGGATTCCTTATAACCCGGACTTTAACGGTTCAGTTCAGCAGGGTGCTGGTATTTACCAGCTTACGGTTCGCAATAACCGTCGCTGCTCTACAGCCGTTGGCTATCTGCGCCCGGCTATGAAGCGGAAGAACCTGACGGTCATTACGGGCGCGATGGTCCTAAAGATTATCTTTGAAGGCAAGCGGGCTGTTGGCGTGCAGTATGTGGCCGACAAGCAGGTTCGTATTGCGCGGGCGGATCAGGAAGTGCTGGTTACGTCCGGTGCAATCGGAACGCCAAAGCTGATGATGTTGTCTGGTGTTGGCCCGGCTGCACATCTGAAAGAACACGGGATTCCGGTCGTTCATGATCTGCCGGGCGTGGGTCAGAACCTGCAAGATCACTTCGGTGTCGATATCGTCGCTGAACTGAAAGGTCATGACAGTTTTGACAAATACAACCAGTTCAAGTGGATGATGTGGGCTGGGCTGCAGTACTCGCTGTTTAATAGTGGCCCTGTGACGTCCAACGTCGTGGAAGGCGGAGCTTTCTGGTACGGCGATCCGGCTGCAAGTTGCCCTGATCTTCAGTTCCACTTCCTGGCGGGAGCTGGTGCGGAAGCGGGTGTGGCCTCTGTGCCGAAAGGAACGTCCGGCATCACGCTCAACAGCTATACGCTCCGCCCAAAAGCACGCGGATCTGTCACGTTACGCTCTTCCGATCCGCGGGAAGCACCGGTTGTGGACCCGAATTTTCTTGGGCATCCAGATGATTTGCGGACAACGGCAGAAGGCGTTCGCCTGAGCTACGAAATGTTCGGAAGTCATTCGCTCCAGAAATACATCAGCAAGGTTTGCCTGCCAGAAGGTGGTGGCCGCACGATCAAGGCTTATGAGGACTATGCCCGTCAGCAGGGGCGCACGTCCTACCATCCGACCTGCACCTGCAAGATGGGACGGGACGAAATGGCAGTGGTCGACCCACGACTGCATGTGCATGGCCTGGAAGGGCTTCGCATCTGTGACAGTTCGGTCATGCCCTCGTTGCTTGGGTCCAACACCAACGCGGCGACGGTCATGATTGGTGAGCGGGCTGCGGATTTCATTCTGGGGAATGCCTGAACACGATGTTTCAGGCATCTCCTCACAGAGAGCATATTTCAAACGACCATAAGTAACTAACAAGATGGTTATAGTGGATTAAGAGCAATGACCAAGACCAGAACCGCAGCAGAAGCCGTCAGTCTCATCAAGGACGGAGCCACCATCGCAATCAACGCCTCGTCCGGTCTTCTGTGCCCTGATGATGTTCTGAAGGCTCTCGGCGAGCGCTTTGAAAAAGAAGCCGCGCCAAAAAACCTGACGACAATCCATCCGATTGCAACGGGCGACATGTTCGGAACCAAGGGCGTGGATCATATCGCGCAGCCCGGCATGATCCGGAAGATCATTGGTGGGTCTTACCCGTCTGGTCCGAGCAATGCGGAGCCGCCGCTCATCTGGCAGCGCATTCTGGCCGAGGACGTTGCCGCCTATAATCTCCCGTCTGGCGTTATTTTCGACATGCTGCGGGAAGGCGCGGCCCTGCGCCCCGGCGTGTTGACGAAAGTAGGTCTCGATACGTTTGTGGACCCGAAGCGGGAAGGTGGTGCGATGAATGACTCTGCACGCGCCAATCCCATCGTGCGCCACATGGATTTCGAGGGCGAAGACTGGTTGTATTTCCCAGCACTCAAGCCAGACGTTGCCATCATTCGCGCTTCAACAGCGGACGAAAATGGCAACCTGACGTTCGAGCAGGAAGGTGCCACGCTGGGGGCCATGGAAATGGCTCTGGCGGCTCATAACAATGGTGGACTGGTCATCGCGCAGGTTCGCCGCGTGGCAGAACAGGGCACGCTGAAGCCGCATGACGTCAAAGTCCCGGGTATTCTTGTGGACGTTGTTGTGGAAGCCCCGGATCAGCTGCAGACGACTGCTACGCCTTATGATCCAGCGATTTCCGGCGAGATTTTCCGGCCTCTGTCGTCGTTCGCCATTCCGGATTTCAATCCGGGCAAGGTGATTGCGCGACGTGTGGCGCAGGAGTTGAAGGATGGCTGGGCGGTCAATATCGGCTTCGGTATTTCCGCCAATGTGCCGCGTATCCTGCTTGAAGAAGGCCTGCATGGCAGCGTGACATGGGTCATCGAACAAGGACCGGTTGGCGGCGTTCCGCTGCTGGATTTCAAGTTCGGCTGCGCCAGTAACGCCGAGGCCTTCGTCGCTTCTCCGCATCAGTTCAGCTACTTCCAGGCGGGCGGTTTTGACTGCTCCCTGCTGTCCTTCCTTGAGATTGGGGCTGATGGATCGGTCAACGTCAGCCGCCTTGCTGCCACGCCGCACCGTACGGCAGGGGCTGGCGGGTTCGTGGATATTACGGCACGGGCCAAGCGCATCATCTTCTCAGGCAATTTCAATGCTGGAGCCAAGATGCACATTGAGGACGGTCGGCTTGTGATTGATCGGGAAGGCAAGATTTCCAAGATCGTACCGGAGGTGGATCAGGTCAGCTTCTCAGGTCGCAGGGCAACCGAAACAGGGCAGGATGTCACCTATGTGACGGAACGCTGTGTTCTCAAGATTCTGAATGGCGAACTGACAGTCACGGAAATCGCTCCAGGCATCGATCTTCAGAAAGATGTGCTCGATCAGGCGTCTACTCCGCTGAAGGTTTCTCCTGAACTGAAGGAAATGGATGCCGTTCTGTTCAGGGATGCCGTGATGGGGCTTACGCTCTGAACACGCAGCGCCGTCTTTTCCGTGAGTGGAGTCTGAAAGAAGCCATGACAGTCGATGATCGCAGTTTCCTGACGGGTCTGTTCAACGCTGCTATTACGGCGGCCGACGCAGACCTCGTACTGGCTGCTAACCTGCCGGAGCGCCCGAAAGGCAAGACGGTCGTGGTTGGGGCCGGGAAGGGTGCAGCCCAGCTTGCCGCAGCTTTCGAGCGCGTGTGGGATGGCCCACTGGAAGGTGTTGTCGTCACCCGTTATGGCTACGGCTACCCTACAGAACAGATCCGCGTTCTGGAAGCTGCCCACCCGGTTCCGGATGAAGCCGGTCTGGCAGCAACGGCGGCTCTGTTTGAAGCTGTGAAGGGACTTGGACCGGACGATCTGGTTGTTGCCCTGATCTGCGGTGGCGGCTCTGCCTTACTGCCGTGCCCGCCAGAAGGGTTCACGCTGGAAGACGAGGTAGAACTCAGCCGGGTGCTTCTGTCATCTGGCGCGCCCATTTCGGTCATGAACACCATTCGCAAGCAGTTTTCGGGTATCAAGGGTGGCCGTCTGGCGGCTGCGGCAGCTCCCGCGAAGGTGGTGTCACTCGTGGTTTCGGATGTTCCGTTCGATGATCCGGCGCAGGTCGCGTCTGGTCCAACGGTTCCGGATACAAAAACGCGCGAAGATGCTCGCCACATGGCCAAAGCCTGGAAGCTGACTTTGCCTCCTAAGGTTCAGGTATGGCTCGATGGGGAACTTGGACAGGCACCCCGGCCGACAGATCCGGCGTTTGACGGAAATGAAGTCCGGATCGTGGCATCGGCGCATTTGTCTCTGGAGGCAGCTGCAGCGGCGTCGCGGAATCTTGGAATTCCAGCCGTTATCCTTTCCGATGCGATTGAGGGGGAGGCGCGGGACGTTGGCAAGGTTCACGCGGCGATTGCCCGTGAGGTCAGTATCCGCAATCAGCCTTTTCAGAAGCCGGTCGTCATCCTGTCGGGTGGCGAAACAACGGTGACCCTGCGCGGGCGTGGACGCGGCGGACGCAATACGGAGTTTCTCCTGTCCTTTGCGCTCGCGGCTGAAGGCCTGCCTGTTTCCGCGCTCGCAGCGGATACGGATGGCATTGACGGGTCTGAGGATAATGCCGGGGCCTTTGCAGATGGGGAAAGCATGGGGCGGCTACGGGAACGCGGGATTAACCCGTCTGTTCTGCTGGCTGAAAACGATGCCTATACTGCTTTTGAGGCTTTGGATGATCTGTTTGTTCCAGGCCCTACGGGGACAAACGTCAATGATTTTCGCGCTATTCTGCTGAGGTAGAAAAAGATGGCGAAGTAAAAACTGTTATTGAACGAGAACGAATTCATTCTGGTTATTATGACTATCAAGTTCTTTTGATTTCATAACGCAGAATGGCCTTGAAAACAGATCAGCTAACATACTAACTAACCAGTTAGTTACTAATTAAGGGAATCGGGTTATGTTTCTCAATGAAATTCAGGAGCAGGTTCGCGAGACCACACGGGCCTTCGTGGATGAAGTCATTCGCCCTGCTGCTGAGGCCCTCGACCGTGAAGAGCGTTTTCCGGCCGAAATCTATGAAGAGATGGGCCGTCTGGGCCTGTTCGGCATTGCTGTTCCGGAAGAGCTTGGCGGGCCTGGCTTCGATACCCTGACCTATGCCGTCGTGATGGAAGAACTGTCCCGCGGATATGCCAGCGTTGCCGATCAGTGCGGTCTGGTGGAACTGATCTCCACGCTTCTGGTGCGTCACGGCACGGATGAGCAAAAGGCTCTTCTGCCTGATATTCTCTCCATGAAGCGCAAGGTCGCCTACTGTATCACTGAGCCGGAAGCTGGCACGGATGTCTCTGGTATTCGCACGACTGCAGAACGTGACGGTGACGGCTGGGTCCTGAATGGCGGCAAGATCTGGATCCATAATGCTCCAGTCGCAGATCTCGGGTTCGTTCTGGCCCGCACCGACAAGGAAGCGGGCAACCGCGGCATGTCCATCTTCATCGTGGATCTGCATGCCGAAGGTGTTGAGCGCGGCCCGAAGGAACACAAGATGGGCCAGCGCGCCAGCCAGGTCGGCGCGCTTGATTTCACCAATGTGCGCCTTGGTTCCAACGCCCTTCTGGGCGAGATGAACCGTGGCTTTCACATGATGATGAGCGTGCTGGACAAGGGGCGCGTTGGTATTGCAGCGCTGGCCGTTGGTATTGCACAGGCTGGTCTTGAAGCCGCTGTGGATTATGCCGGAACCCGCAAGCAGTTCGGCAAGCATATCTCCGAGTTCCAGGGCGTTCAGTGGCTTCTGGCCGATATGGCCAAGGACATCGAAGCGGCCCGCCTGCTGGTCCATTCCGCTGCGGTGAAGATCGACAACGGGCAGGATGCCACACGTTCCTGTTCCATGGCGAAGTGTTTTGCCGGTGACATGGCGGTGGCTCGCACCGCCGATGCTGTGCAGGTCTTCGGCGGTTCCGGGTACATCCGTGGCTTCGAAGTTGAACGTCTGTATCGCGATGCCAAGATCACGCAGATCTACGAAGGCACCAACCAGATTCAGCGCATGATCATCGCGCGTGAACTGCTCAAGAAGGGCGCCCGTGCATGAAACAGGTTGCTCTCGTCACCGGCTCCTCACGCGGGATTGGCCTCGCCGCCGCTGAAGCGCTCGCTAAAGAGGGATTTTCTTTAGCGGTCAATGGACCGGTTGATGATGCAGAACTGCGTGCAGCCGTTGCCCGTCTGGAAGGGCTGGGCGCAAAGGTTGTGGCCGCCCCGTTCGACGTGTCCGACATCAGCGCCCATGAGGGTGTTCTGGCGCGGATCGAAGACGAACTCGGCCCACTGACAACACTGGTGAACAATGCGGGCGTCGGCGTTCTCCAGCGGGG
Source organism: Gluconobacter japonicus (assembly GCF_015244665.1). NCBI lineage: Bacteria > Pseudomonadati > Pseudomonadota > Alphaproteobacteria > Acetobacterales > Acetobacteraceae > Gluconobacter > Gluconobacter japonicus. The sequence continues at coordinate 112,537 of NZ_JABCQN010000001.1, forward strand.
TGACCTGCTGGAGGTGTCCGAAGCAAGCTGGGACCGCTGCCTGACAATCAATGCGAAGGCAGTGTTCTTTCTCTCGCAGGCTTTCGTAAAGCGTCTTCTGGGGCGGGAACGGTCAGCGGATGCGTTCCATTCGATCGTCAACGTCACATCGTCGAACGCGACGGCTGTGGCGGTGCAGCGGTCTGAATACTGCGCGTCAAAGGCTGCAGCGGCCATGGTGTCCAAGGCTCTGGCCGTGCGTCTCGGGATCGAGAATATCGCAGTCTATGACGTTCAGCCTGGTCTGATCGCTACAGAAATGACGGCTGCCGTGATCCAGCACTACCGCCAGCGCGCGGAAGAGGGGCTGACCCTTCTTCCCCGTGTTGGAGAGCCCTCGGACATGGGGCGCATCATTGCGGCCCTTGCCACCGGGAAACTGCCTTACACCACAGGCCAGGTCATTTCGGCGGATGCCGGAATGCTTGTGCCGCGCTTCTGAGAAACGGTTATGAAGATCATCCTGCCCGACGAAACCGGCCGGAAGATGGATTACCATCTGATCGGTACTCCTGTTCCTCGCAGTGTCCTTCCTGCCAATCCGGCCCGGATCGTCTACTCGGCGGCCCATGTCGTCGCTGATCCGTTTACGGATAATGCACCGTCCGGCCGCGCTACGATTGACTGGAAGAAGACGCTTGAGTTCCGTCGCTATCTCGTCGGCATGGGCCTTGGAATTGCGGAAGCGATGGATACGGCTCAGCGCGGCATGGGTCTGGACTGGCCCGGTGCGCTGGATCTGATCCGTCGCACCAAGGCCGAACTTCCGGATGCGATGGTCGTGAACGGCGCGGGGACAGACCATCTGGACCCGAAGGATGCACGCTCCGTTGATCAAGTTCTGGCGGCGTACCTGGAACAGGTCGAGGCGATCCAGAAGGTTGGCGCACGTGTCATTTTGATGGCCAGCCGAGCCCTCGTTCGCGTGGCGTCCAGTGCCGAGGACTATAAGCGGGTTTACCGCGAGGTGCTCTCTGCCTGTGATGAGCCTGTCGTTCTGCACTGGCTGGGCAAGGATTTCGATCCGGCTCTGGCTGGCTACTGGGGCACGGATGACTTCAATGAAGCCCTGGAAACAGTTCTGAGCATCATTGAAGAAAACGTCTCGAAGGTGGACGGCATCAAGATTTCCCTTCTCGACAAGGAGAAGGAAATCATCATGCGTCGTCGCCTGCCCAAGGGCGTGCGGATGTATACGGGGGATGATTTCAATTACCCCGAACTGATCGCCGGGGATGAGCAGGGCTACAGCCATGCGCTTCTGGGCATTTTTGATCCGATCGCGCCGCTGGCGGCTCGTGGTGTGAAACTGCTGGGTGAAGGCGATGTGAAAGGCTTTCACGCTGCGCTCGACCCGACCGTTCCGCTGGCTCGCGTGATCTTTCAGGCCCCCACGCAGTACTACAAGACGGGCGTGGTGTTCCTGGCCTGGCTGAACGGATTTCAGGATCACTTCATCATGCTGAATGGTGCGCAGTCCATGCGCTCCCTCCAGCATTTCACGGAGATCTTCCGTCTCGCTGATGGCTGCGGCCTGCTGCGGAATCCCGATCTGGCCGTGCACCGGATGAAGTCGCTTCTGGCGATATACGGGGCCTGACCATGCGGGACTTCCGTCACGATCATTCGGCTCTCGCCCTCAATACCGCAACGCTTGGCCATAATGTGCCGGGCGTTGGAGCAGGGTGGTCACCGGAACAGACGATCGACGCCTGTGCTGAACGTGGCATTGGCGGGATCGTGTTCTGGCGGCGGGAGATCGAAGAGAGGGCTGCGGAAATCGGAGATCGGGCGCGTCAGGCTGGAGTGAAGGTTGTCGGCCTGTGCCGGACGCCGTTTCTGGTCGGGCCGCTGGGCCTTCAGAGCGAAGAGGCGATTCTGTCGGATTTCCGTCGCTCCATCGACCAGACGGCCGCACTCGGGACCGATGTTCTGACCATCGTTGTCGGTGGTGTGGAAACCGGCACGAAAGGCGTGACGCGCAGTCTGGACATCGTGGCGGACCGCATGACGAAGGCCATTCCCTACGCTGAAGCCTGTGGCGTGAAACTGGCACTGGAGCCTCTGCATCCGGCTTATGCCGGAGACCGCTCCTGCCTCACGACCACCCGTGACGCCCTGGATCTCTGCGACCTTCTGGCGTCGGAGAGCGTGGGCGTTGCGATCGATATCTACCATGTGTGGTGGGACACGGACCTGCCACGCCAGCTCGCTCGTGCGGGAAACCGCATTCTGGGTTTTCACCTCTGTGACTGGCTTGTTCCCACAACCGACATCCTGCTTGACCGCGGGATGATGGGGGACGGCGTTGCAGACCTGCGGGGGATCCGCAGGGAGGTGGAAGCCGCCGGGTATTCCGGTTTCTGCGAGGTGGAAATCTTTTCCGCGAATAACTGGTGGAAGCGCCACCCGGCTGACGTGCTGGACACGATGGTCGAACGCTTCCGCACTGTCTGCTGATCCATCGGAGGGCATCATGAAGATCCTCGTCCCTGTCAAACGTGTCGTCGATTACAACGTCCGCATCCGCGTAAAGGGTGACGGATCTGGGGTCGAGCTTGCGAACGTCAAGATGTCGGTCAATCCGTTTGACGAAATCGCCATCGAAGAAGCTGTCCGTCTCAAGGAAAAAGGCATCGCCACGGAAGTGGTTGCTGTCTCCATCGGTGTGCCGCAGGCGAAAGAAACACTGCGCACTGTGCTCGCCATGGGCGCGGACCGCGCCATTTTTGTCGAAGCCACGACGGATGTGAACGTAGATATCGAGCCTCTCGCCGTCGCCAAACTGCTGGCGCAGGTGATTGAGGATGAGAAACCAAACCTCGTCATCGCGGGCAAGCAGGCCATCGATAACGATATGAACGCGACTGGTCAGATGCTCGCCGCCCTGCTGGGTTGGGGCCAGGCCACCTTCGCATCATCCGTCGAGATTGAGGGCGACAGTGCAACCGTCAGCCGTGAGGTTGATGGTGGCCTTCAGACCATCCGCGTAAAGCTGCCGGCCATCATCACGTCGGATCTGCGCCTGAACGAGCCGCGCTATGTCGCTCTGCCCAACATCATGAAGGCCAAGAAGAAGCCGCTCGAAGAACGCAAGGCGTCTGACCTTGGTGTGGATATTGCGCCGCGTCTGAAGGTCATCCGTACGGCTGAACCACCTCAGCGCCAGGCTGGTGTGAAGGTCAGTTCCGTTGATGAACTGGTTTCGAAACTCAAGACTGAAGCAGGAGTGATCTGATGTCTGTTCTGCTGCTTGCTGAAGTGGCCAATGGCCACCTCGTTACCGATACCGTTGCCAAGGCTCTGTCCGCCGTCAAGGCGCTGGGCGATGTGACGGTTCTCGTCGCTACCCAGAATGGAGCGGAGGCTGCCGCTGAAGCTGCAAAGCTCGATGGTGTGTCCAAAGTCCTGCTGGCGGATGATGCATCTCTGGCTCATGAACTGGCTGAACCTGTCGCTGCCCTCATCGTGTCTTTGGCATCCGGCTATAGCCATATCGCTGCGGGCTCGACGGCATTTTCCAAGAACGTTCTGCCACGCGTTGCGGCTTTGTTGGATGTCATGATCCTGTCAGACGTAACGGCCGTGAAGGATGCCGAGACGTTCGATCGTCCTGTCTATGCCGGCAATGCGATCCAGACGGTGCAGTCCTCCGATCCGGTGAAGGTTTTCACTATTCGTACGGCGGCCTTCTCGGCTGTTGGCGAAGGTGGGTCTGCCAGTGTGGAAACTGTGTCCGTTCCGGCTGATCCGGGGCTTTCGTCCTGGGTGGAAAACAAGGCAGTTGAGTCCGAACGTCCTGAGCTGACGGCTGCCAAGACCATTGTTTCAGGAGGGCGTGGCGTCGGATCGAAAGAGAACTTCGATACCATCGCCAAGCTTGCGGACAAGCTGAATGCCGCCATCGGTGCCAGCCGTGCTGCGGTGGATGCCGGATATGCGCCGAATGACTGGCAGGTCGGGCAGACGGGCAAGATCGTGGCGCCGGAGCTGTATATCGCAGTCGGTATTTCCGGAGCGATCCAGCATCTGGCCGGCATGAAGGATTCCCGGGTGATCGTCGCCATCAACAAGGACGAAGACGCCCCGATTTTCCAGGTCGCGGATTACGGGCTGGTGGGAGACCTCTTCACCATCCTTCCCGAACTGACGGCAAAACTCTGACAGGCCCCGGAGGCCTGCAGGGAGGAGAAAGACCATGACTACGATCGAACGGGAAAGCATGGACTATGACGTTGTCATCGTCGGCGCTGGCCCTGCCGGTCTCTCCGCGGCGATCCGGCTCAAACAGAATGAGCCGGACCTCTCCGTGGTCGTACTGGATAAAGGGTCTGAAGTTGGGGCGCATATCCTGTCAGGTGCGGTCATTGATCCGTGCGCGCTGGATGTGCTGCTTCCTGACTGGCGGACCATGGATGCACCCATTACCGTCCCGGTGAGGGAAGATAATTTCTTCCTGCTGACGGAAAAGAGCCAGATCCGCCTGCCGAACAGCATGATGCCAAAACTCATGGACAACCATGGGAATTACATCGTCTCGCTCGGGAATGTCTGTCGCTGGCTGGCACAGGTCGCAGAGGGCCTGGAGGTGGAAATTTTCCCCGGCATGGCAGCGAGCGAGATCGTTTATGACGAGCAGGGCCGCGTTGCGGGTGTCGTGGCTGGTGAGTTTGGCAAGAACCCGGATGGAACGCCGGGTGATGCCTATGAGTCGGGCATGGAGCTGCGCGGGAAGTACGTGTTCTTCGCGGAAGGTGCACGGGGTTCACTGGCCCGTCAGTTGATGGACCGGTTTGCTTTGTCCGAGGGCAAAGACCCGCAGAAATTCGGATTGGGCCTCAAGGAAATCTGGGAGATCGATCCCGCCAAACATCATGAAGGCACGGTCACGCACACCATGGGCTGGCCGCTGAACAGCAAAGCCGGTGGGGGGTCCTTCATCTACCATCTCGACAACAATCAGGTCTGCGTCGGGTTTGTGGTCCATCTTGGCTATGAAAACCCGTATCTGGACCCGTATCGCGAGTTTCAGGAATTCAAGCACCATCCGATGGTGGCTGAACTACTGAAGGGCGGAAAGCGTGTGGCCTACGGGGCTCGTGCGCTTTCAGAAGGCGGTTGGCAGTCCATCCCCAAGGTAACCTTCCCTGGCGGTGTTCTGCTGGGTTGTTCGGCCGGGTTGGTGAATGTCCCGCGCATCAAGGGCAGTCATAACGCCATTTTCTCCGGCATCGCGGCCGCCGATGCGGCGCGCTCCGCTCTGGCTGCGGGCAGGGCACAGGATGAACTGACGGCCTATGAAGATGAACTCCGCAACGGCCCTGTTGGCGCGGATCTCAAACCTGTTCGGAACGTCAAACCGCTGTGGGAGCGTTTCGGGTTGATCGGGGGTGTCGCGCTCGGTGGGCTTGATATGTGGATGACGAGTTTGGTCGGGTATTCCCCGTTCCGGACTCTGCATCATGGCAAATCCGATGCCGCAGCAACGGGTCTGGCTTCGCAGTTCAAGCGGATCGAGTATCGCAAACCAGATGGCGAACTGAGTTTCGACCGTACGACCAACGTGGCGTTTTCCTTCACGAACCATGAAGAACGCCAGCCGTGCCATCTGACACTGCGTGATCCATCCATCCCGATAGGGGTCAATCTGCCGCTCTATGACGAACCGGCCCAGCGATATTGCCCGGCGGGTGTCTATGAAGTGCTGCGCCCGGAAAATGAACAGCCACGCTTCCAGATCAACTTCCAGAACTGCGTGCACTGTAAAACGTGTGACATCAAAGACCCGAGTCAGAATATCGTCTGGACAACACCGCAGGGTGGGGATGGTCCGAACTATCCGAACATGTAAATTTTAAATAAAAGAGAATGAAAAACGTTCTCTTTTATTTGATTTTACCTGAGATAATAACTCTAGAACATGAACAGTTAAAGGTTGTTCCCATAACGGGAACCTGAAGAAGAGGAACAAGGCAATGAGTGGCATCGACCTTTCGGCATCGCCGCCAGTGTCCCTGAATGGTAAAAGTGTTCTGACCGCAATTCTGGCTGCGGTCGCGGGGCTGATGTTCGGCCTCGATCTCGGTGTGATTTCAGGCGCCCTGAAATTCATCGGTCAGGAATTCAACGTGACGGATTTCGGCAAGGAATGCATCGTTTCGGCCATGATGGTCGGGGCAGCGCTGGGCGCAGTTTCTGGCGGCCGGCTCTCTTTCCTCTTCGGCCGCAAACGCTTGCTGCTGTCTTCCGCTTTCCTGTTCGTTCTGGGTTCGCTGCTCTGTGCGCTGGCCACGTCCGTCACGTTTCTCATCATCGGACGGATGGTGCTTGGCGTGTCTGTTGGTATCGCCAGCTTTACCGCTCCACTTTACATCTCCGAGATCGCCCATCAGCACTACCGCGGGTCTCTGATCTCGGTTTACCAGCTCATGATCACGGTCGGGATTTTCGTAGCGTTCATCTCCGATGCGCTGCTGGCGTATTCCGGTTCCTGGCGCTGGATGCTCGGAATCGTTGCCATTCCCGGCGTCGTGTTTTTGCTGGGTGTGCTTCTGCTGCCGGACAGCCCGCGCTGGCTGGTTCTGCGTGGGCGCAAGGACGAGGCCTTCACGGTCCTGCATCAGCTCCGTGGCCATGAAGGGGAAGCACGCTCGGAAATTGCAGACATCGAAGAGCAGCTTGCCCAGATCGAAGGTGGCTACGGTCTCTTCAAGGCCAATGCCAACTTCCGCCGTTCCGTGTTTCTCGGGGTTCTGCTTCAGACCATGCAGCAGTTCACGGGGATCATCGTGGTCATGTACTACGCCCCGCGCATCTTCGAAGTCGCAGGTTTCGGCGATAACGCAGCCATGTGGGGTACGGCGATTGTCGGACTGGTCAACGTGCTCTCCACGTTCATCGCCATCGGCTTCGTGGACAAATGGGGCCGCCGTCCGATGCTCATTGCCGGCTTCATTATCATGACGATCGGCATGTTTACGGTTGGCACGCTTCTCTATTTCGGAACGGGTGACAGCGAACTGGCCCGCTATGGTGCTGTCGTGATGCTGCTGGCCTTCATCGTGGGCTTTGCGTTCTCTGCCGGACCGCTGGTGTGGATCCTGTGTTCGGAAGTGCAGCCCATCAAGGGCCGTGACTTCGGTATTGCCTGCTCGACCTTCACCAACTGGCTTACGAATATGATCGTCGGTCTGACGTTCCTGACGCTTCTGAACACGATCGGCAATGCTCAGACCTTCTGGATGTATGCCGCTTTCAATGCGTTCTTCATCTACCTGACTCTGAAATTCGTGCCTGAAACGCGTGGTGTCAGCCTCGAACAGATCGAGCGGAACCTCATGGCTGGCAAGCCGCTCAACCGGATCGGCCTGTGAACCCCGGCTCTGACACCCTTTCTGGCAAGACTGTCCCGGCGCTCTCACGCCTGCCGGGACAAACCGCCGCCGTGGACTCGTCCCGGCAGCGGTTTCCCCTGACGGAGACCCAAGACAATGACAGTAAAGATCGCCATTAACGGTTTCGGCCGTATTGGCAGGTTGGCCCTTCGCAGCATCGTTGAAACAGGACGGCAGGACGTCACGCCGGTCGGAATCAATGGGCCTGGATCAGTCGAAGACAAGGTGCATATGCTGATTTATGACAGCGTGCATGGCCGGATGCCGGGTGAGGTGCAGCTTGAGGGCGACATGCTCACAATCACCCATAACGGCAGAATTTACGGTCCTATCCGTGTTTCTTCCGAGCGTGATCCTTCAAAGGTGCCGTTCAAGGGCGTGGATGTGGCTCTTGAATGTTCAGGTCTTTTTACGACGAAGGAAAAAGCAGGGCTTCTTCTGGATGCCGGTGCACGCAAGGTTCTGATTTCCGCGCCGGGAACGGATGTTGATGCCACCATTGTATATGGTGTGAATAATGACATGCTGAAGCCAGAAATGACGGTCATTTCCAACGCCTCCTGCACGACCAACTGCCTTGCTCCGCTTGTAAAAGTGCTGGACGACAATTTCGGCATCGAATGCGGCTACATGGTCACGATCCATTCCTATACCGGAGACCAGCAGATCGTGGACCGTCGTCACCGTGACCTCAGACGTGCGCGCTCCGCCGCCCTGAACATGGTTCCCACCTCGACTGGGGCCGCCAAGGCCATCGGACTGGTGCTGCCCCATCTGAAAGGTCGGCTGGATGGAACCTCCATCCGTGTTCCAACGCCGAATGTCTCACTGGTGTCGCTCGACTTCCTGTCCCGCAATCCGCCTGAGACACCAAAGGATGTGAACCGCGTCATGCAGGAAGCGGCCAAGGGGGTTCTGAAAGGGGTGCTGGCTTATAGCGATGCGCCTCTGGTCAGCAGCGATTTCAACCACTCGCCCGCGTCGTCCAATTTCGATGCAACACAGACGGCGATCATGGAATGCGGACGGATGGTGCGCGTCTGTGCCTGGTATGACAACGAATGGGGTTTCTCGAACCGCATGATCGATACGTCCGTCCTTTTTGGAACGATGTGAATCAGCCGGCTATTTGTTTCAGAGTATGGAACGGAGCATAAAAGCACTTTCCTGAACGGAGGGTGCTTTTTCCATGATGTCCCGTCTGAAACTTCCGGCGCTAATGGCCTGCCTTGGCGCGCCACTCGCAGCGTCTGCCCAGAGCGTGGCCTCCATGCCAGCGACTTGCGACAACGCAAAATTCCTGAATGACCAGCAGACCTTCGAACAACGCGGCGCCACCCGGACAGATCTTCCCGAACATATCTGTGGGCGTGTCATCGCTGTGGCCCAGCGTGCGCAAAGAACACGCAGCGGCTGGCATGGTTACTTTTACGTCGATGTCGGGCAGGGCGTTTCTATCCGGATCGTCTCCGGGCTGGATGAGATGAGCGCCCCTCAGTGGCCGTGGGTCCAGAAGGGCGACAATGTTGAAGTGCAGGGCCGCTATTATTACGACAGCCTGCGCAAACAGGGCATCGACTGGACGCATCATGGCACAAGCCGCAAATGGCCCTGGGCCGGGTATGTGACCGTCAACGGACATCGCTACGAATAAAAAAAGCCCCGGAGAATGATCCTCCGGGGCTTTCCCCCTGACGAGACGACTTAGTTCGTCGCTTCGTCTTTTTTCTCGGCATCTTCGTTCTTGAGCTCCGAGCCTTCGATGATCTCGAAGTCCAGTGCGTCGTTTTTCAAACCGATCTTCACAGCGCCACCCTTTGCCAGCCGGCCGAAGAGCAGTTCTTCCGCCAGAGGCTTCTTGATGTGCTCCTGAATGACGCGGCCCAGAGGGCGTGCGCCATACAGGCGATCGTAACCCTTCTCGGCCAGCCATTCCTTGGCGGCAGAGGAGATTTCGATCGTGACGTGACGGTCGGCCAGCTGAGCTTCGAGCTGGAGAATGAACTTCTCCACCACGCGACCCACAGTCTCCGGCGTCAGATTGGCAAACGGAATGACCGCATCCAGACGGTTCCGGAACTCAGGGGTGAAGGTGCGCTTGATCGCCTCTTCATCCTCGCCCGAACGGCTAGTGCGACCAAAGCCGATGGCTTCCTTGGACAGATCCGCCGCACCGGCATTCGTGGTCATGATGAGGATCACATTGCGGAAATCGACGGTCTTGCCGTTGTGATCTGTCAGACGACCATGATCCATGACCTGAAGCAGGACGTTGTAAAGGTCCGGATGGGCCTTTTCGATTTCGTCCAGCAGCAGGACGGCATGGGGATGCTGGTCAATCGCATCCGTCAGCAGTCCACCCTGATCAAACCCGACATAGCCCGGAGGCGCACCGATCAGACGGGAGATCGAATGGCGCTCCATGTATTCGGACATGTCGAACCGGATCAGTTCAATGCCCAGAGACGAAGCAAGCTGCTTGGCCACTTCCGTTTTGCCGACACCTGTGGGGCCGGAGAACAGGTAGTTGCCGATCGGCTTTTCCATATCGCGCAGACCGGCGCGGGACAGCTTGATCGCGGCGGCAAGCGCATCAATCGCCTTGTCCTGACCGAACACCATGTTCCGCAGATCCCGCTCCAGATGGCGCAGGGTCTCCCGGTCATCTGCCGTGACAGCCTTAGGCGGAATACGCGCAATCTTGGCGATGGCGTCTTCCACGTCTTTCAGCGTGACGGTCTTGCGGCGCTTGTTCTCGGGAACCAGCATCCGGGCCGCGCCGACCTCATCAATCACGTCGATGGCCTTGTCCGGCAGCTTGCGGTCATGCACGTAACGGGCTGCCAGTTCGACGGCGCCACGCAGGGCCTCGTCGGTGTAGCGAACCTTATGGTGCTTCTCGTAGCTGCCCTTCAGGCCCCGCAGGATCTTGATGGCATCCTCAATGGATGGTTCCGGCACGTCGATCTTCTGGAAGCGTCGTACCAGAGCACGGTCCTTCTCGAAGTGCTGACGGAACTCCTTGTACGTCGTGGACCCGATGCAGCGCAGCGTGCCAGCCGCCAGAGCCGGTTTCAGAAGGTTGGACGCATCCATTGCCCCGCCCGACGTTGCACCCGCACCAATGACGGTGTGGATTTCGTCGATGAACAGGATTGCACCCGGCGTCTGGTCAAGTTCCGTCACAACGGCCTTGAGGCGTTCCTCAAAGTCACCGCGATAGCGCGTACCAGCCAGAAGCGAACCCATGTCGAGGGAGAAAATCGTGCTGTCCTGCAGGACTTCAGGTACGTCCTTCTCAACGATGCGCTTGGCCAGACCTTCTGCAATAGCCGTCTTGCCCACACCCGGATCACCCACATAAAGCGGGTTGTTCTTCGTGCGGCGGCAGAGGATCTGGATCGTGCGTTCGATTTCCTGATCGCGACCAATCAGCGGATCGATCCGTCCTTCACGGGCGCGATCGTTCAGATTGACGCAATAGGTCGCCAGTGCACCGTCCTTGGCCGTTTCCTTGCGCTCTTCGCGCTCGGACGTGTCCTTGGACGCAGTTGCAGGTTTGCGGCCCGCACCCCGGTCCGGAGCTTTGGCAATTCCATGAGAAATGAAGTTCACGGCGTCGAGTCGTGTCATGTCCTGCAATTGCAGGAAGTACACGGCATGGCTTTCACGCTCGGCAAAGAGCGCAACCAGCACGTTCGCGCCCGTGACTTCGTCGCGGCCTGTGCTCTGCACATGAATGGCCGCACGCTGGATCACGCGCTGGAAAGCCGCCGTTGGTTTGGGTTCTGTCGGGCGATCTGACGCTAGCCCCGCCAGATCCTTGTCCAGGAAATCGGTCAGGTCGGAGCGCAGCTTCTCAAGGTCGATTCCGCAGGCGCGGAAAACCGTCAGTGCGTCGGCATCTTCTGTCAGAGCCAGCAGCAGATGTTCGAGGGTGGCATATTCATGACGCCGATCCCCCGCGAATGTCAGGGCGCGGTGGAGCGTCTGTTCGAGCGTACGGGACAGCATAGGGTGGCGCTCCTCTCGACCTCTCGTGGAAGAGGTATCTTGTCGTGGTGCAACACGTAACGCCAGTCAGAAACGCAGGATCGAACAAGAAATTGTCCGGTGCCTGCATTCCTTAGGGCAGGAAAGTCAGTCTTTTTCGATCGTACACTGAAGCGGATGCTGGTTCTGGCGTGCCAGATCCATAACCTGAGCCACCTTGCTTTCCGCAACCTCGTAGGTAAAGACGCCGCAGACGCCGACCCCTCGCTGATGCACCTGCAACATGACGGCTGTCGCTTCTTCCCGGTTCATGGAGAAAAAGCGCTCCAGCACATGCACGACGAACTCCATTGGCGTGTAGTCGTCATTCAGCATCAGTACCTTGTACATGGACGGCTTGCGCGTCCGTGTCCGAGGACGAACGACAACGCTGAGTCCCAGATCTTCGTCATCGGGAAGGCGTGGCCCCGTAGGTTCTTTGGGGTCCGACGGTCCTGGCCCCATCACGGTCGATCCGTACATGGATTCGGCTTGCAGACTGGCGGTAGCGGGTGAAAGAAAATCGTAAGAAGACATGACTGGTATGATATGGGACGCTTCCCCCGACTTGAGAAGGGGGTAAGAAGCAGTACATTTCGTGAATATTGCCATGTTCCTGACATGATCTGGTCGGCTTTGCGTCATGCTTACGAAAAATTAAGCAAACTCCCGCAAACCCTGTGGACGGGCGCTTTTTGTTGCGCCTAATGTAATGGGATTACAGGCCGTTCCAAAGCGGTCTGACTGTCCCCGGCGATAATGTTCTGTTCAGAGGCTGCCATAGAATGCGTTCTCCTTTCCGCAAGGCCCTCCTGTTATGTGCACTGACGGCAGTAGGTATGGGGTCCGCCCGCGCGCAATATGCCGGGCATGTTTCCAGCTTCGTGATGGATGCCCGAACCGGAGCCGTCCTCTCGCAGTCCGATGCGGAGTTGCAGCGCTATCCGGCGTCTCTGACCAAGCTCATGACGCTGTATCTCACTTTCCGCGCCCTTGAAGCGCACCAGATTACGCTGGATCAGGAAGTTCCGGTCTCCATTCATGCTTCCATGCAGGCGCCTTCGAAGCTGGGGCTTGTACCGGGAACACGTCTGACGGTTGAGCAGGGCATTCTTGCTCTGGTTACGAAATCCGCCAATGACGCCGCCTGCGCTCTGGGTGAGTTTCTGGGCGGTGGTGACGAAGTGCGCTTCGCCCAGCTCATGACACAGCAGGCCCGCGCTCTGGGCATGACGAACACGACGTTCCGCAATGCGTCCGGTCTGCCAGATCCGGATCAGGTGACAACGGCGCATGATCTTGCCCTTCTGGCACAGCATCTGATCAATGATTTCCCGCAGTATTATCACTATTTCGGCGTACCTTCCTTCTACTTCCATCGTCATCTGGTGCCGAACCATGATCCGATGCTGAAGATCTATGCAGGCGCTGACGGGATGAAGACAGGCTACACGGATGCGGCTGGCCATAATCTCGTGACGTCCGCCATTCGTGGGAATGTCCGCCTGATTGGTGTGGTGCTGGGGTCGTCGTCCAATGGGCGCCGCTCTATGGAAATGGCGTCCATTCTGGATGATGCCTTCGCTTCTGAAGGTGTGGCACCGCAGCCGCTGATGCATCCGGTCGCACCACGGACGATGATGATTGCTTCTGCCCGTCATGGTGGTCGCTTCGCGCATAGCCGCACGCTGGTTGCATCCAATCGTCCGATGGAGGTGGCGGATGCCCCGACAGGGCCTCGCCGCTTCGGTCGTATTACCCGGCGGGGAGCATCGGTCCGTATGGTCAGTGCGCATCATGTCGCGACCCATCACAAGGCGGGTCGTCACCCGCGAGGCTGAAAAACTCGTCTCCCTGCCTTGCGGTCAAGGCAGGACAGTCGCATTTTGTCCCGACCTGTAGAAAGATTAAGGATCGGGCGGCAGACATGGGTGATAATTCGCGTGGGATTGTTCTTTACGACAGTGAAGACTTCAAACATCTGAGAAAAGTCGGGCAACTGGCTTCAGAAACGCTGGATATGATCACGGAGTATGTTCAGCCGGGTGTCACGACGGAAGAACTGAACCGGATTATTCATGAGTTTACCCTGGCTCATGGCGCGATCCCGGCTCCCCTGAACTACCATGGCTTCCCGAAAGCCTGCTGCATTTCCATCAACCATGTGGTCTGTCACGGTATTCCGGGGGACAAAAAGCTTTCCAACGGCGATATCGTCAATATCGATGTGACGTCCATTCTGGATGGCTGGTACGGCGACAATTCCCGCATGTACATCGTCGGAAAAGCCCCGAAGAAAGCCGAGAAGCTGGTTGAAGTGACCTATGAGTCCCTGATGCTGGGGATTGAGCAGGTCAAGCCGGGCAATACACTTGGCGATGTCGGCCATGCGATTCAGGTTCATGCTGAAAAGAACCGCTTCTCCATCGTGCGTGATTTCTGCGGGCATGGCATCGGGCGAGACTTTCACGCCGCTCCGAACGTCCTGCATTATGGAAAGCCGGGGCAGGGCGTGAAGCTGGTGCCGGGAATGGTCTTCACGATCGAACCGATGCTCAATATCGGCAAGCCCGAGGTCAAAGTACTGGATGATGGCTGGACAGCCGTTACGCGTGACCGCACACTCTCCGCTCAGTTTGAGCATATGGTTGGGGTGACGGAAGACGGCTGCGAAATCTTCACCCTCTCCCCGAAAGGTTACAACAAGCCCCCTTACGGAGCTGGCGCATGAAAAAAATCTTTGCCCTGATTGTTGCAGGTCTGACAGGGGGCACAGCGCTGGCTGCTCCCGCAACGACTACTCTGAGTTCTGCTCACGATCCGCTGGCTTTCGGTCCGGATCATATGTCTCCGGGCGTGCTGGCCTCAGGCAAGCACGGCATGGTGGTCTCAGCGCAGCATCTTGCATCGGAAGCCGGGGCGCAGATTCTTGCACAGGGCGGTAACGCCATCGATGCGGCTGTTGCCGTAGGTTATGCGCTGGCAGTTGTCTATCCGGCTGCGGGTAATATTGGCGGCGGCGGTTTCATGACCATTCGCCTGAAATCCGGTCAGACGGTTTTCGTGGATTTCCGCGAACATGCGCCGGGTGCCGCAACCGCCACAATGTATCAGGATGCTTCCGGCAAGGTTATTCCGGGTCTGTCCACGGAAGGCTGGAAAGCCGTTGCGGTTCCGGGGACGGTGGCTGGACTAGATACGATCCTGCAAAAATGGGGGCATCTGTCGCGTGAGAAGGTCATGGCGCCTGCTATTGCTCTGGCACGCGATGGCTTCATTCTGAATGAAGGGGACGTGCAGCTTCTGAACACGTCCACGAAGTATTTCCGTCAGGACCCGTATGCGCGTCCGATTTTTCTGCGTCCGGATGGGTCGTCTTTTGAACCGGGTGACCGACTGGTTCAGAAAAACCTCGCCAATTCGCTGGAACTGGTCGCCAAGAATGGGCCGAAGGCTTTCTATGACGGGCCGATTTCCGCTGAGATCGTACGCGCCAGTAAAGAAGGCGGTGGTCTTCTGGAAGCCGCTGACTTCACAAACTACCATATTCGTTTCATGGACCCGATCCGCTGCACCTATCGGGGCTACACGATCGATACAGCCCCTCCGCCCAGTGGTGGTGGTGTAGCGCTCTGCGAAATCCTGAACATTCTGTCTGGCTATGACATGCACGCGCTGGGCCTGCACACGGCGGCGTCTGCGCAGCGTGAAATTGAAGCCATGCGTCATGCCTATTCAGACCGGCGTGACCTTGGTGATCCGGCTTTCGTCAGAAATCCGATCGAACACCTGAACGATCCCGCTTACGCCGCGCAGGTGCGGGCTGGTATTCCGCTGGATCATGCGCTGCCTTCCAACACGCTGCGTGCAGGCGAAGCACTCCCGGTCAAGGCCGCAGAAGCCGCGCCGGATACGCAGGAAAAGCATGAGACGACCCAGTTCTCTGTTCTGGACAAAAGCGGTATGGCGGTTTCGGCCACTTATACCCTCAATGGCTGGTTCGGCTCGGGTGTGATGGGTGGCAACACCGGCATCTGGCTCAATGACGAAATGGATGATTTCTCGTCCAAGCCGGGTGCACCGAACATGTTCGGAATTGTTGGCTCCGAAGCCAATGCCATTGCTCCGGGCAAGACACCGCTGTCCTCCATGTCTCCGTCGATTGTCTCGAAGGACGGCAAGGTTATTATGGTGATTGGCAGCCCCGGTGGCTCCCGTATCCCGACGATTACGCTCTCCGCCATTCTGGGCGTGCTCGATTACGGCCTGGATATCCGACAGGCTGTGGATCTGCCTCGAATCCACGAACAGTGGGAGCCGTCTGCTGTAGAACTGGAGCCGGGTGCCCTGACGGATGATGTGATGAATGCGCTGAAATCCGAAGGATACGCGCTCTCCCTGCATCGCCCATGGGGTGTGGCTGAAGGCATTCTGGCAGATCGTCCGAGCCTGTCTGCTCACAAAACGGGCCTGATCTACGGTGCTGCTGATCCGCGTCATGCGGGTGGTGAAGCCGCGGGTGAATGATAGGGGGTTGTCAGACACCCCCATCTCCGTGTTAGGAGAGCGCCGGGAGGTCGGCTTTGGACGGATACCTTGCCAACCCGGTCAGGTCCGGAAGGAAGCAGCCGCAGTGAGTTTTATCCGGGTTAAATGTCCGGCCTCCTATCAAGTACAGCCTGCGGGCGCGGCAGATTTTCTGTTCTGCGCCCCGGCACAAGGCCGACAGAGAGCGGTCTTCACATCCCGCTCTGACGGTTTCCAGTTTCATGACTGACGATAACGACGATCTTCCCCTGCCGCCTGAAAACGGTGGTGGCTTTTTCGGTGATGCGCCTGCGGAGCCCGTTCCGGTTCCTGCGCTCCCGGAAAACAACACGCCCTATCGTGTTCTTGCCCGAAAATATCGGCCTCAGACTTTTGAAGATCTGATTGGTCAGGACTCGCTGGTCCGTATCCTGCGGCGCGCGTTCGAACTGAAGCGTGTGGCGCATGCCTTCATGCTGACGGGCGTGCGCGGTGTGGGTAAGACCACGACAGCCCGTATCATCGCACGTGCCCTGAATTGTGTTGGGCCTGACGGGAAGGGTGGTCCGACGGCTGAACCCTGTGGCGTTTGCGCGAACTGCACCGCCATTCTTGCGGATCGGCACCCGGACGTTCTGGAAATGGACGCGGCCTCCCGCACCGGCGTGGATGACGTGCGTGAGATCATTGAGGCCACGCGCTTCCGCCCGATGCAGGCGCGCATGAAAGTCTTCATCATCGATGAAGTGCACATGCTGTCCCGCAATGCGTTCAATGCGCTTCTGAAAACGCTTGAAGAACCACCGCCGCAGGTTACCTTCATTTTCGCGACGACAGAACTGCGGAAGGTGCCGGTCACGGTCCTGTCCCGCTGTCAGCGCTTTGATCTGCGCCGTGTGCCGCAATCTTTGCTGATCGAACATTTTGGCCGCATTGCGCAGAAGGAAGGCGCAAGCCTTTCTGACGACGCGCTGGCCCTGATTGCCCGCGCTGCTGATGGGTCTGTTCGTGACGGCCTTTCGTTGCTGGATCAGGCGATTGCCCAGGGTGCCAGCGATGCGGATGCTGTGTCAGACATGCTTGGGCTGGCGGATCGCGGATTGGTCTTTGACCTGCTCGAAGCTCTTATGGCTGGTAAAGCGGCAACGGCTCTGGACCTGACGGATCAGGCTTATGCAAGAGGCGCTGATCTGGGCGTTCTTTTGGCTGATCTGCTGGATCTTCTGCATCTCGTGTCCCGCCTCAAGGCTATGCCACCCCTGCGAGAAGGCCGGGATCTGCCGGAAGCGGAGCGGACGCGGGGTGGCATGCTTGCCGATCGTTTGTCCACGAGTGTTCTGGGGCGTGCGTGGCAAATCCTGCTCAAAGGCGTTGGGGAGGTTGAGGCCGCGCCTGACCGACGGCAGGCGGCGGAAATGGTTCTGGTCCGTTTGTGCCATGCCAGCCTGCTGCCGACGCCGGACCGTCTGATCCGCCAGTTGACGGAAGGCGGTGTCGACCTTTCGCTTCCGTCTGGTCCGTCTGGTCCGTCTGGTCCGTCTGGTCCGTCTGGTCCGTCTGGTGGTTCTACGAACGTCGGATCTTCAGCCGGCAGCGTAAATATTCAGGCTCATGCCTCGCAGCAGCTTTCCGCGTCTACGGATCAGGGCGGCCCGAGAGCGCATGTTCGTCTGGTTGCCAATGGTGGCGAGATCATTGAGCCGGGTTACGCGGAAGCAGAGTCCGAACCGGCCCCTGAGCCAGAGCCCCTGACGCCTCCGCGCACATGGCGCGAAATGGTGGCCCTGACATGGGACAAGGTTCCCCAGCTTCATGGAACGCTTCGCAATGCGGTGCATCTCGTGCGGTTCTCCCCGCCAGATGTTCAGATTCGCCTTGAAGATGCCCAGACCAAAGCCGACAGGCTTCTCCAAAGTTTTCTGGAAGAGCATTTTCCCGGTCAGTGGCGCATCAGCCTCTCAACTGCCGAGGGCGAACCAACGCTTGACGAGCAGGGAGCCGAGGTTGTGCAGCTCAATCGGGCTGCGGTTGAAGCTCATCCACTGGTCAAAGCCATTCTCGAAGCTTTCCCCGGTGCGAAAATTGGCGATGTGCAGGATCATTCTCTTGATGAATACGGTCTGCCACCCGAAATAACCGCACCATTGACGGAGGATTCTCCTCCCGACCTGGAATTCGCGCCTCTCGACGCCGATTTCCTTGATGAAGACGATCTACTGAAAGACCAGGAGCCGTTATGAAGAACCTTGCCGGACTGATGAAGCAGGCCAGCCAGATGCAGTCCAAGATGGAAGAAGCCCAGAAAAATCTGGCCAATCTGACGGTGGATGGCTCGGCGGGTGCAGGTCTCGTGACGCTTCAGCTTACGGGAAAGGGCGAAATGCGCAGCCTGAAAATCGATCCGAAGCTGGCTGATCCGAACGAAATGGAAATGCTTCAGGATCTGATCGTTGCTGCTTATACGGATGCCAAGAACAAGGCAGAAGCAGCCAGTTCTGCGGCCATGCGCGATGTGACAGGTGGTCTGGACCTGCCCCCTGGCCTGAAGCTGCCGTTCTGATCCTTTTTCCCGCGGACGTGACGCCATGATGATCAGCAATGACATCGAACAGCTGATTTCCATGCTGTCCCGTCTGCCGGGACTTGGTCCTCGGTCCGCGAGACGGGCTGCTCTCAGCCTGCTGCGCCAGCCAGAGGCGCGGATGTTGCCTCTGGCGCATCTTATGGAACGCGCCGCGACCAGTGTGAGAACCTGCACTCTGTGCGGGAATCTGGATACAGTCGATCCCTGCCATATCTGCACGGATGCTCACCGTGATCGCGGTCTGGTCTGCGTTGTCGAGACTGTTGGTGATCTCTGGGCACTTGAGCGGGCGGGGGTGCATCGGGGCGTTTATCAGGTGCTCGGTGGCACACTTTCTGCGCTCGCAGGGCTTGGTCCGGATGACCTGAATGTCGCGTCTTTGCTGGATCGTATTGCCGAAGGTGGCGTCAGGGAGGTCATTTTGGCCCTTGGCGCAACTGTTGAAGGCGCAACGACCGCGCACTGGTTGCAGGAAAAGCTGGCTCCCACAGGCGTGACGGTCAGCCGTGTCGGACATGGTGTCCCGATGGGGGGAGCGCTGGATGTGCTGGATGATGGCACACTCGCCGCAGCCCTGATCGCACGGCGCGCCTTATGATTTCTTCGCGCGTTCCCCGTACAGCGCTTGTGACGGGGGGAGCCAGACGCATTGGCCGTGCATTGGTCGAAATGCTGGTGGAGCAGGGCTTTATGGTCGCCATCCACTACCGTGAGAGCGAGGCAGATGCTCAGGAGCTTCTCGATCGGCTTGGCGGTCGCGGTTGTCTTCTGAAAGCGGATCTGGCCTGCGAAAAAGATGTCGATGCCCTTTTTACCAGAGCCACGGAAAAGCTGGGGCCGATTGGTGTTCTCATCAACAATGCTTCGGCCTTCACGCGGGACGAGATCGGGACGGCGACCAGGGAAAGCTGGGACCAGCATATTGAACCGAATCTGAGAGCGCCATTTATGCTGTCTCAGGCTATGGCACAGTCTCTGCCGGACGATGCGGAAGGACTGATTCTGAACATGCTGGACCAGCGTGTCTGGAACCTGACACCACATTTCGTCAGCTATACCGTGTCTAAAGCTGGTCTGTGGACCCTGACACAGACGCTGGCGCTCGCGCTGGCCCCCCGGATTCGCGTCAATGCGATTGGCCCCGGACCTGTTCTGCCGGCTGTAGGGCAGTCACAGGAGCATTTTGACCGAATGTGCGCCGGAACGCCCCTGAAGTGCGGTGCCTCGCCTGAAGAGATCGCTCAGGCCGCTCTGGCTCTGTTCTCGCTCCCGTCCGTGACCGGACAGATGCTGGCGATGGACGGCGGGCAGCACCTCAACTGGTCACCCGCCCGATAAGTTCAGGGCTGGGGCTTCAGAGCTGCGGGAAGATAATCTTCCACAACCAGAGAAATGGGTGCGTTGTCGGACGCACGCCGGAGTATGGCCCGGTTTTCCAGAACGATTCCCGACGATGCGTCCGGAAAATGCGATTCGAGTCGCTGTCTGTGGAAATGTGTCTCGGTCACAGCTTTCCCGAAAGGTGTGTCTGTCGTCTCGAGGATATGGTTCATTTCAGCCGTCAGACGTTCTGGCACATACCAGTTCCAGGCGTCTGACAGGGCCACATCGCCGCATAGAAGCTGGACGTGCCGCGTCCGCACCTGATCTGCCGTTTTGACGTCCAAAAGCAGAAGAACGTCCGGAGAAGGCTGTTCTCGGGCTGGAAGGCGCACCACCCGGATGGGAAGAGCGCAGTGTTCCTGAAGGACCGCCGTTGCGCTGGGATGATGGTCCAGCCGGTCTTTCAATGCACGAACGGCTGCGCCATCCGGGGACGAAACGTCCCCCGGACCGGCGCAGCCGCTCAATGCTGCTGCAAAGGAAAGAGCACGGACAACCTTAGTTGTCGTCGCGGTCGTCCTTGTCAGTCGTGACTTCGATGTCGTTTGAAAGATCATCGTCATCGTCCAGATCATCATCAGGTGCCATGACATCGTCATCGGCATCATCATCCGTGTCCAGATCGACGTCGACATCATCTTCGTTCTCGTCAGGCTGAGCCTTCGGATCCTTTTCTTCCGGCAGCGGGCCTTCGCTCCGCTTCAGACGGCCGATGTCGTTCGGCTGGGTGGTGCCACACTTGGGGCACACTGTAGGGACGCGGTTCAGGTCATAGAAGCGGGCGCCGCACTCAACGCACGTCCGTTTTAGACCGAGTTCGGGTTTTGCCATGTTATGCAAGCCTGCCAATGCCTCGGATAAGGAACGCGGCCATGCCAGCTTGTTTCCGTCATGTCAAACATGAAGTGTCTTAAAAACTGCATGAGCGCACCCTTTTGTAGGTGATTGACAGGCAGGAATGACCCTCGCATGAACAGGGGCATGCAAGCGCGACCTTTGACAGTTTCCGCGTCCCCGAAGGGACTTTCCGGCCGCACCCGTGTTCCGGGTGACAAATCCATCAGCCATCGTTCGCTGATGCTGGCCTCTCTCGCACATGGCCGTACGCATGTTTACGGTCTTCTGGAGGGCGAGGACGTTCTGCGGACTGCAGACGCCATGCGCGCTCTGGGTGCGACCATTACCCGCGATGGTGCCGTCTGGACGATTGACGGTCGGGGCGTCGGAGAACTGACCGAGCCAGCAGATGTGCTGGATATGGGAAATTCCGGAACGGCCGCGCGCCTCCTGTCCGGTATTCTGTCGTCCCATAAAATGAACAGTGTCATGACCGGGGATGCTTCCCTCCGCTCCCGTCCAATGCGTCGCGTCATGGATCCCCTGTCCAAAAACGGTTCCGAATTTCTGGCCCGTGAGGGTGGACGTCTTCCGATGGCCGTCCGCGGTGATGGTCAGGCCAAGCCGCTTGAATACCGTCTTCCGGTTGCTTCGGCGCAGGTGAAGTCTGCTGTTCTGCTGGCTGGTCTGAATGCCGTCGGCAAGACAGTTGTGGAAGAGCCGGTCGCCACTCGTGACCACACGGAAAACATGCTCCGTCATTTTGGTGTGGACGTTGATGTCTCCGTTCTCGATGCCGGTGGGCGTCGAATCGAGCTGACTGGTCCGGTGAAGTTGACGGCTCGTGACGTGACCGTGCCGGGCGATCCGTCTTCATCAGCCTTTCCGCTGGTGGCTGCACTGCTGGTTCCCGGTTCCGATCTGCTGATCGAGAACGTGGGCCTCAATCCGCTGCGGACAGGTCTATTCACAACGCTGCTCGAAATGGGTGCTGACCTGACGATTGAGAACGAGCGTGTTGAAGGTGGTGAGCCTGTCGGTGATCTGCGCGTTCGTCACAGTAAGCTCAAGGGTGTGGATGTGCCGCCCGAGCGTGCTCCTTCGATGATTGATGAATATCCCGTTCTGGCCGTGGCCTGCGCGTTTGCAGAAGGATCGTCCCGCCTGCGTGGTCTTGAAGAACTGCGCGTAAAGGAAAGCGACCGTCTGGCTGCCACGGTTTCGCTGCTGAACGTCAACGGTGCAGAAACAGAAGTCGTGGGTGATGACCTGATTGTTCAGGGCTTCAGGGGGCCGCTGGGTGGTGGCACCGTGACGACGCACATGGATCACCGTCTGGCCATGAGTGGCATCGTGTTCGGTCTTGCCGCGCAGAAGCCGGTTCATATCGACGATACGGCTTTCATCGAGACCAGTTTCCCCGGTTTTGTTGACCTGATGAACGGATTGGGTGCGGATATCCGGGCATGAGCCGTCCGCTCGTTATTGCCGTGGATGGGCCAGCCGCAGCCGGGAAGGGGACGCTGGCCAAGGCGCTCGCGGCCCGGCTTGGTCTGCCGTATCTGGATACCGGGTTGCTGTACCGCGCTGTCGCGCGTCGGATGGTGAATGCGGGTCTGGACCCGGCGGGAGATGCGTCTGTCCAGGCGCAGGCACTCCAGCCGGAAGATCTGGCCCGAACGGATCTCCGTGTTCCGGAAATCGACCGGGGGGCTTCTCTTGTGGCGGCCCAGCCTGCGGTGCGTGCAGCCCTGCTGGACCGGCAGCGTGTGTTTGCCGCACAGACTGGCGCTGTTGTGGACGGTCGGGATATCGGAACGGTCGTTTTTCCCGACGCAGACGTGAAGTTTTTCATCACGGCTTCTCCCAGAACACGCGCCCTGCGTCGCCACCATCAGGTTCATGGCGAGGCTCCTCTGGCCGAAGCCGACCTTGAGGCGGCTGTTGCCGAGATTGTCGCGCGAGACTCGCGGGATTCTTCGCGGGACACGGCACCTCTTGTACAGGCTGCGGATGCCGTGCTGATTGAGACGGACGACCTCTCCGCAGAACAAGTGCTTGAAAAAGCCTGCGAAGAAGTCGCACGCCGACAGGTGCGCTCCTGATTGCTCGCAGAGAGCGATCAAATACCCGTTTTTTTATTGACAGAGCGCCTGCTGAGGGTGTTTTTGCGGGCTAGCACTGTGTCCGTAATGGGCACGGTGTCGTCTGTCGCGCGTATTTGCGTGCAGGCTTAACCTAACGGACCCGTCCTGACCTCTGATGGCAGCGGGGAGTCGTCACGACAGATCCTGATCCGCGTGGCGCAGACGTGGATGATCGGTTTCAGGCCGAAAATCCGGGAATATTGTATTTACATGGCTTCAGCCAACCAGACCCCTGCCGAGCACGGCATGGAAGATTTTGCAGCCCTTCTCGAAGAGACGCTGGGCCGCGACACCGGTTTTGACGGCTCCGTCGTCACCGGTCGCGTGATCCGTCTGACAGACGAATTCGCTATCGTTGATGTCGGTCTCAAGAGCGAAGGCCGCGTTTCCCTTAAGGAATTCGGCCCGCCGGGTGTTGCTCCGGACGTAAAGCCGGGCGACGTTGTCGAGCTGTATGTCGAGCGTTACGAAGACCGTGACGGTTCCATCGTTCTGTCCCGCGAGAAGGCTCGCCGGGAAGAAGCATGGACCGCTCTGGAGCGTGCATTCGGCAACAACCAGCGCGTCAACGGCACGATCTATGGTCGCGTCAAGGGTGGCTTCACGGTTGATCTGGGCGGCGCAATGGCGTTCCTTCCGGGCAGCCAGGTTGACATCCGTCCGGTTCGTGACGTCGGCCCGCTGATGGGTCAGCCGCAGCCGTTCCAGATCCTGAAGATGGATCGCGCACGTGGCAACATTGTTGTGTCCCGTCGTGCCGTTCTTGAAGAGACCCGTGCAGAACAGCGTTCCGAGCTGATCCAGGGCCTGAAGGAAGGCATGATCCTTGACGGCGTCGTCAAGAACATCACCGACTACGGTGCGTTCGTTGACCTCGGCGGCGTTGACGGCCTTCTGCATGTCACGGACATCGCTTGGAAGCGCATCAACCACCCGTCCGAAGCTCTGCAGATCGGTCAGCCGGTTCGCGTGCAGGTCATCCGCTTCAACCCGGACACGCAGCGTATCTCCCTCGGCATGAAGCAGCTTGAAGCTGATCCGTGGGAAAATGTTGCACTCAAGTACCCGGCAAATGCCCGTTTCACGGGTCGCGTCACGAACATCACCGACTACGGTGCATTCGTCGAGCTGGAGCCGGGCGTCGAAGGTCTGGTGCACGTTTCCGAAATGTCCTGGACGAAGAAGAACGTCCATCCGGGCAAGATCGTCGCTACTTCCCAGGAAGTTGACGTCATGGTTCTGGACGTGGACAGCTCCAAGCGTCGTATTTCCCTTGGTCTCAAGCAGGTTCAGCGCAACCCTTGGGAGCAGTTCGAAGAAGAGCACAAGGTTGGCTCTGTCATCGAAGGCGAAATCCGCAACATCACCGAGTTCGGTCTGTTCATCGGCCTCTCTGCAGACATCGACGGCATGGTTCACATGTCCGACCTGTCTTGGGACGAAGCTGGCGAAGCAGCCATGGCGAACTACGAGAAGGGTCAGGTCGTCAAGGCCAAGGTCCTCGACGTGGATCCTGAGAAGGAGCGTATCTCCCTGGGCATCAAGCAGCTTCAGGAAGATCCGGCAGCCGACACGCTTGCTCGCGTTCAGAAGGGTGCAGTTGTCACCTGCGTCGTGACGGCAGTCCAGACGAACGGTATCGAAGTGAAGGTTGACGATCTTCTGACCGGCTTCATCCGTCGTGCGGAACTGGCTCGTGACAAGGCTGAGCAGCGCCCAGAGCGCTTTGCAGTCGGCGAAAAGGTTGATGCGAAGATCGTGTCCGTTGACCGTGCAGCCCGCAAGCTTGCCCTGACGATCCGTGGCCGTGAGGTCGAGGAAGACAAGGCCGCCATCAGCGAGTACGGTTCTTCTGACTCGGGCGCATCCCTGGGTGATATCCTTGGTGCGGCAATCCGTCGTCGCAGCACGGACGTCTAAGGTTGTAAAAATCTTACAGAATTATTCTGTGATGATTTTAAGAAAGAGCCGCGAAAGCGGCTCTTTTTTTATGCCTGTATTCCGAAAACGTCTTTTTTCTTGGGGGGTTTTGTTGCTGTAAACCTTCGGGTAAGTATTATCGTACCGTGATAGCGGCAGTCTTTTGCGGCCTATTGCCAAAATGGCTGATGGTTCGGTTCTGGATGGGAGTGGGTGTCAGGCACCCAGAAGATTGATGGCGGTTATTTACAATACGAATTATACCCACAATCCTAATTCCTATCTGACGCTGGCGGTCGAACGGGCCGCCAAATCATTGTTTGGAAAAGATCAGGTAGTTGTCGCTGACAACATGTCTTTGGCAGGTATTGCTGCTTCAGGCGAACATGATGTTTTGATCTGCCTGGATGCACAGCGCATCAATCTGGCTCTAATCCGCCGCGTTCGTCCGGCTTTCAAGACCCTGATCCTTTGGACGTTCGAAGATCCGTTCATGCGTGACTTCAATGTCGAGAATGCCGGTCTTTTCGACTACGTCTTTACGAATGATCCCTCCTGTGCCGAATATTATCACGGCAAAGGACATTACCTGCCGTTGGCCGCCAGTACGTCTATTCATGAGCGGAAAGTGCTGCCGGCTAATGAGTTGGAATATGATATTTTCTTTGCCGGTACGATGTGGCCGAATCGTGTGCAGACACTGCGCCGCGTTATCGCTGCTTTTCCTGATGCAAAGCTGAAGCTGGTTTGTCCCGGTAACGAATATCTTCCGCCACTTCCTGCTGACCTTGCAGCGCTCGCGATTCAGCGTCCCATCAGCCATGAAGCTTTCATTGATTTTGCAAATGTCAGTGCCGTCACTCTGACGATGTTCCGCGACTATGCAAGTCACGGTGATGTCAGCCAGGCGACGGCTCCAGGGCCGCGCTTCTTTGAACTTGGTCTTGCTGGAACTGCGCAGGTTGTTGAAGCGCCTGAGAGCATGGCCAGCGAGTATTTTGATACGGTTGAGGGTATCAGTCTTGCCCGTGATCCGGACAGCGTCGTGGATGCGATTGCCCGTATTCTGAGCAACAAGAGCACGCGTCGCAAAGCGGCCCTTGCTGCCCAGAAATCCGTTCTGGCGCACCATCTCTACGAGCATCGTCTCGAGAAAATGCGTGAAATTACGAGAGCAGACTTCGGTCGCCGCAAGGTATCGGATGTTGCGCCGGTGGAACGTCGTCGTCGTCTTCGCATCCTCATGTGCACGCACTCTACCATTCATGAGCAGGCATGGGGTGGAGTTGAAGTTTATCAGCAGGCTTTGTGTTCTCTGCTTGGGCGTGAGATCGAGTTTTTCTACTGGCTGCGTCGTGGCACATTCTGTCGTCTGACAACGGCGAGCGGCCAGGAATTGGAGCGTTTTGACGTGCCGGAGGTCGGCTGGCAGGACGCAATGTGTGATGGGCCGGAGGAAATGGCCTTTTCTAGCGTTATCAGTCAGTACAACATGGACATCGTGCACTTTCAGCACCTAGGCCATCACGCTCTGTCCCTGCCCATTATTGCCAAGGCGAATGGTGCAGGCGTTGTCTTCTCAGCACATGATTTCTGGTTGGTTTCTGCCCGCTATAACCTGCTGAACCATGAGCTGCGTTACGTAGAGGACGAGGTTCGTTCGGTTCTTGCGGCCGATATTACGCTGAAGGCTTCTGAAAATGTCGAGCATGGTGGGGAGCAGACGCGTCGTGCGTTTGTCGCCAAAATGCTGCGATCAGTGGATGCGATCATGTTCGGGACACAGCATTCCCGTGACCTGACGCATGAAATTTACCCGATCCTCGATGAGAAGATCAGCCTGATTACAGGTATTCCCAGCCCTGAAAATACAGTCCCTGTAAAGCCGAAGACGTATGAGCCGCTGGGTGAAAAGCCGCTCAATATTGCCATTGTCGGAAACTTCCTGCGGACAAAGGGAGCGGATACGATCCTGAGCCTGATCGAGATCGCGCATCCGGATCATTTTGTTTTCCACATCTTTGGCTATGTCCATCCGGAATATGAAGCGGTTCTGAATGCCAGCCGACGTTCTAATGTGAAGCTTTATGGCCGCTACGACATGGGCGATATTGAAGCCCTGAAGAAGGCGGATGTTGCCCTTAATCTTTCGATCTGGCCCGAAACCTATTGCATCTCTCTCTCTGAAGCTTGGCAGAACGGTCTAATCCCCATTGTGACGGATGTGGGAGCTCTGGGCGATCGCGTTGAAGACGGCGTCAATGGTTTCAAGGTTCCCATTAACCGTCCCAGCATGGTTCTTGAGCGCCTTGAACTGCTGAGGTCTTCCGAGCCGCTGCGCAAGACGATCATGGCCAATATCGGTCCGCACCTCTGGACACATGCCCGCGAATATGCGGATGGGCTCCTGGCTCTTTATCAGGATGTTGCTCCGCGTCGACCGATGGGTGTGTCCGATCTTCGCCTGGATGCAGGTCAGGTTCATCTTCTGCCGCATCCGTCATGGCGTCATCAGGCTCCTCCGCGTCATATTTTCGATCCGCCGACCACGCGCGACCTGTCGGTCGAGCTTCCGCTTCCAGTGTCTGACTGGTTCTCAATTCAGGGCGCGGAATGCTACATCGATGACATCTGCCATCATGTTTTTGCGACCAACGAAGACGAAGACTTCAAGGGCTCGAACGAATTCCACATTCGCGGCTGGTTCCTGATCCCGAGCGTGAGCACGGCAGGACGTATGCTGACAGTTCTGATCGGGGAAGATGCGGACAGCCCGCTGATTTTCCTTGAGTGTGAGCGGGAAATTCGTGGTGATATTGTCGAGATGTTCAATGGTGCTCCGCGTCGTTCGGGCTTCTCCGGGAAGGCTGCTCTGCGCGGCAAGTGGTGTGAAGGACGTTTCCGGGTCGGGCTGGTCAATGTCATCAACGGTCAGGCGGCCTTCCAGATGACGTCTATTCAGATTGAAGTCGACGGTGGCAAGATCGAAACGATCCAGCGATCGGCTCCTTCCAATGATGTTATCCTGGCGGACTTCAATCGTATTTCTCATAGCGACGGCTTGATGCGTGGCATCAAGTTGGCGGCATTCCAGAAGGGTAAGCTCCATCCCTACGGCAGTGGGTTGCTGGAGTGCTTTATCGACGAATTCACGGGTGTGGTTGGCGAGCCTGCAAATGCGGTTGAGTCTTACGAGACTATCGTTATTCGCGGCTGGGCTTTCCTGAAGAGTCTCTCCCGTGCCGGTCAGATGTATGTCGGGCTGGTGTGCCCCGAAAAAGACGATCTGGTTCTGTTCGGTATGGAGCGCGTTGCGCGTCAGGACGTCTCTAAAGTTCATCGGGATGCTCCGCTTTGCGCCGGTTTCTCTGGAGTCCTTCATCCGCTTCATGGTTATGCCCGTCCATTGGATGGTGTTTACCGTGTGGCTCTGATCAATGTGGCAGGTGATGTCTTCGGGACGCATCTGACCGATCTGGTTGTGACGTTCGATGGAGGTCGCATTGTCTCTACGGGTCGTGAAGGTCTGACGCTTGAGCAATCCGAACGGGTAGATGCCCTGCTGAATGAGAAAGCCATAGCCTGAAGCAGGAGCGTTATCCCTGATGTCTGATTCAGTCCCTGAGCAGCCCCTGTCTGCTCATCAGCCTCGTTGGCGGGCGTTTGATGAGCAGTGGTATCTGCTGCGTTATCCGGAAGTCAGGGACTGGATGCATGAAGAAGGACATCGGGATCTTTATGCGTTTTATCTGGAGACTGGCCAGCGTTACGGCCACTCTCCCAATCGCTATTTTGATGAAATCTGGTATCGGGAAGCCTATCCGGATGTGCGTCGTGACCTGATCCAGGAAAAGTGGCAGTCAGGATTTGAGCACTATTGTGCTGAAGGCTTTCGTCAAAACTCCCCGCACTGGCTGTTTGACGAAAGCGGTTATCTGCGTCGCTATCCTGAACTCACCCGTCGGTTTCTGGATGAGCAGGGCTTTGTAAATGGCTACGATCATTATCTCGAAGTTGGCGAGGCTCGTTACTATCGGGGGCATCCGTTTTTCGACGATGAATTGTGCCGCAGACTTGCTTTGCGTTTCCCCGACTATTTTGACAGTAGCATCGGGCTGTTCGCGTCCTGGCTGAGCCTTCCGTCCAGCATCGCGGATGCAGGCCGAGTGTCATGGTATTTTGATCCCGTCTGGTATCTGGACCGATATCCGGATGTGCGCCGTGAGATTGCTGATGGTCGTTATAGCAGCGCATTGCATCATTATCTAACGAATGAGACAGCGCGTCGTTTCGACCCGCAGGAACTGTTCTCTGAAGAGTATTATGCAGCGTCTCATCCGGACGTCGTGGCCTGTATTGATCTGGGGTCTTTCAGAAATGGCTATGAGCATTTCCTGCGCTTTGGCGCCCATGAAGGACGGGTTCCCAAAGAAGGTGTAGACCTGCTGGCGCATATGAATCGGCCTCAGGTGCGTAACGATGTCCGCAATCATGTTTATGATAGCGCCTTTGCCCATCTTGTTGCGGCGAGAACGGGCGATGTGCAGCGGGCAGCGTTGGCCGAGACGCCTGACATAGACGAAAATCATTCCCGGCAGGTTTTTGAACGGGAAGCTGAAGCGCTCTTGCCCGCTTTTGCCCGGCACCCGCTTGATTTCACGGTTACTGGCGTACCGGAAGTCAGTGTCATTGTGGTTGTTTACAATCGACTGGCTCTGACAATGCAGGCGCTGTCGTCACTGAGAGCCAATTATGCAGGTGCTATCCAGCTGATTGTTGTCGATTCAGGATCGCACGACCAGACGCGACGTCTGGGAGAACTGGTGCGCGGGGCCAAAATCCTGCGCTTCAGATATAATATCGGGTATCTTGAAGGGTGCAACGCGGCTTTGGCCGAGGTTGAGGCACCCTTCGTTCTGTATCTGAACAATGATCTGCGCCTGTATCCCTGCAGCATTGCCCATGCTCTGGAGCGGCTTCGGTTTGATGAAGGTGTCGGGGCGGTTGGGGCGAAACTGATCCGGACGAACATGCGGTTGCAGGAGGCGGGGTCTATCATCTGGCGTGATGGGTCCACCTATGGGTATCGGCGTGAGGCTAATCCCAATCTGCCGGAAGCCAATTTCGTCCGTGATGTGGATTATGTTTCTGCCGCATTCCTGATGATCCGTTCTTCCCTGCTGAGACGTCTGGGCGGATACGATCTGCGTTATCGGCCGGCTTATTTCGAAGATACGGATCTTTGTGTCCGGATTCTCAAGATGGGTCTCCGGATTGTTTATGACCCGAATGTGGTCGTGGAACATCTGGAGTATGGCAGTTCCGGTTCTGCCGGATCACAGACCCTGATGCACGCCAATCTGCGTATCTTTGCCAAAGCGCATCAGGATTTCCTGAGGCATCAACAGCCTGCTCATATCCGGAATGCCGTTCAGGCTCGCGAACGTCGATCGGACCGGAAGCATATTCTGTTTATTGAAGACAGATTGCCGCTTCGTCGTCTGGGATCTGGATATGTGCGCTCCAATGATGTTGTTCGGGAGATGGCTGCCCTCGGATATCAGGTGACGGTTTTTCCGATGCTGCCGAGGGATCAGAGTGAACTCGAGCTTTTCGGGGATTTTCCTGAGACGGTCGAACTGATCGCAGATCAGCATTTGTCCACATTTCCGGACTTCATTCAGGCGCGTGCCGGGTATTATGATCTTGTCTGGGTTGGGCGAACGCACAACATGGCGCGATTGCTCCCGATCATGAATGAAGCCAGCCGTTACCTTCCGACGGGTGGAGCCGTGCTCGATACGGAAGTGATCTCTACGCCAAGAACTTTGGAACGCATCAAGGTTCTGGATTTGCCACAACCCAAGGTGGGTTTTGATGAGATGCTGCGGCGTGAACTGGAGTGTGCTCATTACTGTCAGCAGATTGTCGCTGTGACGGAGCATGATGCGTCTCTGGTGCGTCGGGCAGGCTATGAGAATGTTTCGGTTCTGGGACATGAGATGCGTATTCGCCCTACGGCAGCGCCTTTTGAGACCAGAAGAGATATTCTGTTCCTTGGGGCGCTCCATGACGAAGGGGCTCCTAACCATGATAGTCTGGAATGGTTTGTCGGAGCGGTTTTGCCGTTTCTGGACGACGTGCTGCCGGAAGATGTTCGCTTCACAATCGCAGGATTCATTCATCCGTCTGTCGATGTGAGTGTCTTTGCAAGGCATCCGCGCGTGGATATTGTGGGGGCCGTAAACGATCTGGCACCGCTTTTCGATCGGCATCGTGTCTTTGTGGCGCCAACTCGGTTTGCCGGCGGATTGCCTTTCAAGGTGCAGGAGGCTGCGGCCTTTGGGGTTCCAATGGTGATTACGTCTCTTTTGGCTAGCCAGGTGGGATGGAAAGATGGCGAGGAGCTTCTTTCGGCTGCTGCTGATGATGCTGAAGGGTTTGCGTCTGGTGTGGCCCGTCTCTATCAGGACAGCGCACTCTGGGCGCGTTTGAGAGACGGGGCGCTGAAAGCGGTAGAACGGGATTGCGCTCCTGCACGATTCCGGCAGGATCTGTCTTCGATCCTGCAGGCCTGCATTGCGTAAAAGGGCCGGGTGGCCGGATCATGAGAGTGTAAGGAAACAGGTGAGGCTATGACCACAGAAGTGAAAGAACATGCCGCTGCAACAGAGCGGAACGTGTCTGGCCTGACCGGACGTGTTCTGGTGTGTAGTGGTGGCCGCTATGAGAGCCAGGCCAACGCGCAGATCCGTGAGTCTATCATGGACGGTTGGGCGGAGTGTTTTGGCGAAGAAAACGTAACGGCTGTCCATATTTCTGCCGCTGCGGCGTCCGTTAAAATCCTGAAGCCTACGATCGTGTTTGCTATCGGCTCTTACCTGCCAGAAAGCACCTATTTCGGCGAAGTGTGCCGGGAAGCCAAAAAGATCGGCGCCGTGACGGTTTTCTGGGCCACCGAAGACCCCTACGAACAGGATGCGAACTATCGCATCGCTGATGACTTTGACGTTGTGTTTTCCTGTGATCGCTGGGGACACAACTTCTATCAGCGTGACCGGGTGTTCCATCTGCCGCTCGCCGCAAGCCCGAAGCTGCACTACATGCCGATTGAGGAAAACGTCGAAAAAACGATCGACGTTCTGTTCTGTGGTGTGGCGTTCACCAGCCGTAAGGACATTGTGCGCAACCTTCTGCCGGTTCTCCGCAATCTGAATATCAAGATTGTTGGCCCGGGTTGGGGCGAGCTAGGTATTGGCTTCTCTGACGCACGTATTGAGAAGTCCCAGCTTGTAGAACTGTATCGTCGCTCGAAGATTGTTCTCAATCTTGGTCGTTCGCTGCATTTCGAGAACAAGCGTTTCGTGATTGCGCCTTCCACGCCGGGTCCGCGGACCTTTGAAGCGGCTCTCGCGGGTGCGTTTCAGGTATTCCACGAAGATACGCATGAAATCCGTCGCTATTTCAATGCGGATGAAATCCCTGTCTTTTCCAATCGGATCGACTTTGAAAATCTGATTGAAAAGTATCTGGGGGATGATGAAGCGCGTCTGGCCATGACCCGCAAGGCTCAGGCGCGGACAGAGGCCGAGCATCTTTACAGCCATCGCATCAAGCAGGCCTTGGCTGTGCTTCAGTCAGAGGGACTTCTCTGATCTCGGAAGTTGTTGAGAGGGTGATTATGGAAAGCCGGGCTTCTGTCCGGCTTTTTCTTTTTGAAGGTGTGTAGGGGTGCAAACTGTCTGGCTTACGGTTTTGTTGATTGTGGCGGCGTTTCTGGAAGTCGGAGGCGATGCTCTTGTGCGATCAGGGTTGCATACGGCTGGGCTGGGACGGTTAGGATACATTGCCGCCGGAGGAGCCGTGCTGCTGGCTTATGGTCTGACCGTCAATCTGCCTGACTGGGATTTCGGACGCCTGATGGGGGTGTATGTTGCGCTGTTCTTTGTGGCCGCCCAGATCGTCGCCTATTTTACCTTTGGCCAGACACTGACGCTTCCGATTTGTGTTGGGGGCACATTGATTGTTCTGGGTGGAGCCGTGATGACGGTTTGGCGTTAAGACATTTTCTTTGTTTCAGAACTGTTATTTGAAATGTATTGTTGTAAATTAGAATCATGACGTAATGTTTCTATAAAAATCCTGACTGATCTGAATGTCGTTGGGAGCTTTGCGTAGAAATATCACAGCATATATTTAAGAGGACTTCTTACAGCTTTACGGACAGGATCGTAAAAAAGAACAGCGATGTTATTATTGCATCTTGGAAATCGGTGAATGTTGACTGTACGACAAACCTTTATCAAGTCCTGCAGATCAAAAAACAGCCTCTTCGCGGGGCGGCGTGTCTCGCTGATTATTCTGTTTTTCCGCAATTTGTAGAGAACAACCCACGTTCTCGTTGCAATAAAACCAAAGTTATGGCGAAAGCTCTGCACTACCGTGCGAGCACTGATTATACAGGATTTGATCTCGTTCTTGTGGATGCTGGTGGCCCGACAGGAGAGGTACGCAATATGGCGTTCCGTATAAAAATCATCGAATGAATTTTTAAGACGTGGGTGCGGCTCAAGATCGAGTGGTGAAAAACAGCATTGAAATATCAAGGTTCAGTAAAGGTGCCGGGAAAGCCCGGCACCTTTATTTTTACTTAGGCTGAGGTCCCAGAACGATCTGGGCCAGATCATCCGGACGCACCCATTTGCTGAAAGCAGCCTGCACCTGAGCGGGTGTCATGTCGTAGATGGCCTTGGCGGCCTCGGCGGGCGAGTTCAGAGGAAGACCAAGATCGATCAGATCCAGATAGCTTCCGGCCAAGGCGCCGAAGCTGGCGCGCGCCATGGGTTGACGGCGGAGCAAAGAGGCTTTGGCCAGATCGAGGCTCTCCTGTGAGACCGGTTGTGTCCGCATGTCCTGCACATCCTTGATGGCCAGCACACGCGCTTTGCTGACCTTGTCCGGGTCCGCGCCGAAGCTGATGCCGAACGAACTACGGGTGCGGGAATAGCTGAAGCTGCTGCCGGCTCCATAGACGTATCCGGTGCGAACGCGCAGATCCTGCATTAGGCGTGAAGAGAAGCCATTCCCAAGGATTTCGTTGCCGACAGCCAGAGCGTGGCGATCCGGATCTGTGACGTTCATTCCAACCGTTTCGACCAGCTTCACGTCATCCTGAGAGCGTCCCGGATCAGAAACAACGGCCTGAGAGGCTTTGCTAAGTGGAATGGAAGGGAGATCCACAACCGGGGCTGGGCCCGTGGCTTTCCAGCCGCCAAAAGCTTTCTCGATCTGATCTTTGGCGTCTTCTGGCGTGATGTCACCGACGACGACAATTGTGGTCAGGTCCGGGCGGTAAGTGGCTGTGTAATAGGACTTCACATCGTCGAGCGTGATTTTGCTCAACGTAGCGGGCGTGGCTTCCCGGAGGGTGGGGTCATTGGCGGGGACAAGCGCGTGACGTGTGGCACGGCCAAAGCGGTAGGCCGGCGACTGAAGCTCGCCAGCGCGCGCCTGAATGGCCTCCATTTGGGTGACGTGAAATGCTTTTTCCGGGAAAGCAGGGGAGAGCTCATGCTCAGCCAGCAGGGAAAGACCCGCACTGAAATTCTGCGTCAACGTGCTGAGACTGAAATTGGGGCCAGCGTTCTCGTCTGCGGAAATTTCGTCCAGCGCACTGGCGAGAGCCAGCCGGTCATGATGCGTGCTGCCATAGAGGAACATGTCCGCCGTCAGTCCGGCGACCCCCTCTTTCCCGGCAGGCTGTTGCAGAGAGGGGTTCTGCCGGATTGAACCAACCAGTTCGATTGTGTGGCTGACATGTTCTGGCTGGACCAGAAGATGGAGACCATTCGGGAGCGTATAGGCCGTTGGGAGCGGGGCTGCTGCCGGGATGCTCAGGCGGGCAAGAGCTTCGGTGGCCCATCCCGGAAGAGAAACCTTCCCGGAAGGAGGGGTGTTGAAGGATTCCGCGCCGCCATATCCTTTGCCGCCAATCGCCTTGCCTTTTTCGCTAGGCGTCAGGGTTGCGCTGATGGCGTGTTGCGGGTCCAGCAGGGCTTTGGCGAGATCATCCACCTGCGCCTTGGTGACGTTGCGGAAGGCTGCAATCATGTCATCAGGGCTGTTCAGATGCTGAATGGCGACGGCCTGAGACCAGTTTTCGGCCAGTTCGGAAATACTGTTGGCGTTGAATTCCAGCGCTGCGATTTCTTTACGTCGTGCCGCCTCGATCAACTCTGCCGGAACGCCATTTTTGCGGAATCCTTCCATGAGAGACGCAAGAGTATGACGGAGTTCGTCAGGGTTCGCGCCTTTGGGGAAGCCGGCATAGGCCACGGCCAGACCCGCCTGTGCGTCCGGATCATACATGAAGCCTGCATCCAGTGCCTTGCCGTCCGGGACCAACCCAAAGAGGGCTCCTCGCTGGCTGGCGATGGCATCGGCCAGAAGAGTAACTGCGGCGTAGTTCGGATCACGCTGTCCCGGCATCCGCCAGGCCATGGTGACGAGCCCGATCGGTAGATCGGTATCCAGTGCAAGAGACTGTGCTTTGGCAGGCGTGGGAGTGACTGTCGGGCGTTCCGGGAGTTTGGCGGAAGGGATGTCGCCAAATGCAGCCTGAACCTTCTTCAGTGTTTCCTGTGCATCGACATCCCCGGTGATGACGAGAATGGCGTTGTTCGGAGCATACCAGCTTTCGTAAAACTGCTTGAGCAGGGGCGCTGTGGTGGCATCGAAGGACGGACGCGTTCCAAGAGCGTCATGCTCATAGGGGGTCCCTGCATACAGGGCGGCTCTGACCTGCGAGAGGTAGCGATAGATCGGGCTGGAAAGATCGCGCGAGACTTCCTGCTCGATGGCACCGCGCTCATGTGCCCATTCTTTTTCGGTGATGTTCAGGCCGCGCATCCGGCCCGCTTCGATCCGCAGAAGAACATCCAGATCAGCCGCCGGTGCCTTGAAATAATACTGCGTGACGTCAGACGTGGTGTCCGCATTGTCGTTGTTGCCAAGTTGAGCGCTGATGGTGGACAACTGATCGCGCGACAGGCTTTGCGATCCATTGAACATCATGTGTTCAAGGGCATGGGCCGTACCCGGAAAGCCTTTGGGCGCATTGACGGAGCCAACTTCGTAATTGAGCATTGTCTGAACAACGGGGGCCAGCGTGTCCCGCACGATCACGACCCGAAGGCCATTGGGCAGTGTCGCCCGTGTCACGGCTGCCGGTGCCGCGGTGCTGGCCTGTGGAACTGCGGGGGCGGCCTGTGCGGTCGCCAGCAGGGGCGGCGCCAGCATGGAGGCTGCAAGCAGTGTTAGACGGGTCAGGCGGGGAAAACCGGGCATAGGATGTTAACTTCCTGCGGGTAAAATGGTCTGCCAGACAGTAAATCGACTGTCGGGGATGCTGTCTACGGGAGCAGGATTGCCGAAGGATGAATAAAAAATCATGTGACGTGCTCAATCAGTCACCGCTAAGAATGGAAGTATTATGACGTCTTCCAATTTTATCGTTCGCTGTGATGACTGGCTGATTGATCGCGTGTTCCAGCCGATTGCAAACCGGCTGCCTGCTGGTCTGTCTGCTGTTCAGCTTGGACTGAGCTTCCAGCTTGGGTCGCTGATGCTGAATGGTGCTGCCCTGCTGCTGCCGATCGTGCTGTTCGGTGTCACGCTGGGTGGCCTGGTTGATACGGCGTTGATCTGGTTCATGAATCTGGCCTTCTTACTAGGGATGAAGAAGACGATCCCGCTGATCCGGCCTGGCATGATGAATCCGTTGCGACCCATGATGCTCAGTATGCGCATGATTGCGATTGCGTTTCTGATTTATCAGCTTTTCCGGGGGCTGGATGGGGTTGGTATCGGCTGGATTCTATCCCAGCTTATGACGCTGTCTCAGCTTACGTTCGTGATGGGGCTGTATTTTGTGTCTTGTCAGCCTCAGCCGCCCCGCCAGCGGATGTCTTCCCGCACTGGGCCAATCATTGAAGGCGTCTGGTCTACGGGTGGTCGAATCAACTGATTGGGAAAGACGGTGAAAATTCTTCACTGTCTTTCAACGCGGGAATTTGCCGGGACCGAGCGCCATGTCGCTGAACTGACGGCAATTCAGGCCCGTTCCCATGAGGTGACGCTGCTGCTGGAAAGCTGCACGACTGACTTCAGAACGGGCGGCGATATTACACCTCATATTGACCCGGCTGTTCGGGTTGTCCGGGCGGACTGGCGAGGATATCTGGGATGTCTGGCCAGACTGATGCAGGCTGGTTCTTTCGATGTTGTTCATACCCACCTGGGGCACGCATCCATTCGTGCCGGGGGTCTGAAAAAAGCCGGAATAGGCGGCAGGATGCCGGTCATTGGGACATTGCATAACGTCTATCGCGGGCGCAGTTATGGCGCGCATGATGGTTTGATCTGTATTGCGCGCTGGCAGCAGGACAGTTTGCCCAAGCGATGGGCCAACCGAAATGCGCTGATTTCGAACTGGACTGTTCCCTGCGCCAAGACTGAACAGGAAGGTCCAGCTCTTCGCAGGAAATTTCGGCGGCACCACGGAATTCCGCAGGACGCCTTTGTGATCTGTGCGATGGGGCGGCTGGTTCCGGAAAAGCGGTTTGATCTGTTGCTGCAGGCATGGAAGCAGGCTGGTCTTGCGGCGGAGGCTTATCTGGTTCTGATTGGTGATGGGCCTGAAAGGGCGTGTCTTGAACGGGGACATACCGTGCAGGATCGCGTTATTTTTGCGGGCTACCGGGGGGACGCACCGGCCGTATTTGCCGCATTTGATGGCTTCGTTCTGCCTTCAGGTCGCGAGCCATTCGGATTGGTTCTGCTGGAAGCCATGGCGGCCGGTTTGCCAGTTTGTGCTACGGCGGCTGGAGGCGTTTTGGATATTCTCGAGCATGATCCGGCTTCGCTCGTCACGCCGAATGATGTGGAGGCCTTGTCCGCTGGACTGAAGCGTCTCCGGCAGCAACCCAGACGGGTCTGGGATCTGTCCTCCTACGATCTGGCGGAGCAGGCTCGGAAGACAGAACAGTTTTACCAGCGGTTTCTCTGAGCAGACTTATAATTCGTAGTGGCGAGAGACGTAGCTGGAGACATTCCCGGGATGACGCACCATGTCCCAGCTTTCTGAGAATGACGGAACA
This sequence comes from Gluconobacter japonicus, assembly GCF_015244665.1. Lineage (NCBI taxonomy): Bacteria > Pseudomonadati > Pseudomonadota > Alphaproteobacteria > Acetobacterales > Acetobacteraceae > Gluconobacter > Gluconobacter japonicus. The sequence continues at coordinate 150,557 of NZ_JABCQN010000001.1, forward strand.
AACTGGAACAGGAATACCAGCATAGACAGGAAGAACAGCAGCATTCCGCGTCCCACGAACCGGATGCGTCTCCAGAAATATAGGGGTGGGATCAGAATCCAGAATGGTGAGCCGGGGCGGAAGCCGGCGGCCATCAGGGCGCGACGGTCTGTCAGCATGGACGTAAAGATGATGGCAAAGCTGAGAATAACAGCGATGATCCCCGACTGCCGGTCAGGCATCCCGCCGACCCAAGCCAGTGCGTTGACGATCATGCTACTGACAAACGGCCCGAAAATACTGAGCCATGCCCAGCGATTGGAAACCCGGCTGGCGGGCAGTGCAGGGGGGACCCCAGCAGGCTGAGGGGGCCAGAAAGAACAGCTTCCCGCTGGTTGCCATTCCGCTCCGAAAGCTTCCGTCCAGCAGAGAGTGGAATGTTCGATCATTCCTGTTGTTGCCAGAGTGCGCATGTCCTCTTCGGAGACCGGGCCTTTGCGGCTACCGTGTTCTTCGTAAAACCAGCTCACAATCCATCCTTGCTCGGGAAAGGTGTCATCATCCTGGCAGGATGGGCGCTTAATCTGACTGAAAGATGCGTCTCAGGCAATGGCAGAGGCGTTACCCTCTCATGGAGGATCAAATGATGAAGAAATGTTCGATTAGTGTGTTGTCTGTTCTCTGCCTGGCCACTGGCCTGGCTCAGGCTGCTCCGACAGGCAGCCTGAAGATCCCTCTGCCTTCAGGAGTGAAGGTGGATCGTCAGATGGCAGTCTATACCTGTAGTGCGCAGGACGAAAACGCGAAAGACCTTCTGGCTGCGCTCCCTAAAAATCCTGTGACCGCACAGTATCTCAACGCCGGTGACATCAGTCTGGCTGTTCTGCAGATTCGTGGGCAGACACAGGTCTTTTCCAATGTCATTGCGGCGGATGGCGCAAAATATACGGCGGCTCAGTATGTCTGGTGGAGCAAAGGCGATGAGGTACTCTTCTCGAGTGCTATGGATGACAAGGCACTTGTGACCTGCCGCGCCACCACAAAACGGTAAAACCGTATCGGGATCGTTTCAATTTTCCAGCAGACATGCATGATGGTTTCCTGTCTTCGGTTGATGAGGAAAACGCGTCATGTCTGCTGTCTCTATGCAGGAGTTTTTGGAAAAGCTGCCCAAGGCTGAACTCCATGTTCATCTGGAAGGGACTTTGGAGGCTGATCTCAAGATCCAGCTGGCGGAACGCAACAACCACCCTTTGAAGTCCAGCACTGCGGAAGACATCCGGCAGGGCTATGTCTACCATGACCTGCCGTCTTTTCTTGCGTTGTATTATGAAGGGGTGGAGCTTCTCCAGACCGAGCAGGATTTTCATGATCTTTGCTATGCTTATCTGGCGAAAGTGGCGCAACAGAACGTGCTCTACACCGAGATGTTCTTTGACCCGCAACTGCATATTCGCCGTGGGCTGGATTTCGGGACTGTTATCCGCGGCTTCAATGCCGCGCAGGAAGACGCCGAACGCGATTTCGGTATCCGGTCCAGTCTCATCCTGTGTTTCATTCGGGAGATGAGTGCGGAATCCGCTGATGAGACCTTCACCCAAGCGCTCCCCTATCTGGAGCGGCCTGACCGTAGTCGTATCATTGGTGTGGGTTTGGACTCAGACGAGAAGGGCAATCCGCCTGCGAAGTTTGCGAAGACCTTTGCCCGTGCAAAAGCGATGGGGCTTCACTTGACCATGCATTGCGATCTCGATCAGGAGAACACGCATGAGCACATCCGGCAAGCGCTTCAGGACCTTGAGAGCGAACGTCTGGACCACGGGCTGAATGTGCTCGAAAAGCCCGAACTGATTACCATGGCACGCGAAAAAGGCGTGACGTTTACGATTTGCCCGTCCCCGAATGACGTCATCCGTCCCGGTCGGTCCCGTCAGGATATTCGGGATATGCTGGCGGCAGGTCTGAAAATTACCATCAATTCCGACGACCCTGGCTATATGCAAAGTGTGTATATGACGGAAAGCCTCGCCAAGGCGCAGGCCGCTGCTGATCTGACACCGGAAGAACTGATTCAGATCAGTAGAAATGCTTTTGAGGCTGCCTGGATCTCCGATGCAGAGCGCGAGACGTATCTGGCGGCTCTTCAGGATTTTGCGCAGACATACCGGGTTGTCGCTCCGGCCTGAGGAAGACGTTGATCCTTCCTGTGGCTTCAAGGTGTGGGGAGGCAGGAAGGATCTTTTAAAAGTAATTTCAGGAATAATTTCATATCCTTAAAAACAAATTATGTTTTTATATGTCTGTATTGTTTCTTGATAAGTATATTCCAGGTATATCCGTATTCTTTAGATACAAATCATAAATTGATTATCTCTTTTTCTGTGACGATGATCTGCCTATGGCCTTTATCGTCTCGGCTCTGCATCGCCTTTCCTATCACCTTCAATCCGCCGCGCTGGGGAGTGTGATCGGCATCCTGCGTGGTGTCGGTCCAAAGCGTGCGTCTGACGCCGGCGGCTGGCTAATGCGCAGGGTGGGAATGAAACTCTCCGCTACCCGTATCGCCGATCAGAACCTGCAACAGGCTCTTCCTGGTCTCGCCGCGGATGCACGACAGCAGATCATTCGGGATGTCTGGACCAATCTGGGGAGAAACGTCACGGAACTGCCTCATCTGGCGTCGTTTGCGCGCAGTGAGGTTGGACCGGGTTGGGAAATCGAGGGCGAAGAGCATATTGTTGCTCTTCAGGCTCAAGGAGCACAGGCTCTTTTCTTTTCCGGCCATCTGGGAAACTGGGAACTGATCCTGCCGATCGCGACCAGCCTGGGTATGCCGGTTGCTGGTTTTTATCGGGCTTCGTCCAATCTGGCTGTTGAAAGCGCGACGCAAAAAATGCGCCAGAAGGCCCTTGGTTCGACTGGTACGATGTTTCCCAAAGGCCCTAAGGGTGCCCGGCAGGCTCTGACCCATTTACAGAATGGCGGATCACTGGGTTTCCTGGTGGACCAGAAGATGAATGATGGGCTCGCCATCCCGTTTTTGGGGCGTGACGCGATGACGGCTCCGGCTGTGGCGCAACTGGCTCTGCGTTTTAACCTTCCAATCATTCCCGTGTACATTGTCCGTCTGGGAGAAGGGCGGTTCCGCATGGTGTGTGAAGCACCGTTACAGGCTGTGCGCACGGGTGATCGTCATGCGGATATCCGGTCTATTTGTGTTGCCATGAACGAGACGCTTGAGCGTTGGGTCCGGGAACGACCCGGAGCATGGCTCTGGCTGCATCGGCGGTGGCCGAAGGAGCCGGTAGCTCTTCCGGCCGTATGAAAAAAGCCCCGCTATGTTGTGCAGCGGGGCTTCGTCGCTCAGGGCAGAGGGCGACCGCTGACCGGGGCCTGCGGGCTGCCGATCAGATCAAGGATCTGCTTCTCAAGTTTCGGGACATTGACGCGTAAAACAACTTCGTTCTTGCGTTCACCCAGACCTGGTTCATAACCCGGCGTCCAGGAGACAACGTCTCCATAGCCCGGACCGAACTGGCTGTTCACATCGACGAACAGTTCCTGTTTCTCCGTAATGATGCTCGGGTCCAGCCAGACGGAAGCTGCGATCTCATCCCAGAGCGGGAAGCCGCTCAGATGCCACTTCATGACATGTCCGATGGGCGTTCCGGTTGCTTCCAGCTTCTTCAGAAATTCTGGCGTCAGTTCCGTATCCGTTGAAGGGTCGGCCGGAACCATCACGATGTGCTTCCACGGTGCGCGAAGAGCAGCGCTTGCGCTTTCCGGATCCAGACGGAAGTTGAACTCACGGCGGGGACTGTTCAGGAATTCACGCGCGAACTGATGCGCCACAACACCGGGCCGTGTCTGGCGCGGGTTCAGACCACCGCCCATGTAGACGAGTTCTTTCGCGAGCCCGGCGAATTCCGGATCGAGCGTCTGCGCCAATGCAATATTGGTCATTGGCCCCGTTGCGATGATGCTGACCTGCCCTGGATACTGATGAACCATACGGATCAGGAAATCAGCCGCACGCTCGTTTTCCGGCTTCTTGACCGGGTTGCCATAGGGCAGATCCGGCACAACGTCGGGGCCATGATAATAGGGCAGGGGTTGCTCGGTCTTCTCGACCCATTTCTTCATCCAGACGCCCTTCCAGATCAGCTTGCCATAAAGGGCTTCCCAGCGATCTGTGAGCTTTTCGGAGTTCAGGAACGGGTATGTCGCGCCGGGAACGACAGGGATGTCTGCCCTGCCTGCCACTTCCACACCACGAAGCGCATCATTCGTCGCTTCTTTCTGCCAGACGTCTCCCGTGACGGTCGTGATGCCAAGCACGCGCACGTTGGGCGCCTTGATGATCATCCACTGGGCAATACTAAAACCGTCATCATCAAAAATGACGAGACGCGGATCAGCCTTGGCCTGCGTTGCTCCGGCGAGAAAAGTGCCAACGGTCAGGCTGAGAGCCAGGGTTTTGCAAAACTGTTTGCGTATCTTTGTGAAACGTTCCGCTTTGCGGACGATTGAAAGGAGAGGCATGGGAGACTGTGTCCATGGCTGTTGGCAGAGAACCGCGAGACCATACCTCAATGAAAGGGTTTGCACATCGCGAAGCAGCCGTTCGCAGCTCTTTGGAATAATTATATTTCAGGACGGCGGATACGCGTTTTGCGAATGCTTACGGAATGAGAGCGTCAATTTTCTGGAGGAAAGCCTGAAGATCTTCTTCAGAACATCCAATCAGGAACTCGTTTTTTTCAGGGGTGGGCCACGCGCAGCCTTTGGTCACATAGACATTCTGATGGCCCATCAGATACCCGATGTTCAACTGAACGGCGTTCCAGAAGCCAAGACATCCGACGACAGTGCCAGGACCGGAAAACAGCGTGCTGTGCATGCCTGACCCATGTTCCCCGATAACCGCTGCTGCGTCGGAAAAAATTTCGATCTGCTCTTCAAGGGAGAGCTTTTCGGGGTGGATAATTTCATAGCCGCGTTCTGCCGCCATGGATTCAAAAGCTGCACGGTTGGGGAATGGCCGATTGCCATGTGAGAAGTCTGACCGGGACACCAAAATCTTTCGGGATTTCTTTTCAGTACCGATGTTCGGTTTCAGGGAATTGTAAAAATCCCTGACGAAACTGTGGAAGGAAAATTCTCCCGTGTAGCAATATGATGGAAGAATGGCCTCTCTGCACAGAACGATATCGGAGCCGGGATTATATCCGATGATAGTGTCTCTGTTGACACCGCACGCCAGAGCCAGAAAGCGGTAAATCCATTCGGGTGATGAATGCGGAAGAAGGATTTTCAGGTCCGCAAAATGCTCTCCCTTCACGGCTTTTACGACGCCGAACCGGGGTAGATAATCAATCAGCCAGTGCCCCCAGATCTCAAAAGAAATCCCATCGGCGACAATGACTGGCTCTTCGATAACGATCTTATTTTTGGAAGACTGTAAAAAATAGTCTTCTTCAGGCGGAATTGTGCGTTGATTGTCCTGCCCTGTGGCACAGTCATAGACCAGATGCGTGTTGATAATTGTACTGCCCGGGCGCGTCACAATAAGGTCTTTGACGGTATAAAAACCAACGGGGTTAAGATCTTTGGTCGGTCTTTTCCAATGGTACTCGTGAACCCACCCCCGATGATCCGTCAGTTCCCAGATTTTGAAAGGTCCAACGGATTTTTCGGCTGGTCTGCATTCCTGAAAGTCTGAAATCCCGCAATCGGCAGTTTTCGTTCCTTGGGACAGATCGGAAAATCTCATGACGTCAGGACCTTTGATTTTACTGTATCGCGAACAATAGAAGCCTTTCCGGATCTGTTCCAGACGTTGGAATGTTTTGAGCTTTAGAAAGCCAGCGGTGCGTTGTCTTTCACTTCCTTGATAACGAAAAACGTCCTGGCCTGACGAACACCGGGGAAAGCGATCAGCTTTTCGGCATGAAGGCGGTTGAAATCCGCCATGTCATCCACGCGGATTTTGAGAAGATAATCAAAATCGCCCGCTACCAGATGACAGTCCAGCACCATGGGCATGTTTTTCACGGCGGCTTCCAGCTCTGCAAAACTCTCTGGCGTGGAGCGGTCCAGCACAACGCCGACGAGCGCAATGGTGCCAAGCCCGACCTTCACCGGATCAATGTCCGCCCGAACGCCACGGATATAACCTTCCTGAAACAGTCGCTGCGTTCTGCGATGACAGGTCGCGGCACTGACATTCACACGCTCTGCGAGTTCGGCATTGGACATGCGACCGTTTCCCTGCAGAAGCTGAAGAATCCTGCGGTCAATGGCATCGAGATCAGAGGCGGAAGACTCTTTCATAAAGATCCTGAAAATTAATAATATCTTCGATAAAAATCGAGATTGATGAGTTTTCAGAAGAAAATATAGATCAAATTAGAAAGCACCTTCGGGATAAAATTCATTACGCCTCATGGCCTGTCATTCTTCCAAGGGCACAGACCATGAAGCTGGAAAAATTCGAGCGTTATCCCCTGACATTCGGCAAGACCGCCATTGAGCATCTGCCTCGGCTAAGTGAAGCGCTGGGTGGCAAGGTACAGATCTACGCCAAGCGTGAAGACTGTAATTCCGGCATGGCGCTGGGCGGGAACAAACTCCGCAAGCTGGAATATATCGTGCCGGACATTCTAGCCTCTGGCGCTGATACGCTAGTCTCCATCGGCGGTGTGCAGTCCAACCATACCCGCATGGTCGCAGCGACAGCCGCCAAGCTGGGCATGAAATGCGTCGTCGTGCAGGAGAAATGGGTACCGCATTACGACGCCGTTTATGACCGTGTCGGCAATATCCTCATGACGCGCCTCATGGGGGCTGAGTCCCGCATTGTTGAAGATGGTTTTGACATCGGTATCCGCCAGAGCTGGGAAGATGCCATTCAGTCCGTGAAGGATTCTGGCGGAAAGCCCTATGCCATTCCAGCCGGTGCGTCGGTTCATCAATATGGCGGCGTCGGTTACGCTGCTTTTGCGGAAGAAGTCGCGGAACAGGAAAAGGAACTCGGTTTTACGTTCGATTACATTATCGTCTGTGTCGTGACGGGGTCGACGCAGGCGGGAATGATCGTGGGGTTTGCGGCGCAGGACCGTGCAGATCGGGTCATTGGTATTGATGCTTCCGGAACGCCCGAGCAGACGCGCGAGCAGGTGCGGGAGATTGTGGATCGTACGGCGGATCTGGTGGAACTGGGTCGGACAGTGCGGGACGAGGAGATCGTGATCCTCGAAGACTACGCCTATCCCGCCTATGGCGTCCCCTCCGAAGAGACGAACGAAGCCATCAGGCTGGCTGCTCGCACAGAAGCCATGATGACCGACCCTGTTTATGAAGGGAAATCCATGCAGGGCCTGATTGATCTGACCAAGAAGGGGTATTTTCCAGATGGGTCAAAGGTTCTGTACGTTCATCTGGGCGGCGCACCGGCCCTGAACGGTTACAGCTATTATTACCGGAACGGCTGAGGCAGCCATAAAAAACGCCGCGTCCTGAGTGGGCGCGGCGTTTCTGTTTTCCGACGATAGGGCCGGGCTTTAGCTGTTGTGACCGTTCAGTTCACGCAGCACGTCCGCCGGACGCATCGGAAGGTGACGCAGGCGCACACCGACGGCATTGAACACGGCATTGCCGATGGCAGGGGCAACAACCGTCACACCCGGTTCACCAAGACCCGTAGGTTTCTCGGTGTTCTGAACGAACTCGATGTCCATCTCCGGCACGTCTGGAAGACGGACCGGCGTGTAGGTGTTGAGGTTGCTGTCCTTGATCGTGCCATTGACGATTTCGGTGCCTTCAAACAGAGCCATGCTCAGACCCCACAGAGCCGCACCCTCGGTCTGTGCCAGTGCGCCGCCCGGATCAACGATCGTGCCCGCATCCAGCACCAGCCAGAGCTTCTGGCAGGTAATCACGCCGGTCTTGCGATCAACGTGAACCTGAGCCGCACCAGCCGTCCAGGTCGGCATACCGCGTTCCTGACCAAAGCTGGTCGCGATGCCGATGGCCGTGTCTGCCGGAAGCTGCGTCTTGCCGTAGTTGATCTTCTCGGCGAGGCGCTGAAGAGCAGCAGCCTGACGCTTGGCCCCGCCGACGGCATTTGGCGCATCGCCCGCGTTACGGCCTGTGCCCGTGAACATGGACAGGCGGAACTCCAGCGGGTCCTGCTTGGTCTGATGAGCAACTTCATCAAGGAAGGACTCAAGCGCCCATGGCGTCCAGCCCGCAGATACGGAACGGAGCCAACCGGGACGGAAGGTCTTGTTGGCCAGGTCGTTCGTGATGGCGCGAACTCGGGTCGGGCCGGTTTCATACCAGTGGTCCGCGCCAGCAATGGCGAACTGATCGTAAGACTTACCGTCTTCGCCCTTTGCCATGAAAGCAGGGGCCATGATGAGCGTCGGCCAGCCTGCGGTCGCGGCATAGTCCATCGCCGTGATCTTCTTCTGGTCTGCGTCGAGGGCGACGCGGATCGTCTGAAGGGACGGGGAGCGGATGGAGTCAAACGCCATATCGTCAGAGCGCGTCAGGATCAGCTTGACGGGGGCGCCACCAATCTCTTTGGACGCCAGCGCCGCCGGGATCGAGTAGTCGCCATTCAGACGACGACCAAATCCGCCACCGAGCAGATAGGTCCGCATGACGATCTGCTCTTCCGGCACCTGAAGCGCCTTGGAAAGCTGCGGCAGAACAAGGGACTGCCACTGGTTGCCGGTATGGATTTCCCACATGCCGTCAACATGACGGGCCACGGCATTGACCGGCTCAAGCTGGTAATGCGCAACGGAGGCACAGGTATAGCTGCGTTCGAAGCTGTGTGCCGGATGGGCCAGAGCTTCATCCACGCCCTTGTCGTTGAAGACGCGCGCCCCTGTGTTCGGGTCTGCAATCAGCTTGCGGCCGTGTTCGATAATGTCTGCTTCCGAGACATTGATCGTCGGGCCGGGATTCCACTGAACCTTCAGAACGTCCGCAGCCTTGATGGCGGCCGGATAGGTCTTGGCCAGAGCCACAACCCAGCCCGGCACGATACCGGACGGATCATCCAGAACAACATAGCGAAGGAAGCCGGGGATTTTCTTGGCTTCGCTGTCATCGACTGACTGCACCTTAGCGGCATAACGCGTTGGCGGCATCTTGGGACGGCCATAGACCATCCCTTCGAGCTTCACGTCGATGCCGTAGATGGCCTTGCCCGTCGTCTTGTCTGGAATATCCAGAGCGGGAACCGGCTTGCTGATCAGGCGGCGCTCGCTGGCAGGCTTGAGTGGCAGCTTGGCCATCTCATCCGCCGTGAAGCTCCTCGTCGGCTTGGCTTTCGAGACGATCTCGCCGTAGGAAACGCTCTTGCCGCCAGCCGTGACAGTGCTGTTGCGGGCAACGCATTTGTCTGGCGTGGTGCCGAGCAGCTTTGCGCCTTCTTCCAGCATGATCGTGCGGGCAGCGGCGCCGGCCTGACGGAACGTGTCCCACGTATCCCAGACAGACCAGGAGCCGCCGGTCACGAACTTGCCAGCCCATTTCGGAGCGGTGTCCACTTCCGTGATCTTGATGTGATCCCAGTCGGCTTCCATTTCGTCCGCAATGATGCGGGCGAGGGCGGTTCCGACGTGCTGACCCATCTCGGCACGGACGACATTGACGTTGATGGAGCCGTCCGGCGCGATGGCGCACCACATGTTGGGCTCAAATGCGGCTTCTGGCGGCATGGCAGACGGATAGGTCTGGGACGCTTCGGCCTGGCGGGCGAAGCCGAACATCAGACCGGCCCCGGCGGCCGTCATTAGGAAGCTGCGGCGTGAAAGACGGGCTTTGTCCGACTTGCGGGCAATCTGCTCGATTTTAGCCATTGTTGGCGCCTCCCTGCTGTGCGGCAGCCGCTTCCTTAATGGCCTTGCGAATGCGGATATAGGTCATGCAGCGGCAAAGGCTGCCCCCCATGACACCGTCAATCTCGGCATCCGTTGGGTTGGGGTAGTCTTTCAGAAGGCTCGCAGCCTGCATGATCTGGCCGGACTGGCAGTAGCCGCATTGCGGCACCTGCTGGTCACGCCAGGCGACCTGCACGACGTGATTACCTTCCGGGTCGAGGCCTTCAATCGTTGTGATCGAAGCGCCTTCGATGGAAGACAGGGCCGTGATGCAGGAGCGCGTGGCACGCCCACCCACATGCACGGTGCAGGCACCGCATTCACCGATACCGCAACCGAACTTGGTGCCGGTCAGGTTCAGTTCGTCACGCAGGACCCACAGCAGGGGGGTGTCATCCGGTGCATCGACCGAAACGGGTTGTCCGTTGAGTTCAAATTTCGTCGTCATCTTCGTGTTTCCCTGTCCTGCCCGGATCAGTGCGAGGCGTTAACGGGCGGTGCGGACAGTGTGGCGCGGGCTTCCGCGGCCTTCTTTTCCAGATCCGTCCAGGGGGGGAGGGTGGTGCGGGTGCGGCGCAGATACGCGGCAATGCGGGCCATGTCATGGTCCGAAAGGGCCGTGTAGAAGCTTGGCATGGCGATGTTGTCCTGGCCTTCGGCAGCACCGATGCCATGCAACATCACCTGGAAGAGATTGTTTGGCTCATCCAGCCACAGCGCATTGTTCAGAGCCAGTTCCGGGCGACCGGAAACAGGCTTCGGGCCGGAATTGTAATGGCAGGCGCCACAGGCACCCTGATAGAGGCGGGCATCCGCATCGAGCGTCTGCGGACCGACCAGATCCTTGCCAGACATCTGCATGGCACGGGCAATCGCAGCTTCATCACCGTGAGCGCGCTGATCAGCTTTGGCGATGTCAGCATAATAATGAGCGATGGCGTGCACATCTTCTTCCGGAATTTTGGACAGGAAGCGATGCGGCACGGGAGACATCGGGCCAGCAGCAGAGCCATGCAGCGGGGCCACACCAAAGCGCAGATACTGGAAGAATTCATCTTCCGTCCAAACGACCGGCGTTGGGTTGTGGTCGTTCAGCGGCGGCGCAATCCAGCCATCAATGACGGCACCGTCATAGGCATGGCTCGTCTTTTCCGCACCGAGAAGGTTACGTGGCGTATGGCAGGCGCCGCAATGGGCATTGCCTTCAGCCAGATAGGCGCCGCGGTTCCACTGTGCATCATGCTTCGGGTCGTTCTGGTAGCGACCCGGCGTGAAGAACAGGAGCTTCCAGAAACCCTGACCGATCAGACGGATGTTGATCGGGAAGGGGACCGTGTTGTCACGCGGTTTCAGATGCACGGCCGGACGGGTCATCAGATACGCATACAGGTCCGAGACGTCCTGATCGTTGACCTTTGTGAAGTGGTCGAACGGGAAGGCCGGATAAAGCTGCGAGCCATCGCGGGCAATGCCCTTGTTCATGGCGCGCTTGAACGCTTCCAGGGACCAGTTACCAATGCCCCATTCCGGGTCAGGCGTGATGTTGGAGGAGAAGATGTCACCGAACGGGGTGGCCATCTTGAAATCACCAGCCAGTTCGGGGCCGGGCTTGCCATCCACGCGGGTGTGACACTCCGCGCAGTATCCGCCAGCCGCGACGATTTCGCCACGCTTGATGGCGTCTGCGGAAAAGGACGATGCGGAAGGGGGCGAGATGGGGGAAATTGCCGGATACCACGCATAAGCGAGGAACCCGAGACCGCCCACCGCACCGAGGCCCACAATACTGGCGGCTATCCGTTTGAGCATTCTTGTACTGTCCCGGCACTGTTTTCAGAACTGCCGTCCACGTTGTGACGGATGATTGCCCCTCAATATGGCACGCGTCACAGAAATGGAAGATTGAGATAACTCAAAATTCATCTGGATTGATGTTGTCATGCAGTTTTCATGGAGGAGGGGCTTCAATGTCACACATATTCAAAAATCTTTCAGTCAAATCCATGCAGGGATGCGTCAATATTCAGATTTATAAATAGGTATTTTATTGGTCCTATATGGTTCCATCACTGTTCTGGCACTCTGAAAAAACGATTCGTTCTGGATGAATATTCTGTCACCGAGTGCCAAAAAGAAGATATGTTTCAATTTTGGTTTAGAGTCCTGTCGCAGGGAGAAGAGGCCGGCCCAGTTTCCGATCCCCCCTGACAAGGGGTAGGATGGGGAGATATCTCGCGTGAAAGGGCGCCTCATTTCCATTCGTCCGGCCTTTATTCGCAGTCTTTCGATCGCAGTGCTTGTTCTGGCAGTCCTGTTGGGCTTGTGCTGGGGACGGTATCCCCTGTCTCCCACGCGGGTGGCGGTTGTTCTCGGCAGACTGCTGCATGTGTGTGGCGGGTCTGACCCGATTGCAGATGCTGTCATCTGGCAGGTACGCCTTCCGCGTGTTCTGGCCGGACTTCTGGTTGGGAGTGCTTTGTCCTGCGGTGGGGCGACGTTCCAGGCCGTTTTACGAAATCCGCTCGTCTCGCCGGATATTCTTGGTGTTTTGAGTGGATCGGCGTTTGGGGCTGCTCTGGTGATCGTAATGGGCGGTTCTCCTGTTCTGATTCAGCTTGGGGCATTCTGTGGTGGCCTGGCAGCGGTGAGTGCCGGTCTCTCCATTTCCCGCTTGTTGCCGCAAGGGGGGCTGCTGACTCTGTTAATGGGTGGCTTGATCGCCAATGCAGTCTTCACCGCTCTGCTGTCACTTGTGAAATATACGGCTGATCCGATGGACCAGTTGCCTGCTGTTGTGAACTGGCTTCTGGGCACGTTGTCCCAGACGGGCTGGAGGGAACTCTCCTGGCTGACAGTCCCGGTTCTTGCTCTGGTCACGGTCCTGATTCTTTTGTCTCCGTTGCTGGATGTTCTGTCTCTGGGGGATGACGAGGCTCGAAGTCTGGGTGTGTCCGTTCAGGTCATGCGCCCAATGATCATCCTGCTGGCAACGCTTGTCTGTGCCATGACGATTTCCATGGCGGGGATTATCGGCTGGGTTGGACTTCTGGTGCCGCATGTGGCGCGCATGCTTGCAGGCGCGGAGCATCGGAACATGATGCCGGTCTGTGCTTTGCTTGGCGCAACGGGAGTCATTCTGGCGGATACTGTCGCCCGTTCCCTAACATCCGGAGAAGTGCCGCTCGGGATCATGACTGAGCTTTTCGGTGCTCTGGCCTTTGTTCTGGTGCTGCGGCGCCTGCGGGGAGAGGGTGTATGACGGGCGCGTTTTTGTCCTGCAAAGCGATTACGCTGAAACGTCTCGGACGCCCGGCTGTGCTTGACGGAATTACGCTGACGTTTCGTCGTGGAGAACTGGTTGGACTGCTGGGCCTGAATGGCGCGGGGAAAAGTACGCTTCTGCGTATTCTGATGGGATTACTGAAGCCGACATCCGGTACGGTTCATCTGGAGGGGGAGCTGCTATCGTCTTTTCGTTCAACGGATGTGGCGCGGCGACTGGCGTATGTGCCGCAGGGCCATGCGGTGGTTTTTCCCTACACGGTGCGGCGGATGGTTGAGCTTGGACGTGTTCCGCATCACGGCATTGCCGGACGGTTGGGGCCAGACGATCAGCGGAAAGTCGATGCTGCGCTGGAGCGGCTGGGCCTATGTGCCTTGGCGGATCGACCGGTGACGGAGCTGTCTGGCGGAGAACGGCAGCGCGTTGTTCTGGCGCGGGCTTTGGCGCAGGAAGCCGTCGGGCTGCTGCTTGATGAGCCGATGACAGGTCTGGATTATGGTCATCAGGTCAGGTTGATGGGATTGCTGGCAGAGTTGGCGTCAGAGGGACATCTCGTTTTTCTGACATCGCATCGGCCGGAAGAGTTTTTTTCGTCCGGAAGTCGGGCGCTTGTTCTGGATCAGGGCCATATCGTTGCGGATGGTCCACCAGAGCAGATTGTGACGGCAGAACGGATGTCCCGCCTTTACGGTGTGCCGCTGGCGCAGATCGATCATGCCGGGAAACGGTTTTTCCACCATGAGGAGAATACATGATGACACTGTCTCGACTGTTCGGGGGGCTTCTGAGCCTCTCCCTCATGGCGACAACCGCTTACGCGGCCCCCCCGACACGGATTGTGGAAGGATGGTACGCGCATAATGCGACGCTCATCATGCTGGGGGCGCAGGATCATATCGTGGCAACCGTGGCCAAGCCCTCGATCATGCCCTGGATGTTTAAACTGGTGCCGTCCCTCTCAAAGGCCCAACCCCTGGAGCCCGGCAATCTGAACGGTGAAGAGCTGCTGCGTCTTGATCCAGATCTGGTGTTCGTGACGGCATCCGGGCATTCGGCTGATGCGCTTGCAAAGGTGGGGCTGCATGTCGTGTCTGAAGGGTTTGATCGTTTCGTCGGTCTTCTGGAATGTGTGGACGGAACGGCGACCCTGCTTCAGACGCCTCTGGCCACCAAGCGGGCGCAGGCTTATCGCGTTGCATTTCTGAAAGCAGTCTCGCAGGCTGCCACCAATCCGCAAGGCCCACGCGTTCTCCATATTGAATCGCTCAAACCGCTGCGTGTGGATGGCGATCAGAGCATTATCGACCAGTGGATCCGGTCTGCGGGAGGCCGGAATGCCGCTATGGGCGTTCATGGAAACAAGCAGCCGGTCTCTGTGGAGCAGATCCTGTCCTGGAATCCGGACATTATTATAGTTGGTGCCAATGCGGGTGATCCGGCGCAGCTTGCTAGTGATGGCGTGTGGTCCCAGCTTGCAGCCGTGAAGGCGGGGCGTGTCTATCGCAATCCGGCCGGAATTTTTCCGTGGGACCGGTATAGCCCTGAACTGCTTCTGCAGGTCGATTGGGCGCGGCAGATTGTTCAGACCGGCCATGTAGACGAGGTCGGCATGATTGCGAAAATGCAGGACTTTTACCGTCAGTTCTATGGCATCACGCTTCGTGCTGAAGATGCAAAACGGATGCTTGCAGCCCTGCCGCCGGAATGAAAACGGTAAAAAACACTCAAAAAGATTGCTGATTCGATCAGAATCGTTTCAGATATTGATTCGAAACTGCAAGGAAACTCTCGGATGACCCGGACCTCCTCTTTCCCTAACAGCTCTTTTTGGAAAAAAGCATGTCTGGGTGCTGTTCTCCTGGCTGGTACAGCCTTTGGCGGAATGGCGCAGGCGGCACCCGTGCTGATGCCGGTCCCTCAGACCGTTTCAGCGTCCAATGGCGTCAGCGCTCTTTCGGGAGGCGTTCGGATCGTCTGGGATACGCAGGCTTCTCCGCTTCTGCAACGCGCGGCAGCCCGCTTCACGACGCGTCTTGAGGCTCTCGCCGGGCCTGCGGGGCAGGGGAAGCCTTATGTGCTGCATATCAGCGCAGGGCATGATCCCGCCTATCTCACCACGTCGACCAAAGAGCATTATGCTCTGATCACGTCCGCGGATGGAGCGCATCTTGAGGCCGATGGCCCGGCGGGTGTCGTTTATGGACTGGCGACATTCCTTCAGCTTGTTCACAAGACGGCTGATGGCGCGGTCGTAGAGCGGTTGCATATTGATGATGCTCCCCGTTTTGCATGGCGTGGTTTGCTTCTGGATGTGTCCCGTCATTTTGCGTCGGTCGAAGCCGTCAAGCGCCAGCTTGATGCCATGGAGCTTCTGAAGCTCAATGTTCTGCACTGGCATCTGAATGACGGTACCGGCTTCCGCGTGGAGAGCCATGTTTTCCCGAAGCTGACCAGTGTTGGGTCTCACGGGCAGTATTATACGCAAGCTCAGATCCGGGACGTCGTGGCATATGCTGCGGATCGCGGGATCCGCATTGTTCCTGAGTTTGATGTTCCCGGTCACGCGCTGGCTGTTCTGCAAGCCTACCCGGAACTGGCGGCTCAGCCGCTGCCGGACGTCAACGCTGTGGGTGAGAACCTGAACAATCCGGCAATGGACCCGACCAATCCCAAGACGCTGAAATTCATCCGCGCGCTCTATGCGGAAATGGAGACGCTTTTCCCGGATCATTATTTCCATTCGGGCGGCGACGAAGTGCTCGGCACGCAATGGACGAATAATCCGAAGATCGCGGCCTACATGAAGGCGCACGGCTATGCGGATGCGCCGGCTCTTCAGGCCGCGTTCACGGCGCAGGTTGAGAAGATCCTGTCCAGCCAGGGGCGTGTCATGATGGGCTGGGATGAGGTCAGCGAAGCGCCGATCCCAAAGAATGTTGTTGTTGAGGGTTGGCGCGGCTCCAAATGGACGGGGTCTGCCACGCAGGCTGGTCATCCAGTTGTGGTGTCTTCAGGCTATTACCTGGATCTGCTGACGCCATCGCGCACGCATTATGCTGTCGATCCCTATGATACGAAGGCGAATGGTATTACGCCAGCAGAGGTGGAGGAGACGCATCCTCACATCACTCCGCTGATGGACGCTTTCCTCCAGGACCCGAACGCAGCTCCGCTGACCGATGAGCAGAAGAAGCTGGTTCTCGGTGCAGAAGGCGCCTTGTGGACGGAAATTGTTTCCGAAAACATGCTGGACGCCCGTCTGTGGCCTCGGACTGCTGCTCTGGCGGAGCGGTTCTGGTCTCCTGAGAGCGTGCGGGATGTGGATGATCTGGAGCGTCGTCTGCCTGTCATCATGGGGGAGCTTCAGGCAACCGGTCTACAAGCCACGCAGCATGAGAATGGTCTGAAAGAAGCGCTGGCTCCAGGGCATACTGGTCCGCTTTCCACTTTTCTGGAAACAGTTGTTCCGGTGCGGAACTATGCTCTGAACCGTCTGGCCTCCAAAAGTGGGGATGCCATGCTGTCGGCTCCGGTGGCGATTGCCGATCCGGATGCGTTTGAAGCCACGCGTTTCAACAACATGGTCAAGCGGTATCTGGCCGGTGAGAAAAGCCTGAAAGCCCCCTTGAAGGCGATGCTGACGGCATGGTCCTCTAATGACGAAGCTTTTTCCGCCATCGCCAAGGATGTGCCCGTCCTTGAGGAAGTGACGCCTGTGTCTCATACGGTTGCAGCGCTTTCCAATGCGGGACTGAATGTTCTGAACGGCGCTTCAGGAACAGCCTGGCGTCTGGATGCGCAGCATCTGATCGCGGCGCAGGATGAGTTCTTCCACAATTCGTCGAATCATATCCTGTCCTTGAAGCGTGAGCAGCCACCGGGTGGTCTGTTGATTGCCATTCTGCCGGGCATCAAAGCGCTCGTCGAAAGCAAGAACTAACAGTGTTGGTCATGCCCCGCTTTTCAAAGCGGGGCATAATTTTTGCGTCTTATTCGTTTCGACCGTAAACTTACAATGCAGGCCCGAGGGCAGACCAACATGGCCTGCCAGATTTTCATGATCGGGCCTGTTGTATGACTCAGAAGATATTTTCCCGTAAAGCAGTTCTGCTGCTGTCCGCTAGTCTCGGATTGGCAGCAGCGCCTTCCGTTGTTTCCGCAAAGCCGACTGTACCGCTGATCACATACGATCAGTATGGACTTGATCTCGCTGGGCGGAATACGAGCGTAAAGCCGGGGGACAGTTTCTTCGATTATGCAAACGGCAACTTCCTGAAGACGCTCGAAATCCCATCGGATATGAGCAGCTATGGCCCGTTCAACGCTCTGGCCGAAACCTCCCGTCAGCGCATCCAGTCCATTCTCAAGGATCTGTCCGCACATCCGGTCGATCAGCCGCAGACAATCAACGAGAAGCTCGGCACATATTATGCATCCTTCATGGATGAGAAGGCCGTTGAGGCTGTAGGGGCTAAGCCTCTTGATGCTGAAATTGCCACCATTCACCAGATCAAGGATCTGAAGACGTTTGCACAGTTCAGCGGTGCATCGGCGACGACATTTGGTTCATCCCCGTTCTCAGTGGATGTAGAGGTTGATGCGAAAGATCCAACGAAATATGCGCTCAGCATTGATCAGGCTGGTCTGGGCATGCCGGATCGGGACAACTACCTGAAGCCGGAATTCGCCTCCAAGAAAGCGGCTTATCAGGCATACGTCACGAAGCTTCTGACACTTGTTCACTGGGCTGACCCTGCGAAGTCTGCTGCGGATATCGTGGCGTTCGAGACGGAAATCGCCAAGGTTCACTGGGCGCGGACAGAACTGCGTGACCCGGACAAGACTTACAACCCGATGACCGTGGCCGCACTGGTCAAGAGCACGCCGTCTTTTGACTGGATGACATGGCTGCTTGCAGCCGGTGTGCCTGAGGCGGGCCTGGAACAGCGGACCGTCATTGTAGGGGAACCGTCCGCGATCAAGGCTGAAGCGGATCTGATCGCAAAGACTGATCTGAGCACGCTGCGGGCCTGGCAGGCTTTTCACACGGCTAGCAATGCTGCGTCCTTCCTGTCCGATCCGTTCGTGCAGGCGCGCTTTGCCTATGCAAAAGCCATGTCTGGCCAGCCTGCTCTGGCGGCGCGCTGGAAGCGGGGTGTGGACTTCACGAGTGGTGCCATGGAGATGGCGCTCGGCAAGATCTATGTGGATCGGTATTTCCCGGCTTCGGATCGCGCTGCCATGCAGATTCTGACGGGCAACCTGAAGGCAGCGTTCCACAATCGTCTCGAACACAACACATGGATGAGCGCGCAGACGCGTGAAGCCGCGTTGAAGAAGCTGGCCAGTTTTGAAATCCAGGTGGGTTACCCGAACGAATGGCGGGATTATTCCGATCTGGTTGTGAAGAAGGGTGATGTGTACGGCAATGCCGAGCGCGCTTTCGCTTTCGAGTGGCACTATCAGCTCAGTCATCTCGACAAGGTTGTTGACCGCAACGAGTGGTTGATGTCCCCCGCAACGGTGAATGCCTATAACAACCCGCGTTTTGTGGAGGTTGTGTTCCCGGCTGCAATCCTTCAGCCGCCATTCTTCAACCCGAAAGCTGATCCGGCTGTGAATTACGGGGCGATCGGTGGCGTCATCGGGCATGAAATGACCCATTCCTTTGACGACAAGGGCCGCAAATACGACGATAAGGGGCGTTTGCGGAACTGGTGGACAAAGGAGGATGAAGAGCGCTTCCAGAAGCTGGCGGACCGTTTTGGTGCACAGTACGACGCCTTCGAAGTGCAGCCCGGCGTGCATGTGAATGGCAAGCTCACGATGGGCGAAAATATTGCCGATCTTGGTGGCCTGACATTGGCGCTGGATGCTTATCATGCGTCCCTGAACGGCAAACCAGCTCCGGTCATTGATGGCCTGACGGGCGATCAGCGTGTGTTCATGGGGTGGGCACAGGTCTGGCGTGAGAAGCTGCGTTCGGATACCGAGAAGCAGCTTGTCGTTATCGATCCGCACTCCCCGCCGAAAGCCCGCGTGAACATTCCCATGCACAACGTTGATCTTTGGTACAAGGCCTGGAACGTGCAGCCGGGCGACAAGTTGTATCTGGCACCCGATCAGCGCGTCAAAATCTGGTAACGGCGTATGATGGGGTGGAGAGCCACCCCATCTACTCGCGGGTTTACGGACGCATATAACGGGCTGCCGCAACCATGTTGATGAGCGCAGCTTTCGTCTCCGGCCATTTGCGGGTTTTCAGTCCGCAATCCGGATTGACCCAGAGGGCATCCGGACTGATGGCTTTGCTGGCAGCCCGAAGCAGGTCCACCATTTCCTCAACAGACGGCACGCGTGGCGAATGAATATCGTAAACGCCTGGCCCGATTTCTGCGGGATAGCGATAGGCTGCGAACGCATCGAGCAGTTCCATGCGGGAACGGGCGGTTTCAATCGAAATCACATCCGCATCCATTGCGCCAATGGCAGCAATGATGTCGTTGAATTCCGAATAGCACATATGGGTGTGGATCTGCGTGGCATCCTGCACCCCCGAGGCTGAAATGCGGAAACTTTCCACGGCCCAGTCCAGATAGGATTGCCAGTCTGCACGACGAAGCGGCAGGCCTTCACGCAAGGCGGCTTCATCAATCTGGATAATGCCGCACCGGGCTTTTTCCAGATCACACACTTCATCCCTGATGGCGAAAGCGATCTGTCGGCAGGTTTCCGAACGCGGTTGATCGTCTCGTACGAAAGACCAGTTCAGGATTGTGACAGGCCCTGTCAGCATGCCTTTCACGGGGCGGTTGGTGAGGGATTGGGCATATTCCCACCATTCAACCGTCATGGCTTTTGGACGTGACACATCCCCGAAAATGATGGGTGGCCGGACATAGCGGGACCCGTAGGACTGAACCCAGGCATGTTTCGTGAACGCAAAGCCGGAAAGCTGCTCCCCGAAATATTGCACCATGTCATTGCGCTCAAACTCGCCATGCACCAGCACATCAAGATCAATATCTTCCTGCCAGCGGATGGTCCGAGCGGTTTCTTCCCGCAGGAAGACTTCGTAAGCCTCGGAAGAGAGCTCTCCCCGGGCATGATCGGCACGGGCTTTGCGGACTTCAGGTGTCTGGGGGAAGGACCCGATGGTCGTCGTCGGGTAAAGCGGCAGTCTGAGTTTGGACTGTTGCAACGGACGGCGCGCGGGGAAGGGGGAACGGCGCTGGGCGAGAGCTGGGTTGCGATCCGCAGAGCGTACCTGAACGGCAGGATCGTTGATTTTTGCAGAAGATCGGCGTGCCTGAAGAGCCGCAGCATTTTCGGCCAGAGTGGCCTGCACGACGTCTCGCCCTTCATTCAGGGCACGTGCCAGTGTGTGTAGCTCCTCGATTTTCTGAACGGCGAATGCGAGCCAGGATTTCACATCCACGTCCAGATCTGTCTCCCGTTCCAGATCAATTGGCGTGTGGAGAAGGGAGCAGGATGGCGCGAGGATGAGGTCACGCTGGCGGGCCAGCGGTTCAAGATTGTCCAGAAGTACGTTCAGATCGGCCTTCCAGATATTCCGTCCGTCCACCACGCCGAGAGACAGCAGCAGATCTGGTCGTGCTTTCTCAAGAATAGATGCAAGTTGTTCGGGAGCGCGGACTAGATCCACATGTAGACCGTGAACTGGCAGGCTTAGGGCGATGTCCTGATTGTCTCCGAGGGCACCGAAATACGTCGCGAGCATCAGTTTCAGGTCTGGAACAGCGGCTGTCAAAGTGTTGTAGGTCGTTTTGAAAGCTGCGGCAGCATGTCCCGGCAGATCCAGAACAAGGCACGGTTCGTCAATCTGAACCCAGTCCACCCCTTCTGTTCGCAGGGCCTTCAGAACCCGTTCATAAACGGGCAACAGGACAGGAAGCAGATCAAGACGATCAAACGCCGGGCCGTCACATTTTCCCAGAAGCAGGAAACTGACAGGACCGAGCAGAACAGGGCGTGTCTCAATCCCAAGCGCCTTGGCTTCCCGATATTCGTCCACCGCTTTTGTGGAGGCGAGGCGGAACGTCTGGTCTGCTGTAAATTGCGGGACAAGGTAATGGTAGTTCGTGTCAAACCACTTGGTCATTTCGGCGGCGGGAACGTCCTGAGGTGCGCCATGAGCATGACCGCAACTACACTCCTCGGATGCCGTCTGGGAGCCGCGCGCCATGGCGAAGTAGGTTCCCAGATCCACCTTGTCCCTCACATTGCCATAAATGGGGGGAACGGCGCCGACCATTGCGGATGTATCCAGCACATGATCGTAGAGTGAAAAATCGTTGGAGGGGATGATCTCTGCGCCGAGATCTTTCTGGCGCTGCCAGGCTGACGCCCGAAGGGACGCAGCAGTGGAAAGCAGATCATCGGCGGAAGAATGTCCCGGCCAGTACTGTTCAAGAGCGGTTTTCAGTTCACGGCGGGTGCCGATACGCGGAAAGCCCAGAGTTGCGACGCGGACAGTCATGAAAGCCTCGACAGGTTCGTGGCAGTGCGCTCGCAGGGCATGCAGGATCGTTCACGCCCCGAACAGGAAATGTGCGGCGTGGAGACATGCGTGACCCTTCCGGAACGCCCCGCCGGAGGATGTTATGTGCCGTGGCAGGTCTCCTGGCTTACGGGTCTTCGCGCTGATTCCGCCTTCCCGGACTTTCATCCAGTGGCCTGTGTGGAATCGGCACTCGCCGCTGACAGTTGCGGGGGCAGCGCCAGCTTTGCACCGGCTTCCCTCTTAGCCACACCAGATGCGCGAACATCCGACATGGAACCATGACAAGCCTTATGACTGCCGCATGTTCTGAAAAAGAGTCAATATCTCTTGCTCATATAAAGAACTCCTTATATGTAAATCCATATGGAGCAGGCACTTACTATTTTTCAGGCCTTGGCGGACATGACCCGTCTGCGGATTCTGGCCCTTCTGCGCGAGATGGAACTATCCATCGGCGAGGTGGCGCAGGTGCTCGGGCAAAGTCAGCCCCGCGTGTCACGGCATGTTAAAATCCTTGCCGACGCAGGGCTGATTGAGCGTCGTAGGGAAGGAAGCTGGGTGTTTCTGACGCTAGGGACGCCGGAAATTCTTGAACCTGTATTCATGGCGTTGGATCGTTGGACTGTGAGGGAGCCGGCGGAAATCCGGGCAGATCGTATTCGCTTGCAGGCGATCCGGGATGTCCGCGCTATTGCAGCGGAAGACTGGTTTGAAACCCATGCCGCGGAGTGGGACGCATTGCGCTCTCTGCATGTGTCGGAACGGGAAGTCGAAACTGCGATTGTGAAGACGCTTTCAGCGTTTCCGATCGGGCGGCTCGTGGATATAGGCACCGGAACCGGCCGCATGATGGAGTTGCTGGGAGGGGGAGCCCAAACGGTCATTGGGTTTGATCGCAGTCCCGCCATGCTTCGTCTGGCCCGAACCAAACTGGCGGCGGCGGGTCTGGAGCAGGTCGATCTGCGCCAGGGAGATTTTCAGGCTCTTCCCTTGCCAGAGCACTCTGCGGATGTCGCGATCATGCATCAGGTTCTGCATTACGCGCAGCATCCGGCGGCAGCCATTGCAGAAGCCGCCCGTATTCTTGATGGAAACGGTCGATTGCTGATCGTCGATTTTGCGTCCCATAGCCGTGAAGAACTTCGCACGCGGGACGCGCATGTCCGCCTCGGCTTCACGGATGCCCAGATGGCAGCCTGGTTTCGTGCTGCTGGTTTGGTCCCTGCGGAGCCGGTTGCTCTTGAAGGCGAACTGACGGTCAAACTCTGGCTTGGCCAACGTCCTAACTGATCTCAAATATTGAACTAAGGAGCTGGCGTGATGGCCGCACAGACAGGGCCTCTGCCCGCAATTTCGTTCGAGTTTTTCCCTGCAAAGTCGGAGAAGGCAGCCGCGACGCTGTTGGAGAACGCAAAAACGCTTTCTGCTTTTGGCCCGCAGTTCATGTCCGTGACGTATGGGGCAGGCGGTTCAACACGGGACCGCACCTTGGCCACCCTGAAAGATATGGTTCGGGAAACTGGCGCGCCAATGGCTGGGCATCTGACCTGTGTGGGGGCCTCCAAGGAAGAGGTCGATGCCGTGGCCCGGGCATACTGGGATGCTGGTGTGAAGCACATAGTGGCCCTGCGTGGTGACCCGCCGCCGTCAGCCGGGGGCGTCTATGAGCCTCATCCGGAAGGTTACGCGGGGGCTGTGGATCTGGTGCGCGGACTGAAGGAAGTTGCGCCGTTCGAAATCTCCGTGGCGGCATACCCGGAAACACATCCTGCGGCACTTAGTCCGCAGTCGGATTTGGAGCATCTGCGGGCGAAAATTGATGCTGGCGCGGACCGGGCTCTAACGCAGTTTTTCTTTGAAGCGGACACATTCTTACGCTTCCGGGACCGGGCGGCTGCCGTTGGAATCGAGCAGCCGATTGTGCCGGGTATTCTCCCTGTTGGAAGTGCTGCACAGGCCTGGAAATTTGCCGAGATGTGCGGTGCAAACGTGCCGAGGTGGATGCGCGATCTGTTTGATGGGCTGGATGAGACGCCACAGACGCGGACGCTTGTGGCTGCGACCATTGCTGATCGTTTGTGTCAGACTTTGAGGGCCGAAGGTGTGGAGCAGTTCCATTTCTACACATTGAATCATGCAGATACAGCGTCCGCTCTCTGCCGCCTGCTCGGGCGTCGTCCCCTTTGAAGAGGCGGGGGCTGGATTTCCAGCCCAAACGGGGTGACAAAAGGGAATGACACGATTCCCGATCATTCTTCTCGACTACGATGGTACGCTGGCGGAAACGCAGCCGGCCATTCTTCGCAGCCTGAAAGAAGCCTTCGAGGCCAGTGGTTACGACAGTCCGTCCCCTGATGCTCTCAAGGCGGAACTGTCGAAGGGTGGGACGCTTCAGACGCTTTTTCAGGCTATCGTTCCGGACAGTGAAGACGAAGATGCCGGGGCATTTGTCCGGCATTACCGTGCCAGTTATCCAAGGGCCGATCAGGAAGAAACAGTTCTGTTCGATGGGGTGAAGCCGGTTCTGGAAGCTCTGAAGGGCAAAGGCGCAACGCTTGTTGTCCTGAGTAACAAGCATGCGCCGACAGTTCATAAAAGCATTGAGCGCTTTGGCCTGTCGCGCTGGTTCAGCGGCGTTATAGGCTCAGAGCCGCAATATCCCCATAAACCTGATCCCCGCGTCATGACGGATCGGGTGCGGCCTCTGTTCCCGGAAGCGGATTCTGCTGAATTCCTGATGGTAGGGGATACGCTGGCGGATCTGACCTTTGCCCGCAATACGGGTATCGCCTCCTGCTGGGCGAGTTATGGTCATGGTGCCGCGCAGCCCTGCATTGATCTCAGACCGGATTACCGGATTGATCGCGTTTCCGACCTTCTGAACGTCGTCAGCCTGTAACGGGGAAGCTCAGCCCTGGGAGGCTCAGCCCCTGGAAGGCTCAGCCCTTGGGGGCTGGGCCAATACTGCCGCGTTTCACGAGTTCTGTTTTGAGAATGACATTTTGACGGCCGTCCTGCTGCACTAGAAGGCGAACGGCTTCCGTGCCCTTTTGCTCATGGGGCTGGCGGATTGTGCTGAGATCTGCGGTCGCTGCGGCGGGAATATCGTCAAAACCAAAAATGGACACATTTTGCGGAATACTCAGCCCTGCCGCGCGAATGGTCTTCATGGCGCCGATAGCGACACGATCGCTCATCGCGAGGATCGCTGTGGGGCGTTCTGGCCGATTGATGAGAAAACGGGCGCCTTCTGCACCAGCCTCTTCGGAATTGATGGGAATTTCCCAGGCTGGAACAGTCTCGGGAGCAATCCCGGCTTCCTGAAGGGCAGTCAGGTATCCCTCCAGGCGCATGGCGATCGTACTGTGTGCGATGTTGGCCCGGCGTTTTGCTGTCAAGATACCAAAATAATCGTCATGAGCCGTCTTGAGAGACAGGATGCCAAAGCTGCGATGGCCAAGCTCCAGAAGTGTTTTGGCGGCTTTGTAGGCAGCATCCCGGTCATCAATGCCAACATACGGAATGCCATCAAGCCTTGGTTGATCGACGACAACCAGCGGGACATTGCGCTGCTGGGCCATCATGACGCAGCGGCTGTCTGGGGCGACGGAGTACAGGATGTATCCATCAACAGCAGCGTTGCCCAATGAAACCGGCGTATTCATGTTACGAAGGCTGCTGCCAGCGGAAATCAGCGCCAGATCGGTTTCGAGCTCGTTACAGCTTTTGGCCACGCCATTCAGAACGGTCAGGACGGCCGGGTCGGAGAAGGCGTAGGGGAGGTCTTCGCTGAAAAGAAATCCGAGCGCACCTGAATGTCCTGTCGCAAGCTGCTTGGCTGCCGGATCGGGGCCTGTGTAACCCATCTCCTGTGCCGCTGCGAAAATCTTCTCACGCAGCGCCGCAGACAGCTGACCGGGGCGAATATAGGCATTGGAGACTGTCGTGTGAGACACCCCGACCTGTGCTGCTACATCCTTGAGGGTAACTTTGCGGCGGCCGTGCTGACGGGTGGTTTTCATACGCTGTCCAATAATGAAAACGGATCTTTCACGCAATCCTGTGGGATATTGCGCTGATCCGTCAGGGCTAAGACCCTGAAAACAAATATTAGCCTGCGGAGGTCCATTCCGTCTTCACAATTACGACAGCACAATCCGGAAAGATCATTCTTTGGGTTTGGAGGTGGTGCTGGCCTTCTTGGCGGGGGGATCGAACATGGCACGGCATTTGGGGGTAAGCTGATCCAGCTTTTTCTTCATGCAGGCCGTGATCTTGGCTTCATTCGGGATGGCAAAGGTGCAGAGCCGAATGGCATCTCCCTGACAGGCCTGTTTCTGCTCGTCGCGTGTCGCAGCGTGGGCGGACCCAAGGACCAGTCCAACCATGCA
This sequence comes from Gluconobacter japonicus, assembly GCF_015244665.1. Taxonomy (NCBI): domain Bacteria; kingdom Pseudomonadati; phylum Pseudomonadota; class Alphaproteobacteria; order Acetobacterales; family Acetobacteraceae; genus Gluconobacter; species Gluconobacter japonicus. The sequence goes on from NZ_JABCQN010000001.1 coordinate 176,630, forward strand.
GGTCAGTGTCATCAGGGAACGGATTGGATAGCAGGTCATGAGCCATCTCCTTTTTGATGTAAAAGCGTCCGGCAAGAGAAGCGGTTTCCAGTCTGAATACACGCCCGTCAAGAAAATGACAGAAATACATAAATAGACCGGAAACAGTCCTTTTTACACTGACCGCGGCAGGGGGCGAATAATACGGGCAAATCGTGCCCCATCCTGGGATGCTGCCTGAATACTCGCTTGGCGAAGTGGGGCTGCTGCAGACGGTGCCACGGCCTGGCCGTCCGGTCGAAGGGTCATCAGGAGCATTCGGGCGCGGGCCGCATCGGGTGTATCGGCCATGCAGTAACTGATGGCACGCGATTCACGCTGAGACTCAATCAGGCCGCTGCGCCGTAGCGTTCCCAGGTGCTGGCTCAGTGTCGGCTGTCCGATTCCCGTCATGCTTTCGATTTCGCTGACGGCATGCGGGCCATCCAGCAAAGCAGAGAGGATTGTCAGGCGTTGAGGTTGCGCGAGGACGCGCAACCATTCTGCAAGATTACGGCTTTCTTCGAGAGCAAGGAGGGTCATGAGCGGGGCCTTTTCGGTTGAAGGAACCAGCTTGGTCCAGCTTTCTGAACGGCTTCCTGTGTCTGGAGCGGGGGCGCAATAGCCGGTTCGCCCGGTTGCCATCCTTCAGGGGTCAGAATGTTTGACCGATCGACTTCCTGCAGGGCGCAGAGGACGCGCTGTAGTTCGGCAACGGAACGTCCGACGCTGGCGGGATAGGTGAGGATCGTGCGGATGATCCCTGTCGGATCAATAAAGAAAACCGACCGGACCGTGGCACTGTTCTGTGCCTGTAGATCCATCATGCCGTAAGCACGGGCCACTTCCATGGAAGGATCTTCCACGATCGGGAAGGGAACACGCACGTTGTACTGTTCTTCAATAGCGGACACCCACGCCAGATGTGAGGGCAGACTGTCTGCGGACAATCCGAGCAGAACACAGCCCCGTTCCCGGAAAGCGGGTTCCTGTCTGGAGAGGGTGATGAATTCGCTTGTGCAAACGGGAGTAAAGTCTGCCGGGTGGGCAAACAGCAGAACCCAGCGTCCGCGCAGGGCGCTCAGAACGAATTCACCGTGTGTCGTACGGGCAGTGAAATCCGGAGCTTCATCCCCGATGCGCAGGGTAGGGAAGGGAAGATCGTCAGTAATGGGGCCTGTCATGGTCCTGTTCCAGCTTGTCCGGGTCTTGACGTGTTATAGTTAATGACTTTATTAAACCAATAATAAGTTTTTTGGAAACGATAAACTCCAGAGGTGAAAACGTCATGCGCGATGCTGCCATTGAAGCTGCGACAGCCCAGATCAGGCGTGTGCAGAACGGTGAGGTTCCATCTCCTGTAGTTTGCACGTTCTTTGATGAAGCGACAAATACCGCCAGTCACGTCGTTCACTGCCCGGTGACGCGCCGTGCAGCCATTATCGACAGCGTGCTCGACTATGATGCCGCTGCCGGGCGCACATCCAACGGCTCTGCACAGGTGATTGTGGACTATGTCCGCCGCGAAGGGCTGACGGTGGACTGGCAGCTTGAGACCCATGCACACGCTGACCATCTGTCGGCAGCCCCATGGTTGCAGGAACAGCTTGGCGGAAAACTGGGAATTGGAGCGGACATTATTCGCGTCCAGAATGTTTTCGGCAAGATTTTCAATGCCGGAACACGTTTTGCTCGTGATGGGTCCCAGTTTGATCGACTGTTCAAGGACGGCGAGACTTTCTCGCTTGGTGAAATTCCCGTTACGGTTTTGCACGTCCCTGGTCACACACCCGCTGATATGGCGTTTGTTATCGGAAACTCCGCTTTTGTGGGGGATACGATTTTCATGCCAGATTTCGGGACGGCTCGTGCGGATTTTCCGGGGGGCGATGCCCGTGAGCTTTTCCAGTCCATTCGTCGTTTGTTGTCCCTGCCGCCAGAGACGCGCCTTTTTCTCTGTCATGACTACAAAGCACCCGGCCGCGATGACTATGCCTGGCTGACGACGGTTGCGCTGGAGCGCGAGTGCAACATCCATGTTCATGATGGCATCAGTGAAGACGAATTCGTGTCCATGCGTACAACGCGGGATGCCACACTTGCCATGCCCAAGCTGCTGATGCCGTCCGTACAGGTCAATATGCGTGGCGGCCATATGCCCGAGCCGGAAGCAGACGGCATCAGCTACATCAAAATTCCCGTCAACCGCCTCTGAGCGAACCCTGTTTTTCCAGTTTCATTATCACCGGAGAGGTTACAATGCCGACAAACCATATCACGGAACGCTATGCTGTTTCCCCTCAGGTCGCACCGCAGGACGTTGCTGTTCTGAAGAGTGAAGGCTTCCGCAGCATCATCTGTTTCCGCCCGGATGGTGAAGCCCCGGAACAGCCAGAAGCCAATCTGGTCGCTGAGGCTGCAAAAGCGGCGGATATGGCGTTTGTTACCATTCCGGTTAAGGCAGGGACTGTGCCTGATGACTCGCAGATTCAGGCAACCCGTGCAGCTTTGACATCCCTGCCAGCCCCAATTGTCGGGTATTGTCGCTCTGGCACCCGTGCTGCCCAGATCTGGGCTCTGGCAGAGGCTGGCTCTCGTCCGGCCAGTGACATTCTTGCGGATGCCGCGCGTGCAGGGATTGATCTGGGAGGGCTGAAGTCTCGTCTTGAGGCTGTGCCAGCGCCTTCCATGCCATCTCGTGAGGGGGCACGTCATTTTCAGGTTCTGGTCATTGGCGGTGGAGCCGGTGGTCTGTCTGTCGCGGCAAGCCTGCTCAAGCGCGATTCCGCTCTTGCGCTGGGTATTGTGGAGCCCTCCGAAGAACATTTCTATCAGCCGGGCTGGACGCTGGTGGGTGGCGGTGTCTTCAAGGCCGCGCAGACGCGCCGGCGTGAACAGGATCTGATTCCGAAGGGCGCGGTCTGGCTAAAGAATGCGGTAGAACTTTTCCGTCCGGAAGCGCGTGAGGTGGTTCTGGAGGACGGGACGGTTCTGTCTTATGATGCCTTGATCGTTGCAACCGGCATTTCCCTGAACTGGGATGCAATTCCGGGTCTTACGGAAACGTTGGGCAAGAACGGTGTCACGTCCAACTACCGCTATGATCTGGCGCCATACACCTGGCAACTCGTGGAGCAACTGAAGGGCGGCAAGGCTATCTTTACGCAGCCTCCGATGCCGATCAAATGTGCTGGTGCCCCGCAGAAAGCCATGTACCTGGCCTGTGACGCATGGCGCCGTCGGGGTGTTCTGAAAAGCATTTCGGTCGATTTCAATACAGCAACGCCAGGCCTGTTTGGTGTAAAGGAATTCGTTCCCGCCCTGATGAATTATGTGCGTGACTACGATATCGCTTTGCATCTTGGCTCCAAGCTGGTGGCAGTAAACGGGCCGGAGCGCATTGCCGTGTTCGAGCGTAAGACGGAAACCGGTGTTGATCGCGTGGAATGTGCGTTCGATATGCTGCATGTCGTCCCGCCACAGGTCTCCCCGAAAGTCGTGCGTGAAAGCGCCATCGCGGGCTCGGACGGGTTCGTGGAGGTCAATCCCGAAACATTGCAGCACGTCCGTTACCCGCAGATTTTTGCTCTTGGAGACGTGATCGGTACGTCCTGCGCCAAGACGGCGGCGGCTGTGCGTGTTCAGGCTCCTGTCGTGGCAACAAACGTACTGGCTTTCCTGAAGCGCAAGGATCCGGTTTCAGGATATGATGGGTATGGCGCGTGCCCGTTGACGGTGGAGAACGGCAAAATCGTGTTGGCTGAGTTCTCCTATGGGGGCAAGCTCGCTCCGACAATGCCGAAATGGCTGCTCAACGGTCAGAAGGCGACCCGTCTGGCCTGGTGGCTGAAGAAATACGTTATGCCCGCGCTGTACTGGAAGGGAATGCTCAAGGGGCATGAGCTTTTTGTCGCTCCCAAGCCCTTGAAGTCTAGTAAGAAATGATCGTTAGCCAGAGCAATGCATATCGCGATTGAACTGTTCTGTGGCGTCATTATCGGCTTCACGCTTGGATTGATTGGCGGGGGTGGGTCCATCCTCGCTGTGCCTCTGATGGTTTATGTAGTGGGGGTAAAAAATCCCCATGTCGCTATCGGAACCAGCGCTTTGGCGGTGGCTGTCAACGCGCTGGCCGGGTTGGTCAGTCATGCGCGACAAAGAACAGTCAAATGGCGGTGTGCGGCTGTTTTTGCACCATTTGGCGTAGTTGGTGCCCTGGTTGGCGCAGCTTTGGGGAAAGAGGTGGATGGCCAGAAACTGCTTCTGTGCTTTGCCATCCTGATGATTGTCGTGGGTGTCCTGATGCTCCGGGGGCGCCGCAATCCGGGAATTGCAGGAGCTGCCTGCAACCGCGACAACATGCCCAAAGTCATGGCCAGTGGGCTTGGGACAGGTCTTCTTTCCGGCTTTTTCGGTATTGGAGGTGGGTTCCTGATCGTTCCCTCTCTGGTCGCCTGTACAAGAATGCCTATTCTGAATGCGATTGGCACATCGCTGGTTGCAGTCGCGGCTTTTGGTGCAAGTACAGCCCTGAGTTACATGCTGTCAGGGTATGTTGACTGGGTTATGGCCGCTCTCTTTGTAATCGGAGGCGTTATAGGGAGTACGCTGGGAACGTCTGCGGCACGTCGTCTGGCCGGGGTGGGTAGTACCTTAACCACGTTCTTTGCTGGCGTTATCTTTGTCGTTGCGGCCTATATGATCTGGCGGAGTCTTGTCGCTCTTTGACTTACTGCAAAGAACGGTTTTGATGTTTGCCTGACCCAAAGCCTGTCCGACTGCATCGGGCAGGCTTTTTTTGTGGAAGCATCATGGGGTTGGTGAATTTCGCAATTTAATAAAGTTACCATAAATCATCGCTCGTTTAATCCGTTTCGAGAGATAGGTTTGTCGCAAAGAATTTGCGGGATCTGTGGCTACATCTCTGACCGGCATCCCATTGGCGTAGCGGTCTTTTCCGTGTTCCATTCCTGAACCGTTATGACATACTGCAAAGACTGTCAGAGCGGGGAGAGCGAATGGTGGCGGATGTTGGTCAGAGACTGCGGCTTGTTCGTGTCTCAAAAAATCTATCTCAGCGGGAACTGGCCAAGCGTACAGGTGTCACCAATTCTACAATTTCCCTGATCGAATCAGGCGATATGAATCCCTCAATCGGTACTCTGAAGCGCGTGCTTGATGGTATCCCTGTTACGCTAGGAGATTTTTTCAGCTTCCAGACTGAGGGGCAGGAGCAATACTTCTATGAGGCCAGTGATCTCACGGAAATCGGGCAGGGGGGCGTCTCATTGCGACAGGTTGGCAGCAACCTGTTCGGACGCTCGCTTCAGGTTCTGCATGAGCGCTACGAGCCTGACTCGGATACGGGTGTTGCCTATGCTCACGAGGGGGAAGAGGCAGGCGTTGTTATTCGCGGCCAGGTCGAAATCACTGTAGAAAATCAGACCCATATTCTGGGGCCGGGTGATGCCTACTATTTCGAGAGCCGCAAACCTCACAGGTTCCGCTGCATTGGTGAGGAGCCCTGCGAACTGATCAGCGCCTGCACGCCTCCGACGTTCTGAATAAAATACCCTGTCAGCTTGCCTGAAAAAGGTGGGAAAGACGCCGGGCTTGTCTCTCATGGAATGCTCACAATTTCATGAGGGGTGTTTTTTCCGAGAAACGCACCAATCTTAAGCCTTGTGAAAAGCCTCTCGATTTCGTTAAGGCTAGAGACAAGACCTTTTTTCAACAGGGAGGCCGGGTATGTCCCAGTCATCATCTTTAGCGGTAAAGGAAGTTTTTCCGCCGCATCTCGGAGATATGAGGGCAGGGCGTTCGCCTGGTCGACCCATCAATCTTCTGCTGAAAGACACGATTCTGACAGCAATTGCCACGGTCCTGACCGAAGAAGGGTATCAGGGCCTGACGATTGGTAAGGTGGCCAAGGCCGCAGGCGTCTCAACTGCAACCGTTTACCGGCGTTGGCCTACGAAGCAGGCCATGTTCTTTGACGCAATCCGTCAGTGGAAGACCAGCCTGACTCCCGATGTCGATACGGGAAGTTTTCTTGGAGACGTCGATCAGCTTGTAGAGGCACGTATCCGGTTTCTGGCGACACCACTTGGACGCACGTATGGCACCCTGCTGGGTGAGGCAGTTCACAACCCGGAATTCGGAACTGTCCTGCGCGAGGTCAGCATTGAGCCCGCTCGTCTGGAAATGCGCCGCTTTCTGGAGCGCGCAAGACAGCGTGGTGAAGATGGGTTCTGCTACCCGGCCGAGACGGTTCTGGACATGCTTCTCAGCACAATACACTTCCGCGCAATGGACACATTGTGGAACTGTCCGCTGGAAACAGAGGCCAATATCCGGGATATCAAGGGGCTGGTTCGCTGCATGATTGGAACCCGCCAGTAAGCGGGCTTTAATCATGTGCTTCCAGATCAGAAGTTACTTGAAATACGGCCACCGATAAACCGCGGGGTACCGGGGATATAGAAGTATGTTGTTGTCGCCATCCCGCCACTTTCGAAATACTGGCGGTTCAGGATGTTCGACGCGTAAACCGTAGCCTCCCAGTGCCCTGAAGCGGGGTGCAGGGTGGCGTGGGCGCCCAGCAGGAAATACGGCGGCAGGCGATAAAAGCCAGTTCCTCCAACTGCAATGGCCTGACTCCCCCGATAAGACCAGTCAGGCCCGATATCGAGGCCCAGCTTGTCTGTGAGGGGTTGCCGCCATTCGGCCTGGCCGTTCAGGGTCAGTTTGGGCTGACCGTTATCCACGCCTGCAAAATTATTGGTTATGGCTTTCCACACGCCGGTTTTGGCGTAATAGGCATTTGTTGCGGCGCGATTGACGTTCGGGAAATCCTGATAGTTGCCCCGCTGCCAGCCAATATTCTGCGTCACAAAGACGTGCCGCACAGGGTGCATTTCCAGCGTGCCCTCAAAACCCCAGCTCTCGGATTTTGGAACATTGGTAATCTCGCTAAGCGGACCATAATTCGGAATCAGAACTGTGCCGACGACCTGTTGCCCATGGAAATCATTGTAGAAGGCCGCGCCGTTCAGGCGCAGTTTTCCCGGAATCGGATCGCTTTTGAAGCCGACTTCGTGGGTCAGCACGGTTTCCGGCCCGAATGGGTCAAGCTGGGCTTGAATCTGGGTATTGTTTGCACTGAATCCGCCCGGTTTGAAGCCTTTGCTTAGCTTGTAATAAACCATGGTGCTTTGCAGCATCTGCCATGAGACGCCAACCTGTCCGGCAAACTGGGCCGAGGCCGTACTCTCAGGCTGAAAGATATGAGTCGATCGGCCGAAGATTTCCGATTTCAGACCTGTCAGTGAGCGATCATCAACTTCGTGGAGCAAGCCTCCGAACAGCGTCACGTTATGCGGCAGACGATAACTGATATGGCCAAACTCGGACGTGCTTTCCTGGTTCATCCCAAAGTTGGTGGACATCATGTAGCCGCGGGCGGAGTAATCCGTGTAATCGAACAGAAAGCGCTGTTTCATCCGGCTGCGCTGATAGAATGCGCCGACAACCCATTGCAGACGGCTGGACGGATCACGGGATGAGAGCCGCAGTTCCTGCGTAAACGCGTTGGCGCTAATAGTCCGATAAGTGTCGGCCTGTGAGGCAGATGTTCCGTCCTGATCCGTGTATTCGCCCTGACGTTCTGTTTCGAAGGCGCTGATGGATGTGATTTTGGCAAATCCCAGATCGCGGTCGATATGAAGATCCCAGCCCCAGAACTGATTATGCTCGCTGGGTTTGAGACTCCGTGGACGGCCAATAAGATCCGCGAACTGAGGCCGGAGAGACCATTGCGCCTGCTGCCGTCCCAGAGAGGGTAATCCCTGTGATCCAATCAGACGATGAACGGGAATCCCGGTCACGACTTCGCTGTCATCCTGAACGAAATGGCCGGATAGCAGAACTGTTGTTTTGCTATCCGGGCGCCAGCGAAGTTTTCCGCGTAAGGCCCAGGAGTCTGCATCCCCCAGGTGAGCACCCGTAACGGGATTGGTTTGCCATCCGCCACCTTGCCGGGTTTGCCCGGCCAGACGAAAATCCAGCCCTTTGGCCAGCGGGCCAGAGACATAGGCTTCGCTTCGACTGCGGGCGTAGGAAGCGATGTCTTCGCTGGCGCCATAATGCCAGGTGCTCGTCGGGTCTGCCGTGCGGAAGCGGACTTCACCGCCCGTGTCAGACTGTCCATGCGTGGTGCCGACCGGGCCCGGTGTAACCGTTGCATCTGCCAGATCGAACATCAGGCCGCTGGCCATGGTCGAAAAGGTAAATGGCACGTCATCGAAATAGGTTAGAACGGTTGGAATGTTGTTCTGGGTAAAGTCGTTGAAGCCCACGCCGCGAAGATAGAAGTTTGTGGAGGCTGTGCCGTTGATGGACTGAATCGTCAGATTGGGAGCAACACGCTCAACGTCGCGTAACGTTATAACACCGCGCTCGATCAGGCGCTCTGCGGTCAGGCGCGTATCGGCATCCGGCTGTTTCTGGGCGGCTTGAAAAGCAAAATCCGTTCTTCTGACGCTGACCTTGATGGTCTCGTCCGTGTGCGCCTCAAGGGCTTTGGGAGTGATGTGCCGGTGCGATTTCTGGCTGTGTGGAGGCGTCTCTGCGAAGGCGGACGTGGCGCTCAGAAGGCTGGCGCCGAGAAAAAGAACCCTGCGAAACGACATGGGAAAAGTAACTCTTCTGAAAGGGGAGATACCGGCACACGGCAGAAATTGTGGCTTTTATATCTCACCCGAAAGCCAGAGCAAGCAAACAGGGGGAAAAGAGTCCGCTTCGGCTTGATACGTTATGATATAACATAATACAAAGCTGCCGCTGATTATCTTTTTCGTCTGTTGAGGACTGCATGCTGCCTTTTGTGTCTGCCCGATCTTTCCTTGTGCTCCTTGGGTGCACGACCGCCCTTTGTGGTGCTGCTCATGCACAGGACGCAACGGCAGGGACAACGACTGCTGAAACTGAAACTTCCCGGTCCAGCTTCGGTCATTCCGACAATCAGCACGGAACGACAGTGACGGAGACAAGCCGGACGGGCGAAGATGATATTGTCGTCAACGCCCATCTGGAGCGCGCGCGTGACGCACTTCAGTCCTCTACGGGGGCGACTACCTATCGTTTCAGCCGTCAGGATATCGAAACCAATCCGGGTGGTGACAATGCACCGCTGACCTCTGTTCTGCTTCAGGCTCCGGGTGTCGCGCAGGACAGTTATGGTCAGATCCATATCCGTGGCGATCATAATGAAGTTCAGTTTCGTCTGGACGGTGTAGCACTGCCGGAAGGCATGAGTGTCTTCGGTCAGGCGCTGATGACCCGCTTTGCACATTCCATGTCCCTGACGACCGGCGCACTCCCCAGCGAGTACGGATTTCTTCAGGCTGGTGTGATCGATATCAACACCAAGAACGGCTATTCCGACCCAGGTGGCAGCATCTCCATCTACGGCGGTGCGCGCGACTATTTCTTCCCGTCACTTCAATATGGCGGTCACGAGGGCAAGTGGGACTGGTTCGCGACAGCTGATTATGTCCACAATCGTGTTGGCATTGAAAATACGACCCCCAGTTTCAACGCGATCCATGATCTGACCAATCAGTATCACTTCCTCGGCCACGCCCGTTACACGGTCGACGAGAATACCCGGATCAGCCTGACGGCAGGTGTTTCCAATGCTGAGTACCAGCTTCCGAACAATCCGGGTCAGCAGCGTCAGTTTGCCAACCCATCCTATCTTGGAAGCTCTTTGTCCCAGAACCAGTACGGTACAGGAGACAGCGGAAGCCTGAGCGAACATCAGAAAGAAATTACCGATTTTGGCATGCTGTCCCTTCAGAAGGATATGGGCCGTCTGAGCTTCCAGACGTCTGCCGTTCTGCGATACAGTTCCCTGCGATATTCGCCCGATCCTCTGGGTGATCTGGTTTATAACGGTATCGCCCAACGTGCGGCCCGTTCCGTTTTCTCAACAGGCACCCAGACGGATGCGACCTGGCAGGCGGCGAAGAACCATACCGTCCGCTTCGGCTATCAAATCTATGTCGAACGCAACACGTCCAAGTCTGACTCAACCGTTTACACACAGACGGGTGAAGACGACGACGGTAACGCCGTTTACTCCGGCGATACGGCGAACATTCATGAGGGTTCAGGCCGGACTGGCTGGATGTATGGACTGTATGCCCAGGATGAGTGGCGCCCGATCAAAAACCTGACCATCAATTATGGTCTGCGATTTGATGGTGTGGATGAATATACCCATTCAAAGCAGGTCAGCCCGCGCATCAATATCGTTTACAAGCCGTGGCATGGTGGAACCTTCCATGCGGGCTATTCCCGGTACTTCACGCCGCCGCCGTTCGAACTCGTGACCGGAACGGCCCTGTACAAATACACAGGCACCTCTGCGCAGCCTGCGAACTATAAGAACAGCACGGTCAAAGCTGAGCGCGACCATTACTTTGATGCTGGTTTTTCCCAGACGATCCTTCCGGGCTGGCATGCGTCGTTTGATGCCTACGTTAAACTGGCGAAGAACATGATCGACGAAGGACAGTTCGGCTCGCCGGTCATCTTGTCGGTATTCAATTACCGGCGTGGTCAGGTGCACGGATACGAGTTCTCAACGGATTACACACGCGGCCCATTCAGCGTGTACGGCAACTTCTCCTGGTCGCGCGCGATCGGCAAGGATGTGGTGTCCGGGGAGTGGAACTTCGATCCGGACGATCTGTCCTACATCAAGAAGCATTGGGTCCATCTGGATCATGACCAGCGCTGGACGGCGTCTGCGGGAACAAGCTACACGGCGTTCTACAAGACCGGCCATCCGCTGCGTCTGTCAGCGACAATGGTGTACGGAAGTGGCCTGAGAGCCGATGGGGCAACACCGAATGGTGCGTCGGTTCCGCAGTATGCGACGTTCAACCTGTCTCTGGTTCAGTCCTTCAAGGATCTGTTCCATGTTCCATTCTTGAAGCAGACGCAGCTTCGTCTTGATGTGACGAACTTGTTCGACAAGACCTACCTTCTGCGTGATGGCAGTGGCATTGGTGTTGGTGCGCCGCAATATGGTCTGCGTCGGACAATCCTGACGGGTATTGATCAGCGGTTCTGAATAATCAGAAGAGGCAGGCACGAAAGTGTCTGCCTCTTTTTTTGGCTTCCCGGCTATGAGCGGAATTTATTCCGCCACTTCGATATCCAGCACAAACGGATCATGCCGTATCCACGGTGGTCCGTTCAGATTGAGGATATGGGGAATTTGCGAAAGAGGAATGGCTTTGGAAAAATGCCATCCCTGAAAGAAATCACATCCCATAACGGCCAGGGCATCTGCCTGTTCGGCTGTTTCCACGCCTTCGGCAACCACAACGCGCCCCATGCTGTGGACGATATCAATCACGCCCCGAATAATGGCGGTGTCAATCCCACGTTCCGTCACACCTGCCGTAAAGACCCGATCAATTTTGACGTGGTCGAAGGTCACGGTGCGGAGATGGGTAAGAGACGCAAAACCGGTTCCGAAATCATCCAGAGAAATCTGGATACCGGCTCGGTGCAGGTTCTTCAGTTCGTCCAGAATGTGTTGGTTATGCATTCCGAAAAGGATTTTTTCGGTAATTTCGATGGTAATTTTTTCGGCAGGCACAGCATGGCGCTGCATTTCCCGAAATAGTCTTTCAGTGAAATTATAATCCCGGAAATCCTCTGACGTGACGTTGATGGCAACGCGTTCAAACGGGATCTTCTGTTTTGTCAGATGCTGAATGTCCGTCAGGGCCTGACGCAGCACAAAATCACCAATGGCAATGCTGAGTTCAGCATCTTCAAAAGCTTCATGAAAATAGTGCGGGCCAAGCAGACCCCGTTCGGGATGATCCCAACGTAGCAGGGCTTCAAAGGAAGGATGGCGTTTGTTGTCTCGGGGGAGCACGAGCTGATAAAAAAGCTTGAACTGCTTTTTCTTGAGAGCAAGCTGAATAGCCTTTCTCATGCGGGAGCGCCTTTCGGTCTTCTCCTTCATGAACTGGGCGTATTTCTTGATGCGGTTGCGTCCTTCAGCCTTGGCTTCGTAAAGTGCCAGATCCGCACATCGCAGGATCTCACGTCTCCGGCTGTCATTAAGGCGTGAAACGGCATAGCCCAGACTGGCGCTGCAATGATGCGTCAGGCCACCGCCCCTGAAACGAAAGCGCATCGTCTCAAGAATCTTCCTGAGCCGGATTTCAAATGTCTGCGGCTCATCTGATACCATGATGATGGCGAATTCATCGCCTCCAATACGCGCGATAAAGCAATCTGTTGCCTGAAAGGCTTTGAGTCTGTTGGCAATACGCTTGAGCAGCCGGTCGCCGGATTCATGGCCTGAGGTGTCGTTAATGGCCTTGAAAGTATCAATATCGAGAAGACACAGGCAGACATACCGATTGTCTGGATGATCGTAGGTGAAAAGATCTTTGAGGTATTGGGAGAATGATGTGCGATTGGGAATATGCGTCAGGAAGTCCGTATTAACTGCTACCTGAAGCTTCAGCTTGTTAGCCGTAAGTCGTTGTTCGGCATTTTTCCGGGCGGTAATGTCGAAGCGGATCGCAACGTAGTTTGTGACTTTTCCATTTGAAGCACGTCGCGGAACAATTGTTGTATCAACCCAGTAAAGCTGACCATTTTTCCGGCGGTTGCAGATTTCGCCATGCCAGACGTTACCCTGTGCAATCGTCTTGTACATTTTCTGGAAAAAGCTTGAATCGTGAATGCCGGAATGGAGCATTCGGTGATCCTGATTGATCAGTTCTTCTCGTGAATACCCGCTGATTTCAATAAACTTATCATTGGCAGAGAGGATCTGTCCGCGCGTATTGGTAACGGCCACAATAGCTGAGCAGTCCAGGGCGTGCAGAACAAAAGAATCATGTGCGCTTTCGGACCACGTTTGAAGTGATTCGAGGTAAGTTCCAAAATCAGGGGGGGGTATCACAAAGTCTGTCCCGCTTGTCCATACGATGCCAGTGTTGCGAGAAAACACTAACAAAACGCTAAAGAATAATTTCTATGGCTCTGTCTCTGACAAGAGGCCAGTGCAGTCAAAGTGGTTTGCCAGAAAGGTGAATCCTTTAGAGCAGAACAGTTTCAAATGCCAGAAACGCTTTACCCCATAGCCGTATCCTTTAGCCGTGCGGAGGAGGGCAGGGAGGTGTTGCTATTCGAGGGGGCAAGGTAATCCTGTAACTGCCTTGCCCGGATATAGCTGGTTGCAACAGCCTGTTTTGACGTCAGATTATATTGATAAAATGCGATGTGAGCGTGGAGAGCGCTGCTCCTGCTCTGAGGCTCTGTGTCTGGTGGCTGTCGTGTTTACAGTTCAGCCCATTGCCGCAGAAGGTTATGGTAGGTGGAGGTCAGGCCCAGAACTGCTGGGTGATCATCGGGCAATGCTTTGCGGGTTTCGATGATGGAGCAGTCAAAATCATACAACAAAGCGCGCTTTGTATCATCCCGAACCATAGATTGAGACCAGAAGAAGGACGCCCAGCGGCTTCCACGCGTAATACGATTGACGCTGTGCAGACTGGTGGAGGGATATACGACCATATCGCCCGCTGGCAGTTTGATGCTCTGCTGGCCATATGTGTCCTGAATGACGAGTTCTCCGCCATCATAATCTTCCGGGGAGGACAGGAATAGCGTGGAGGAAACATCTGTTCGAATGCGAAAGCCTGCCCCAGGAACGGGCCGGATGGCATTATCGACATGAGCATTGAAGTGCATTCCGGTATCGTACCGGTTGAAAAGGGGGGGATAAACCCGCAAGGGCAGGGCCGCACTGTTGAACGTCGGATTACGCCCCAAGGCGCGGAGAACGATTTCCCCTAACTCTCGGCATATGGCTGAATCTTGTGGAATTTGAAGGTTCAGTTTTGCTTTTGCAGACTGCTCTCCAGCCGTAACGCGGCCGTCCGTCCATTCTGCCGTCTTCAGGCGTTCACGGCAGTAGCGGACTTCCTCGCCGGACAGAACATTTGGAACGTGGATGAGCATGTTTCTGAAGTTTCCCTGTGGTGAAATCTGGCCCTTTACGGCCCAGTCCAAAATATTTTCTGTAAATAAGAATGACTCTCATTGTTGTTTTTAGAGCCCTTTGAAGATCCCCGCAATCCACAGCGTGTTTCATGTGTTTGTGTATCCGACGAAAAGCTCAGAGACGTAGGAAACGGATGGAAACCGTACGGAGTAGGATATATTCTGCTTCAGAGCGTTCGATTAAAAACACCTTTGAAAATATTGCGAATACGTTATTAGTCAGCCTACACTCCGGCACTTTTTTTGAGTGACTGGATCATCAAAATGCCTATCGTCCTGTCTCTGTGGCGTCGTTCCATAATCGCCCTGTCCTGCTCCTGCATCGGGAGTTTTATGGGGGCGGGCGCGATGGCCTCGGGAGTAGCTTCTGATGTGCCTACGGCAAGCCATGTGCTGCATCCGATTGCCTTCAGCGATGAAGTCAAAACGCGGCAGACCCTTGTAGCTGTTGCGCTGGGACGGGAACCGGCCGATCTTGTGATTCACAATGCTCGGGTACTGAATGTCTATACTCTGAGTTGGGAAGACGGGCAGGATATTGCTATCGCCCGCAAACGCATTGCATGGGTTGGGCCAGCCGGGCAGTGGAAGGGCCATGCGTCTTCGGTGTTTGATGCCAAGGGCCTTCCGGCAGTACCGGGCTTTGGAGAGTCCCATAAGCACATCGAAAGCTCGATGTTGTCCCCGGAATGGGAGGCGGCTCTTGTTATTCCCCTTGGAAATACCTGGACGACCGAGGGCTCACATGAATTTGCCAATGTGAGCGGCGTGCATAACGTGGAGTTCTGGCTAACGCCTGAACGGCTCGGAAGCCCACTGAAAATCTTTCCTGCTTTGGGATCGGCTACGCCGCCTTCCGCTTTTGAACAGGGTGGGGGCAGCTACGCCTATCAGGAAATTGCGGACAATATTCGCAACAATCCACGGGTTCAGGGACTGGATGAGGTCATGGACTGGCCTGCGGTATCCAACCCTGCACACCCCGGGCATCAGCGTATTTGGGAGAACATTCAGGCGACGTTTGATAATCGTGGGGTGATCGACGGTCACGGTGCCGGTTTGTGGGATATGGATACGATCAACGCTTTTGCGGGCGCGGGTCTGTCCAGCGATCATGAAACCCGGTTGCCGCAGGAGGCCTGGAACAAGCTTCAGCACGGTTTGTTCCTGCAATTGCGGGATGATAATATTGAGCGGGCTATCCCCTATTTCGTTAATAAGGGACTGAAAAGCTGGAGCAATGTTTCCCTTGTCACGGATGATCGGAATGTTGCGGATACCCTGAAGCAGGGGACGATGGACTATCATATCCGGCTGGCCATCAAGATGGGCGCTCCGGTAGAAGCCGCTTATGCCATGGCGAGCTTATATCCGGCGCAGCACGGCCATATGGACCAGATTGTCGGATCAATCACGCCGGGTCGCTATGCCGATGTGGTTCTTTTGTCGTCCGTCCGAGATGTCAAAATTAAATATGTTTTTGCGAATGGAAAGCTGGCGGCTCAGGATGGGACGTATCTTTTTCCCGTTCCTAAAATCACATGGCCGTCCTGGGCCTCTGATACCATTCATATTGGCAGGAAGCTGACGGCAAAGGATTTTGAAATCCTTGCCCCTCAAGGCAGAACGACACACGTCACAGCCGCCATCCAGGCACCGTTTTATACTGACCCCGTGCAGAAGACCGCGACTTTATCCGTTGTGAACGGAGTTGTTCAGCGCGATATTGCCCATGACATCATCAAAGTCGCGACTGTGGATCGCTACATGGGGCAGGGACGTCTGGGAAAGATGTTCTGGACGGGCAATGGCCCAAAGACGCCAGACAGTGCGATTGCGACATCTGTTTCTCATGATCTGCATAATATCACCGTCATGGGGACGAGTGACGAAGCCATGGCGCTAGCCGTCAATCGCATTGCCGAACTTAAAGGAGGCATCGTGATGGTGTCTCACGGCAAGATTCTGGCAGAAATGCAGTTGGAAATTGCAGGTCTGATGACGAGCCGGTCCATCCCGGATGCAGCGGCCAGCATGGAAAATGTCTATGCCAAAGCGGATACTCTGGAATGGATTGGAACGCCGGGATATCCGCGGAGACTTCTGATATCCATGATTACATGCAGTCCCTTCACATGGCGGCTGGTTGTTCCCTATCCGGGTAATCCCAGCGGGCTTGTGCTTCTTCAGACGGGGCAGACGATGCCGACGGTCTGGTAAGGTATGAGGAAGGTTCGCAGCCTGGGACGGTTTTTCAGGACTGTTCTTTGCAGCTTGCTCATTGTGACCCTTTTCGGGTTGGCCTCTGTTGCTGAGGCTGACCCTGAATCCATGACGAGAGTTCTGGTGTCATTGGATCGACCTGATGCGGCCACCGTCATGATCGATATGGATCTGACAGTTCTGCTTGGTGATCCCGCTCGTTATTATGCCTTGGCAATCGGAAAAGGGCCGCAACACGAGGCAGAAGTGCAGCATGTCGCTGCTCTTATTACCCGTGTTCTGCCCCTTTTTGCAGGATCGAAACCGTTACATCTCTCGTTTGTAAAGTACGGCTTCTCTCAGAAAAGTCAGGCAGAATACATGGATCTGGCAGCAGACAAGCCTGCGCATTTCCAGTTTGATGTTGCGCTACCTCCGGAGGGAGGGGCTTTACAGCTTCGGATACCGCTGGGCGCCCAGATTGATTACCCTGTTGCATACACGCTCCAACTTCCTGAGCGACATTTTACACAGACCCGGTGGATGGATGCGGGACAACATGAAAGTCTGTCCTTCGAGTATCGTGGCAAACTTCCTACTCATCACGCTGATCAATCTGCCAGTTTTGATCCAGATACGTTGGCGTGGTGGCAACAGCTTCCGATTTATCTCAAGCTGGGCTTCAGGCACATTGTTCCTGAAGGAACGGATCATATCCTGTTCGTTCTCGGGCTTTTCTTTCTTGGGATTAGTTGGCGGAAACTGCTTTCACAGACCACGGTCTTCACCGTTGCGCACGCGACAACACTGTTTCTTTCGACCTATGGGATTTTCGAGCTTCCAAGTCGTTTTGTAGAACCTGCGATTGCGCTGTCTATTTCATTTGTTGGGTTGGAAAATGTCTTCAGCCCCCGGTTGGGCATAATGCGGCTTTTGGTGGTTTTTGCGTTCGGGCTCATTCATGGCTTCGGCTTTGCCAGCAGTCTGAGCGAAGTGCCTTTCCCCAAGCGTGATTTTATTGGTGCCCTTTTAGGGTTCAATCTGGGGGTCGATGCAGGGCAGCTTTTTATCATCCTGCTTGCGACATTGGCGGTGGGCTGGTTCAGAAAGCGCCCATGGTTCAGAAGCCGTATTGCGATACCTGGCTCGCTTGTGATTGCCGCTATCGGTCTGTTCTGGGCAGGACAACGCATTCTTGCGTATAACCTATTGTTTTGAAGTATTTCTCGAGGACATACGGGCCACTGGCGTGGTGCCTCAGGCGTAGGAACGATCTATCACGGACACAGTGTAAACTGATCCGACAGTCAATCCCGGTATATTGAGGTGAGATTGTTGAAAGCTTGGCCCCAGCCCATTTACACACTTAACAGCAGATAGCACTCGCACTGAAGTGGTCAAAATGAGCTTCTCATTCTGTGTGAGGAACTCAGTTTTTAGCTGAATACCTTGGTGTCCCGTACGGGATTCGAACCCGTGTTGCCGCCGTGAAAGGGCGGTGTCCTAGGCCTCTAGACGAACGGGACTGGAGGCGTGAGCGGGTGTATAAGGGGGTTCCGGACCCCCGTCAAGCGGCTGAAACGTCAGAAATGAAAAAAGTTAGATTTTTTCTTTCCTGCCAGGTTTCGACCCTCAAATGTCCCGCCAGATGCAGAAGCGGCATTGCTCGATCTTCCAGAAGGGGCACGAAGGGTTTGTCTCCTGCACGGAAGACGAGCGCCTTCAGTCGGGTCCCTCCGTCCTCACCCTGGAACATCAGACGCAGCGTATTACCGTCTTTGCCGATCCGATCGCTTTTGACGCATCGTACATTGCTGATCGCCAGAACGGGCTCCTCGTTACCTGGTCCAAAAGGAGCCAGTCGCTCAAGCTGGGAGGCAACTTCAAGCGAAGCACCGCGCAGGGTTAGAACACCGTCGATGCGCAGCGCTTCCTGTACAGGGAGCGCGTGTGCTTCGGAAAGAGTGGTATCCAGAAAGTCATGGAATGCTGGAGCATTGTCGCTTGTCAGGGAAAAGCCTGCTGCCATGGCATGACCGCCACCTGTGACCAGCAGACCGGATTGCCGTGCCGTAATGATGGCATTTCCAATATCGAGGCCCGGTACGGAGCGGGCAGAGCCTTTAATGATGCCATCTGTATAAGCCCCCACAAGGGCAGGGCGATTAAAGCGTTCCTTCAAACGTCCGGCGACAATACCTACAACGCCGGGATGCCATGTTTCCCCATGCAGAAAGATAACGGCGTGCCCGTCTTCTATTTGCTGCTCGGCCTGCTCCATGGCCTGCGCCAGAATACCGGCTTCAACTGTTTGACGCTGTCGATTGACGCTGTCGAGCTCATCCGCCAGCGCTCGGGCTTCAATGACGTCGTCAGACAGAAGAAGGCGCAGACCCAGATTGGCTTTCGCAATCCGGCCACCCGCGTTGATCCGTGGGCCAAGTGCGAAACCGCAGGCCATGGCACTGGCTTCTTCCTTGACGCCAGCGACGGAAGACAGGGTTGCCAGACCGAGCCGTTCCCCACGGCCCATGACGCGCAGTCCCTGCATGACCAGAGCGCGGTTCAGGCCGGTCAGAGGCATCACGTCACAGATGGTGGCGAGGGCTGCGAGGTCGAGGCGTTTGAGAAGGTCAGGCGGCTGACGCCCGTCTGTGAACCAGCCTTCCTGACGGAGGAGGCGCACTGTGGCGACCATTGTCAGAAACGCGACGGCGGTGGCGCAGATTGATCCCAGACCGGAGGTGCAGTCCAGTCGGTTGGGGTTTACGACAAGACCTTTGGGAAGAATGGAACCATCCGGTTTGTGATGGTCCAGAACGATGACGTCGGTCTGACCGTGGAAGCCGTTCAGAATGTCGATGGCGGCTGTTCCACAGTCGATGCAGACCAGAAGGGTCGCACCGTCAGCGACAAGCTTTTCCAGAGCGGTTGTATTGGGGCCGTAACCCTCGGTCATCCGATCGGGAATATGGGTGCTGACTGTGCAGCCCATTTCACGAAGCGTATCGCAGACCAGTGCAGTCCCGCAGGCCCCATCGACGTCATAGTCGCCGAAAAGGCCCACATGCTCATGCTTGCGAACAGCTTCGGCCAATCTGGATGCGGTAGCATCCATATCCTGCAGGCAGGATGGATCGGGCATGAGATCGCGGAGACGTGGGTCCAAAAAAGAAGCAGCTTCCGTGGCGGAAACGCCACGGGCTGTCAGGATACGGGCCAGAAGTTCCGGAATGGCCGCACGCTGGGCCAGACCGAGGGCGAGGCGGTTATCCGCCTCTGCCAGACGTGGATCGCGCCAGATCCACCGACGGTTGCCTGCGCTGCGGGATACTCCGAGGACCAGGCCCGTATCGTCTTCTAACATGCTACTCCATTCAGGATGGTCGATTTGTCTTCAGGCTGAAGTCGTGATGGCTCTCAATATAGCGAACTGTGCCTGATTTTGAACGCATGACAATCGAATGCGTCTTTGCGCGCGTCGGACCGATACGCTCGACACCTTTCAGCAGGGAACCAGTGGTAACGCCTGTAGCGCTAAACAAAACGTGACCGGCGGCCATGTCGTGCAGTCCAAGAAGGCGCGTCGGATCTTTGCCATCGGCCATTTCACGGGCGCGTTCACGCTGTGCATCGTCTTCAAACAGCAGGCGGCCCTGCATCTGACCATTCATGCAGCGGATTGCTGCGGCGGCCAGCACGCCTTCGGGCGCACCGCCTGAACCAGCATAAAGATCCACACCGCCACCATCGATACAGGTTGCGATTGCAGCAGCGACGTCACCATCGCTCAGAAGCTGAACGCGGGCACCGGCCTGACGGGCACGGGCAATCAGTTCTTCGTGGCGCTCACGGTCCAGCGTACAGAGGACGAGGTCTGACACGTCGCGCTTCTTGGCCTTCGCAAGACTGCGCAGGTTCTCTTCGATGGAAGAGTCCAGATTGACGACATCCTCCGGCAGATCCGGTCCGACGACAATCTTTTCCATGTAGATGTCTGGGGCATGCAGGAACTTGCCGCGCTCGGCGAGAGCAACCACTGTAATGGCATTCGGCAGGCTCTTGGCGCAGAGGTTTGTGCCCTCAAGCGGATCAACCGCGATGTCCATGGCTGGGCCGCCGGAGCCGACCTTTTCACCGATATAGAGCATCGGTGCTTCGTCCATTTCGCCTTCGCCAATGGTGACGACGCCATCAATGGCGACCGTATCAAAGGCGGCGCGCATGGCCTGAACGGCCGCACCATCGGCGTCGTTCTTCAGGCCACGGCCTGTCCAGCGGTCAGAGGCAATGGCGGCCGCTTCCGTGACGCGGACAAGTTCCAGCGCCAGGTTGCGGTCGGTAACGCGGTAAGGAAGAACACTTGTGGGATCGATCACTGGAGAGAATCCTCGATCTTGAGCACTAAAGGAGCCCCATTAACAACTGGGAGCGCGGAAAGTGCTGTTATAGCTGCAGAAATAGCCTTTTCTGGGGCCTGATGCGTCACCAGGGCCAGATGTGCACGTCCCGCCGCAGCGTCATGTTGCGAGACAAAATGCACGGAAACATCATGGTCACGGAGAACGGATGTCAGATCGGCCATGACACCAGAACGATCTTCCACATCCAGACGGATATAGAATGCGCTCTTCAATTCCCCGAGACTTGTGCAGGACACAGGTGCCGGAGCACTTTTGACGCCCCAGACCGGGAGGTTTGCCCCGCGGGCGAGGTCGATCAGGTCCGCAACCACGGCGCTTGCCGTTGGACCTTCGCCAGCGCCACGGCCGGAAATTGTGATGGGACCGCTGAACGGCCCCTGTGTGGTGACGGCATTGAAGACCCCTTCCACGGCGGCAATGGCTGCCTTGGCAGGGACGAGGCAGGGACGGACCCACGCTTCGATCCCATTATCCCCGGTGGCGCGAGCCATACCGAGCAGTTTGATACGGTATCCCAGTTCATTGGCGAACGTCAGGTCCGAGGCTGTCACATCTCGGATACCGTGGACGGGGAGGGTGTCGAAAACGATGGGCTGGAAGGCAATCCCGGCAAGAATGGCCAGTTTGTGAGCCGTGTCCCAACCATCAACATCCGTGGAAGGCTCTGCTTCTGCGTATCCCTTGGCCTGTGCTTCTGTCAGGACGTCCCCGAAATCGCGCCCGGTCGTGCGCATTTCCGTGAGGATGTAGTTGCAGGTGCCATTCAGGATGCCACCCACGCTATCCAGACGATCAGCTGCTAGTCCTTCGCGGACGAGCTTGATGGCCGGGATTCCGCCAGCGACCGCAGCCTCAAAGAACAGCGGCGCAGCATTTTCGGCAGAGAGACGCGTCAGTTCCGAGCCATGCAGTGCAACGAGTGCCTTGTTGGCTGTCACAACCGGGATACCGCGTGTCAGGGCCGTTTCTACCATGTCGCGTGCCGGGCCTTCGGAACCGCCGATCAGTTCAACAACAACGTCGATCTCGGGGTCCTGTGCGACGGACACGGCTTTGTCATGCCAGCGCATGCCAGACAGATCGACGCCACGGTCTTTGTCCCGGCTGCGCGCCGTGATCGCGACCACTTCGATCGGCCGACCGGCCCGGGCCGTAATCGTTTCGGCATTCTTCTGAAGAAGACGAATGACGCCGACACCGACAGTCCCTAGTCCGGCCAGTCCGATCCGCAGTGGTTTCACGATGATGCAGCTCCAAGAAGATCAGCGGTCGATGCACCGGCACCGTGCCGGCTCATGAAGCTCTTGATGGCCCGCGTCGCCTGACGCAGCCGCTGAGTATTTTCGACAAGTCCGATCCGGACGAACCCTTCGCCATATTCGCCAAAGCCGAGGCCGGGTGCGACGGCCACGCCAGCTTCTTTCAGCAGGAGCTTGGAAAATTCCACGCTTCCCATGTCAGCGAAAGCGGGGGGAATAGGGGCCCATGCGAACATGGATCCGGCGGGGGCAGGAACATCCCAGCCCGCAGAGCTCAGGCCGCGCAGCAGAACGTCCCGGCGATCCTTGTACATGGCGCGGATGTCGGACACGTAATCCTGCGGACCATTCAAAGCCGCGACCGAGGCCACCTGAATTGGCGTGAAGGCACCGTAGTCCAGATAGGACTTGATACGCGTCAGGGCCTGAATCAGCTTCGGGTTGCCAACGGCAAAACCCATGCGCCAGCCCGCCATGGAATATGTCTTGGACATGGAGGTGAACTCCACGGCCACATCCTTCGCGCCTGGTACAGCCAGCAGGGATGGCGGTGGTTCATCCGCATTGAAGTAAATCTCGCTATAGGCGAGGTCCGACAGGATCCAGATGTTTTCCCGGCGCGCGAAAGCCACGATTTCCTTGTAGAAATCGAGATTGGCAACAAAGGCCGTCGGGTTGGACGGAAAGTTGACGATCAGCGCGGTTGGCTTCGGAACGGAGTGGCGTACGGCACGGTCCAGCGCACGCAGCATGTCCTCATCCGGTGTGGCCGGAATGGAGCGGACGGACGCGCCTGCGATGATGAACCCGAACTGATGGATAGGGTAGGACGGGTTCGGCACCAGGATCGTGTCACCGGGGCTGGTGATGGCAGCGGCCAAATTGGCCAGACCTTCCTTGGACCCCAGCGTTGCGATGACTTCCGTTTCTGGATCGACGGAGACATTGAAGCGGCGCTCATAGTAGTTCGCCATGGCGCGACGCAGACCGGGGATACCACGACTGACGGAATAGCCATGCGCGCGCGGGTCACCGACGGTTTCGACAAGCTTCTGCACGACATGAGCCGGCGGAGCGCTGTCCGGATTTCCCATGCCGAGATCAATGATGTCCTCACCGGCCGCTCGCGCGGCAGCCTTGGCCTTGTTCACTTCAGCGAACACATAGGGCGGCAGGCGGCGGATGCGGTGGAACTCTTCGGTCATGACCAGCTCAGGGTAAGAAGATTACGGGAAGAGGCACGATAGACAGGTTTTTCTGTAAGAGGAACAGTCCTTTAAGACATGTTCCTGTCAGACCTGATCAGCCGCCATTCCTGACGCGAACACCGTTGCCGATGGCCTCGGCGCGCAGGACAATGGCCGAAGCCGGGACGCCTCGCTGGATAAGCGCATTGGCTACTGTACGGGCGCGCAAAAGTCCGAGCGCAATTTCACGGCCCTGATCGGCCGTAGACAGACCTGCATCCGCACTCATGGCCGCACCAAAGCCAAGAATCGTAATTTTCTGATCCCCGCGTTGGGAAATGATTCGCTGATAGTCGCTTGAAGGGTCCCCTACGACGTGATCTGTCGAAGGTTGAAAGCGGATCAGCGTGCCTTCCGGGGTGGAGGTATCGATGTCCGGGCGGAGAGGACCCGTCAGATTGGCATCTCGGGGAAGATCAAAGCCTGGAAACTGTGGCGGCGGTGGTGGAAGCGCGCCGATCTGCGGAAACTCTCCTGGAGGCGTTGGCGGAATTGCTGCAGCAACCACTGGCGGAAGTTCGGCCTCTGGCGTGGTTGGCTGTGGCGTTTTTGATGGGGTGGCAGGCTTGGTGGCAGGCGCAGGAGTTCCCGGAGCTGCTCCTGGAGCCGCATCGACAGGAAGTGTTGTGTCCGCTGGCTGTCCAACTGACGTCATGGTCAGGTTGTTCTGCTCTTCCGGTTCAGTCCCGGTCGGATTGACGGCCGACGGTGCAGTTTTCGGCGGCGGTGGCGGTATGGTGGGAAGTGTGCCCTGAGCCGCGCTCTCGCGCTGGGCCAGATTGCGCTGGGCTTCCAGCTGCATTGTCAGGTTAACGCGCGCCTCGGGGGACGGCATTTCCGGATTTTGAGCGGGGGTACGACCAACATGTGGGTATGGCAGGTTCTGTCCCGGCGGGGGCGGACGCAGTTTGGCGATCTCGCCGCCCTCAAAATTATGCCACCATCCAGCCGGAACATCGACGGCGTCCTGATGCTGGCAGGCGGTAAAGAGGGGCGCGGCCAGCAGCAGCATGAACGGGATCTTTCCCGCATTTCTGCGCGTTACCGCTTTCCCGGGATGCGTCATGTTCCCTGAACCCACTGTGCCGTTCCTGCCTTCGTCAAATCTCTGAACAGCGCGGAGACTAGCGGTTCGTGATCGGGATGGCGAGACTTCGTCTTTCCCGGACTTGGCATGAAGGCAAACGAAGCGCAGGATAGGGGGATGAAGACGCACGATGGATCTGGAAACGACATGGACATCACCAGAATGACCCTTACCCGTCTGGACGACGAGCCCGATGCCCCAGAGGCCCCGGAAGACGACAACAAGACGCTGAACAGCCCGATCAGCGAACTCGAAAGCCGCCTGTTCGACCAGCGCAAGGTTCTGATCTTTGGTGGGATCAACGACAAGATCGCGCGTGACGTCACGGGACGCCTGCTGGCGCTTGCCGGGTCGTCCGACAAGCCGATCGACGTCTATGTGAACTCCCCAGGCGGCCATGTAGAAAGTGGCGACACGATCCATGACATGATCCGCTTTGTGGATTCGATTGCGCCTATCAACATGATTGGCACGGGCTGGGTCGCCTCCGCCGGTGCGCTGATCTATGCGGCGGGCCGTCCGGAACGTCGCGTTTGCCTGCCGAATACACGCTTCCTTCTTCATCAGCCGATGGGTGGTGTGCGTGGTCCGGCAACGGATATCGACATTGAGGCCCGCGAGATCATCAAGATGCGCGAGCGTCTGAACCGGATTTTCGCCAAGGAAACCGGACAGACCTATGAAAAGGTCGCCAAGGATACGGACCGCAACTACTGGATGTCCGCAAAGGAAGCGATTGAATACGGTCTAGTGAACCGTATCATCCACTCCGCGACCGATCTGAAGTAAAACGACAAGCTCCAAGGGGCACGGCGTGTCGCAGGGCACGCCGCGAAAATATCATGAAAAGCCTGGCTGACATCTATTCCCACCTTCCCGACGCACCGTCGGAGAAGACGCTTGAACGCGTCGATTACGAAGCGCGTCACTGGAGCAGCCCGATCAAGGGACCTCTCAAGCCGGGAACGGAAGAGCACAAGAAGGCTGTCGCGCAGATGTTCCGCGACACGTTCAATCCATACAAACCATCTGTCATCGACTGGCCGGAACTGGACCCGGAGACGCTGCATCGCATCACGTCCCTGCCAATCTGGGATATTGCGGTACAGACCGAGGGCAAGGCCCGTCTGCGGATGGCAGCCTATGCTGCGATGATTGATGACCCGGACATGAAGGACGCCTTGTCCCGCAATGCCTGGGAAGAAAACCGGCACAAGGAAGTTCTGAGCAAGCTGGTCGAAGCCTATAAAATTCCGATGGCGCCGGAGCCTCCCTATGTGGAGCCGAAGGATACGGAATGGGCTTACCTGGTCACAGGTTTTTCCGAATGCGTGGACAGCTTTTTCGCATTCGGTTTGTTCGCGCTGGCTGAACGCGCCGGTCTGTTCCCAATGGAACTGATCGAGACGTTTGAGCCGGTCATGCAGGAAGAGTGCCGTCATATTCTGCTTTTCGCCAACTGGCTCGCATGGCATCGCGCCACCATGCCGTTCTGGAAACGTCCTTGGTTTGAACTGCGCGTCATTGGCGTCTGGATCTTCCTAGCCTACGAGCGCATGGGACTAGCCCGTTCCATTGACGACAATGGCGAGGAGCATACGCAGGACAACAATTTCACGGTAACTGGCGCCAAGGACATGACGAATATTGACATCAAGGTTCCTGAGCTGATGCAGCTCTGCCTTGATGAGAATGATCGTCGTTTTGCTGGTTACGATCCGCGCCTGCTGCGTCCGACGACAACGCCAGCAATTGCAAAAGTCATTATCAAGGGTGCTCATCTCTGGGAGCGCCTGCGCGGCGGACGAAAAGCTGTCGCTGAATGATGGGGTAATCAGGCTTGGGGGAGGCATAATTATGCTTCCCCCGAGAGTTCTATAAGTAATGTAGTTCGTTAATATATCATCAAATAATACTTAAAAAGTATAAGTTATCGTTGATTCTTGTTGAAGAACATTGTCCTCTTATTGACCTTTTTTCAAAATAAAGCTTCGTCATGTCCTAGAGGAGGCATGGGAAGATTTTATGAAGAAAAACTCTTCGCACGAGCACGACCTGCAACTCCGGCAGGATCTGGACAGGCTTACTCTGATGCTCGATGCCAGTGTGGACTGCATCAAGCTTCTCTCCTGCGACGGAACCCTTCTGCGTATGAACAGATCGGGTTGTGAGGCTTTAGGCTTGGAGCATGGCAAGACCACGTTTGGCATGAAATGGCTTGAGTTGCTTCCGCAAGATGTTCGGGCCCGTGGGCGACGTGCGCTTTCTCGAGCAAGGCAAGGATTCAAGGCATCATTTTCTGGTCGGAGCGAACTCCCGGGCCTGAAAACTGTCTATTGGGATAATATTTTAACGCCTGTGATGGGAGCAGAGGGCACGATCATAGCTATTCTCTGCCTTTCCAGAGACGTAACGCGCCAGAGAGAGGCTGAACGGAAACTGCGTATTGCTTCCGAGAATGATGCCCTGACGGGGCTTCCTAACAGACGAATGTTCAAGAAACATTCCGCTCTTATGCTGAGGAAAAGGAGCAGAGGAGAAGAAGTCGGTTTGCTGCTTCTGGATGTTGATTACTTCAAGCAGATCAATGACGCTTTTGGGCATGATGCAGGGGATTTTGTTCTGAAGGCAATCGCAGCGCGCCTGGAATCTGTGCGCCTTCCAACAGAATGTATTGCCAGATTGGGAGGCGATGAATTCGCCCTTCTGGCACGCAAAACCTCCAATGAACTGGCTTTAGAGCAGATCGGTGCACGAATTCATGCAAGTCTTGAAGAACCCGTTCATTATCGAGGCAGGATCTTTCAAATCGGTCTGAGTATTGGTGGAGCGATATCTTCGTCCCGGCTGAAAGAGATTAGCACTCTTTTCAAAGCCAGTGACACGGCTCTGTATCAGGTCAAATCCTCAGGGCGAGGTGGTTTGATAATTTTTAGTGAAAACCCGCGGGAATACGGTTTGGAGAGTTCTGGAGGAGTTTTGCAGGCTTAACGAAGAAAGAGGCTCTTGAGAGAGCCCCTTTCTTTAAGAAGTTCAGTCTTCAGAGGTGTCATCTGCCGCGTCTGGGCCCACCATCAGGGCGTCAGCCACGACGCCTGCGTCAGCACGGATACGGCGTTCGATTTCACCAGACATCTCCGGGTGTTCCCGGAGGAACTGCTTGGCGTTTTCGCGGCCCTGTCCAATGCGCTGGCTGTCGAAGGAGAACCATGCGCCGGATTTCTCGACGATATTGGCTTTCACACCGAGATCAAGCAGTTCGCCCATCTTGCTGATGCCTTCGCCATACATGATGTCGAATTCGACCTGACGGAACGGAGGCGCCATCTTGTTCTTGACGACCTTTACGCGCGTCTGGTTACCGACAACTTCATCCTTGTCCTTGATAGACCCGATACGGCGAATATCAAGTCGGATGGAAGAGTAGAATTTCAGCGCATTGCCGCCCGTCGTTGTTTCCGGGTTGCCGAACATCACGCCAATTTTCATGCGGATCTGATTGAGGAAAATGACCAGCGTGTTGGAACGCGCCACTGTCCCTGTCAGCTTACGCAGGGCCTGGCTCATGAGGCGGGCATGCAGACCAACATGACTGTCGCCCATATCCCCCTCCAGTTCCGCACGGGGAACCAGAGCAGCCACAGAGTCAACAACGAGAACATCTACAGCGCCGGAACGAACCAGCGTATCGCAGATTTCAAGGGCTTGCTCACCTGCATCCGGCTGGCTCAGAAGAAGCTCATCAATGTTGACGCCAAGCTTGCGGGCATAGCCGGGGTCAAGCGCATGTTCGGCGTCAATGAAGGCAACTGTTCCGCCTTTTTTCTGGGCTTCTGCCAGAACATGCAGGGCGAGTGTCGTCTTGCCGGAGCTTTCCGGACCATAGATTTCGACGATACGCCCACGTGGCATGCCACCAATGCCAAGGGCGATATCAAGCCCCAGAGAACCGGTTGAAATAACGTCGGCCTGCTCTTTCGGACGCTGGCCCATGCGCATGATGGACCCTTTGCCGAATGCGCGCTCGATCTGGCTGAGTGCGCCCTCAAGCGCCTTGGTCTTGTCCATTCAATCCTCGTAATCGCTCATGGCTGGCAAAGAGGAACACGATAGACCGCACATTCTTTGCCGCATAGGGCAGATTTCAGTCGGTAAGCGTGTCGTGTTCACAAATGTTCTGGTGCTCATATTATGGTTCATGCCGGTTTCGCCAAGAGGGGAGGTGCGGGAAAGGCAAGATTTTTATTCTGCCGGAGTACTCCGGCTGCCTGGCCTTTTAAGTTTCCAGACATAGGCAATGATCGCGGCGACCACTTTGAAATGCTCCGCCGGAATTTCGCTTTCAAGAGGAAGAGGAAACAGCGCACGCGCCAAGGGCGGGTTGGAGACGACCGGGACACGATGATCCTGCGCCATCTCCCTGATACGAGCGGCAAGGTCATCCATTCCTTTGGCGACAATTCGGGGCGCGCTGGATTTTCCCTTTTCGTAAACGAGCGCTACCGAATAATGGGTGGGGTTCGTCACGACGACTGTTGCGTTTTTGACGGCTTCCATCATGCGCTGTTTGGCCCGTCTGGCTCGAAGGGCCTTGAGTTGCCCCTTGATGTGAGGATCGCCCTCCGTGTTCCGATATTCTTCTTTTAGTTCTTCCCGGCTCATCTTGAGCTTGGCGGTGTGGCGGAAGCGCATCCAGAAAATATCCCCGCCCGCAATGACAAGTTGTGCCAGAGCCATGCTGATGGCGCCGCTGAAACCCAGATGAGCAATTTTTGTCAGGATGGCCGCTGTAGTCAGACCCGTCATACTGCGCGCATCGGGAATGATGCCTTTGGCAAGGTGCCAGAGGACTGCCGTAAAAATAAGCAGCTTGATAACGGCCTTGAATGTATCCGGCAGAGTACCGCCACCAAGGATGCGTGTCAGACCGGCCATAGGTGAAACACGGGACATCTTAGGGAGGAGTGAGGCGGGATGAATCAGAAAGCCCGTTTGTAAAAAACCTGCTGCCAACGTGAGTCCTGTGACCAGACCAGCGACGGGAATAGCCAGTTTCAGCCCCGCGACAATGGAATGTTCTGTAGCGACCAGAAGACCGTCCTGAACCATGGAAACAGTCCCGGCATTGGCCATCAGGCTCTGCATGCTACGGACAAAATCCGTCACTAGAAAAGGCAGAAGTGTAAAAACACCCAGTATTCCGGCCATCAGGACGATGAAACTCATGGCTTCACGGGAGAGAACAATCTGGCCATCATCCCGGGCTTTCTGAAGCCGTTGTTGGGACGGGGCTTCTGTTCTGTCTTCTGCGTCTGCCATGGATTACAGACCCGGCAGAGCGCGCAGCACGTCAAAGGCCTGTCCTTGCCAGACGGTCAGCATGGCCTGCAGCGTCAGTCCAAGAAGGGCAATTCCTCCTAGCATCTGGAGAGGATTAGCGGCATTATAGATTTGTAGAGCAGGAAGAAGACGCGTCATGATGCCAAGCATCATTTCCCAGATCAGGGAAAGGATGAGAAAGGGCGCGCTGAGTTCTAGTCCGAGTGCAAAGGCCTTGCCGGTCATTTGAATGACGCTGTGTGCTGCATCTCCGAGGATTGGCCAATGATCAATGGCAGTCTGGTCCATAAGGGCACCCCCGGGGGGAATGAGGTCATAACTGCCAATCATTGCCCTAACCGGGAAGATATAGGCTCCGGTGATCAGAAGCATCAGGGGCGCAAGAAGGTTCATGAATCTGGCCGGAGCTGAACTGCTTGATCCAAGATCCGGATCCGGCTGGAGAACGCTGGAAATACCGATAAACATGGCGATCATCTGGCCTGCGATAGGAAGGGCCATGGTGATGAGTCGGGCCAGCCAGCCGATCAGAACGCCGGCAAAGAGTTCAACCGCAATCATCCCGCTCAACCCCAAAGGCCCCAGAGCATCAAGCCTGCCCATATCAAGCAGAGGAGCAACGAGAGGCAGGACCAGAAAGGTCAGCGTCAGGGCAATGCCAGCCCGGACCATCATGGGCAAAGACTGTTCCCCAAGTCCCGGCATGACCATGACCGTTGCTCCCGTACGGGACAGAACGAGCAGGAAAGCGAGGGCCCATTCCGTCAGCGCAGGTCCAGCGAGGTCCGCAGGCAAAAACGTGGGAGTCATGTCGTGCCGACGAGAATGAGCTGGTCAAAAAGATGGCGTGTGAATGTCAGGAGTGTTGCTGTCATGAATGACCCTGCCATCATCATGACAGCGCCAATGGCAATGACCTTTGGGACGAAGGACAGTGTGCTTTCATTGAGTTGCGTAACCGCCTGCACAAGAGAGACCAGCAATCCAACCACAAGAGCCGTGAGCAGGGCGGGGGCACTCAACTTGAGGGCAACGATGAACGTCTGCTCAAGAATGGCGCCGAGATCGATCGCCTGCATGGCTCAGATCGTCATTTTCATGACGTCCTGATACGCTTGCACCATCCGGTCCCGGATGACGGTTGACGTCTGGAGCGCGAGTTGAGCGTTGGAAACGGCTGTGACGATTTGGGTCATGTCTCCCCCACCGTTCAGGCCGACGGCTGACTGGGCTTCCGCGTCATGGCCCGTGGCAATGACGCTCTTGACCGCCTGTGACATGACAGAGCCAAAATCATTGCCGGATGTGCCGTCGGGAACATCGTCCGTCACACTAGTCTGGAGGCTGTTCTGCAAACTTTGGGCGTAGGCGCTATGGGCCTGGGAAAGGGATGTGATCATGGATTACTTCAGAAGATCGAGCGTGCGCGACAGCATGGTGCGCGAGCTCTGCATCGTATTGAGGTTGGCTTCGTAGGACCGTTCCGCCTCGCGCATGTCCATCATCTCCACCATGGAATCCACGTTGGAAATCTTGACGTAGCCCTTTGCATCCGCTGCTGGATGAGACGGGTCATATTTCGTCTGGAAGTCTGACATGTCCTGGCCGATGTCATGGACATCGACGGAGGATACGCCCGTGTCATCGTCGATATGCTCTGAAAAAGTAATCGTCTTGCGACGATAGGGATCGGCGCCGGGCGTTGAGCCGGTCGTATCCTGATTGGCCAGATTTTCAGCGACGACACGAAGGCGCTGGGCCTGTGCGTCCATGCCGCTGGCGGAGATGCCAATGGTATTCGAGAGGTTCATGTGTCAGGGCGCCTTATTTACCAAGAACCGTCTGGAACATGCTCATGTATTTTCCATAAATATTGACCGCGAGGTGCTGTTGATCGTTGACGTCAGCCACCTGTTCCATCTGCTGGTCGAGGGAAACCTGGTTTCCATCCAGCGAACTTTCGGAGTCCACTTCCCGCACGGACGTATCAGAGGTGCTGACCCCGAAATGACCGGGCTGTGTCGCAACGGGCGTGATGTCGAACTGGCCCAATGCCGCCTCGAAGGGAGAGACATCCTTGGGTTTGTAGTCGGGTGTGTCTGCATTGGCTATGTTGCCTGCCAGAACCTGTTGACGGGCCTGTAGCCAGTTCAGGCGATCCTGACCCAAGGCAAACAGGTTGGTTCCACTGGTTGAGGTGGTGTCTGTGTTGCGCATTGGTGCAGTTTTCCTCCCTGCGGTGCCGGATAGCAGCTCGACAGGAGGGATCATGGACGAAACAGCTTAATAAATGGTTGATGGTGGTTCCGATTCTGGAGGATCGGGTGGCTGCGTGATGAGAATTTGAGAAAGAATGGCGCGGTATTAGGCGTCTATTAATCTTTGCCCTGCATCATTCCTTTCAAAGTGAAGGAAACCTGATGCCATGACCTTGCATGACGGTCTGACTGCCTGTTCAGCGCTAATGTTCGTAATTGTGCTGCTTGTCTGCCTTAAGCCTCTGTTGAAGCTCGTTTCGCCGCAGCGTAGCGGTCAGAAAGGCGGGACTGCGGCATTGTCGCTGGTTGGACAGATGGCTTTGGATCGGACGCGACGTCTTTCGGTCGTGCGCTATGGCAGTCGTGAAGTTCTGGTTTTAACAGGCGGGACACAGGACGTTCTGTTGGAATGGCAGAATGAGGGCGCAGCATTTACGTCCGCTCTGGAGGATGCCTCGTGAAGCGTTGGGTCCTTTTTCTTGTTTTGGCGCTGCCTTGGCTCATTCCTCATCTGGCTCATGCCCAGGCAGTGAGTATTGATCTGGGGCAGTCTGGCGGAGCTGGGACGACCAGCCGTCTGGTGCAGCTCAGTGCGCTCATCACCGTTCTGTCCCTTGCTCCCAGTCTTCTGGTCATGGTCACGGCTTTTACCCGGATTGTGATTGTGCTGTCCCTGCTGCGAAGTGCGCTGGGGGCGCAGGGTACGCCGCCGAATACGGTTCTTATCGGGTTAGCTCTTTTTCTAACGCTCTTCGTGATGCAGCCGACGCTTCAGAAATCCTGGGATACTGGTGTGGCGCCAATGATGGCGGGGCAGGTTGGGGAAATGGAAGGACTGAGCAAGGTGGCGCAGCCGTTCCATGACTTTATGGCTGCGACGGCACGACCGGCCGATATTTCAACTTTTCTGAATATCGCTCATGAAAAGCCGTCGGAAAAGCTGGTCGATACACCTTGGCGGGTGCTGGTTCCGGCCTTCATGATCGGCGAATTGCGTCGTGGTTTTGAAATGGGTTTTTTGTTATATCTGCCATTTCTGGTCATCGACCTCGTCGTTTCGAGTGTTCTGATGAGCCTTGGCATGATGATGCTCCCCCCCAGTACCGTGTCCCTACCGTTCAAACTGATCTTTTTCGTGATCGTGGACGGCTGGTCACTTGTGGCGGGGAGTTTGGTGCGAAGTTTTACCGGGTAATGTCAGTTTGTGGTGCCAGCGGACAGACCAGCACCACGTGGGTCGGTGTTACCGTGGCAGGCGCTACCGCTTGCGCAGGTAATTGCATTGACACGGCCTGAGCCGGAATGGGCAATCTCTGCCCCTTGAGCAACAGCCCGTGCAGCTTCACCGACGGCGTCGGCTGCATCATTCTGGCCGGATGCTGCGATCGCTGCGCGGAGACCGCGACGATCCCGTAGGATGGCAGCGGCCAGGAGTGGGCGAGGCGTTGAAGCTGGAGAGGCCCCCAGAACAATCCCGGTATTGCCAGCGATACGGCCCGTACCGAACAGATTATTCTCGCTCAAACTACAAGCGACAGCCATGCCGTTGCGATCTGTTACGGCGAAAGATGTGGAAGCCGGGAGGGGCGGGAGGGAGCCGCCATTGCTTTTGCCGCTCTCCAGCGCAGCCTGTGCTGCTGCAATATCCGTGGCACCCGAAGCGCGCCAGGCAGCAACAGTCCCCTGAGCGGAAGCGCCGGTTGTGTAGCGAATTGCAGCGCCTAGTCCACCATCGGCAGGGGGTGCCAGAAAGGCTGCCGTAAGGCCATTGGTCTGGGTCGTCAGAGCGACGGTCTGGATGGGGAGGGTCTTGCGAAGGTCTTCGTCGTTGACGCGTCCACCGGCTTTCTGGGCAGCCGTTGCATAAACGTCAGCCAGTGCGCCGTTGTAGAGGTCGCCGACGCCTGCAGAGCGGATGCGTTCGAGAAAGCCTGCGAGGCGTTGCTGGATCAGGCTGTCACCTGCGGTTACCGTTCCGGCCTCACCGCGGCCGAAGATTGCGCGCGCGCTCTCATCTGCCAGGAGGGCTGTCCGGACAACTGACAGGTCGGAGGCCAGCGCACGGCTAACGGTGACGCCATTGCTGGCAAGATTCATTGCCGGCGCGATCAGATCATTGAACTCAACAGAGCCATACTGATGCTGGATCAGATAGAGGCCGCGCAGCATAGCGGGCGTAGAGGCTGGTCGGTCTCCGCCAGAACTTGTGCCGGGAAGCGGAAGAAAACTGACACTTTCCGCGGCGGCATTCGGGCGGGAAACAATGCAGGCCCCACCGCCGCCAAAAGAAGCGCGGGACGGGAGTGTGACACCTAGGGCGAGAGCTGTTGCAACGGCTGCATCAGCCGCATTGCCACTGCGAGCCAGAACGTCATGCCCGACCAGAGCTGCCTGGGGTTCGTCAGCGACGACCGTTCCGATACTTCCTGTCAGGGCAGGAGCCGCAGCAGGGCCAACGAGAGAACTGATACCTGGAATGCTGGAACATGCTGACAGGAGGAGCCCCGAGGCTACCGAGGCCAGAAGGATGGAGGCACGGCGTGCTTTGACGGTGCCGTGGATGGAAATCTGGTTTCGACGGTGCGCCACCTGGCGTTTCTCCACTCTCTGGTCTTGGGTCCGGCAAACGAGTTGCTTCGAAAAGGAAACAGCTCTGACGTTCAGTTTTTTCCAGTCATAACGGGTATTGCGCTCTTGTGGGAGAGGCCTTGGCTGCTTCTCTTTGTGACAGTCTTTCTTTAATCATGAGCTGCCGTTACGGTGCCACGACGTCTGCCAATCTGGAGCTGCCCGTGAAACATCCTTTGCTCGCAACGGCTTTTGCCGCTTTTTCCATGTTTTCTCTGAGTGGAAACGTGGCAGGAGCTGCGCCTACAAGCCAGCCGGAGACCTTCACGCCTGCGCAACGCACCGAAGTTGTTCAGATCCTGCGGCAGGCTCTCAAAGAAGATCCATCCATTCTGACGGATGCGATCAGCTCCCTCCGGGAAAAGGCGGAACGACAAAAACAGGATTCGGCACTCGAGGCTGTGCGGGCTCATCTGCATGATCTTCAGACCGCGCCGGATTATGCAGTGCGAGGTAATCCGAAAGGAAAGATCACGGTTGTAGAATTCTATGATCCGCGCTGTTCCTACTGCCGCGCCATGATCCCGGAAGTTGACCGTTTCCTGGCACGTCACCCGGACGTCCGGCTGGTTGAAAAGGTCATTCCTGTTCTGGGAAGTGGAAGTGTTCTGGATACACGCGCTATTTTCGCCGCCAGTGCGCAGGGAAAATACGGCGTTATGCGTCAGGCGCTCATGGAAGACACGACCAAACCGACCATGGAGCGTGTCATGGAACTGGCCAAGGCGAATGGGCTGGATGCTGATCGGCTCAAGACGGACATGAGTTCGACCGCGACTGTCGCACTGATTACGACCAATCTGGAGCAGGGGCGTGCCATTGGGCTTGATGGAACCCCGACCTTTATTTTCGGTTCGGCAGCCATTGCGCCTGGGGCATTGAGTGCTGATCAAATGGATGCATTTCTGGAGCAGGCTCGAAAGTCCTGATTCCAGTCATAGGATATGCCCCGCCAAGTTTCTGAAATTATACCTGCTGTAGGTATTTGCAGCAGGTGAATTCTTGATTGGCGGGTTTTTCTTGAAGATAATCTGTGTAATCTTTCATCATATACCTCAGGTTCCGGCTTTAAGACGTCATTTGAGGTTTTGACCGAAACAGAATGCTCCTCTGGTACAGCCCTGATGGCAGACAAAAAGACCCGCGAAGCAAGGAGCGACTTCGCATTGAATTTACCGTTCAATTCTAGGAACAGTAAAGAGAAACAGCCGTTTTCTGAGAGAGACGGGGATGCTTCGCATCTCGAGCGCGTCTTCTTCTGGCGGTGTATATTCAAATTTCTGGTGTCTCGCACGGCTCGGATGTTGGCCCGGGCTTTTCCTGCGGGGCCGTCCCATGTGCCAAAGCATTTGCAAGCTGCATTTGATTATTATCGTCTGCGTATTTTGGCGCTTTTCCTCCCGTTCTTTCTTTTTGCTCAATTCTTCAGCGCGGCAGTCGCGGGTGTCTGTCTGTGGTCAGTAGATCGCGAAGCAGCCCTTATGCTCGCGGTCTGTGTCGAGAGTCTTGTAGGTATATGGAGTTTTTCCAAATGGTCCTTCCTCGCTAGCTTCTACAAGCCTGTGCTCAGAAATAGATCTGTTTTGAAGGGAGCAGCATGTGGCGAAAAAATTGAGTATGCTTGGACCTATGCGCAGATTGCCAGATCGCTCAGGCTGCTGAATGGCGCCCTGGGTGTGGTCTGGGGATGGTTTCTGGTCTGTGTTTTTAATCTTCCAAGTGAACGCATTCATATTCTTGCAGTGATCGTCTGTACGGGGCTTTTTGCGCCTCTGTTACTGTGTTCGGTTGTTAGTGGAGCCGTTGAAGCTCTGACACTTCCTGTCGTCGCGGCAGCCTGTCTGGTGATGGCGCAGCATTTCTGTGGCGCGCTGGCATTTACCATTCTTTCGATTTTCCTTGAAATAATAGTCTGCGGTTTGTTCGTGATTGGGGGCAGCCATCTGGCCCGTTATCTATTGCAACGGCTTCTTCTGGACCGCATCGAGCAGCGGGAGCGAAACGAGATCATCAGCATGATGACCCGTGGCTCCGACAGTCATACCGGTGACTGGATTTGGGTCACGGATGCGGATGGCTGCGTGCAGGCGCCGTCCGATGGTTTTTGCGTACTTCTGAAGCGGTCCGCTGAAGAAATTGCAGGGTTACCGCTTGTTGATCTTCTGGCCTTGCCTGTGATTCAACCGGGCCGGCCTTTGCCTTGGATCGACGGGCAGCCCATGTCTGACTCCTTGCATTTTGGTCATTGCCTCGCCAACAGGCTGGCCTTCAGGGATCTCTGCATACCGGTCAATTCCGGTGGAGAAACGGCCTGGTGGCTTATGACCGGCCATCCGGTGTTCAGGCAGGGTGTTTTTCAGGGATATCGCGGGATTGGCGCTGATATTACGAGACAACGCAGGACAAGAATCCTTTACGCAGCGCGGATCCGGCATGATGAATTTGACGGGCCTTCCAAACCGTCTGGCGTTTTGTGAAAAGTTGCAAGCCAGACTGCTTGAAAAAATGACTCAGCCTTCTTTGTGCAGTCTCATGTTGCTGTCAGTGGATACACTCTTGCATGACGGTGTGGAGACGCACGATAGCGTTTTGCGGGATGTCCTGTTTTCCGAAATCGGGAAACGTTTTTTACATTTCACCAAAGAAAAATTCGGTATCGCGGCGCGTTACGGGATAACGGAATTTGCGTTTTTCCCGATTACCCGGGGACCTGTTTCTTTCGGGCCAGAAAACGCGAAGCTGATGGCTCTAGAACTGGTCGCGTTGCTCGAACAGCCCCTCATCCTGAATGACGGGATGAGTCTTGCCGCCAGAGTGGCGGTCGGGATTTCTCCGGTTCCCTGCAAGGGGCAAAGTCTTGAGACTTTGCTCGAAGCTGCCGACATGGCTCTGCATGATGCAAAAGAAAAACCCTGCAACCGGTATTCCTTTTATGAACGCCTCACACAGGAAGAGGAAGAGCGCCAGCGGGCACTGCTTCAGGATGTGAAGCAGGCTATTCAGAACAAGACATTCTCGCTCGTGTACCAGCCTGTAGTGGATGCCCAGACGGGAGAGATCAATGGTTTTGAAGCTCTGTCCCGGTGGAGTGGTTCTCGACATGGACCGCTTTCCATTGAAAGGCTTATCGGCCTGATCGAGTTCTCCGGACAGGGGAGCGAATTTGATTTCTGGGTTCTTGAAACGGCATGCAAGGCAGCAGTGGACTGGCCGTCTCACCTCTGGGTTGCCGTCAACATGATGGCCTCACGCTTTTCTCAACCCCATGTGGCTGAACGGATTCTGGCGGTTCTCTCACATGCAGGTCTGGACCCGGGACGTTTGCAGATCGAAGTGACGGAAATGCTCGATTTGCGCCCTGATCCTGCCGTTTATCACGCCTTCCAGTTGCTGGACCAGCAGGGCGTCAGATTGGTTCTGGATGATTTTGGTACCGGCTTCTCCGCGCTCAGCTATCTGCGTTTGTTCCCGTTCTCCAAGATTAAGCTCGATACCATTTTCGTGCAGGATCTCTTTCAGGACTCCCGGAGCGCAGCCATCGTGCGCAACACGATTGAACTGGCAGTGGATCTGGGTATCGCCGTAACGGCAGAAGGGGTATCCTCTCTGGAGCATTACCGCTTTTTGCAAGCGCAGGGATGCAACGAGGTGCAAGGGTATTTCCTTGGCCGTCCATGTCCTGCGGAAGATCTGGTTTGGGATCCCCTTCCTCTATGTTCTTTTACGCAGGTTTGAGACAGTCCTCTTTGATCGACCGGGTCAGCAAGGTCACGCACGTCTGATGAAACAGAATTTTCTGTCTGCCTCTGAGGGGCATGCGCTCTGGCTGTCCAAACCTCATGCCATGGGACGGCCGGCTCTGATGGGCATCCTGAATGTTACGCCGGACTCATTTTCGGATGGAGGTCTTTTTCAGTCTCCTGAGACAGCGCTGGCTCATGCCCGGGAGATGCTGGCGGATGGTGCAGACATTGTGGATATCGGTGCGGAATCCACACGCCCTGGCTTTCGGTCAGTCCCGGCAGATGAGGAATGGGCCCGGCTCGAGCCCGTCCTTGGCAGACTTGTTCCAGAAGGAGTGCCTCTGTCGGTTGACACGACGAAATCTGTCGTGGCCCGTAAGGCTTTGCAGGGCGGTGTACGGCTTATCAATGATGTCTGGGGCTTCCATTCAGACCCGGATATGCCGTTCGTGATTGCGGACAGCGGAGCCAGCGCTGTTATCATGCACAATCGCTATGAGGTCGATGACCAGCTTGATCTGCTGGCAGACTGGCGGCGTTTTTTCGATCACTCTCTGGAACTTGCCGAAAAAGCCGGTCTGGCGAGGAAGCGCCTCATTCTTGACCCCGGGGTAGGGTTTGGAAAGACGCAGGAGCAGAATGTTCAGGCTATCGCGTCTCTTGGCGTTCTGAAGACGGAGTACGAACTCCCGATCCTGCTTGGTCTCTCCCGGAAATCCCTGTTTGGGTATCTGCTGGGGCGACCGATAGAAGACCGTCTGGCTGGAACATTGGCAGCTAATCTGGTTGGGGCAGATCTGGGGGCCGATATCCTGCGCGTTCACGATATCAGAGAACATTCTGACGCTCTTTCTATCCGGCGCGTTCTCAAGGAGGCTGTATGATTTCGGCGCCTTTGACGTCCGTCTTCGTACGGGATCTGTGCCTCTTCGGGTATCATGGCGTTCTGCCGGAAGAGAACCGTATCGGGCAGAGATTTATTGTCGATATCGAAATCCGGGCTGATCTGTCAGGCGCGATTGCTGAGGATGATTACAGACAGGCGGTCTGTTACGGCACGCTCTGTGAGATCGCAGCGGAAAGTGTCACCGGCACGCCAATGGACCTGATCGAGGCTTTGGCGGGACGGATTGCGGATAACATTCTGAAGCGCCTGGACCGTGTTGAAGTGGTTCTTGTAACCGTTCACAAACCATCCGCTCCGGTGCCTTATCCGGTGTCTGAAACAGCCGCTACCGTGACGCGGCATAGGCGTCATGAGGTCGCGTTCTCGCTGGGCGCCAATCTGGGCCCGCGCGAAGCGACCCTCAATGCGGCTCTGGACCGTCTGTCCATGGAAGGTGGTCTGGAGATCACGGATGTGTCTTCCTTTTACGACAGTGCTCCATGGGGCGGGATTGATCAGCCTGCTTTCGTCAATCTCTGTGCCATAGGACATACGACGCTGTCTCCTCATGCCCTGCTCAGGGTCTGCAAGGTCATTGAGGGTGATCTGGGACGCATTCCGGGGATGCGATGGGGCGCCAGGGCCGTCGATATCGACGTTCTGTATTATGATGAACGTAGTCTGTCCGATCGTATTCTGACGGTTCCACATCGGCACCTGTTTGAACGCGCCTTCGTCCTCGAACCTTTGGCTGAAATTGCTGCGAACCATGTCATCGGTGGACGCCGGGTGGCAGACGCGCTAGCAGTCCTGCCTCGCACCAGCGGAGATGTGACCCGGCGTGATCCGGATTGCACCGCGTCGGGGAACAAAGGAGCCTGAAACCCGCCATGACCGATCTGAACGCCACTGCCGTGACCGCCTGCAAGGACGATCAGCGACCGCTGGGCGCTTTGTCGCGGCCTGCAGATGCGGAAGAGCGGCTTGCCAATGCCGTCCGGACCATTCTGGAAGCCGTGGGCGAAAACCCGGAGCGTGAAGGCTTGCAGGATACGCCGCAACGTGTGGCCAAGATGTATCTGGAAG
Source organism: Gluconobacter japonicus (assembly GCF_015244665.1). Lineage (NCBI taxonomy): Bacteria > Pseudomonadati > Pseudomonadota > Alphaproteobacteria > Acetobacterales > Acetobacteraceae > Gluconobacter > Gluconobacter japonicus. The sequence continues at coordinate 216,914 of NZ_JABCQN010000001.1, forward strand.
TTTTCGGTGGCCTGTATGAAGATCCGCGGGAGCATCTGAAGACGCAGTTTTCCGCAGATCAGCATCATGCTGCGGTGATTGTGAAGGATATTCGCTTCCACTCCATGTGTGAGCATCATCTGCTCCCGGTGCATGGCAAGGCTCATGTGGCCTATTTGCCAGCGGGTGGCCGCCTGACAGGTCTCAGCAAGCTGGCGCGTGTGGTGGAAGGTTTTGCCCGTCGCCCACAGCTTCAGGAGCGTATGACCGATCAGGTTGCTCAGGCCATGGAAGATGTTCTGGCGCCGGAAGCCGTTCTGGTCGTAATCGAGGCCGAGCATATGTGCATGAGTATGCGTGGCGTTCGCTCACCCGGCTCTACGACCGTGACAACCGTGGCTCGTGGAACATGGAAGCACGATCATGCCGCGCGGATGGAAATTCTGTCGCTCCTGCGCGGCTGAAAATTTCAGAAGTCTGAAATGCTCTTGTCAGCCCGGTTCCACCAGCACTTCTGTGGGGACCGGCTGACTTTCGGCAGATAGAATGCCGGATCACCCGTCAGACGTACGGTGTTGGTCGGCGTTTCTTCCAGTTCCAATGCGTGAACACGCAGGGCCGCCCCTTGATCCGCTAGAATGGCCGTCAGTTTGGCGAGCAGAAGAGCGGCCATAACTTCGGTTGTCGGGTCGCCGGGCGTGACAACGATCTTGCGGGCACGCTCAGGTTCATGATCCCGGAACCATGCCAGAAGCGGATCATGCTCCGAAAGCTGAAGAGCATGATCGAGGCTGTTATCCACAAAATCATGCCAGCGCGTTTTGGCATCTGCAAATGGCAGGATCATATTCTGATGACCGTCCAGACGCGTATCTTCAACGGGCCTGAGTGTCACCTTCACATATTCATTGTGGCCGTGCGGAATGGCGCATTTCTCGCTGCTTCCGGTGATCAGCCGATGGCCCATGCAGAAACGGCGGGTGAAGACGAGTTCTGCCGTCATGCTTTGCTCTCGCAGTATCGACGCCAGCCTTCCGCACGAAGTTCACAGGCCGGGCAGGTACCGCAGCCATAGCCCCAGGCGTGATGATGGGTCCGGTCTCCCATGTAGCACGAGTGGCTTTCATGGTTGATCAGATCAACGAGCGTCTTGCCGCCAAGTTCTTCTGTCAGATCCCAGGTCTGTGCCTTGTCGATCCACATCAGAGGTGTGTGAAGAACGAAACGCTGGTCCATGCCGAGATTGAGCGCGACCTGAAGGGCCTTGATCGTATCGTCCCGGCAGTCCGGATAGCCCGAATAGTCGGTTTCACATACGCCAGTGACGATGTGCTTGACGTTCCGGCGATAGGCGAGGGCTGCCGCGAAAGTCAGAAAAATCAGGTTGCGGCCCGGTACGAAAGTATTCGGCAGACCGCTTTCGCTGAAACCGATTTCGGCTTCGCGTGTCAGGGCCGTTTCGGACAAAGCGCCGAGGGAGGCGAGATCAATCGTGTGATCTTCGCCAAGACGCGCCTTCCACTCCGGGGAATGCTCGGCCATTCGAGCGCGGAGTGTGTCCCGACATTCGAGTTCTACGAGATGGCGCTGACCATATGCATATCCAACGGTTTCGACACGGTCGAAGCGTGATAGTGCCCAGGCCAGACACGTTGCGGAATCCTGGCCGCCGGAAAACAGAACGAGTGCGGCGTTGCTCATGGGATTCCGATCAGTTTGTGAGTTTGCAGCGACAGGCGCCAGCGAGGGTGCGCGAGACAGTAAGCCACCGCAGCCTGTGTATTTTCCAGTCGTGCAGGACCATCCATAGGCTGAAGCCAGAAATGCTGGAACGACAGGCTATCGAACATTTCAGGCGGAAGTTCGGTCTGTGGATAGACGAGCTTCAGTTCCGCACCGCTGGTCTGAACAAGAGGGCCACCCGGCTTGGGGCTGACGCAGACCCAGTCGATCCCATCAGGCGCAGCAATTGTGCCGTTCGTCTCTACGGCGATTTCGAACCCATTGGCCTTAACGGCGGCAATCAGTTCCGCATCCAGTTGTAGAAGTGGTTCACCACCCGTGAAGACGACGTAACGTCGGCCACTTTCGTCCGCAGCACTTTTCCAGCACTGCTCAATGGTTTCGGCCAGATCGGCAGCGGTCTTGAAGCGGCCACCGCCTTCACCATCCACTCCAATAAAGTCCGTATCGCAGAAGCGGCAGGCCGCCGTCTCGCGGTCCTGCTCCCGGCCTGACCACAGGTTGCACCCGGCAAACCGGCAGAACACGGACGCACGACCCGTCTGCGCACCCTCTCCCTGGAGAGTTACGAACATTTCCTTCACAGCATAAGACATGACCGCAGCATGTCGGCGAGGATGACGCCAGATGCAAGGGAAAACATTCTTTTATGCGTCAGGATGTGTTTCCACTGCCACGCAGGGGTGGGCAGAACCCTCTTTCATGGTAGGGAGAGGCTCATGGAAGACAGCAACTCCCGTACTCCCATACTTGATCTCTCGCCACAGAGAGGATTCGGCCGTGTGCGGGCCGCCCTGAATGACCTGAAGGCGGGTATGCGGCTGCTGCCGCTTGCGCTTGCGCTGGGTTGGCTGGATATCAAACTGCGGTATCGCGGCTCGATCCTTGGGCCATTCTGGCTGACGCTCTCAACGGCCATCATGGTTGCGGCCATGGGGGTCGTCTATGGCTATCTCTTTCATATGGATCTGCCGCATTATCTGCCGTTCCTGTCCCTTTCAATGGTGCTCTGGGGATATATCAGCGGTGTCATTAACGATGCTGCGACAGTCTTTACGCAGAGTACGTCTCTCTTCCATGCAAGGCGCATCCCGGCTACGCTTCCGGTTATCCGGCTTGTCGTCCGTAATGTGCTGACGTTTCTGCACAATGTTGTGGTAGTTGCTGTCGTGTTCGGCATTTACCATGTCTGGCCAAAGCAGAGCTGGAGCCTCCTGGTAAGCCTGCCACTCTGGTTTCTGGATAGCTTTGCCATCATTTTGCTGATTGGCATGTTGGGTGCCCGCTTCCGGGACATCGCGCCAATTATGGCTTCGATCCTTCAGATTTTCTTCTTCGTTACGCCCGTGATCTGGAAGCCGGATCTCATCTATGTAGGGCGTCAGTATCTGTTGCTGGATCCCTTCTATCCCATTCTCGAAATCGTGCGCGCCCCCCTGATGGGAGAAGATGTGCGCTCATCCTTGTGGATTGCAGCAATTGCTCAGGGCGTTCTGTTGTGGGGGCTGGCTGCGGCCCTGTTCTGCCGGATGCGCGCCCGTATCCCTTACTGGATCTGACCTATGCCCAGCATCGCTATTGATCGGCTTCAGATCGATTTCCCACTTTATCATGGTCAGAGCCGCTCGCTGAAAAAGCATGTCGGCAACACGATCTCCAGCCTGCGTCCAGGTTCACCGGCAGCTCACCTCATGCAGGATGGGCGTGAACGCACCGTAGTGAGTGTTCTGCGGGACGTCAGCTTTGTTTTGAAATCCGGAGAACGGCTTGGGCTGATCGGCAGGAACGGTGCGGGCAAAACTACGCTTCTGCGTGCGATGGCTGGTATTTACGAACCGGTTGGTGGCCGTGTGAGGCTGGAAGGGTCTATCGGCACACTTCTGGATGCCAGCCTCGGCATGAATATGGAACTGACGGGGCGGGAGAATATACGCCTCTACGGTCTGCATGCTGGACTATCCAAGTCGGAAATCAGCCAGATTGACCGGGACGTGCAGGATTTTGCGGACTTGGGTTCGTATATGGATATGCCTGTAAAAACTTATAGTTCGGGCATGACAGTTCGTTTGGCTTTTGGTCTGGCAACGGCTGTGAAGCCGCAGATTTTGCTGATGGATGAATGGTTTTTAGCAGGTGATGGCGCTTTCATGAACAAAGCGCAGGAGCGTCTTGAGGCCATGGTCCAGCATGCGGATATTCTGGTGATTTCTACTCACCAGCCAGATGTGATGCGTAAATGGTGCACGCGGGTTATCTGGCTGGAAGATGGCCGGATCCGGATGGATGGAACGCCAGACGAAGTGCTGGATGTTTATCTTACGGCCTGACCCAGTCTTTTTTTAAGCGGTGACATCCAGTTCATGATTGCTGCTGGATTTGGAAGATGTCCCGCCAGTCGTCGTTTCAGAAACGATGTTTCCCGAAGAATCAGTGACCGTCGTTGTGACGGATCCGTCAGCGTTGGTTGTGGTCGTCGTTGTCTCCTGAGTGGAGGACGTTGAAGACGAGCTCTGGCTGCTTATAGTGCTGTACAGAGACGGCATGGCAGATGCGCCAACGGAAGAAATGCTTGAAGACATGATGCATCCTTGAGGGAAAAAAATTGGAGGCATCAGTGTCGTACGGCAGAGTTAATGCATCCTTACCAAAGCCGTATCGCGTCAGAACGAAGGGCAACGGTTTGTAACGGCGGAATGATAAGGAAAACCTAATTCAATCAGGTTTTATGGAATGTTTTGAGTTTTTTTTGGGGAAGTTTTTAGGCCACTCTTTAAAGAGAGTGGCGCGAGTGACGGGGCTCGAACCCGCGACCTCCGGCGTGACAGGCCGGCGCTCTAACCAACTGAGCTACACCCGCAAACCGCTTTTCAGCGATTTTTGGACCGTCCGTTCGGGGCCGTGTTGGCGTCCTCTCGGTCGGTGGCGGTGATTTACCAATCTCCCGGGGGGGTGACAAGAGGCTTTTTTCAAAAAAATGCTTTTCGAACAAAAAAAGTCACTTGCGGGAGAATTTGCTCCTGCGGGAGAAGTGTCATGGTTTGCAACAATGAAAAGCAGGATGACAAGCGGTATGCGAGCATGGGGGCAGGGTGCCGTTATCGGAATGCTGATGTCAGGACTGGCAGCCTGTGCGCCAACAGGGCCACTTCAGTGTAAAATTTATACGAGCGGCGTGATGCCTATCATCAACCGCTCTGGCTCTCCTGTTGTTCGAGCAGGTATCAATGGCCATCCGGTGGCTCTCATTGTTGATACCGGTGCTATGGTATCCCTGATCGGAACATCTCATATTGATCCTTTGGGACTAGAGGTTCTGGGAGCGTTTGGAAGCATCCAGGGTGTTGGAGGTGGAGAACTCAGTCAGGCTGTAAAAATTGACAGTCTGGAAATGGGTCCGTCCAAAGCGACAAATTTTGCTGCTATCGCGGCTGGAAAATTTGGAGCATCCATCAACGGTCTTCCGATCGTAGGATTATTTGGAAACGATTTTCTCAGCAATTACGACACGATCATTGATATTCCTGATCATGTCGTTCGCTTGGTCAGGACGGAAGATTGCCCAAGTCCGACCCCCGGTTGGGGAGAAAAAATTCACACCATTCATGTTACTCATGACCCGTCCAGATATTTGAGGACAATGCTGGAGGTCAAAATTAATGGCCATGCGGCGGATGCAACTCTAGATACCGGTTCCACCAATACGCTTATTACAATGAGCACAGCTCGTCATGCCGGCGTAACACGTGAGATGCTAAAGCAGGATCCTGTTAGCTTGGCATGGGGCGTGACCCACGATCCTTTGAAAGCGTATCATCACCTTTTTTCAACACTCGAAGTCGGTGACATCGTTTTTCATAATGTCCGACTGACTGTTGTTGATGACATTCCTGAGGGAGATGTCCTGCTTGGCAGTGATTTTATGCGGCATTATCGCTTGTGGATTGGACGGGGAAGCAAGTTATACGCCCAACATGACACGGACATTCCACCTAACGACCCAGACAGGCAGGCGGCGGAATAGATTGTCGTCAATCCAGAGCTTTTTCTCTGTGGAGTGTTAACAGAGTGTCAATCAGTTCCCACTAAACACGTCCCTACGTTCGCAGGTCATGCACTTGTGGAAGGTGGGGAGTTGTTATGGCTGGGCAATCTGGAATGTTTTCCTCTCATGTGACCGTACGTTCTGAAAGTAGCGTTGCCTCCGGAGTTTTTTTCTGGGGGGCGGCACTCTTACCCGTACTGGCTCTAACAGGAGTAACATTTTGGCAAATTATGACTGTGTCTAAAGGGATGTCTGCATCCACGGGCGTCATAGAAGTGCTACCGAATGGGCTCCTTTTACTTGTTCTTCTGCTAGCCACTGCCCTGCTGTTTTTTAGAATATTCAAGCCTGCGAGTGCTTTGTCACAGGCTGCACAGGTGCTTGCTGGAGAAGATGCTCTTCCATCAGGGAAAGTACTTCCCGAACTTCTCGCGATACAAGATCGTCTAAAACGCGTACAGATTGACCTTCTTGCTAGTAATAGAGATACCACAGAAGCGCGCAAGGCTCTCTCACAGGCAGAAGAAAAGTCTGAAAGTGAAAGAAAAAATGCGCAAGAGGAAATAGATTCCCTTGAAAAATTCACAGATACTTTGGGTGTAGCATTAAGCAAGCTTCGAGCAGGGTGTCTGGATTATCGAATAGAAGAGGTGTTCCAGGGTCGATACGAGCGGCTACGACTAGATTTTAACACCACGGTTGAAGAGTTTCAGAAGATATTTATGTCTCTGAATGACAGCGTTAGTACGATCTCTTCTGGGTCAGCAGAAATTGCTTCGGCTGCAGATGATCTTGCGCGTAGGACCGAGCAACAGGTCAGTCGCCTTGAAGAAACAACGCTGTCTGTAGGCGCTGTGACAGAGGCGGTCAAAAAAACTGCTGAATCTGCAACTCATGCAAGTGCTGTAGCGCGGCAAACTGTCGAACAGGCAGAAAGCTCAGGAGAGGTCATGGCCGCAGCAACGGCCGCTATGCTGGATATTCAGGGATCGTCAAAACAAATTGGTCAAATTCTTGGATTGCTAGACGATATTACTTTTCAGACAAATCTTCTGGCCTTGAATGCAGGTGTGGAAGCTGCCCGTGCTGGAGAGGCTGGTAGAGGCTTTGCTGTTGTCGCAACAGAAGTAAGGGCTTTGGCACAGAGATCAGCGGACGCAGCCAAAGATATTAAGAGTCTCATTACATCGAGTACGCAGCAGATTAGTAAAGGTACAGTCCTTGTTCAGGAAACTGGAGAGGCAATGAAAAAAATTGTGGGTAATGTAGGCGAAATTAGTTTTCTTATTAGTGAAATTGCGACTACAGCACAAAAACAAGCCAATAATCTCTCTGAAATTAGTTCTTCTGTAAGTCAGATGGACCAGAATACGCAGCAAAACGCAGCAATGGTCGAAGAAGCAACCGCCGCTAGCCACAACCTTAGCGCAGAAGCTGCTGAATTGCTTCAGATTGTTCATCATTTTCATTTGTGTGAAAAGGACAATTATTTCATTCAGGGTGAAACTGATTTTCATAATTCCTTGTCGCCTCAGAATTTATCTGCGGAAACTTATCAGACTTCAGATGAAGGATGGGAGGAGTTTCGGTAATGAAAATTTTTTACTTACCTGAAGTTCTTGATACCGCTGCTGCCCCAGACCTTCTGGAAAATTTAAAAATGTTATCAGAAGACATTCTACTGGATGGTAGAGAAGTAAAACGGTTGGGTGGTCGATGTCTTGAGATACTACTGTCTGCTCGAAAAACAGCACTTTCCAAGGGTAAGAATTTTAAGATTCAAAATCTTTCTCATGAAATGGAAAAGTCTTTGGTTTTAATGGGAGCCAAAAGAATTTTAGATGAGGAGACAACATAATGAATATTCTTATCGTTGACGACTCTCGAACAATTCGAAAACTGTTGAGTGATACGTTAGAAGCTGTAGGTCATACTGTTTGTCAGGCAGAGGATGGCATTGATGCCCTTGATGCTTTGGAGAAATTCTCTCCGGAGATTATTATTACTGATCTTAATATGCCGAGAATGGATGGCCTCGAATTGGTAAAGAAGTTGCGGCATATAAATACAACAAAATTTCTTCCTATTCTTTTTCTGACGACTGAAGGCAGTTCAGAAATGAAAGAAAAAGGAAGACAGGCTGGTGCAACTGGCTGGCTAGTAAAGCCATTTGATAGAAGTCGTCTTCTGAATACTATAGAGCGCGTATCGTCATGAGTAATTATGTCAAAGATGATGATCTTGAAAATATACGTCAGATTTTTTTTGAAGAATGTGCAGAGCAATTAAGCCTTCTTGAGGAAGAGCTTTCTTCTCTTGAGGAAACGGCAGAAGTAAGTGAGAAAATTAATACGATTTTCCGAGCAGTTCATTCCATTAAGGGGGGAGCGGGAGCTTTTGGAATGGAAAAGCTCGTTCGGTTCTCTCATCTTTTCGAAGCAGTACTAGAAAAATTCCGTTCGGGGGAGTGCGTGGTTAACTCCGTATCGATTGCTATTTTTTTGAAAGCTGCAGATGTATTAACTGATATCGTATCGTTTTATCGAGATGGAACCGATTTATCAGTTCAAGACAATGTGAGCGAAGAATTAAATGGTTATTTAGAAAAGATAGAAAAATATAATGATAATTCAGAAGATATAAATAGCTTTTGTTTCAGTCCGATAAAAATTAATCTTGAAGAAGAAAACACCTTTTATATACAAATTATTCCAGAATTTTTTTTCTATGAAAATGGAGATGACATCCGGAACATACTATTTTTTTTAGAGAAAAAGGGAACAATTTTAGTTGAAATTAATTCACTAAATATTCCTTGTCTAGACACGTTTGAAACAAACAAAACCTATTCAATATGGAATGTTGAAATAAAAACAACATATGATAAAAGTGAGGTCGAAGAAATATTTGATTGGTCTGGAAATAGCATAAAAGTAAATTTTTTAGATTGTGAAAAATTTTTAGAAGAAAAAAACAAAGATTGTACTTTTTTAAATGAGGAAAAAAAAGAACCTATACTAGGAAAATCTTTGCAAATTTCGCATAAAGAAAATGCAACAATTAGGATTGATACTAAGAGGGTCGATAGTTTGGTTGACCTTTTAAGTGAAATTGTAATTAACCAAGGCGCTATTCGAGCGCAAATGAAAATAAATGATATTCGGCCCGGTTCTCCTTTGGATATTGCTATTTCTGATTTAGAGCAACTCACTCACGAGTTGCAGGAAAATGTAATGGCAATGCGTGCACACCCCATTAAAATGGTTTTTCAACGTATGGGGCGCATTGTGCGCGAGACAAGTCGAGTTGCTAACAAACAAGTAGCATTGCACCTTGAAGGTGAAGATACTGAAGTCGATCGTTCGATTTTGGAAAAATTATCTGATCCATTAACGCATATGGTGCGGAATGCCATAGATCATGGACTTGAAAGTACAAATATTCGTACGATTTCTGGTAAATCATCAGAAGGTAACTTATTTCTGCGTGCATTTCACCGCTCTGGACGGATAATCATTGAAGTTGAAGATGACGGATCTGGCTTAAATTGTGATAAAATTTATAGAAAAGCTATTTCAAAAGGAATAATAAATAGTAAATCTATAATGGAAAAAGAAGAAATTCAAAATCTTATTTTTTCTCCTGGATTTTCTACGGTTGAAAGTGTTTCTGATATTTCAGGAAGAGGGGTAGGAATGGATATTGTTAAAAAATCTATTTCCGATATGGGGGGAAGAATTTCTATTTCTTCAGAAAAAAATGAAGGAACTTTATTCTCAATTTCTCTTCCATTAACATTGTCGGTTGTGGAAGGATTAATTTTCAGGAGTCAAAATCAAAATTTTATTGTTCCTGTTTCTAGCGTTGTGGAAGCATTACTTTTTCAAAAAAATAAAATTTTTGAAATTTCTCAAGGAATATGGGGATATCCTTATAGAGATCAGTACATACCAATTTTCTACAGTGGAAAAGTAATAAATAAAGATTTTATAAACGGATATAATAATTCTTGTATAATAGTTGAAAATGAAAAAAGAGAAAAAATTGCTCTTATTGTCGATGAAATTATTGATCAATCTAGATTTGTAGTTAAGTCGATAGAAAAAAATTATAAAAAAGTATCAGAATTTTCATCGGCTACCATTTTAGGTGACGGAGAAGTCGCTCTAATCGTCGATGTTGATTTTTTAATTGAAATTTTTTCAAGTAAAAACTACAATAAATTGTCTAATTTTGGAGAGCAATAATGGAAAAATATTTAATTTTTACATCTTATGATCAGGAATATGCAATTGATATTGGGGTAGTTCGAGAAATTAGGAATTGGACCCAATCTACGATTATTCCTTCATCTCCAGCCTATGTAGAGGGAATTATTAATATCCGCGGAACGGTAATTCCTTTAGTTGATTTTTGTAAAAAAATAAATCTAGACAGAGAAGAGGCGGAAAAAAAAGCTATGATAATAGTAGAAAATGAAAATAAAACCATATCTTTTTCTGTTAAAAATGTTTTAGATATTATAGATTATAATAAGTATGATATAAAATCCCTACCTGAAGTATCTCAATGCGATATTTATAACTTTGTTGATGGGATAATCTCGTTCGATGAGCGTGTGATATTTAGGCTAAATATATCTTTTTTGATTAGAGATTGTTTGAATTGACCGAAAAATATGAAAAAATATCTAGGCAATCTTTGAAAATTATTTCGCAGATTGCGTATGATGTTTCGGGTATTATTTTAAGTGAAAAAAAAGAAGATCTTATTTTTTCACGCTTAAATAAGAGATTACGAGAAAATAAGCTATCAAGTTTTGAAGAATACTGTATTTTGATTCAATCAAATCCTGATGAACGTCTACAGATGATAGCATCTTTAACAACTAATGTTACGGCGTTTTATAGAGAAAGGCATCATTTTCAATATTTATCAAAATTGATAAAAAGCACATTCATTAACAGAATAAAAAATGGTGAGGAGCTGCGTATATGGTCAGCTGCCTGTTCAAGCGGTGAAGAGGCTTATTCAGCTGCGATGACTGTTGCTGACGTTCTTACGACGCTTCCAATTGCAAGGATAAAAATTCTTGGCACTGACATTGATAATAGCATGCTGGGTCTCTCCAGGAAGGGGATCTACTCCATAGAAGAAAAAGATTCTATTCCTTTAGAAATATTTAATAAATTCTGTATAGAGAAACAAAATCAGTTCACCTTCAAAAAGGAAATATTAGAAAAATTAAGGTTTAAATCGCTAAATCTTATAGCTGAATGGCCGTTTGAATCGAAATTTCATGCTATATTTTGTCGAAATGTTGCAATTTACTTCGATAAAGTGACGAGAGAAAAATTATGGTCACGCTTGGCCAAAAGGCTGCATGTCGGGGGAGAATTATATATTGGTCATTCAGAAAGAATTTCAAATCCGGATGTACTTGGTCTGCGACCTGTCGGCCTGAATTCATATAAGAAAGTAAAATAATGGTTGAGGAGTATAGTATTTATAATAATATAATTTCAGTGCTGGTCGTAGATGATTCTTTGACGAGCCGCGCGCTGATAATGCTTGCTCTTAAACGAGATCCTAGAATCAAAGTTGTTGGAACTGCTGGTACGCCGCTGGAAGCCAAAGATTTGATTTTGAAACTCAAGCCGGATGTCTTGACGCTGGATGTTGAAATGCCAGGCATGAACGGTTTGCAGTTCCTTGAAAAAATTATGCGCCTCAGACCTATGCCTGTTGTCATGGTGTCCAGTCTCATGGCGCCCCGAAGTGCAATGACTGACATGGCCTGTCGACTAGGAGCAGTAGAATGTTTCTCCAAGTCTTCCGGGATGCAGGGGGAAGCTGTTTTTGCCGGTTTGGCAGACGCTGTTGTCCGCGCCGCGGTTCAAACCGGGAAATCTCATTCAGGTAAGAGCCAAGGTCATTCGGTTGTGTCTGATACGATCGTCGCGATCGGTGCTTCTACTGGGGGCGTGGAAGCTCTTGGGGAAGTTCTTGGAAGTTTTCCGGAGGATTGTCCTCCAACGATCATTGTGCAGCATATGCCGCAGCAGTTTTCCAATAATTTTGCACGTCGCCTTAATGCCATTTCGCGACCCGATGTCTCCCTTGTCACGGATGGATGTAAATTGATCAGAGGAAAAGTGCTTATTGCGCCTGGGGGCGAGGCGCACACTGAAGTGAGCCGTACTGGACGTGTCTCACCTTATAGTTGCCACCTTGTGTCCGGCCCTCCGCTTAATGGACATAGGCCATCTGTGGACGCGCTGTTTCTGTCTGTAGCTCAAGCGGCTGGACGTCTTGCTATAGGAGTCATTCTGACAGGCATGGAAGCTGATGGAGCTCGCGGTCTTCTTGCCATGAGGCGTGCTGGAGCAAGAACCATTGGGCAGGATCGGAAAACATCTGTCATCTATGGAATGCCGAAAGCAGCCTTTGAATGTGGGGCTGTAGAAATGCAGCTGCCATTACCTGAAATTGGGCCCTCTATTCTTCGTCTTTCTGAATATCGTACACAGGAGAGTTATCAATGATTTCCGCTTCATCCATGTCCGTTTTGCTTGTGGATGATCAGACATCCATTCGTTCTCTTCTCAGGAACAGTCTTGTTCAACTTGGATTTGTGCATGTAGCGGGCGTTCGTAATGGCATAGAAGCTCTGGAACATCTTAAGGCCAACCCAACGCATCTGATTATTTCTGATTTCAATATGCCGGATATGGATGGACTCGAACTGCTGAAAGCTGTGCGTGCGTCGTCGCAAAACGCAAAGACCGGCTTCATCATGTTGACAGGACAAGCAAGTAAAGAGTTGGTACAGCAGGCCATTTCTTCTGGAGTGAACAATTTTCTTGCCAAGCCATTCACAACCAGTTCTTTGAAAGCGCGTATTGAGGCCGTTTTTGGCCCAATTTGCGGCGCTTGAGGCATGGCTTCTGTCGCGCTGCCGGTCTTATTTCAAGGAACTGCCATTCAGTTGGGGCGTGCTCTTAAAGAATGCCAGATGTTAGAACAATTGGCCCTTTCGCGTGTGGCGAAGAAGGACACTACAACGTTGCAGTCTTTTGATTCGCTGATGCAGACGATTGAGCAGTTTACGTTACTCTTTCAAAGACTTGCCGTGCAGAAAGATATTCAGAACATGACAATGAATAGCGAGGCTGTGGATCGGATGACGCTGGCAGTTCTGCGTGAGGCCCTCGCTGGAGAAAATAGCTCTTCTCCGCAGAATGCGGGTGATATTGAACTTTTCTAGCGACCTATCAGCTTGGTTTGCGTGCATCGTCGGGGGTGGAATGAACCATTGCGCGGTGGCGCTGTAATCCGCCGATAAGTCTTTCCGCGTCCGTGGGAGTAAACACTAGTCCAACGGGCCCGTAGGCTGGGTGTTGAAAAGCCAGCAGAGAGCCTTCTGTCAGTGCGTCGATCTGAAGCGCCCAGTTGGTTTTGTACACAGGGGAAAACCGCGCCCCTTCAATCGGAGGGAGAGGTTTCTGTTCAATCAGTGCGGCTCTCGCCAACCCAAGGCTTGTGATTAATTGAGTCAACTGGGCTTCATCGAGCGTGATATCTCCAGTTAGTCCGCTATTTTCAAGGAATGAGAGAACAATTTTCTGTCCGTCCTCGGAGCGGGTTACCTGCATGCGTGGTCCGGTTGTCATGGTTCTCAGTCTCTTTCTTTCTCAGCGTAGAAACGGATTAATTCTGAAGGAAAGGACCCGCCCATGTCCACCATCCCGAGTGGAGCGGGTTTTTGGAAAGTTCCATTTCAGCTTTGCGCGCTGCTTCGGCGGTAGGGAAAAGACCAAAGCAGGTGGCACCTGAACCACTCATACGCGCCATCAGGCAATCGTTCTGAGCATTCAGGCGGTCAAGAACAGTTCCGATCACAGGAGCATGATGAATGGCGGGGGCCTGAAGATCATTCGTTGTGTGAGACAGCATGTCTACAAGAGCGTTCATGGATGCCCAGCGGGCAGGGAATACGGGGGCGGGACGCTCAATAATGCCGCCCATAGCCGCGAAGCTTCGAAAAATATCGGGCGTAGACACTGCAATGCCGGGATTAACGAGCAGGATGCCCCCGTCTGGCATGGCAGGTGCCGATGTCAGAATTTCCCCAATTCCTTCCATGCGGGTCGTTTTCTGCTGCACACATACTGGAACATCAGCGCCCAAAGGCTCGGCGATCGCCAAAAGATCTTTTTCCGCGATATTCCAGAGTTGCCCCAGTAATCTGAGTGTGCAGGCCGCGTCGGCTGATCCGCCACCAATGCCCGACGCAACTGGAAGGTTCTTTTCCAGTATCAGGTGGTAGGCATTCTCTTGTCGCGCATGTGTCTGGAGTGCGCGTGCGGCCCTAAGCACGAGGTTGCTGTCGTTGGCTTCGAGACCTTTTCCAAAATGCCCTTCGATTGAAAGGGAAAAGGTATTTGACGGTTTTGCAAGACGTACTTCATCAGCGGCGCCAGCAAATACAGCGAGGCTGTCAAGAAGATGATATCCGTCAGGGCGACGGCCGGTTACATGCAGGTAGAGATTGATCTTGGCATGAGCGGTATCGTGAAGAAGAGTCATCTGTTTTGTTCAAACGCCTTAAGGTGGGGGCCGCCCTGCTGAAGGGCATTTAGAATGAGCGTACGGTCCTGAGGCTGCGGACTGTCATCCAGAGACTGGTTCCATTGATCCTGTGCCTCTGTATGGCGACCGAGATACCAATAGGCGACCCCGAGATGGTAGCCAATTTCGGCATCGCTTGACGCATGTTCGGCCGCCTGAATGAGGATAGGAAGAGCGGTTTTCAGGTCCCCCTTATGCTTCAGGAGTGCCCAGGCATAGCTGTCCTGAATGGAGGGGTCATTTGGTTGCAGGTCCAGAGCGCGTTTGAGAAGCTGTAAGGCGCGCTCCTGATCCACATCATGTTCGATGCTGGCATATCCGACGAAGTTAAGAACTTCCGGCTGATCGGGTGCCAATTCAAGAGCATGATGCATGTCTTCCTTCATCACTGCCCAGTTGCCGCTCTCCTGAGCTGCCATGGCCCGGCCCAGGAGAATGGGCCAGACAATTTCCTTGCGAGGGGGAGATGCTTTCAGAGCCTTGGTGTAGAGTTCTATGGCTTCATCATGATGGCCCATTTGATCCTGCACTTCTGCAAGCTGGACCAAAAACTCCGGATTGTCCGGAAGGAGGGTCAAGGCACGGTTCAGAGCATCTGCCTGCATGGGAAGATCATGGGATCGGCTGGCCAGATTGACACGTTCCTGAGCGGCCAGAGCTGCGAGTGGATCTGTGTCTGCTACATGATCGAGAACACCCAGCCCTTTGGGGAGCTGGTTTCCTTCCCGAAAGGTGTCCGCCAGAAAAATGCGTGCCACCGTCAGGTTTGGATCAAGATAAAGCGCCTGCTGCAGCGTGATGATGGCCGGGTCCCGAGGAATTCCTTCCTGCTGAATGACGTCTGTAATCATCAGGGCCAGTTGCAGGTTCAAAATCGCAGCCCCCTGGGCTGCGGAGAGAGGCGCGCGTTTCTGAAGTGTGTGCTGAAGTGGGCCGATGATCATCGAGGCCAATGGTGAGCTGACGCCCAGTGCGGCGATGGCATCACGGGCCCCTTGATGTTGTCCCTGACCTTCCAGCCAGCCGCCATACAGTTGTGCATAGAGAATCTGGAGAGTGAGCGGGTCGTCAGGGCTGTTGCCTGCTTTCTGATAAAGAGACTGAGCCTCATGCTGGGATGGAAGGCGTTCTGCGATCAAGGCTGCATGGAGTTGGTACAGACGTCGTGTTGGTGCAAAGGCCGCCGCCGCACTTAGGGTGTTGAGGGCCTGCTCGATGTGCCCCTCTTCAACTTGTGCCCAAGCGAGGAGGACTGGGGCGGCGACTGAAACCAGCGGTCCATGATGACTGTTGCGGCTCAGGGTTTGACGCATTTCTGCCCAGGCTTTTCTGGGAACAGCATTCTGGGCGAAGACAAGTGTTGCGATGTCGCTGGCGGGCAATGTCTTTGCAAGCGCGACAGCTTCGGTTTCATGCCCTGTCATTGCGGCGTATCGAAGGCCATCTTCACGCAGCTTCAGGTTCTGTGAGGACAGGGTCAGAACATGCGACAGTGTCTCATGGGCGGCGTCTATCTCTCCCCGTTGCATCATGACGCTTGATGCCAGAAGCCAACCGGTCAGGGATTTTTCAGGGCTGACGGCAGGCAGAATCTCTGGTGCCGGTGCGGCAGACGCTCCCCGCAATACCGCTCCAGTCAGCAAAACAGCCGAAAGGCCCGCACGAAACGGAAAGGAAAAAACCGGAATTGATCTGTGCCAGCCGCGCGTGATCTGCATAATGCGCCAATCCTAGACCGCATGTGGTCTGACGCCAACCTGAACGGATGCTTCATGACGCCCCAGCCAGTTCCGAGCCGGGCTGAACTGCTTGCCGCCCTGCAACTTCAATACGAATGGGGTGTGGATGAAGCGCTCTCGGAAGAGACGATAGATCGTCTTTCAGAGGCTTCCCGCGTGCTTCCTGAACGGACCAGTGGGTTGCCTCGCGTGCAGAGTCCTTCTGAGGCCCCGCGTGCGTCAGGAGGAGCTGCTCTCGATCAGGCTCAAGATCTTCCGTCTCTGATTGCGGCCAGTAATGCTCTGGATGATCTGTTTCTTGCTCGAACGGCAACACACAGACTCCAGCCCATCCATGTTGAGCAGGCTCCTTTCATGCTGATTAGTGAAACGCCTGATGCCGACGAGGATCGTTCAGGCGTTCTTTTCGCAGGGTGGGCAGGAGAATTGTTGGACCGGATGCTGGCTTCTGCGGGACTGAAGCGGGCTTCTTTATCCATGGCACCTGCCATACCGTGGCGTCCACCCGGGGGGCGAGGGGTTACAGAGCAGGAAATGCGCTCCTGCCGCCCTCTTTTGCTCAAGACGATTGCTCTGTGTCAGCCGCCGTTTCTGGTGACGATGGGAGTGACACCCTTACGAATGCTGAGCGGTGATCAGGCCATGTTGGGTCGTTTGCGTGGAAAATGGATGGATGTGTCGATTCCTGGCCTGTCGAATCCATTGCCGCTGCTTCCCATGCGGCATCCGCTTCAGCTTGCTGCGAGCCCTGCTGCGCGGCGGAATGCTTGGCAGGATTTACTGGTTTTGATGGAGCGATTGGCATCTGAAAATAAGGTACAAAATCAGTCTTAATTCATCTTCTGAAAAAACTTCGTGAAAACGTAAAAAACTGCTCGAAAACAGGCGTTTGCCACTGGATTGTTCCAGTATGTGACTGTATCATCGCTTAGTCCGGATGTCTGTCTGGGTTAACGAAACCTTGCCATCGCAGTCGAAACCGGGTAGCACCCCGCTGCTATGCGAAGGATTACCCCTTTCATCTCAGGTGGCACGGCACGAGCGTTGCTTGTCAGTGTGCTGATTCTGGCCGGTGGAACTTTCTCCCCGGCGCGTGCAGAAGGTCTGCGGTTACAGCCGCCTCAACCGGATCATGCAGGTGACGAAACAGCGTTTGCGGAAGCACGCCCCTCCCTTGGTGGAGACGGTACCGTCTCGCTGCCTCACCCTCTTACGGCCACTGTGGCCAACCGATATCGCCTGATCCTTCAGGCACAGCGTCGTGGCGATCTGCAAACGGCGAACGACCTGACACGTCTTCTGACGGATCGTGTTCTGATCTCGGACGTTCTGGCAGATCGCTATCTGGCACCAGGCGCACATCCCGCAGCCGATCAGCTTCGGGACTGGCTGAAAAACTATTCTGGTCAACCGGATACTCCAGCCATTCAGGGGCTTCTGCTGAAAACGGCTCCATCAGGAACCGTTTCAGCCCAATCGTTTGTGCGATCTCTTGCTCCTAATGACAGCCCGGACACGGTGCATGTGTCCCAGCCCCTCAATCCTGACCCCTTGGCGCGGGCGTTTACCCGCAATCCCCTTCTGGACCGCACGGTTCAGGAGCGATCCATGCAAGGTCTCAAAGGGGCAACGAGTGCGTTGCACCTCGTGGATATTACGCCTGGGATGACGCCGGCTTACGCTGCGCAGCTCTATGGAGAGATTTCTCTCAGTCTTCTCTCTCAAGGTGAAGCCCAGAGTGCATTACGACATGGCTGTGCAGGCTTTGAGCGTGGTGGTCATCAGGTGGGACTCCCGGCGTATGTGGCAGGGCTGGCAGCGTGGCGAGAGGGGCATGTTGATGCGGCATATGAGCTGTTTGAATCCGCAGCCAACGCGCCTGTGACGTCACAGGAGCTTCATGCCGCTGCAGCTTTCTGGGCTGCACGTGCAGAAGCGCGTCGTCATGCTATGGCGGCATATGTGTCCTGGTTGCACCGTGCAGCGAACCATCACGAAACTTTCTATGGGATGCTGGCGGCTCAGACGCTTGATCTGGGACGGAAAGGCCATGCCCGCCTGCCAGATAGCCCCATCGAAATCACTCTGCATGATCCTGTTCCGGTTCTCGGCGAAATTGATGTCGAGGCTATTGGAGCACTTCCGCAAGGGCGTCAGCTTTTCGCACTTCTTCAGATCGGAGAGCGTGCGCGTGCTGAAGCCCTGATGCGGCGTATCTGGCCTGAGATTGCCGCGGACAGTGCCCGCGCGCGTTCGCTTCAGCTCGTTGCACAGGCCGCGGGTTTCGAGGATCTGTCCGAGCAACTGGCGTCTTTGATCATGGACGGGGAAAGCCATTCGGATACGCCCGCAACGATACTTCCAATGCCGCGCCTTCGCCCCAACCATGGTTTCCGCATGAACCCGGCGCTGGTCTATGCGCTGACCCGTGTTGAATCGAACTTTGATCCGGCGGCGACCTCGGGTGCTGGTGCTCACGGTCTGATGCAGATCCGTCCTGTGACAGCGAGTTTTATCACGCTGCATCATCAGACGTATGATGCCCACGGTATGGCTGTGATCCCGGTTCCGCCCGATATGGTGAGCCGTTTGCACAATCCGGCTTCCAATCTTGAGATTGGTCAGCTTTACGTCCTCTATCTGGCAAATCAGTCCAGCCATACGGCTCAGGCTGCTCAGCCCGAAGGTGGGGATCTGGTACGCGTTCTGGCATCTTATAATGCTGGGCCTGGCGCCATTGCCCGCTGGGAAAACGCTCAGACGGCAGATTTGCATGATCCGTTGTTTTTCATGGAGACGCTGCCAAATACCGAGACACGGGATTATGTTCATCGTGCGCTTACCTACACGTGGCTTTACGCCAAACGGATGGGTCTCTCTTCCCCGTCCCTCAAGGCTTTAACGCACGCTGAATGGCCGTCTTTCGGGGCTGAAGTGGCTCTGGCCCATGAGCGTCTCGCCCTGAACTGACCGACATAAAAAAACGCCACCCACAAAAGCTGCGGGTGGCGTTTCTGTCTGTCTGGTAGCCCGGTGGTCATGCGCCGGACTGTTTTGTTTTTAGGGCTTCAGCTTTTCTGCGTCTGAAGGCCCAGATCACTCATTTCTTCATGAACCGCAGCCGCTTTAGCAGCGGAGAAGACCTCCATTGCATTGGCGCCTTTTGGCTGGTTCAGGCGAATGAAGCATGTAATCACGGCAGCCAGCAGGTACAGGGCGGCATAAATAAAGACGACGCCCTGCGTGCCGTAACTGGTGACAAACAGTGTTGCCAGTGCCGGGCCAAGGAAGTTGCTCAGACCACCACCAAGATTCTGAACCGATACGGCAGCTCCCTTATGCTCAGGCGCAATAGCTGGGAAAATCGCTCCCATGGGCACAAACGCATTGAGCGTTAAAGCTAGGAACAAAGCGCCAATAATGGCGGTGAACATGTTGCCCGGCATCAAGTGAGGAATGAAGTAGAAGGCAAGGCTCGCCATGGCACAGCCGACAAAACCGAACCAGCGCATCTGCCGCAACCAGCCGATCCGATCTCCGATCAGCCCCCACACCACGTTCGTTACAGGCTGCACCAAAAAGAATGCACCATAGATCCGAAGCCATTCAGGCATGGTGAAGCCGACCTCTGGAGAGGTGTAGAACAGCGGCATGATGACCGGGAAACCGAACAGGGACAGGTTGCAGATGACGCGCGTGATAAGTGCCAGCGCGATGTCTCGGTTTTCCACAATCAGCGTGAGGCTGCGGCTGATCTCTATCAACTGATCCTTCAGCGGAACCTTTGATGCCAGAGGAGCCCCTTCGGAAGGTTCTTCACGAATGGTCAGGCAAGCGAGCGCGCCACCAGCCAGAACCCATGCGAGCGACATCCAGAGTGTTGGCATGAAGCCGAAAGCCGGAATCGTCCAGCTTGGCAGGAACGAAGCAATGATGCCGTAGCCCAGTGTAAACATGGACCACACCCAGCCAATGGCGGAAGCCAGTCGGTGATCCGGTGTTTTCTGAACGATCCAGAAGAAAAAAGCGTAGAAGAACAGCGGGTAGGCAAAGCCACGCAGGCCGTAGAACAGCATCATCAGTGGGAAAGAATGCTGGGACAGCCCAAGGCTCAGGAAAGCCACATGACACAGGGCCCACCATAGTGTGCCAATCGCCATGATGCGGCGTGCGCCATAGACTTCAGCCAGAACGCCGGACAGCCAGCTCGCAAGGGCGGCGGTTGCACCGTAAATGGTGAAGAGCATCCCGGCTTGCTTGGGTGTGAAGCCGATCTGGGTAACGTATTTTGCAAGGAATGCGACTTCAATGCCGTCGCCCGTCATGTACAGGGCGACAGCGATGTAGCCCCACAGCAACATCACCGGCATGCCCCAAAGGACGCGGGATTTCGTGATGAGCGGTCGGTGGGGTGGAGAAACCTCTGTGGCACTCATGGATGGTCATGCCTCCGTGAAGAGAAGTTGTCCTCAAACGGCGTCATCGGCAGGGGATCCGTACCATTCACAGGATCCCGCAATGTAATGATTCCGGGAGATGCCAGTCCAAGAAACTGTGCTTCAAGCCCGCTGAACACACCTGCTGCGCGTGAAGCAGGCGGCAGGATCTGAAAACGTTTAGCGCTAAAGTTTGTCTCTTTTCTGAACATGGTAAGCTCCTGTGACAGCGGGAATGTGTGTTCGGGTTGTCGTTCGGAGGCTGGCGATTCGTGTCTTGCTCTCCCGTCAGTCTCGCAGGGCGCGAGGCTGGGTGGGAGCAGCTGCAACTACCGGAAAGCCATAACCGATGACCGTATGAGGCTTACGATCATCGGAACAATAACATGCAGTTGTTATATTTAAAGCATATTAATGTTATTTTTTATGAAAAAATAAGTGAATGAGTGTTATCTCAAGCTCACACAAGCTCACACAAGCTCACACAAGCTCACACAAGCTCACACAAGCTCACACAAGCTCACACAAGCTCAACAAGTGCTATGCCGGCGATGATGACAACCAGAAGAATCAGGAGGATGACGGTCAGACGTTTCTCGATGAAGTCTCGGACAGGTTCACCAAAAGCCTTGAGAAGGGCCGCTTCCAGAAAGAAACGTGCTCCACGCGTGACGATGCTGGCCGCGATGAAGGGTAAAAGTGGATAATGCGCAGCCCCGGCTGCCAGCGTGACAAATTTATAGGGTAGGGGGGTTAGACCCTTCCCGAGAATGATCCAGACACCATATCGGCGGAACATCTCTTCGAGCGCCAGAATCCGACCATCTGCATGATAGAAATGGGCGATGGGCATGCCGATGTGTTCCATCAGAAAGGCCCCGAGGCACCATCCGATTACACCTCCCACGACGCTCGCTACTGTGCAGATAGAGGCCAAAAACCACGCTCTGTCCTGACGTGTCAGGATCATGGGGATCAACATCAGATCTACCGGAACTGGAAAAACACACGCTTCGGCCATGGCGATGACGATCAGCCACCATACAGCTTTGGGAGAGGCCGCGAGGTCGGTCATGCGGCGGTAAAGAGAGTCGATCACGGTCTGGCCTTGTGGAGAAAATATCAGAACTTCCTATCCTCCCAGCCACTGAATGGAAATCCGTTGGTGTTTCATCTGGGATATGGAAAGTAGAAAATCTTATCTTTCACAAAACGGATTTTCTGTGCCCCAGCGTTATTCCCTTACGGCTCGCCTGTTTCACTGGGGCATGGCGGCCACTATCATTCCTGTTTGGCTGATTGGCTTTTCGGCCGGTCGACTGCTGCCGCGTGGACCGTCTCCACTCAAAAGCGATTTGCTATCCATTCATAAGGAAATCGCTTCAACGGTCATTATCCTTGTGGTGTTGAGAATGGCCTGGCGTGCGACCCATCGGCCGCCTGCTCTGCCGGAGGGCGTTCCTGAAGAGCAGCAGATTGCAGCACGTGTTCTTCAGGGATGTCTCTATCTTCTGATGCTGAGTACGCCTCTGACAGGCTGGCTCATGGCCTCGGCTCATGGAGCGCCAGTCCAGATGCTCTGGACTGTTCATCTGCCAGCTCTTATCCACAAAACGCCTCTTCTGGCTCCGACCCTAGGGGTGCTACATCAGTTTTCCGCCTGGATTTTGGGCGTTCTGATTGCCGGACATATCGTGGCGGCCCTGATGCACCGCTTCTCCCGCCGTGATCAGGTCATGGACATGATGCTCTGACTAAAAAGGGCCTCCGTCAGAAGCAGAGACCCTTTTCAATATGTCTTACTTCGGGGGAGCAGGCTCTTGCAGCGGGAAAGGTTCCGCCTTGAGTGCTGGCCGAGGATGGTCAGCCATCTGTTTCTTCAGATAGGCAATCGCTGCATCGAGTTGCTGGTCCTGTCCATTGAAGGTCGCGACTGGCATGTTCTCGACCTCGATATCTGGTGAGACGCCCTTGTTCTCGACCAGCCAATGCCCATCCATATCGAAATACGGATTTTCGGCCGTCCGGGCATTCCCGTTATCAATCAAACGATCCCCATCAGACAGCCAGACACCCGCGCCCGCCGTCCGTTCGCCCAGAACTGGCGCGATATGAAGAGACTTGATCCCCTGCGAGAAGGTCTCGCCGTCTGAATAGGTTCTCTCATCCGCGATGACGATGAGGTGCCCCTGGAAAGCCTGCTGCATGTCGATGGCTGGAGCGTTTCCATAGCGGCTCCAGAACATCCATGGCCGACGCATGAGCTGGGTCAGCACCCAGCTATCAATATTGCCGCCGTTGTTGCCTCGGACGTCAACAATCAGGCCATCCTTGTCGATATTGGCGTAGAATTCCCGTGCAAAGGCTTCCATGTCGTCTCCGCCCATGGCTTGCAGATGCAGGTAGCCGATCTGGCCATGGCTGGCGCGATCCACAGCATCGGCGCGGCTGACTTCCCAGTCCCGCGCACGGAAGGATTTCTGCTTGGCAAAACTGACGGCTGTCACGACGGTTTTGTGCTCTTTTCCTTTCCGGGAGAGCGTGAGGAGAACCTGTTTTCCAGCCTGGTTGGCAAGAAGGGCGGAAAGATCCGGTTCGCCAGTCGTGGGTTGCCCGTTGACAGCAACAATCAGGTCTCCGTCCTGCGCGTCTACACCGGATCTTGCGAGAGGGGACTGCTGATCCGGCAGGTCCCGGTCTCCTCTATAGATATGTGTAATGCGGAAGCCCTGAGCCTCACGGGTCAGTTGCGCTCCTAGCCCGGCAATCAGACTTGTTGCTGGTTCGTCGAGGCCTTGTGCCGGGCGAAGCTGGGAGTGCATGGCACCGATTTCCGCCACCATCTGGCCGAGTAGGTCATCCAGATCGGCGCGATCTCCCAGTCGGTCTACAAACGGTGCGAAATGGGCTCTGACGGCTTTCCAGTCCACGCCATGCAGATCACGGTCATAGTAATGATCACGATGAAGGCGCCAGGCATCAACGAATTCATCGCTCCATTCCTGAGCCGGGTCGATGCGCAGACGGAGCCCATCAAGGCTGACGGTCTTGCCGGTAACATCGTCAGGCTTTTTTGCTCCGACAGGAAGCAGCATCACCTCTGGTGTCTGCTTTGGACGAGGCGTGACGGTCATGATGGTTTTTCCATCCGCCGAAAGGTCGAAGTCCTCCACTTTTGGAGCAAAAGTTTCGATCTTGTGCTCATTATTGTCGATGTGGATGGACTTCAGAGGGTTCGTATCATCATCGGTGCCATCCATGGTGAACAGGAACTCGTTTGAGGCACCCAGACTATGATAGTCCGCCGCTGGCACCGGTACCTGATAGAGACGATCTGCCAGCCCGTTCCATTCAAGAGCAGGGAGTGGCTTTTTTGGAGTGTCCTTGCCGTCTTTCTTTCCGGTCTTCTCGTCAGGCTTGTCCTTGCTGTCGTCGTGATCCAGCTCGGTGGGGGCCTGAAACGGAAAATGATTTCCATCCTGAAGGGCGAGGGCATAGATCCCCGTGCGATGCGGAAAGGCGGGACCAAGATTACGGTCACCCCAAGGGGATGTGTTGGCCAGAGAGAATGTCCGGTCTGACAGGAACCAGAGCCACTTTCCATCCGGGGAGAATGTAGGGCTGTAAGATTCATAGCGATCCCCGGTCACCCATTCCGTGCGATTTGTCTCGGGGGCGTAGAGAGCAATCTGTCGCCGTAGACCCGTACCTCGTGTTCTGACAAATGCCAGAACTTTTCCGTCTGCCGACCAGGAAAGGGTATCAAACACATTCGTTCCGTCGGCTGTCGCGTCATCGACTAGCTTTTCGGATTTGTTGGAAAGGTTGAAGAGCCACAGACGACCCAGAAGATCGGTATGGGCGACATATTTGCCATCAGGTGAGATGGCCAACGCCACAGGTTCGGTGGAGGAGGGTTGGCTCAGGGCTTCTCCCTTGCCACTGCCATCCGCGGCGAAGCGCCAGAGTGCAGACTCTCCGCCTGCATCACTGAACGCGATAACAGACTTTCCGTCGGGTGTGACGCGGGCCAGTCTCAGACGAACATTATCGGCTGTCGGGATGACAATGAGGCGTCTGGGGGATGCAGCGGCGACAACGGTGTGACCACGCATGGTGAAGACAGTGGTATCACCCTTGGGGGAGATGGCTTCGGACGTCGTGAAGCGTGTTGGACGATCCAGCCAATAGGGTGCGCGTGGCGCATTGTCCGACACCAGAGTGATAGGGATCTGCCTGCTTTGGCCGGAAGTCAGATCCAGAGCAAACAGGTCCGCCCCCTTGCGGAAAACAACAGTATCGCCAGAGAGAGAGGCCTCCAGAACACTGTAATCCGTGAAATGCGTCAGTTGCTTCGCATCGGTTCCGTCCGGTGCAAGGCTCCAGAGATTGTAGCGACCGTTTTCGTCGGACAGGACAATCAGGCGGTCGCGCCAGGGCATGGGACGAATAAGGTTGGCTGTGCGTGCCCCGATCCGCTCTGCTTCTTTCCCGGATTGCAGATCAAAGCGCCAGAGCTGGGAGAGGCTACCGCCACGATAGGCCCGCATATGATCGCCCGTAACGGCGAGTCCGAAGCGAACGGCATAGAGCCATTTTCCGTCCGGGCTGAGGGCTGCATCATTGGCATTAGCCAGCGGATAGACGTGTTTTGTACCCGTTTTCGGATCGAGCGAGGCGACGTTGTAGCTGTAGTAGGGGCCACTGGCATCCGGCATGGCATACAGAATACCAGCATGGGCATCCCAGCCTGTCAGAAGCAGCTTCGGGGCGTTCTCAAACGTGACCCGTCTAGGCGTGCCGCCAGAACTTGGCATGACATAGACCTCTGTCGGTCCGTCAAAATTGGCCAGAAAAGCGATTTCGGTTCCGTCTGGGGAAAGGACGGGATGCGGATCAACGGCGTTTGCACCGTGCGGTGCGCTTGTCAGACGTTGGGCCGTTCCGCCTCCAAGCGGAACACTCCAGACAGACTGCTCGGCATTGAAGAGAACTGTCTGACCGGACACGGATGGTTCCCTGAAATAACCAGCTTCAGCGTGGGCTGTCAGGCCATAGCTGCACCCTAAAATGGCGGCGCAGGAGAGAAGGGAGCGTCGGAGGGAAAAACGCATGGTGAGCAAGACTTCTGATATGAAACGTGGCTTGATGATGCGGCGGTTTCCTATCAGCGTCGAGATGACAGTCGTGATTTTCGTCGTCTGAAAACAAAAAACGCCAGCCTCGGGAGGCTGGCGTTTTTTGTTGGAAAAGTAAGTAGGATCAGGCTGTCTGGGCTGCTGCCGTCTTCACATCCGACACAATGTACTGGCTGGAAGACAGGATCTGCACACCCAGCATGGCGATGCTGTGCGTAGCGCGATCCGTGATCTGGATTTCTGCATTTCCGGTCGTCCAGCGTGCAGTCTGGCCTTCCAATGCGCTCCAGCCGGACAGTGTTTCTTCTGTCAGGTGAGCGGAAAGGCTGGTTGTGCTACCTGCATCGTAGAGAGCAACATTGCCGACAAGTACGCCAAGCTGGCGGCGATCGTCAACGAACGGCCCAACGACGTCTGCCGGACGGCTCGTGCGGGATACGAGACGGACGGTGCGGACGTTCTGCGGAAGCATGAACATGGCATAACCGTTGGTTTCACGCATCTTACGAAGGACTGTACCGTCTTCCGTCACGAGGTGCAGGTCTGCATCGGCTGTCAGCGTGACGTCCTGAGCAACCTTCGGAAGCGCAGCAGCTTCAGCACGAGCAGCAATGACCCGGAACATCGGCTCTACTGTCGCGCGATCTGTCGTCAGGGGGGCAGCAGCGTCTTCAACCCAGCTCTTGATGGAGCCACCAAGGCTGATCACGGAGCCGTCCTGCTGGAAGGAGCCACGGTTACCAGTGTTGAGGTAGCTCTCGGTCAGGAGGCCATTGGCCGTGATGACTGAGTGTTCAGCCGTCTCGATGTGGAAGTAGTCATAGGAGCTAACGGACAGGTCATAGTGAATGGAACGACCATTCACCAGCATACGAGCCGGGATGAACTTGCCATCCAGGAACAGGCAATGTTCTGCCGTGACCAGCAGATCCTTATGAGGGATACCAGCTGAGATTGCGTCCTTCAGGATGCGAACCGGGAAGCCGGCTTCATCAGCTGGCAGATCTGCGCGCACTGTCATGGTGCGGCGGCCAGCCCAGGTCACAGGACGGATTTCTTCGCGGCCAGAAACGTTGACGATAACGCTATCACCAACTGTCAGGTTCTCGACTGCGATTTCACCGGTTGGCGTCAGAATCATTGAGCCTGCAAGGAAGCAGATGACGCCATTGCCGCTGCTGGTGTCGACTGCAACCTTCTGATCGCCTGTCGGAGCGCTTGTGTAGCTGCTGTCGTAGGTGACACTCTTCGGAGAAATGGTACCGCTGGACGTGGTCAGGGAGACATTGTCACTTGTCATGGTCGCGGAAGTTACCGTCTGACCATTCACACCGAGCGTGTCGCCTTCCTTGAGGTTGGCCAGAACCAGCTTGTTGGCAGCATACTTGTCGCTTGGCAGAACAAGCGTGTTATGGCCCGTTCCGAAAACAACTTTTGTGCCGTCTGCTGGGTAAGTTGTAACGGTTGCCTTGGCGCCGTCATTCAGCGTCAGCGTTGATTGAAGCTGTGAATTTTCAGTAAAGGACGTATTCGCACCGCTGACGGTAATCGGACCAGAGATGGTCGTGCTGTTTCCGGCTGTTTTGACGGTTGAACCGTTGTAGATGTTCAGATTGCCAGCAATGCCGTTCCCGTTAACGCTTCCCAGCGTAATATTTGAGTTGTCAAAGTTCAGCGTGCCGCCAGAAGCAACCGAAGGTCTAAGGCTTTGCGAACCCGACCAGTCCTGCGTAACATTTGAGAAGGTTGCTGTACCATTGCTGTCAACCTGAAGGCCGTTGTTCGCGGTAAGGGCGCGCGCAATATTGGCTGTCCCGCCAGACGTAACTTCCAGATTGTTAACGCTCAGAGCGCTGCTGCTTGATGTAATATCAAGCGTACCAGCAACCTTGATGTTTACGTTTGCAAGCGTTGTTGTGGAGCTTGAAACCGTGACGGTTACCCCTGCAGGGATCGTTACCGTTCCCTGATTTGTCTGGGTGTTAGGAACATGCGTTGCGGCGACGCCGTCATATTGCCAGTTCGCGACATCGTTCCAGTCGCCACCGGTCTTGGGGCCAACCCAGGTGTACTTGTCGCCAGTGGTCCAGTCAGGTGTGGTCCTGATGTTGTAAATTTCCAGAAAACAAGGGGGAAAGCTTTGACTACGCTCACGGAGTTCAATCTCACGGGAACGTGAAAGCTCATTGAAGTCTTGTTTGGATTGTATAAAATTAACAGTCAATATTTTTTTGAAAAAAATAAACAATTTATGTATTATTAACGGCGGGTGAGGCTAGCCATTGTCCAACTCTCTCGAAGAGAAGCGGCTATAAAATCCATATGATGTAAGGTGGTAAGTAGTGTCGCGTCCTAGCCGACTGCGGCCTTAAGGCCGTGTCCTGCAGCTAGCGGACAAAGAGGCAGCATAGCCAGAAGGCACGCCCCCAAAAGATCGAATCCGGCAGCCGAAGATGTTCCCAGCTGTCCAGCATAAGACGATGCCGCGCCAAAAATCAGAACAGGTGTTGCAAGTGGCAGGACTAGCAAGGGCAGAAGTACGCCTCCCCGGCGGGCTCCAAGAACCACGGATGCCGCCATGCCGCCCAAGAGGGACAGGCACATCGTTCCCAGCATCAATCCCAGAAGAAGCAGGGGAAGTTCGGTGCCTTTGACACCAAGCATAATTCCCAGCGGTATTGCGGCGACCAGAAGAGGCAGGCCTGTAGTCAACCAATGAGCAATCATCTTGGCCAGAGCGACGGCATAAGCTGGCAGCCCGGTCAGCATAAGCAGATCAAGGGAGCCATCTTCCAGTTCTGAGCCGAACAGGCGGTCTAGGGGAAGCAGGGAGGCAAGCAAAGCACAGACCCAGACAATGCCCGGACCCATATGGCGCAGTAGGTCTGGAGATGGGCCGAGAGCCAGCGGGAACAGGCTGCCACATAATATGAAGAAAAGCAGGGACGCCAGCGTATCAGCACCGAACCGGTAGGCCATACGCAGGTCACGGTCGATCAGGGCAAGAAAAGCAGTCATGACAGCCAGAGCGGTTCGGAGTTTGCGAGAGAAGGCAGTTCATGCGAACGGGTGTTTTCAAGGGGAAGAGGAACATGTGTCGTCACGATCATGGCTCCCCCCTTTGCACGATGCTCTGCCATGATGGCGCCAAGTCGCTCGATACTCGCCACATCCAGTCCGACAGTGGGTTCATCCAGAAGCCAAAGCTCCGCGCCCGACAGCATGACACGCGCAAAAGCGGCACGGCGTTTCTGCCCGGAAGACAGCAGGCGTGCAGGCAGGTCTGCCAGAAACGCCAGATCCAGAGCCTCCAGAACCTCGTTCATCTGGCTTTTGCCGAGCTTCGCGGCAAGGGCAAGGTTCTGGGTCAACGTCAGTCCGGGCTTCAGCGCATCCTGATGTCCCAGCCAGGCGATCTCCGTTTGACGGTCGATCTTTCCGTCATCCGGTTTGCGTAATCCAGAGATGGTTCTGAGAAGCGTGGATTTTCCAGCCCCATTCGGGCCGGTCAGGATCATTGCATCTCCGGGGAACAGAGAAAGAGACACCCCATCAAGTACCAGTCGATCACCGCGGAACACCGTAACATCCCTGACATCCAGAAGGGGCGGAGGAGGGGCGGAAGACGGAGGCTGGGGTATCATGTGTCGTATTCTGTCTCGTTCACAGTCCTGCCTGACTTAGAGACCCTGAAGGGAAGAACTGCAAGGGGCATCAGAAAAGCTGCAATATGGTGAATTCTCGCAGTCAGGTGACGGAAAGGTCTCGATAGCTGTAGCGAGGTTCGTTATGAGGGCTGGACGACGGAAAGGTCGTGCGTCTTCTGAAGGGATATCCGGAACTGACTGATCTGGTGTTACAGGCGAGCGCAATCGCCAAGTCTTTTGATGGCAACGAAATTCTTCGTGGTCTGTCACTTGATGTTGAACGTGGCGAGCTGATCTCGATCATCGGGCCTTCGGGCTGTGGCAAATCCACGTTCCTGCGGTGTCTCAATTTCCTTGAGCATCCGGATGCAGGGACAGTTCGTATTGAAGACGTGACCCTGTCCTGCACCGGAAAGCACTGGACGCGCGCCAACGAGGCGCAAGCCCATCGGCTGCGTGCGCATGTTGGCATGGTGTTTCAGGCTTTCAATCTTTTCCCGCACAGAACTGTCATTGATAACGTCATGATGGCGCCCATACAGGTGAAGGGAATCTCGCGGGATGAGGCGCAGGCCACCGCTTGTACCCTTCTGGAGAAGGTTGGTCTGTCTGGCGTCAAGAACCGTTATCCGGACAGTCTGTCAGGCGGGCAGAAACAGCGTGCCGCCATTGCGCGTGCGCTCGCCATGAAGCCCTCCGTCATGCTGTATGACGAACCGACTTCTGCGCTTGATCCGGAACTTTCGGAAGAAGTTCTCTCCGTCATGCGGGATCTGGACGATGATGGCATGACGCAGCTTGTCGTGACGCATGATATGCGATTCGCTCGGGCCGCCTCTGACCGGGTGCTTTATGTAGAAGGTGGGGAAATCGTCGAAAGCGGTGATCCAGACCTGATGTTCGCCAACCCGAAAGAGGGGCGCACACGACGCTTCCTGCGGACGCTGCTGTAATGAACAAGTTTTTTGCGTGTCTCGTTGTGCTGGCTCTTACGCTGGCGCCGTCCGTTCATGCTGTAGCTGCTGACGAGCAGACTGCTGCACCGCTGGTTGTTCCGGGAGCAAAGGACGGTACGGACCTGCCCTGGGCCTCTGATGGTGAGGCCAACGTGCCCTACGTGTTCCATGACCCGGAACATGAATCCCGCATGACCGGCTTTGAGTACGATCTGGTCAACGCCATTGCTGAGAAGATGCACCGCAAAGGGCGCTTTATTCAGAATGACTGGGATGGCCTGATCCCTGGCCTGTCTCGTGATCTGTACAGCATGGTTGTGGACGGCATCGAAATGACGCCGGAACACAAGGCGGCTGTTCTGTTTTCTCGCCCTTATTATGTGACGAGCGAGCGGATCATTCTGCGCAAGGATGAGACTGGCCTCGACACGATGGAGGCGCTTAAGGGTCACAAGATCGGAACCATTAAGGACACAACGGCGGAGCGTATGCTCCGTCGACAGGGTGGTTCCACAATCCGGTCTTATGAAGAAGAGACGAACGCCTTTTCAGATCTTCGGAACGGGCGACTGGATGCGATCCTGCTCGATGCACCCATCGCGATGTATTACGGCAGTATTTCCGATGACATGAAGCTGGTCGGCGAACCGATTGGCAGCATGGAGTATGGCATCGCCTTTGCGCCTGGAAGCCGTGCGCTGCGCGATCAGGTGGATGGAGCCCTTGGCGAACTCATCAAGGATGGAACGCTCCATACAATTCTGGCACGCTGGAACTTGTGGACTCCCTTGATGGAGAACTACACCGGCGACCATACCCATCCGGACATCGCTCCGGTGGAATGGGACCGGTACCGGGCTGCCATGGCCAGCACGACGGGAAATAACTGGAAAGTTCTGGTTCATCGTTATGTCGGTTTTCTGCCCCTGATTGGGCAGGCCGCTCTCATGACACTGGCGGTCTCTGCGCTGGCCATGGTTCTTGCTGTTGCGTTGGGACTTTTACTTGCTCTGGCCCGACATTACGGTGGCGCTGTGCTGCGCCTGACGGCAGGTTTCTATGTCGAAATCGTGCGTGGTACGCCGTTGCTAATTCAGGTGCTGTTCATTTTCTACGGCCTGCCCGCATTTGGAATTCGCCTGTCCCCTTTCATGGCCGGTGTCCTGTCTCTTGGGCTTAATTACGCTGCCTATGAGGCTGAGAACTATCGTGCGGGGCTACTATCCGTTCCACGCGGACAAATGGAAGCGGCAATTGCTCTGAACATGACGCACTGGCAGGCCCTGCGTCTGGTTGTGGTGCCGCAGGCGTTCCGCACGGTTGTACCGGTCATGACCAACGATTTCATTTCCTTGCTCAAAGACAGTTCGCTTGTCTCTGTCATTACACTGACGGAGCTCAGCCAGACCTATGTGCGCCTGTCATCTACCTATTACGATTATTTCGGCACTGGCTTGATGGTGGGCGCAGCCTATCTGTTGCTGGGCCTGCCCTTTGTGCGCCTGGCCCGCATGGCAGAACGCCGGATGGGGCGTAGCATGGGCGGGAATGTCGGTCACCACTGAGAGTAAATGGAGGGCCGTGCTCTAAGCGTGGCCCTCGTTCAGCAGGCGTTGCCAGAATTCAGGGCGTTTTGGGAGCAGAGGGGTCTCTGGTGGGGGCAATAGGGATTGCATTCGCATCCAACTTGCCATCAAACCCTTTCCGAAGCAGATCCGTCCATCCAGGCATCCATGCCTTGACGTCAGAAATAAATTTTGTTGCTGCCTGGTTGGTCTTGATGCCGTCCTTCGTCCAGACGGGGGGAGGAGCCAGAAGTTGGCGTGAGCCCGGTTCGATTGGGGCAATCAGGGTTTCCACAGCTTCAATCTGAACGCCCTGAGTGCCTTGAGCTGCTGCGTGATACCATCCAAGCGTGATCATAAGCGGTGGGATGGGAAAGCCCAGTGTATTCATCCGGTCAAAAGCTGCGCTTACAAAAGGACTTCCGTTGGGAGATCCAGGCAGAATGAAGGCATTGCCGATATAGGCACATTCTTCGACCAGGCCCTGTTTTTCCACAATCTGGGATGCATAATTCCGATCATCATGGCAGGGGCGTTCCAGATCATCTACGGCCTGAGGTGGCAGGGGCTGCTGGCTGGCCTCGACGACTATGACGCCCGAAACGACACCAAGGGACGTTCTGGCCAGAACCTGTTGGGAAATCTCGCCGTGCGGTCCGGTTCGGGCCGCCAGAATGGGATGCCATTCTCCCGCTGGAAGAGGAATAATTCGTCCGGCTAGATGCAGTCCCCCCTGTTGGGTGATGCCGGGATCAGGGGCCGTCACACTATCAGGGCTATTGTTCGGCGTGCTGCCGCTATTTCCCTGCGCGGATTGTGTAGGCGCATGAACTGCTCCCGGGGTTTTTCCCGGAAGCCATGGAAGATGCTTCTTTAGTGTGGGGGTAGGAAAGAATGCTGCCATTCCCATGCCTCCCACCATAATGAAAAGGCTTGTGCGCCAGAGCGGCGCGCGGCGCCAAAGTCGACCAAATGCTGTCATGGATCAGTGGCTCAGACGACCGAGCTGGACATCGGCATCCTTGGAAATTTCAGCTCTGACGCCATCGTCTCCGGCAGAAAGGCGGACCATTTTTGCGCCTTGCTGTCGCGCGACAATCAGGCTTTCACTGACCATGTCCTCAATGGAGCGAACCAGATCGCGTGCGCTGGCTCCGGTTCCAAGGTTCTTCTGCTTGACCATAACCTGGAAGAGCAGGGCGGCATCAATGCCGCCTGTCTCGACATGAAGGCCGTAGCTTTCAATCATGGCTTCGATTTCCAGAGCTGCAACGCGTGCCAGATCCAGCCCTCTCAGGGCGCGGAAAACAAAGATCCGGTCAAGGCGGTTCAGAACTTCCGGCGCAAAGCCGGCCCGCTTAAGGGCTTCCACAGACTCGGCCCGCATCTTGTCCGGCTCATTTTCAAGCCGGTCTGCAATTTCCGTCAGGGCGTCGGTTGCGATGTTGGATGTCAGCATGAAAATGGCGCGCGTGGTGGAAACCTGCTCACCGGTGGAAGCCTCCGTAACATGACCATCGTTCCAGGCCGTCAGAAACTTCTTGAAGACATCTGGATGTGCTTTCTCGATTTCATCTAGCAGAACGACCGCATCTGGTTGATCCTTGAGGCCGCCTGTCAGCTTGCCGAACGTGTCGGAACCCACATAGCCTTTCGGAGAACCGAAAAGCTGGGTTGCTGCATGAGGGCTGGACATCTGGGTCATGTCGAAATGCAGGAGGGGTCGCTCCATCTGCTTTGCGATCTGTTTGGCCAGATAGGTCTTGCCTGTGCCAGGGGGGCCAGCCAGCAGAAAAATTCCAACAGGCTTGCCGCGGACCTGAAGAGCCAGTCGCCGCCGAAGTTGTTGGGCAATATCTTCGCAGACGCGATCCTGCCCGATGACACGGGCGCGGAGGGAGGCGGCGAGTTCTTCCGCATCAATGACGGTTTCGCGTTGTTCGCGGGCCATGAGTTCTTCGAGGGCGCCGCGATTGGTCAGCCGGCTGAGAACATCCATGATCAAACCTTTCCTCCGGCGTAGCCCACGGCGTGCCAGTTTTTCAGCAGAAGTTTCGTAGGCGAGGCCTAAAGCGGTGAGTGCTGCGCCTGTCCCGGCGAGGGGCAGGTAAGCGGGGCGCATCCAATCTATGGCTCGCCAAAGCCCGTCCAGGGACAGATGTAGCATGACGGCCACCTGAATGACCGCCAAAATTAGGAAGGCCGCCATCATGAGTGGCATGGCCCGGTTGAGCATGGGGACGATCGACTTAAGCACCGGGAGGCCTTTACTGAACAATCACGTCAAGCACGATACGCTGGGTCAGCGCAGTCAGGCTTGGCAGGGCTTCGGGGCCAAGAGCGGTTAGGGCACCGATGGTGAGAGCGGGGGCATGAGGCATGGTGACGGGATCAATCGTGACCTGCGCTGCTTCCACAATCGGGAGCACGAGGTGCTGGAATTTTCCTGTCAGAACAATACGCTGCGTGAACCCTGACACTGTAACATCAACGGTTTGCCCTGTAACGCCTGCGCCATCAAGAACAGGCATTTCCACAAGTCGCATGTCGCCCCGTTTGACGGCAGCCAGGATGCTGATTTTCTGCTGTTCCGTGAAGCTGGTGCCTGCCAATGCTTTGGGAGCGTCCCCAGGAGCAATCATGGAAAGCTGAGCATCTGCCTGAAAGGTCGATGCAGCGCTGGCTGTCTGATTGCCAGCTGAGGAAGCGAGTGTTGCCGCCGCTGGCGTTGAAGTAGAGTGCGTAAAGAAAAAAGCTCCCGCTCCGATGGACGCAACGGCCAGAAGGGTTCCTCCCGCCCAGAGTGAACGACTGCGAGGCGTTTCCTGCTGGGGAAGAAGTTGTGGTTTAGGCTCGGGTTGGATTGTCATCGGATAGTCATCTCACCCCGACAGGCCTTCCAAGGCAAGCATTCTGCGTCTGGATAAATGTAAACAAATCTTTCGAATCCCCTGCATGGCAGCTTCCCTGTGCTTCTACTTGCATTGAGAGGAGCGAGGGCCTAAATAGATGCCATTCCATTCATCTTCCGCTCTTTTCGGGGGGTGGCCCTGACGGGCCGCCTTTTTTGTCTTGCCTCAACAGAACACATCTTCCGGTCTCGAACTGCCTCATCTCACGGGCCTTGAAGCCCGTATTGCAGAGCGGATCGCGCCGACTCTGGCGGATCTGGGCTACGAGCTCGTTCGCCTTTCCGTTCTCGGGCGCGACACCCCGACCATCCAGATCATGGCAGACCGTGCAGACGGCTCCCTGATTTCTGTGGATGACTGTGAGCAGATCAGCCACGCTGTCGGCGCCATTCTTGATGTCGATGATCCAATTCCTGGGGCTTGGATGCTGGAGGTGTCGTCCGCAGGGATCGACCGTCCGCTGACCCGCGCCAAGGACTGGGATCGATTCGCCGGACATTTGGCCAAGGCTGAACTTGATGTGCCGCTGAATGGCCGTCGTCGCTTCTCCGGAACGGTGATGGGCGCGCGGGATGGTAAAGGTGTTATCCGTCTGGATGACGGCACGGAGGCAGAGCTGCCGCTGACGGAAGTCCGCAAGGCTCGTCTGGTGCTGACGGATGCCCTGATCGAGGCGAGTGCTGCCCTGTCAGGCGTTTCGTCCGACGAGGAAAGCGATGGCGAGACGCCCCGCGTTCCTAAACTGAACCCGAAGAAGCCGGGGAAGAAGAACTAATGACCCGTCTCATGCTGGCTGGAGGTCCGATCTGATGGACACATCTGTTATCCGCCCTGAACTGCTGCTGGTCGCAGACGCAGTCTCGCGCGAGAAGAACATCGACCGCGAGGAAGTGCTGGAAGCGATGGAGCAGGCCATTCAGAAGGCCGGCCGCGCAAAGTATGGTCACGAGAAGGATATTCGCGCGACCATCGACCGTAAGACGGGCGAAGTTCGTCTCAGCCGCTGGACGGAAGCTGTCGAGCAGGTGGAGAATGAGGACACGCAGATCCCCATTCACATCGCCCGTAAGTTCCAGCCGGAAATCCAGATTGGCGAGCATCTCGTTGATCCGCTCCCTCCGATCGATTTCGGACGTATCGCTGCCCAGACGGCGAAGCAGGTCATCGTTCAGCGCGTTCGCGAATATGAGCGTAAGCGCCAGTATAACGAATTCAAGGATCGCGTAGGCGAGATCGTCAACGGTACCGTCAAACGGACCGAGTACGGCAACATGATGGTTGAAATCGGCAATGCCGAAGGCCTTCTGCGTCGTGACGAACTGATCCCCCGCGAGTCTTTCCGCAACTCCGACCGCGTTCGCGCCTACATTTATGATGTGCGTGACGAGCCGCGCGGACCGCAGATCTTCCTGTCCCGTACGCATCCGGCTTTCCTTGCGAAGCTGTTTGCTCAGGAAGTGCCGGAAATCTACGATGGGATCATCGAGATCAAGGCTGTTGCCCGTGATCCTGGGTCCCGTGCCAAGATGGCCGTGATTTCCCGCGATGCGGCGATTGATCCGGTCGGTGCCTGCGTTGGTATGCGTGGTTCCCGCGTTCAGGCTGTTGTGGCTGAACTGCAGGGCGAGAAAATCGACATCATTCCCTGGAGTCCGCAGGCCGCCACGTTCGTGGTGAATGCCCTTGCTCCTGCTGAAGTCAGCAAGGTGGTGATGGACGAAGAAGCAGGGCGCGTTGAAGTCGTGGTGCCTGACGAGCAGCTTTCGCTCGCTATCGGTCGTCGCGGTCAGAACGTGCGTCTGGCCAGTCAGTTGACGCGTTGGGACATCGATATTCTGACGGAAGCTGAGGAATCGGAGCGCCGTCAGGAAGAGTTCCGCAAGCGGACAGGTCTCTTTGTGGACTCCCTTGACGTGGATGACGTGATTGCAAGTCTGCTGGTGACAGAAGGCTTCCATTCCATTGAGGAACTGGCCTATACGGACCCGGGCGAGCTGCATGATATCGAAGGCTTCGACGAGAGTGTTGCCGAAGAGCTGATGCTCCGTGCAAACGAGTATCTGGCTGGCAAGGAACAGGAGCTGGACGACAAGCGCAAGGCGCTTGGCGTAACGGACGATGTTGTTGACCTCGGAGTCTTCACGAACCAGATGCTGGTAACGCTGGGTGAGAAGGGTGTGAAGACGCTCGACGATCTGGCCGATCTGGCTGGTGACGAACTTGTGGACATTCTTGGCGCCGATGCCATGGATGAAGATGCTGCAAATGAAGTCATCATGGCTGCTCGAGCACACTGGTTCGAAGGTGACGAATCGGCTGAAGCCGACAAGCAGGACGGGGAGTCGACCGACGTCTGATATTTCTGATACTGATAATGGTCCCGTTCGTGGTGCTCTAGGGCGCCGCAGTTCAGAGCGGCGCTGCCTCGTGACTCGAGAGCAGAAGCCGCCTGAGAGCATGATCCGTTTCGTAGTCAGCCCGGATAACCGGGTTGTACCTGATCTGGCGGCAAAGCTGCCGGGTCGGGGAATGTGGTTGAGTGCTAGCCGGGATGTGTTAGATAGCCTCCGCACCCGTCAGGCTTTCGCACGTGCTGCGAAGGCTCAGGTGTCTGTACCGGACAGTTTGGCGGATCTCGTCGAAGCTGGTCTGACACAGCGGATGCTGGATGCCGTCAGTTTGTCCCGAAGAGCGGGGCAGGTTGTCTGCGGGTTTCAGAAATGCCGGGAGTGGCTCACTTCCGGTAGGGCAGGGGTGGTGATCCGTTCGGAAAGTGCAAGTCCGGACGAGTTCTCCAGACTGGTGTCGGGCCGGCGTTCTCTGCCGGTGGTGACAGTTCCCGATCGCGTCTTGGCTTCGGCGTTCGGCCGGGACCGGGCGGTCTATGCGGTGATGGCGCCGGGTGCGCTGGCACAGCGCCTGATCGCCGAACATGAGAGATTTTCGGGAGTGGCAGGACGTCCACTCCCAGACCCCGCAGGGGTCAGTAAGGAACAGGCGGAACTATGAGCGACGGCAACGAGCGCAACCAGGACGGAACACAGACCCCATCACAGGGCGGCGAACAGAACAAGAGCGGCCGCCTGTCCCTACGCCCTGCAGGCCGCAAGGATGTTGGTCGTACAGTGGATGCCGGCTCCGTACGGCAGAGCTTCAGCCATGGCCGATCCAAGGTCGTGCAGGTTGAGGTGCGCAAGCCCAAGCGTGCAACTTCTGGTCCTGGTGGCCCGGCAGGTGGTGCGCGTGGTGGACGTGGTGCTGGTGCCGGCGGTCGCGCCCTGACGGCTGCTGAGCTTGCGACCCGCCAGCGTGTTCTTGAGGCGCAGCGGAAAGCCGCAGCCGAGGAAGCTGCGCGTCGCGAAGAAGAAAAAATCCAGATCATGTCGGCTGCAGAAGCAGCTCGCCGTGCCGAGGAAGAACAGCGTCTGGCTGTCGAGGCTCAGGCTGCTGAAGAGGCCGCTCGCAAAGAACGTGACCTTCAGGCTGTCCGTACCGCCGAAGAAGCGCGCATCCATGCTGAGCAGGAAGCCCAGCGTGCCGCACGTCAGGCAGAACGTGAAGCCGAAGAAGCCGCGCGCTCTGCTCCTCTTGATCCGCGCAGCCATTCAACTGGCGGTGTTCAGCTGGCCGCGCCGGTTCAGCGTCTTCGTCCGCTGGCAGAACGTGCCATCATGCCGGAGCGCCCCATTCAGACGGCTCGTCCGGCTCCTGCCTCTGCACCGGCTCAGCCGCGTGGTGGGGAAACCCTTCACTTGCGCTCGGCTGCTGCCAATGTAGGCGGTGATGAGGAACGTCGTGCCCCTGCCCGCCGTAGTGGCGGTGGCGGTGGCGCACCGGGTGGTGCGGCGCAGCGTCGTTCTGCACAGCCGTCACCCCGCAAGGGCGCTGGCGGTGGTAGCGATCGTCGTAGCGGACGTATTGACGTGCGTGCAGCGATTGAAGGTGACGACGGTAAGACCCGTTCACTAGCTTCGGTCCGTCGTCAGCGTGATCGCGAGCGTCGTCAGGCCGAACTGGAGCGTCTACGTTCGGATCAGGTTCGCGTCGTTCGTGACGTGATCGTTCCGGAGACCATCACGGTTGCTGAACTGGCGAACCGTATGGCGTCCCGTCAGGGTGAAGTCATCAAGTCGCTCATGAAGATGGGCGTCATGGCGACGGCAACGCAGAGCATTGACGGCGATACGGCAGAGCTGGTTGTCGAGGAATTCGGCCACCGCGTGAAGCGTGTTGCCGAGAGCGATGTTGAAATCGGCATTGAAGGTGTCGAGGACCGTCCGGAAGACCTGAAGCCGCGTGCTCCGGTTGTGACCGTGATGGGCCATGTCGATCATGGTAAGACGTCTCTGCTGGATGCCCTGCGCGCTGCTGATGTGGCGGGTGGAGAAGCCGGTGGTATTACGCAGCATATTGGTGCGTATCAGGTCACGGCGCCTTCCGGTAAGAAGATTACCTTCATTGATACCCCGGGTCATGAGGCATTCACCTCCATGCGTGCTCGCGGTGCATCCGTGACGGACGTGGTTGTTCTGGTGGTTGCTGCGGATGACGGCGTCATGCCGCAGACGATTGAAGCCATCAAGCATGCCAAGGCTGCGAATGCTCCGATCATTGTGGCGATCAACAAGATCGACAAGCCAGGTGCAAATCCGGATCGTGTCCGTCAGGAGCTGCTCAGCCACGAAATCGTCGTGGAAGCTATGGGTGGTGATACGCAGGACATCGAAGTGTCTGCTCTCAAGCGCACTGGTCTGGACAAGCTGGAAGAAGCCATTCTTCTGCAGGCAGAAATGCTTGACCTGAAGGCTAACCCGGATCGTGTGGCTGAAGGCACGGTGATCGAAAGCCGTCTGGATCGTGGACGTGGCCCAGTTGCTTCTGTGCTCGTCCAGAAGGGTACCCTTCGTCGTGGTGACATTGTTGTCGCAGGTGCGGAATGGGGACGTGTCCGTGCGGTTCTCGACGATCGTGGACGTCAGCTCAAGGATGCTGGTCCTTCCATGCCGGTTGAAATCCTCGGCGTGACGGGGGTTCCTGGTGCTGGCGAGCCGTTCGTTGTTGTTGAAAACGACGCCCGTGCCCGTGAGATCAGCGAATTCCGCCAGCGCGTGATCAAGGACAAACAGGCTGCAACGCAGGTTGCCGCTCGTGGAACGCTTGATCAGATGCTGGCCCGCATTCAGGCTGGTGATCAGAAGGAAGTTGCCCTTCTCATCAAGGCTGACGTGCAGGGTTCCGCTGAAGCAATCGCGACGACGGTTCAGAAGCTTGCCCATGAAGAAGTTGCAATTCGGGTTCTGAACGCCTCTGTCGGCCAGATCACGGAAAGCGACATTCAGCTGGCCAAGGCCTCCGATGCCATCATCGTGGCGTTCAACGTTCGTGCGACAACGCAGGCTCGTGAACTGGCGCAGCGTGAAGGTGTGGACATCCGCTACTACTCCATCATCTATCAGGTGGCGGACGACGTAGAGCAGCTCGTGAAGGGCAAGGTTGCGCCCAAGCATCGCGAGAAGTTCCTGGGCTATGCGGAAATCCGTCAGGTCTTCAACATCACGAAGACTGGCAAGGTTGCCGGTTGCTATGTCACCGAAGGCCTCGTCAAGCGTGGCTGTGGCGTGCGTCTGCTGCGTGAGAACGTAGTCATCCATCAGGGTGAACTCAGCCAGCTCAAGCGCTTCAAGGACGACGTCAAGGAAGTGGCTCGTGGTTATGAGTGCGGTCTGTCCTTCGCAGGTTACAATGATCTGCGCGAAGGCGATGTCGTCGAGTGCTATGAGATGGAAGTGATCCCGGCTTGAGCTCACGTTCCAGAAATGACCTGAAGGGTCCGGCGGGAGTCTCGGCTCACGGACCAAGCACCCGGCAGCTGCGGGTGGCTGAGGAAGTCCGTCGTGCTCTGGCGGAAATCTTTGCCCGTACGGAGTTCCGTGATCCGGAACTGCTGGATGTTCATGTGACGGTGACGGAAGTTCGGATTTCTCCGGATTTTCGTCATGCGACGGCTTTTGTAACCCGTCTGGGTCGCAGCGATGTGGAAGAGGTTCTTCCGGCGCTGAAGCGGGTTGCTCCTTTCCTCCGCACGGGTCTGTCCAAGATGCTTCGGCTCAGGACTGTTCCCGAAATCCATTTCCAGCCAGATACGGCTTTGGACAATGCGATGGAACTGGATCAGCTTTTCCGGTCTCCGGAAGTGAAGCGCGATCTGGAAGACTGATTTGAAAAACTCCTTCTGACATTCGTCAGGAGGAGTTTTTTGCATTTACCCGTCTGACTGGTCTATCAGCGCCCGATCATGGACAAAGGGTGCTGGGACAGTGGCGAGAAAACGTGGACGCGAGATTGACGGTTGGCTGATTCTCGACAAGCCACTTGGTCCGACCTCAACAGATATGGTCAACAAGCTGCGCTGGGCATTTGACGCTCAAAAAGCTGGCCACGCTGGTACGCTTGACCCTCTGGCTTCTGGTATCTTGCCCATCGCTTTCGGCAAGGCTACGCGCACCATCCCCTACATCATGGATGCGACAAAGCGTTACCAGTTCACGCTAACGATGGGTGAAAGCCGCACGACTGATGATCTGGAAGGTGAGGTTCTGGCAATCTCATCGTATCGTCCGACGGATGAAGAACTTCGAGCCTGCCTGCCATCTTTGACCGGTGACGTCATGCAGGTTCCTCCTGTCTTTTCAGCGCTGCGTGTCGGTGGTCAGCGCGCTTATGATCTGGCGCGTTCCGGCCGTCCGCCTGAGCTTCCTCCACGCCCTGCACGTATCGATTCGATAACTCTGGTGTCGCGCCCTGATGCGGACACGGCACTCTTTGAAGTCCAATCCGGCAAGGGTGTTTATATGCGCTCGCTGGCCCGCGACATTGCTCTGGCCTGTGGAACGGTCGGGCATATTTCAGTCCTTCGCAGGACGAAATGCGGACCTTTCGATCTGTCCCATGCCATGACGATAGATCAGATAGCACTGGACAAATCTGCTCAAACTGTGGACAAGGCCGATGCTCTTCCGGCTCCTCTGCTGGATGTAGCGACCGCGCTGGTCGACATCCCGGCGCTGGCCGTTACCGAAGCGGAGGGAAGGATACTGATCTGGGGGCAGTCTCTTGACCCCGCTGATCTGACGTATCCTCTGCCGGCCGTGTCACAGGAGGGAGACCAACTGTGGCGTGCGATGATCGGAGAGCACGTGATTGGCCTGTGTCAGATCCGCGATGGACGGCTCAGGGCAGCACGGATGCTGGAAAACCACGAGTTTTTTGGAGAACACGATGTCGATTACTGCAGAACGCCGCACGGCTCTGATCGCTGAATACCGCCAGAACGAGACCGACACGGGCTCCCCGGAAGTTCAGGTCGCGATCCTGACCGAGCGCATTGTCAACCTGACCGAGCACCTGAAGACCCACAAGAAGGACTTCCACTCCCGTCGTGGTCTTCTGATGATGGTCGGTCAGCGTCGCAGCATGCTGGACTATCTGAAGCGCAAGGATGAGGCCCGCTATCAGGGTCTGATCGAGCGTCTCGGCCTGCGTCGCTGATACGTCGTCCGGGGGCTTGCCCCCGGACATTCCTGCCATCGGATGTTCCGCAGGTGGGGTGCGCGACCGGCGTTTCAGGCCACATGGTGTCGTTGCGGGTATTCTCCCGTTGCCACCGCCATGCCGTCCGAAACGCTGCTCCGTCACCTGCCGGACTGTCCAGATGATGGCTCGTTCCTAGTTTAGGAGAACGATATGTTCGATTATTTCCGTAAGGAAATCGAGTGGGCCGGACGCCCGCTGATCCTCGAAACCGGCAAGATTGCCCGCCAGGCTGATGGTGCCGTCATGGTCACCTATGGCGACACGGTTGTTCTGTGTACGGCTGTTGGCGCCAAGAGCGTTAAGCCGGGACAGGACTTCTTCCCGATGACGGTCAATTATCAGGAAAAGGCTTATGCAGCTGGCAAGATCCCGGGTGGGTTCTTTAAGCGCGAAGGCCGTCCGTCTGAAGCAGAAGTGCTGAATGCACGTCTGATCGACCGTCCGCTCCGTCCGTTGTTCCCGGAGAACTTCCGTAACGAAGTTCAGGTGACGGCAACGGTTCTGAGCCACGACATGGAAAACGATCCGGCGATTGTTTCCCTCATCGGCTGCTCCGCTGCCTTGACGCTGTCCGGCATCCCATTCTTTGGCCCGGTCGGTGCTGCCCGTATTGGTCGCATTGATGGCAAGCTCGTCGTGAATCCGACGCTGTCCGAAGTCAAGGACAGCACCCTGGATCTCGTTGTCGCCGGTACGTCCGAAGGCGTGCTGATGGTTGAATCCGAAGCCAGCGAGCTTTCGGAAGAGACCATGCTGGAAGCCGTGACGCTTGGTCACACCTCCTTCCAGCCTGTGATCGAAGCCATCATTGCTCTGGCTGAACACGCCGCCAAGGCTCCGTGGGATCTGCCGACGCTGTCGAAGGAAGAAATCGCCCTTCGCAAGCGCGTCGAGAAGGTCGGCAACAAGCTGATGGCCGAAGCCTACAAGGAGCGCGTCAAGCAGGCCCGCTACAAGAAAGTTGGCGAAGCCAAGGACCGTATCA
Organism: Gluconobacter japonicus; assembly: GCF_015244665.1. Taxonomy (NCBI): domain Bacteria; kingdom Pseudomonadati; phylum Pseudomonadota; class Alphaproteobacteria; order Acetobacterales; family Acetobacteraceae; genus Gluconobacter; species Gluconobacter japonicus. The sequence continues at coordinate 260,280 of NZ_JABCQN010000001.1, forward strand.
ACGAAATTCTGGCTGAAGAAGGCTTTGACGTCGAGCTGGCCAAGCCGATGCTCAAGGAACTGGAAGCTCAGGTTGTTCGCGGCTCTATCCTCAAGACGGGCATCCGTATTGACGGTCGCGATCTGAAGACGGTTCGCCCGATCCTTGCAGAAGTCGGTATCCTGCCGCGTGCGCATGGTTCCTCGCTCTTCACCCGTGGTGAAACGCAGGCTCTGGTTGTCGCGACGCTTGGCACGGGCCAGGACGAGCAGGTCATTGACGCGCTTGAAGGCGAATATCGCTCCAACTTCCTGCTGCACTACAACTTCCCTCCGTACTCGGTCGGTGAGTGTGGTCGTATGGGCTCCCCAGGGCGTCGTGAAATCGGTCACGGCAAACTGGCATGGCGCGCTCTGCATCCGCTGCTGCCGTCCAAGGAGCAGTTCCCGTACACGATGCGCGTGGTTTCCGAGATTACGGAAAGCAACGGTTCCTCCTCCATGGCGACCGTCTGCGGTTCGTCTCTGGCGCTGATGGATGCCGGTGTGCCGCTGCCGCGTCCGGTCGCTGGCATTGCCATGGGCCTGATCAAGGAAGATCGTGGCTTTGCGGTTCTGTCCGACATCCTGGGTGATGAAGATCATCTGGGCGACATGGACTTCAAGGTCGCCGGTACGGAGCAGGGCATCACGGCCCTTCAGATGGACATCAAGATCACGTCCATCACGCCGGAAATCATGCAGATCGCTCTGGAACAGGCTCGTGGCGGCCGTATCCACATCCTTGGCGAAATGTCGAAGGCTCTGACGGAAGGCCGTGAAGGCGTATCCGGCAATGCCCCGAAGATCACCACGATGTCCGTGCCGAAGGAAAAGATCCGCGATGTGATCGGTTCCGGTGGTAAGGTTATCCGTGAGATCGTCGAGTATTCCGGCGCCAAGGTGGACATTGGTGATGACGGCACGATCACGATCGCTGCCTCCAATGACGAGCAGGCCCAGAAGGCGATTGCCCGTATTGAAGGCATCGTCGCAGAGCCGGAAATCGGTCGCATCTATGACGGTAAGGTCGTGAAGACGGCGGACTTCGGTGCGTTCGTGAACTTCCTTGGCCCGCGTGATGGTCTGGTTCACATCTCCGAGCTGACGCAGGGCCGTGTTGCCAAGACGTCCGACGTCGTCCAGCAGGGCGATGCCGTGAAGGTTAAGGTCATCGGCTTCGACGATCGCGGCAAGGTCAAGCTGTCCATGCGGGTTGTCGATCAGGAAACCGGTGCCGATATTACGGAGAGCGTGGGGGCCAAGCCTGGCCGTCCGCCTCGTCGCGACGCCGAGTGAGCCCTCGGGCGGGGCTCGCAAGGCCCCGCCTTTTTTATGTGAGTATCGGAGACATCGAGTCCCCATGAAGTTGATCGACACCCTTCGTTTTGGTGGTCAGGATGTTTTGCCGCTGGTTGAGGGAGGCAAAGGTGTTTCTGTCTCCACCGGTACCTCGGCAGGTCATTGGGCTGCTGCCGGCGGAATTGGAACTATTTCCGCCGTCAACGCTGACAGCTATGACGAACAGGGGCGTCCTGTTCCCCAGATCTATCATGGTCGCACTCGCCGTGAGCGGCAGCGCGAACTGATCCGCTATGCGATTGATGGTGGTATCGCGCAGGCGAAGATCGCTCATGAGATTGCTGGCGGCAAAGGTCGTCTCCACGCCAATATCCTTTGGGAAATGGGCGGCGCAGAAGAGATCATCGAGGGTATCCTCGAGGGTGCCCCGGGTCTGATCAACGGTCTGACTTGCGGTGCGGGCATGCCGTATCGCCTGTCGGAAATCGCGGTCAAGCACGGCATTCCGTATTATCCCATCGTGTCTTCGGGGCGTGCGTTCAATGCGCTCTGGCGTCGGGCGTACAGCAAGGCTCCGGAACTGCTGGGGGGGGTGGTCTACGAAGATCCGTGGCGGGCTGGTGGTCATAACGGCCTGTCCAACACGGAAAATCCGCTGAACCCGGAAGACCCGTTCCCGCGCGTCCTCGAACTGCGTCGGGTCATGCGTCAGTATGGTCTGGATGAGACCCCAATCATCATGGCGGGTGGTGTCTGGGCACTTGAAGACTGGCAGGACTGGATCGGGAACCCGGATCTCGGACCGATCGCGTTTCAGTTCGGTACCCGGCCACTGCTCACGAAGGAAAGCCCGATCCCCGATGCGTGGAAGCGCCGTCTTCTGACGCTGAAGAAGGGAGATGTGTATCTCAACCGCTTCTCCCCGACGGGCTTCTATTCTTCTGCCGTGAACAACAGCTTCATGCAGGATCTTCGTGGCCGCTCTGAGCGACAGGTCGCTTATAGCCCCGAAGCGACAGCAGAGCTGGATGCGTCTTACGGCGTGGGCGCGCGCAAGCGTGAAGTGTTTGTCTCTTCGACAGACCGCCAGCATATCGCTGGCTGGGAAGCGCAGGGATTCACGGAAGCGCTTCGCACACCGGATGATACGCTGGTTTTCGTCACGCCTGACAGTGCCCGGGAGATCCTTGCGGATCAGACGAACTGCATGGGCTGTCTGTCTGCATGTAAGTTTTCCAACTGGATGCAGCGCGAGCCTTACACCAACGGACAGAAAGCTGACCCGCGTTCCTTCTGCATCCAGAAAACGCTTCAGACTATTGCCCATGCCCCGAATGATGAGCATGCGGATGATGTGGTTGACCACAACCTGATGTTTGGTGGCACGAACGCCTGGCGTTTCGGAACCGATCCCTTTTATGCGAATGGATTTGTTCCTACAGTGGGCCAGCTCGTGGAGCGTATTTTAACAGGACGATAAGATGACGGTGCGTGATCCAAAGGCGCGACAGGCTTCATTGAACCGCACCCGTCACCTGACTTTCCTGTCCCAGTTTTTAGCCCGTCATTCGGTTCCTCTCAGCCCCGAGCAGCTTGCTCCGGCTGAGGGTGTCCGGGCGGCTCTTGCAACGGTTGTTGCCCTTCTTCCTGCTCTTTATTTTCATCAGGCTGTTTTCGCTTGGGCTGCGTTTGCAGCGTTCTGGTGCTGCCTGATTGAACCCGGTGGTACGGCGCGCGAGCAGTTCCGTATTTTGGGTATTTTCACTGTTGCGGGTGCCGTGCTGGGTGGTGTTGCCTCCCTGATTGCCACATCGCCTTTCTGGGGCGTTCTGCCCTGGCTGATCGTGACAGGACTGTTCGTGGGGCTGGCGCGGGCGCTTGTCCCAAGTATGGCGTTGCTCTGTGCCCTTCTGGGCTGTGTCATGCTGGCTGGTATTGGCTTCCCGGCCCATACGCTACCGGATGCGCTGACCATCAGTTACGCCTTTGGTGGTGGAGGCGTATGGGCCATTTTCCTATGCCTGTTTCTCTGGCCACAGCATCCCTACGCTCCTGCACGTCGTGCTGTGGGAGGGTGTTACAGACTACTCTCGGTGATGGCTGGGGAACTGGCTGCAGGGCGATTGCAGGAAACCGTACACCGGCAGACAATCCGAACGGCGATTGAGCGGGCGAGGGGCGTCGCGCTTCAGATTGACGCGGGCCATGCCAGCTACAGTATGCGCGGACGGTTGATTGCATCTCTGGCTGGTGCGGAACGTCTGTTTACGGCCATGTTGGCCGTCGAACATCTGGTGGAAACACGCGGGCTGGATTTCGAGGCCCGCGGAACGCTGGCTGCGTTTTCTGCTCTCTGCCAGCATGCGAGTGAGGCTGCTCTCGCGCCTGTTCCTGATCTTGAAGCGTTATCTCAGGAGGCGCTGGCGCTTGCTGGCAGTATTCGCGTTCGTTCCGGTACGATCAGCGAGCTTGTCGCAACCAGTGCACGCACATTGGGTAATCTTGCGGACGGGCTGGCAGAAAAAGCTCGGATGCCGTTTGACGCCGAAGCTCCACGGCATGTGGCCCGTCTGACGCCTGTGATCTGGCGCCATGCATTGCGGATGGTTGTCGGGCTTCTGGGAACATATCTGGCGACGCAATGGCTAAGTCTCAGCTACGGGTTCTGGGCACTTGTTGCGTTTCTTCTGGTGATCCAGCCTTCCGGTCAGACCACCCTCGTAAGGGCTCTGGAACGCGTTTTAGGAACAATTGGCGGGGGTGTTCTCGTTCTCGCGGTTTCGCCATTCCTGCCAGGCCTACCGGAAATGGCCGTGGCGCTCGCAGTGTTCGTGATTGGCGCGATTGCGATGCGGGCCGTGAATTACACGCTGCTCGTCATGTTTCTGAGTGCGCATTTTATTATTGTGACGGAAATGACGATGCCGTCTCATGGCATCGCGTGGCTACGTATTCTCGATAATACGGTGGGCAGCCTGATCGGCCTCGGCTGTGCTTTTGCGGTTTGTCCGCAGGGTGTCACACAGGATATGAATGGCCTGCTGCGTTCTGCGATTGTTGGCAATCTGCGATATCTTGCTGCCGTACTAAATGGTGATGACACTCTCACCACAGACAGAGCCCAGCGCCAGGCCGGAGTAGACACGACGCGAGCTGAATTTGCGCGTGGTTCTTTACCAATTTTGGGTGGGCTATCGAATGTCGGACAGGAAAGCGAACACACGCATAAGCTCTTGCGGTCGTTGCGGCGCCTGAGCGGTGAGGTAACGCTTCTGCGCTTTGATATGGCAGCAGACTTGTGCGTGCCTGATCCTGAGGCTGCGGCGTTCTGGCAGACGAAGGCAGACTCTCTTGCCGCCGGCGAGCCACTTGCACACATTGCAGAGGAACTCGAAAGCGGAAAGATCAGGTCAAAGATTGCGACGCTTGAGCGAGTGGATCGCACAGTGCCCACTCTCCCTGAAACACCTGTAGACCAATAAGGCTTTCATTCTGAGCGGGGGGCCTAGTGCCGTCCGCCTGGACCGCCGCCACGGCCACCACCAGGCCCATGCCCGCCTGGTCCTCCACCATGACCAGGGCTGCCGTGGAAGCCTCCGCCCGGACCACCGCCCGGACGACCCCCTCCCGGAAACCCGCCACCTGGCCTGCCTCCGGGACGGCCCATGTGTCCGCCACCGCCAGGGCCTCTACGATCTATGCGACCGCCCTGCCAGCGTCCTCCTCGGCCCGGATAAGGACCGACGGAGTAGCCCGGACCCCAGCCACCCCAGCCACCACCACCCCAGCCGGTGTTGTAGTAGCTGCCGCCGTAACCGCCTCCTCCATATCCGTCATATCCGACGCAGCCTGAAAGAAAGGGAACGAGGGAAAATGCACCGATCAGTGCCAGAGTGCGTGACAGACGAATGATCATTTCGCATCTCCGGTGGTTGCGGTGTCATGCCATTCCATCACGCCGAACGCCGCCCCGGAAGGGTCTGCAAGAATGGCAATGATGGTGTCCTGCCGATCAGGATGAGGCTGAACCAGCACTTTTCCGCCGAGTTCAGCAGCCTTCTGGGCTGCGGCCCCGACACTGTCGACCTGAATGAAGTTCATCCAGCGTGCATGTGCGCCATCTGGCAAGCGGGGTGGCAGCGGGTTAATGGTAGCGCGTGTAATGGACTGGGATTCCAGAAGATAGGCGCTTCCCCGTTTTGCGTCCGGCGCGGCTTCAACCTGATAGCCGAACAATTTCTGGTAAAAACCAGCGGCTTCATAAGGTTTGCTGGTCAGCAGCGCATTCCAGATCCATTCTCCCTGTTGCGGGGGCGTCGTGTCATCGGGGGTATCGCCTGTGGCGGAGCGCAGAGCTGCAAACAGACCGCCCTGTGGATCTGAAATAACGCTTTCATCGCCTCGGCCTATCACCTTCTGCGGTTTAAACAGGATGTGGCCGCCCCAGACCTTTGCGGCATTTGCTGCGGCTCGGACATCCTGCACAGAGATGAATGGCAGCCAGAGCGGATCACCATGCGCGACCATATTCGGCCGTTCGACCAGCCCGGCAACGGGGCGTCCGTTGACGATCGCCTGCGTGTATCGGCCTTTCGAAACTGTGACGTCCTTGAACGTCCAACCCAGCAGAGAGCCATAGAAGGCTTTGGCCTTGTCGAGGTCCGGCGTGGTCAGTTGGGCGTAAACGATCTTGCCGGGGAGAATTTGCGCTTTTTCAGGAGCATTGGTTGCCGGTGTTGATACGTCAGCCGCATGAAGTTGGGGGGCGACGACAAAAGAGAGGGCCGTCCCCAGAAGGAGGGCCAGGGATCGCCGGCTTTTGCGTGTATGAGTACGAAACAACGACAACGGGTGTCTCCTTGCACGACAGGAGGGTGCCTGCGGAGCAGGCATGAGGCGAGTAACTAACGCATGTCCCGTTGTTTTGTTCCAGATCGGTCCTTTTGAAGAGCAGGATCAGATCAGGGCCAGTTCTGCCAGTTCCCGCCGCAGGTGTGGTGGGAGATCAGCGATGCCATCTCCACCGGCGGATTGTCCGAGATCCGGCGGCGCATCCTTCGGGTCCAGATAGCGCCAACCCTGAAAGGGGCGCATCGTACGCGGCTGTACGGGAATGATGTCATCCGAAACAACGATAAGCGTACCCTCGGTGCCGTCCGGGCGGCGGCAGGCTTCCAGCCCAATGATAGGCTGACGGCAGAGGATCATGCCGTCCATGACGCGATACAGGGAGCCGCCGTCCAGAACCTCGGCGGCCCGTTTGGGCATAGTCCGGGTCGGAACGGCACCATGACCATTCACACGGGGATGCTTCATGCGTTCCCGGAGAACCTCAATGGTCGGGCAACCGACGGCCAGCTTGATGATGTTCAGCATGTCGGTTGCCTTTCTTCAGGTCTTAGTGGGTACCCATGGCGTTCTGTGCCTGGGCGACGAACTCATTGATGAAGCGCTTCGTGTCCACGGACTGAACGAGCTTTACCTTCTGTAGGCCCATTCCCTTAGGTGCTGTTGCTTCAGGCCAGACATGGGCGTGGCCGTAATCCATGCCCGGAGCCGTGTTGATGTCCATATAGGCATCGACCGACTTCGTAACCAGATCTGGCTCGACTGCGATGGCGGACGTCAGTTCATCCCACAGCGGCAGGGGAGCGTAAAACTTCTGAAGATATTCCGTAACGGGCGTCTTCTTCTCCGCGATACGGTTCATCAGTTCATGCGTCATCATGATGTCGTTCGAGACATTGCCGACACAGGTGATGGACGCCCAGGGAGCTGTCAGTGCGATGTGCGCAGCTTCCGGATCGGCAATCATGTTGAAGTCGGATGCGAAGTCAGCATTACCCGTGACGGACATCATGCTGGAATCCAGCAGGCCCCCCATGAACACAAGCTGCTTGGCAGTCGCCGCGAAGGTCGGGTCCAGACGGATGGCAAGCGCGAGGTTCGTTAGCGGGCCTGCGGCAATGATTGTGACCTGATGGGGATGGTCGTGAACGGCTTTGATCAGAACCATAGCGGCAGGAAGCGGATCGACGGCCATGTGCGGCGTCCCGTCCGGCATTTTGCCGAGAGCAGGCTGGGTTGCGGGTGTCTTGTCGATAGAGCCGAGGCCGCCCCAGGCGCCCTTCCAGGGGATGGTGCCGTACTGCTTTTCACGCAGTCGCGTTGCAGCCACCGTGTTGACGAGCGGCAATGTCGCGCCATCGGCCACGGGGATCTGGGTCTGCTTGGCGATTTCGAGGAAGCGACGCAGATGGGCCGATTCAGCATTTTCCCAATCATCGCCAACCGTGACGGTCAGGGCCAGAAGATTGACGTTGTCGCGGTTCAGCAGCGGAATGACGGACTGGATGTCTGACCCGCCTGGGCCGAGATAGTCGTTGTCCTGAATGTAGTATCCCGGAGCCGCAGGGGCAGCGGAAGCAATGCCGGTCAGGGCGCAGGCAGCAAGGAGGGCAGAGAGAATGGATCGGCGCATGGTCTCGTCCTGTTAATTAACGCCCGATCATGCCCTCAAGTGACCAATCTGGCCAGCAATGCTTCAAGACGAAGTCTGCCTTCGCCTGTCGCTTTCAGAATACCCCCCTCCCGGATGAGATAATTTTCTTCCAGACAGGCTTCCAGCATGAAGCGGTCCACGCAGTCTTCCAGAGGCCGGCCGGTGCGTTGGGCGAAACGAGCTTCATTCACACCTTCAGAAAGACGCAGCCCCATCAGAAGCGCTTCCCGGCCACGTTCTTCCGGCGAAAGGAGCGTTTCGTCTGTGCTGCCAGATCCTGTTTTCTCAACGCGCTCTGCCCATGGTTCGGGCGCGCGATGGCGTCGGGTGGCGTATAATCCGTCGTCCAGTGTGAGGCGCCCATGCGCTCCGGGGCCAATGCCGATGTAATCCGCGTAACGCCAGTAGGTCAGATTATGGCGACTTTCCGCGCCCGGTCGGGCGTAGTTGGAGACTTCATAGGGCAAGAGGCCATGTCGGGCCGCCGTCTCGCTGGTGAGGTCATAGAGGCGTGCAGCATCGTCGGCATCCGGCAGGGTGAGTTCGCCTCTGCGATGCAGGGCTTCAAACTTCGTACCGGGTTCGATTGTAAGCTGATAGAGCGACAGATGATCGGCCACCAGATCCAGCGCCGTGGACAGTTCGTTCTCCCAGTCCGTATCACTTTGGCCCGGTCGAGCGTAAATCAGATCGAAGGAGATGCGCGGAAACAGGGAACGGGCGGTTTCAAGGGCCTGAATGGCCTGTCCCGCCGAATGTTCCCGGCCTAGCATTTTGAGTGCGTCGTCCCGCAGGCTTTGCACCCCGAGAGACACACGGTTCACGCCAGCCTGACGAAAGGCGGAGAATTTCCCGGCTTCCACGCTGGTCGGATTGGCTTCCAGCGTGATTTCCAGATCTGGCTCGGCATCGAAAAGCTGATGTGCATCCTCAATGAGTGCCGCGACCGTTTCCGGAGCCATCAGGGAAGGGGTGCCGCCTCCAAAGAAAATGGAGCGGAGGGGCCGACGGCCCAGACGGGCCGCGTCATGCGCCAGTTCCCGCCGCAGGGCTGCGGCGAAGCGCTTCTGCGGGATTTCATCCCGGACATGGGAGTTGAAGTCGCAGTAAGGGCACTTCGCCAGACAGAACGGCCAGTGAATGTAAAGGGAAAGAGGCTCGGTCAAATTGCAATCCGGACGCCGAACTCTACCACGCGATCAGGCGGGATGCGGAAGAATTCCGTGGTCGAGGCAGCATTACGCAGGAGAAGCAGAAACAGCCACATCCGCCAGAGCTGCATCTTGGGAACGCGGGAGCGAACTACAAGCTCATGGGACGTGAAATAGGAGGCCTGAATGGCATCGAACGCGACCCCAAGCGCCTTCAGCTCCATCAGGGCGCGCGGCAGGTTTGGCATTTCCATGAAGCCGTACCGGACGATCACGCGATTGATGTTCGGCGCCAGTTCCTGAACGATCGTGCGGTGTCCGCGCTCGGCTTCCGGCTGATCAAGGTTCTGCACGGTTACGAACATGACGTGTTCATGCAGAACCTTGTTGTGCTTCAGGTTGTGCAGCAGCGAGTTCGGCACGACGTCCGGGTTGGCCGTCAGGAAGACAGCGAGGCCCGGAACGCGGATGGTGCGTGACTGCGGCAGGCGGGCCAGAAACGAGGCCATCGGCATGGAATCTGCCTGCTGCTTCGCGGCAATCAGGCTACGGCCGCGCTTCCATGTTGTCATGACGATGGTGCTGATGATGCCGATTGCGAGTGGGACCCAGCCACCATCGGGGATCTTTAGCACGTTGGCGGAGAAGAAGACTGCATCCACGACGAAGAACAGACCGAACACGGCTCCAACGGCCACAGCGCTCCATTTGAAGGTGCGGCGGAAGACCACCATGGCCAGGACGCAGGTGCACAGGAATGTGCCGGTCACAGCGATGCCGTAAGCCGCAGCCAGTGCGGCAGAGGAGCGGAAGGACAGCACCAGCACTAGCGCCCCGAAGGCCAGAATCCAGTTCAGGGATGGCAGATAAATCTGCGCTTCCTCATCCGCATTCGTATGCACAATGCGGGTACGGGGCAGATAACCAAGCTGGATGAGCTGTCGGCAGAGCGAGAAGCTGCCCGAAATACCTGCCTGAGACGCAATGACGGTCGCGAAGGTGGCAAGGATCAGAAGCGGGATCTGCGCCCAGTGTGGGCCAAGATGATAGAACGGATTGGCCAGCGTGGCTGGATCGTGGATCAGCAGGGCGGCCTGACCAAAGTAGTTCAATGTCAGGGACGGCAGTACGAAAAACAGCCATGCTTTGCGGATTGGTGCACGGCCGAAATGCCCCATATCCGCATAAAGCGCCTCCGCACCCGTTACGGACAGAACGACCGAACCGAGTGCGATGAAGGACAGATAGCCGTGCAGAACGATGAATTCGAGCGCGAAGGTCGGGGAGAGGGCCAGCAGGATATGGGGATATAGAACAATGCCCCGTACGCCGAGAATGGCCAGAACCGCAAACCAGACAACCATGATCGGACCAAAGGCCTTGCCGATCTTCCCCGTTCCCATGGCCTGTGCCGCAAACAGCGCCACAAGAACAATCATGGCAATCGGGATGATGACATGGCTGGCGGAAGGAACCGCGATTTCAATGCCCTCGACGGCAGAAAGAACGGACACGGCAGGCGTAATGATGCTGTCACCAAAGAACAGGCAGGTGCCCGCGATGCCGACGAGGCCGAACAGCCATCGGAATCTCTGTGATTTGCAGACGCGCTGGGCCAGGGACATCAGGGCAATGATACCACCTTCGCCATCATGATCGGCGCGCATGATGAGCAGGACATATTTGAATGTCACGATCAGCATGAGCGCCCAGAATGTCAGGCTGGCCAGCCCCATGATCTCCCATGCGGCGGCCGGATGTTTGGCGGAGCCGACGATATTGACCGAAGACTGAAGCGCATAGAGCGGGCTTGTTCCGATATCGCCATACACGACACCCAGAACGGCAAGAAGTGCACCAAAGCCTACGGGTTTCTTGTGGCTGCTGCCTTCAGAATCCCCAAGTTCGGCGGTATTTCCATCCTTGCGGGCCTGATCGATGGTTTGCAGGACTTCGCCGCTCTCCACCGGTACTCCGACACCGGGACGAGGAGGGGGAGCGTTATCGCCGTCGTGTTCTGGCATCGGTGGTTCCATTTACGGGCATCGCAGGAAACCAGCACTCCCAACACCTCACACGGACGTGTCGGAGCGCGGTCTTTTCCCTCAAGACAGGATTTCTTACAGGGATGCAAGCTGTGCGTTAGGAACCTGTCATGGGACGGGGGCCGAAAATGGCACTTCCAACCCGGACAAGCGTGGCTCCTTCGGCGATGGCCGTTTCGAAATCGGCAGACATGCCCATGGAAATAACCGGTAGTCCGTGGCGCTTGGCCAGACCCGTCAGAAAACGGAAATGCGCTGATGGATCCTCGTCTTCCGGAGGAATGCACATCAGGCCCCGCACTTTAGCGCCGAACCTTGTCATGCAGGTTTTGATAAAGGCGTCGGCTTCGTCACGCGGGACACCTGACTTCTGAGGTTCATTGCCGGTGTTGACCTGAACGAGAAGCTCCGGCAGCCGACCAAGCTTGTCTGCAGCTTTTTCAAGAGCGTCAGCCAAAGCCGGACGGTCCAGAGTCTCGATCACATCGGCAATGCGGCAGGCGTCAACAGCCTTGTTGGTCTGGAGGCCACCGATAATGTGAAGGCGCAGGTCTGGCCATGTCGTACGAAGATCTGGAAACTTTGAGGCGGCTTCCTGAACACGGTTCTCCCCGAAAACACGCTGACCGGCGTTTAGGGCTGCTTCAACGGCCTCTTTCGGATGAAACTTACTGACGGCGACGAGGCCAACATTCGAGGCCAAACGCCCCGAATTTTCGCACGCATGAAGGATGCGACTGCGGATAAGGGAGAGATTTTCTGCAATCTGATCGGACATGTCGGCAGAAGACTCCATTGCGTCAGAAGCCGCAAGATGCGATTTCGGCAGCATGCGAGAGATCGACGCCTGAAAATGACACAGAATACGCCCCCCCGCGGCTCCGGCCGTCCGAAGAACCCGTCTGCTTCCCGTCAGGGAGGACGCCGTCCGAAACAGGGACAGGAGCGCCGCCCTGCGCCTGACCCGACGCGCGACCTGGCCTTTGATATCGTCTGTGGTGTGGTCGAGCATCGCCGGATGCTGGAAACGACGCTGGATCGCGCGGGACCGATGGATCTGCGCGATCGTGCTTCTGCCCATCGTCTGGCAGCGACGACGCTCCGCTACCTTGGCAGTATGACCGAAATTCTACAGCCGATGCTGCGCCGGGAGCCGCCTGAGCCTGTGCGTTGTGCGCTTCTGTTAGGTGTCGCACAGCTTCTGCATCTGGAAACCCCGCCTCATGCGGCTGTTGGTACGATCGTGGATCTTCTGCGTCGTCGTGGATTGGCGCCGTTCGCGGGGCTGGCCAATGCGGTCCTCCGTCGCGTGGCTCGTGAAGGACGGGATCTGATGGAAGGGCTGGATGAGGCTCGTCTGGATGTCCAACCCTGGATGTGGGGCGCGTGGGGACAACGCGCGCGTTCCATTTCCCGTGGCCTTCATCGTGAGGCCCCGCTGGATCTGAGCCTGCGACCCGGTGCAACGGCCCCCGAGGGCGGGGATGTGCTCCCAACGGGGACAGTGCGTTATCCGGCCGGAACGCGCATCGCTACGATGGAAGGTTTCGAGGAAGGCCAGTTCTGGGCACAGGACGTTGCCGCCGCAATGCCTGTGAAGCTGATGGGAAATGTCTCTGGCAAGACCGTCATTGATCTGTGTGCGGCCCCCGGTGGTAAGACGGCGCAGTTGGCAACGGCTGGGGCTCAGGTGATTGCCATCGAGAAGGAAGAAGCACGCGCTGTGCGGTTGCGCGAGAATATTGCACGAATGCGTGTAGAGGCTGAAACGATCGTGGCAGACGGCCTGACCTGGCGTCCGAAAGCTCCCGTGGATGCCGTTTTGCTTGACGCACCTTGCTCAGCCACCGGGACATTTCGCCGTCATCCGGATGTGCTGTGGATTAAGCGCCCTCGCGATGTCACCGCACTGGCGCAAGGGCAGGATGCCTTCATTGATTCCGCGCGTGAGATGCTCAAGCCAGGTGGGATGCTGATGTATGCTGTCTGTTCTCTTCAGGACGAGGAAGGCCCGGATCGCATTCGCGCAGCCCTGGAACGTGGCGGCTGGAGACATGAACCTTTTACGGACGCTGAGTTGGCAGAAATGTCCATTGCTCGCACTCCTGAAGGCTTCTTCCGTACACATCCAGGTCTCTGGTGGGACCGAGGCGGGATGGACGGGTTTTTCGCGGGCCGTTTGATCAAGGTTTGATGCCAAACCCCGCCTGACTGCTCAGGCGGGGTTTTTTATTTGGTTTCCCGAGAAACGGATTCTGACCTCAGGCTCGCCTTGGTCCAATACCACTGTTTCTGGGATTTTGCCGCCATCAAGGACGCCAGCCTTCGATAGGAATGTATGTTCCATCGGGGTTCAAAATCTTCCGGATTCTGACAGGGAACTCCTCATAAATTATTTTTATGAAAGTTCTGTGACTATTCCAAAATTTCTGATTTTAATAATTTTTTTAAGGATTATCGTTTGGGAAAAATAAGAATAAGGAAAAAAAACGATGAAGATCCGGAAAGAAACCATTTTCCTTTCTTTCGCAATTGTAGGAATGTCCTTCTCATTGGGGGCATGTTCTGTAAGTAGATCTCCAGAAACATATGCCGCCAATAATCATTATTCGCAGACAATAGAAATGATTTCTCCTGAGGGAAACACAATTCCTGACAGAGCGATGTTCTAAAATTACATCAATATTAAAAGTATAATTTTAAAACGTCATATCGGAAGATGTGGCGTTTTTCTGTTTTGATCAGAACGAAGACCGATCGTTTGGGGAATGGTCTCCAAAAATCTCTTGCTATTGGTTTGGTGATATACATATGTAAAACACCACACCAATAGAGGGTGCGACCTGTGTTGTGGTCAACATCTGGAGGACCAGCATGGATGGTCTGTGGAATGACAGTCAGCCAATCTATCAGCAACTGCGCGAAAAGGTGGTGGGCATGATGTTGGATGGCGCTGTGGGAGAGGGAGATCCTGTTCCGTCTGTGCGGCAGGTTGCTGCAGACTGCCAAATCAATCCCCTGACTGTCATGAAAGCCTATCAGCAGCTTTCCGATGAAGGGCTGTTGGAGAAACGCCGCGGACTGGGAATGTTTGTTGCGTCCGGCGCGCTGGAACGTCTGGCGCAAAGCGAGCGACAGAAATTCCTGACGGAACAATGGCCCGAGACACTGCGAACCATTCGTCGCCTTGGTTTGTCTGTGGATGACCTTCTACGAAATGGAGACGGCCAATGACCTGCATTGAAGCGCATGGCCTGCGCAAGATCCATCGTGGCGGCAAGGGTGTCTAGGGTATTGACCTGAGCATTCCTTCCGGCCGGATCGTCGGACTGATTGGCCCAAACGGCGCGGGTAAAACCACTACACTGAATGCCATCCTGGGGCTTGTGCCCTACGAAGGCTCTCTGAAAGTTCTGGGGCGTGATCCCTGGCGTGAGCGCGAAGCCATGATGCAGGATGTCTGCTTCATTGCAGACGTTGCCCTGCTGCCACGCTGGATGAAGGTCTGGCAGGTTCTCGACTATGTTGAAGGGGTTCACCCACGCTTTGATCGGGCGCGTGCCGAGCAGTTTCTGTTAAAAACAGATATCCAGAAAAAAGCGCGCGTGCGGAACCTGTCCAAAGGCATGGTTGCACAACTGCATCTGGCGCTCGTCATGGCTATTGATGCCAAACTTCTGGTGCTTGATGAGCCAACGCTAGGTCTAGATCTGCTATATAGGCGCGAATTCTACATTACGCTGCTCAACGATTACTTTGATCATGACCGAACCATTCTGGTGACAACGCATCAGATTGAGGAAATCGAGGATATTCTGACGGATGTGATTTTGATCGGCGACGGCCGTATCACGCTGCAGGATAGTATGGACAATCTGGCCCAACGCTTTGTGGAACTAAAGCCGCGTCCCGATACTGTCGAGGCTGCTCGCGCTCTGAGGCCATTGAACGAAAGGCTCATCCTTGGGCAATCCCTCATGCTTTTTGACGGTGTTCTGCAAAACGAACTGGCCGCTCTGGGGGAGACGCGCCAACCAAAACTCGCAGATCTGTTTTTGGTGTTGATGGGGCAAAGCCGTTTGAACAAGGGAGCCGTGGCATGAGCGAAAGCATGATGATGTCCGTTGGAAAGCACTCTCGTTCAAAAATGGGCTGGCTCTTGAGGCAGTATGTCTGGTCTGTGAAGCGGGAGATTTGGGAGAACCGGTTTCTGTTCTGGGGACCGCTTATTATGGTTCTTTTATCCGTTATTCTGGTTTGTATCCCTCTTCTAAAAGGACATAATGTCAGTGGACCCGGCGTTACGCCTCAACTCTTTTTTACCCTGACGGCAGAATTACTCTCCTGCATTGCCAATCTGTCAGTGCTGGCAGTGGGATGTATTTACGCAATGGGTACATTTTATAATGAGCGCAAGGATCTCTCGATCCTGTTCTGGAAATCCCTGCCTGTATCCGATCATCTGATTGTTTTGGCCAAGATTGGTGTCATTCTGATTGTTGTTCCACTTTTTGCGCTCATGATCACATGGATTGGTGCTCTGGCTCTTGTTTTGGCCAGTACTTATGCGTTTGGAGGAAGCCTTGCTTCGTTAGCTCACTCTGCTGGAATCATCGAAAATCTTGGGAATTACGCAGTATACAGCTTCCTGAATTCTCTTTGGTGGCTACCGGTTTATGCCAGTCTCTTTCTGGTATCGGTTCTTGTGAGAAGCACGCCGATTGTGTGGGTTCTGGGCGCTCTGGCGGCACTGGCCATCACAGGCATGGCGGGGCTACCAACGAGTGGTATCGTAAATCTGGTTTCCAACAGATTTACTCATTTCCCGGGAAGCAATCTGAGCCACGCAAAAATGCAGATGCGTGCAGGTCGCGATCAGGGTCTCACTATCGACCATACGCCAGTCCAGCAACTGGTCGTACACCCCAATTTTGCTGAATTGTTTTCTGCCCCCGCTTTGTGGTGGGGTGTGCTGGTTGGGGTGGTTTGTCTTGCCCTGACGATCTGGTTACGCCGCCGGGCGGAGCCGATTTAGGTCTGATGGTATGAAAACCCCTGCCCATCGGTCGGGCAGGGGTGAAACAGCTTACTTATTTTCTGTTCCGAAGATATTTTCCAGCGTCTGAGCCATGACAGCGCTGTCGAGTGTGCGACCCAGCCAGATTTCCACACCGATGACTCCCTGATTGACGAGCATTCCTAGTCCATCCAGCGTCGTACAGCCGAGGGCTTTGGCATCTTTCAGGAAGCGGGTCTGAGGCGGGTTGGGAATGACGTCCGCAACGACGGTCTCTTTTGTCAAATTGCCCATTTCAACGGGAGGGGCCGCATTGGGATCACCCAGCCCGATAGACGTTGCGTTGATGAGAATGTCCGTCCCAGTGGGAAGGGAAAATTTCCCGGACCATGCCTGAGCTTCGCCGGTCGCTTCAGTTTTATCGTTGATCAGTGCTGCGATGGTTTCTGCTTTTGAGGCATCTCGGTTGACGATCGTGATATGCGCGGCTCCTGCCAGAGCAAGCTCTACCGCAATTGCGCGGGCTGCTCCCCCTGCTCCAAGGATCACAACCCTTTTGCCGACAGGAGAAGTTACCGTTTTCAGGGATGCCAGAAAGCCCTTGCCATCAGTGTTATGGCCAATCAGCTTTCCTTCCCGAATGGCCACGCAGTTGACCGCGCCGATGAGCCGGGCGGACTCCGCAATATCATCCAGATGATCGAGAACGGCGACTTTGTGGGGAAGGGAACAGTTGAAACCCACCCATTCCATGGCCTTGGCGCCTTTGACGGCATCCGCAAGACCAGAGGCTTTGACGTCACAGTTGATGTATCGGGCATCAAGACCGGCATGGTGGTAGCCTGCTTCTACCATCGCCACGGTAGGATTGTCGGCGCAGGGTGTTGAAAACGAGCCTGTGAGAATGCTCCGAAAGCCTTGTCCGCTCATGGTCGATTATCCTTTTCCGAGACTGTCTCCGACATAGAAAGATAACTGACGCAGATTGTAACCGGCAGGCTGGTTAAAAAAGACCAGTTTTCGGATTTGTGATGGACTGTGTGGTCAGGCTTCCAATGTGATGATGGCGCGCAGCCCCCCTTCGGGACGGTTCATAAGGCGCACATCACCGCCTTGAGCCCTAAGGATTGTCCGGGCAATGGATAGGCCAAGTCCGGTTCCGCCTGTTTCCCGATTGCGGCTGGTTTCGATCCTGACAAAAGGTTCGAAGACACGGTCCAGTTCATCATCAGGCAGACCTGGACCGTTGTCTTCCACGATGATGCGCGCGTACCGGTCTTTCTCTTTTTTCTGGTTCGGAGGGATCAGCGTGACATTGGCGCTGTTGCCGTATTTCAGGGCATTGAGAATCAGATTGTTCAAGGCGCGTTTCAACGCCACGGATCGCGCCATGATCCTGACGGGGACGTTGGGCGATTCATAAACCAGAGACGCGGCCTGATCCGGATAGGCTTCTGCTGCTTCATCCATGATCGTCTGAAGCAGTGCGCGGAGATCGAGGGAAACAACCTGTTCATTGGATGCACTGTCGCGGCCAAATGCCAGAGTGGCTGCCACCATGGCTTCCATTTCATCAAGATCGGCCAGCATTTTGGTACGAAGTTCATCATCGTCAATGAACTCTGCCCGCAACTTCAGTCGCGTAATGGGTGTCCGCAGATCATGCCCGATGGCGGTCAGCATCAGGGTACGGTCAGAGACGAAGCGCCGGATCCGCATGGACATGGTATTGAAAGCAATGGCTGCCCGACGGATTTCAGAAGGTCCGTTTTCCGGCAGAACGGTCGAACTGTTGACGTCCCGGCCAAGAGCTTCGGCTGCATTCGCAAGAGTGGTCACGGGTAAGATCAGTCGTCGTGTAGCCCAGACGATCAGGGCGCCGCCGCAAAGAGACATGACCAGAAAGGCCACGATGAAGGTGGGGGCGTCGAACGGGTTGGGTAATGGCATGACGTAGCGCACCACCACCCAGGACTGTGTATCCGGCAAAAGCAGGGATGTTGAATGTGTTCTTAGTTCCTGTCCGCTCCAGATTTCCCGGGGATAAAGAGCGGCAGGAAGGAACGGCCAATGGCCACCGGGGAAATTGTCCTGGAAACGGTGGCGTTCTCCGGCATTGGGCAAGCGCCATTCGTCTGGGCCATCAGAATGGGGGAACGGTGGATGACCTTGAGTAGGAAAAGGCTCCATGTCCGCAGGAGGGCGACCGTATGGCCCGTCCTGCATGGGGTTAGGAGGCTCAAAAGGCGCATTGCGGGGTGAGGGGTCATTAGGTCCCGGCCGGAAATGATCTGGAAAAGCCAGTTTCGGGGGCGGGAAAAAAGGAAGTGGAACCTTGTGGCTGTGAATGTCCTGGTCCGGCATGGGGCGGAGCAGGACGGTTGTGTTCGATGGAATATGAAGATCGTCAATAATGGCCTGACGATCTTCGGGCTTGGTTTCTGCAATGGTGCGGTAAATGGAGAAGGCCTGCATCTGGTAATCGTGCATCTCGCTGCGCTCTGCCATGTCGAGGCGATCAAGCGCATGGATGCCCAGTCCTGCCAGTTCGATAACGGCAAGCCCGACAATCAGGACAAGACTGGTTCGGGCAACCAGGGAACCGGGCAGGAACTTCATGGTCAGATGCGTTCGACTTCTGCGGCCAGAACATAACCGCCGCCACGGACGGTCTTGATGACCTGAGCATTGCGGCCATCGTCTTCCAGCTTGCGTCGCAGACGGCTGATGGCCACGTCTATGGCCCGGTCAAACGGTCCAGCCTGACGGCCACGCAGCAGTTCAAGCAGCATGTCACGGGTCAGAACCCTGTTTGCCCGATCCAGCAAAGCCATCAGGAGATCGTATTCGCCGCCGGTCAAGGAAATTTCTGCTCCGTCCGGGTTGAGCAGGCGACGACGAACGGGATCGAGGCACCATCCGGCAAACATGATCTTGCGGGTATCGGTAGCCTGGCGCTTTTCAGAGGCATCAACCGTGCGGCGAAGAACGGCCCGGATGCGGGCAAGCAGTTCGCGCGGGTTGAAAGGCTTTGCGACGTAATCGTCCGCACCAAATTCCAGCCCGATGATACGATCCGTTTCATCGCTCATGGCCGTCAGCATGATAATAGGAACATTATCCTGAGACCGCAGCCAGCGCGCAACTTCAAGGCCGCTTTCGCCGGGAAGCATCAGATCCAGCACGACGAGCTGGTAATGACCGTTGGACCATGCCTTGCGAGCTTCACGGCCATCCCGGGCTGCGGTGACACGGAAGTGATTGCGTTCAAGGAACTTGCTCAGCAGTTCCCGGATTTCACGGTCGTCATCTACGACGAGAAGATGGGGCAGGGTTTCCGTACCCATGATGGCGTTACCTTTCCGTAGGCTTGTGACGCGGTTCAGGTCCACCGCGTCACTTTCGCACTCAGGCCAGCCAGAATGGAACCGGCAGGTTTTTGGCGCGAAGGAAGTCAGGGTTGAACAGCTTTGACTGGTACCTAGCGCCACCGTCGCACAGAATTGTAACAATCGTATGTCCGGGGCCAAGCTTCCTTGCAGTGCGAATGGCCGCTGCAACATTGATGCCTGAGGAGCCACCTACGGAGAGCCCTTCTTCGGCCGTCAGGGCAAAGATCTGCTCCAGAGCTTCCGGGTCAGGAATACGCTCGGCATCATCTGGCGCGCAGCCCTCAAGATTTGCAGTCACGCGGCCCTGACCGATTCCTTCCGTGATGGAACCACCACTGATCGTCAGATCGTTGGATTTCACCCAGCCATACAGCGCAGACCCTTCCGGATCAGCCAGAACGATTTTCGGAGCCGTCTTTCCGGCTGCTGCGGCCTGTTCGCGCAGACCAATTCCGATACCAGCCAGTGTGCCGCCGGTCCCGCAGGCGCAGGTGAAGGCATCAATCTTCCCGCCCGTCTGGTTCCAAATTTCCACGGCCGTTGTTGTGCGATGACCCTCGCGGTTGGCGGTATTGTCAAACTGGTTAGCCCAGAAGCCACCGGTTTCTTCAGCAAGTCGCCGCGAAACATGGACATAGTTGCCCGGATCGCGGAACGGCTTGGCGGGAACGAGGCGCAGGTCGGCACCAATCATACGCAGGAAATCGAGCTTCTCGCGGCTCTGCGTTTCCGGCACGACGATAATGGCCTTGCAGCCCATGGCCTGTGCCACCAGTGTCAGGCCAATGCCCGTGTTGCCAGCCGTTCCTTCAACGACCGTACCGCCAGGCTTGAGGGCACCGGTGCGGAAAGCGTCCTGAATGATGGCGAGAGCCGCGCGGTCCTTGACGGACCCTCCCGGATTCATGAACTCAGCCTTGCCATAAATCTCGCAGCCGGTTTCTTCCGAGGCACGCTTCAGGCGGATCAGCGGCGTGCCACCGATGGCGGCCGTCATGCCAGCAGACGGAGCCTGCCAGCCTTTTGAAACGGACTGGTGTGCGTCGGTGATGTCAGTCATACGTTTTCTCCTGTGCTGACGGAATTAGACCGCGTTTTATAAGGATGAGGAAGGCCATGAAGGTACTGACAGCAAAGCAGGCATGGGATGTGCTTGCAAATGAGGCCGGCAGCGTCCTCGTGGATGTCCGAACGCCAGTGGAATGGGCGGAAATCGGTCTGCCCGATTCTGCGGCTCTGCCACGGCCTGTTGTGTGCCTGACCTGGCAACCCGGTCTGGAGCAGATTTTTCTGGAAGGTCTGCTGGATGCGGTTCCGGATCAGAACAACCGCGTACTGTTCCTGTGTCGTTCAGGGATGCGCTCGCATAATGCCGCGCTTCTGGCAGAACATGCCGGTTATGCGGATGTGACAAACATTGTTGATGGCTTTGAGGACAAGCATGGCCCCGGCACAGGCTGGCGCGCCGGGGGACTGCCGTTCACTCACAGACCGCTGTCAGGTTCCTGATCCGCATCGTAGTGGACTTCAAGAACCGCACACCAAGGATAGCGGCTGTCGTAACTGTGGCCTGATCCATCCGCGATCCGGCCGTTCGTATCGGTCGGAACGTGGGTGAGGGACACCGCATCGTCCACGTTGCCGCCCACGATGCTCAGTTCATGGCCGAACGGCTGGGCAGTCTGGTTGACGGCGGTGACAATGCCGCAATGCGCCGGGAAGCCGTAGGATGTTGGCAGCATTGAGAACGTCACGGATTTGCTCCGCCCACGCCCGACGCAGATCAGATCGCCCAGTTTGGGGGTATAGCTCCCCGGATCATGTGCGCTGACACCGCTGGACTGCCCGCTGGCCGCCGCGTTGATGTAAGTGGCGTGATTGGGAGAATACGGGAAGCGATCATTGGCTCCCGCAACCCGCATGACGTAGGAAATGAAGGCGGCTGACCAAGCATAATGGCCATCGTGAGCCGCCTCGAAGCGCGTGCCGTTGGCATCGGTCTTGCCCGTCCAGGCGACTTCCGTTTCATAAGGGTCCTGGCCGATCCACCAGTATTCGCCAATACGTTGCCACAGGCCGGGAATACGTTCTGGCTTGAGGGCCGGATCAGTCGGTTCCGGACGATCTTCCGGATCATCATCCGAAACCGGAGAGCCAAACATCCGCCATTCCCGCAGGGCAATGGCTGCGACATCCTGACGGTTGAACGGCTCGAAATTCCGGCTGGCGAAATCTGGAACATGGCTGTTGTAGCCAAGAGTTCCGGTTGTGCCGTTCGCATATTGAGCGTTGGGCGTCTGGGCCGGATACGGGCGGACACTGGTCTGGCTGGCGCAGCCAGTCAGTGCGAACAGTGCGGCCGTAGCGGCTGTTCGCCAGAAGATATGCGAGTCTGACACAATCATCCTCATGCGGGCTCGATGAAGCCTCATCTTGAACGGCAAGTGCGATGGAGCGTCAAGGGCAACGCTCTTAGAGCAGGGGGACAGGTTTGCGACGCTGAGAACTTCATTGTGTTCTGGGCGGTGCAGGTGCGGGCGAGAACCAATGACTTGCGATGGTGCTCCAGTAGTGCTTCAGTTTTCTTGAGATTGCCTGAAATAACAGAATTCGGTTTTTGTGCGGCATACAGTAAAGAATGAGGTTCAGATGATTTATAAAATCGCGTCTGGCTTGTTGATGGTATGTCTTTTGACGGGGCTGACAGGGTGCCAGACTTTCACAAGCGAGCAGTTTGGGCGGTATGATGCACATCAGATGCCAGAAAATCATCCGGACGTGCAGGGTGGAAGGCCGGCAAACATGCTGTTGAGCCCCCCGCGTAAAGGCAGTTTTTATTACTAAGGCCAGTTTAAGGCCCAGACTGCCGGATCTAACAAACGGGCCTGAGAAGTGTGCGTCTGAGAAAACTGTAGCCACTCGTCCCGAAGAACTGGAATGGCTACAGTTCTTCGTCCTCAGCTTTCCGGGAACAGACTTTTCAGTCCTTCTTCGGAAGCATCGCACCGGCCACGCTCAGTGATGAGTCCAGTCACCAGACGGGCTGGTGTTACGTCAAAAGCCGGATTGGCCGCCGGGCTGTTTTCTGGTGCGATGCGGACACGTCCCGGATCACCGCTTTCCGTCAGGCCCGTCATGAACAGAACCTCGTTCTGGCTCCGCTCTTCGATCGGGATTTCCTTCACGCCATCGCGAACGCGCCAGTCGATTGTCGAGGATGGCAGCGCTACCCAGAATGGAATATTGTTGTCTCTGGCGGCCAACGCCTTGAGATAGGTGCCAATCTTGTTGGCAACATCGCCCTGTGCCGTCACGCGGTCCGTGCCGACGATGACCATATCAACATCGCCAGCCTGCATGTAATGGCCACCAGCATTGTCTGCGATGACCGTATGCGCCACGCCATGGCTGCCGAGTTCCCAGGCCGTCAGCAGGCTGCCCTGATTGCGGGGACGGGTCTCGTCTACCCAGACATGCACCGGGATGCCCTCATCATGCGCCATGTAGATCGGGGCAAGTGCGGTGCCCCAGTCCACGGTTGCAATCCAGCCGGCATTGCAATGCGTCAGCAGGTTCACCCGGCCCTGACGGCCCTTGCTCTCCCAGATCTCCCGGATGAGTTTCAACCCGTGACGGCCGATAGCCTCATTGACCTGAACGTCTTCATCGCAGATCGCATCCGCTTCCACATACCCGGCATCAACGCGGCGTTCTGCTGGCAGGGCGCGCAGATGAGACACCATGCGCTCAATGGCCCAGCGGAGATTGATGGCTGTTGGACGCGTTTCGATCAGGTCAGCCGCCGCCTTCTCCAGAGCTGCATCAGAAGCGTCATCCTGCAGCGCGAAAACCAGCCCATAGGCTGCAACGGCACCAATCAGAGGCGCACCACGAACCTGCATGCTGCGAATTGCATGAGCGACAGCGCCCATGTCGCGCAATTCAAGAATTTCCACTTCCCATGGAAAGCGCGTCTGATCGAAAATGCGAATGCTTTTGGCGTCGTCAGAAGGGCGCCAGAGACTGCGATAGGCTGTGCCATTGATCTTCATGGAGTGCTCCTGAAAAACGCGCCGACGGTCAGCGCGCGGTCGGGGTCGAAAAGTCTTTATGGCATGTGCGCGATAGAAGCCCGGAACTCAAGGCCTACGACGTCAGGAGAAGAAACCCCCTATCCGTATCGTGCGTTTAGCGGTTGTCTGGTCAGAATTATTCCGATACCAGTTGGTTTGCTTGTGTTACGTAATATGTCTGGATTCTCTTTCTAAGCCGCAGGGAAAGATAATGGCCGCTTTTGTGAACACCGGGAAATCTGTTTCAGACACGGCAGCCACGCGTTCGCCCGTTCGTCGGAAGTCCAGTCGGGAAGGTTTGTCCGCCCTGGAAAAATACCGCATTCTCCGTGAGACCCGCAAAGTCGTTCGCCGTCAGCGCATCGAGGAAGAACAGAGACTCCAGCATTCTTCCTGACGTATAGGCTTTCGCTCTCCCTGTGCTGTTTGGTAATTCGTTTTCGTCTCTGGCCTGAATGCTGGTGACCTGTCGGGGAAGGCCAAGAAAGCGGTGTCATTGCGTGTACTGACGGTTCTCCCGCCGCGTGAATCTTATGCGGAGGGCCATGCTGGTGCGATTGCCCTGCTCGTCAGTCGTCTGGCTCAACCGGGAGACCGTATCACCGGGAAAGCAATAACTGATGTCCCTTTGCCCGGTGGGTCTTTTGTTCCCCTTGAAATCTCCGGTTGGCCGCTTCCCCAGCGTCTGAAATATGGCATGGCCTGTTTGTCTGAGGCGCGAGATTTCAAACCTGATCTGATTGAAGTCCATAACCGCCCGGATCTTGCGCTGTTTCTGTCTCGTTTCGCGCCTGTTCGCCTGATCCTGCACAATGACCCATGCTCAATGCGTGGCGCGAAAACGCCTGCTCAACGTCAGCGTCTGGCAGAAAGATTACTGGTGTGTGGGGTTTCACACTGGGTGGCGGAACGGTTTTCGGACAGGTGCGGGCCACTATCTGTCGCTATCCAGCCAAATTGCATTACGCTTGAAGATATCCCTGAAGTGCGCCCACGCCAGCAGACTGTTCTTTTCGCTGGGCGTGTTGTTGCCGATAAAGGCGTAGACGCTTTCGTTCGAGCCTGGGCAACAATTCGTTCCCGTTATCCCGGATGGACCGCAACTCTCATGGGAGCAGACAGGTTCGGTCCAGACTCCCCCGAGACACCTTTTCTCGCCAGGCTTAGGCCAGAGGCAGAAAAAGTGGGCGTGTTCATGACAGGCTACCAGCCACATGCTCGGATTCTGGACGCCATGGCTGAGGCTGCCATCGTCGTGGTTCCCAGTCGATGGTCGGAACCATTCGGCATGACAGCTCTGGAAGCCATGGCATGTGGAGCGGCGGTGATTGTCTCTCCTGTTGGTGCACTGCCGGACGTTGTCGGAGAAGCCGCACTGTTGGCATCTCCCGATGCACCCGGAGCCTTGGAAGGTGCTCTGTGCCACCTGATGGATCAGGCAGCATTAAGATCTGAACTAGGTCAGAAAGGCCGCGAAAGAGCGGCTATGTTCGGTTTGGAACAGGCAAGGGCGCAGCTTCTGGAACTGCGCCAACAGGCCGTTAGTTTCAGTCGCGGTTCGGCGGTCCCATAAAGGTCGGGTCGATGGCTTCTGGTACATGATGCGCCAGAATGTCGTCCACGGCCTTCTTTTCTTCATCCGTCAGGGACCAGCCAAAGACATCCCGAACGCCTGAGACCTGCTCTGGCTTACGGGCGCCCCAGAGGGCAATGACCGGTCCCTGATCCAGCACCCACCGAACAGCAAAAGCGAGAACGGACTTGTCCCGCTTGGCTGCCAGCTTCTTGAAGTCCTCGACGGCGGCCAGATAGCTCTCGAACTTCGGCTTCTGGAACTTCGGATCGCCCGAACGCAGATCATCCTTCGGGAACGTCGTGTCCTTGGTCATTTTGCCGGATAGAAGCCCGCGACAGAGTGCGCCATATGCCAGAACAACGGCATTGTTCTTCTTCGCGTACGGCAGAATGTCCTTTTCACAGGTCCGCTCAAACAGGTTCAGCGGCGGCTGGATCGTGGCAAGCGGTGCGACTTCGCGGAAAATATCCATCTGTTCCGGTGAGAAATTACTGACGCCAAGCGCGCGGATCTTGCCTTCCTGATGCAGCTTCTGAAGCTCGCGTGCGCTTTCATCAACCGGCGTCTTGGCGTCCGGCCAGTGGATCTGCTCAAGGTCGATTGTCTCAACGCGCAGGCGGCGCAGAGAATCCTCGACTTCCTGTCGGATCCGGGCCGGGCGGGAGTCACGGAAAACCTTCCGGTCTTCCGGCTTGTCGTCCGTCCAGTTCAGGCCAAGTTTTGTGGCGACGAACGCTTTGTGTGGCTTCTCCGACAGCGCGCGGCCTACAACTTCTTCGGAATGTCCGAAGCCGTAAACCGGGGCGGTATCAATCAGATTGATGCCATCATCGAGGGCAGCATGAATGGTGCGGACGCCGTTTTCATCGTCAGGGCCGCCCCACATCCAGCCACCGATGGCCCAGGTGCCAAGGGCAGCGCGAGAGATTGGCGTATCAATGCCTGGAAT
The DNA here is from genome assembly GCF_015244665.1 of Gluconobacter japonicus. NCBI lineage: Bacteria > Pseudomonadati > Pseudomonadota > Alphaproteobacteria > Acetobacterales > Acetobacteraceae > Gluconobacter > Gluconobacter japonicus. Next base: position 286,304 of record NZ_JABCQN010000001.1, read on the forward strand.
GAGAATGGTGTCGGTGGACATGTCTGTCTCCGTAGGAAATGGACTGTTTCAAAAAAGCGCATACCCGCCAGGGTGGTTGCATGGAAAGTCGAAACCCGCCATCCAGATTGTCTATGCGCCAGTCTTCCTTGACCCTTACACGCCTCGGCCAGTGGCTTGCCGTCATCCTGCCCCTGACCCTCACGCATCTTCGGGGGCTGGCGGAAGCGGATATGGACTGTCTGGCGGTTCTTCTGCTGATTTATTCCGCCAAAAACAGGCAGTGGGGATGGGCTCGGGAGCCATGGGTTGTCGCCACATTCTGCTGGTGGAGCTGGCAGGTTCTGTGCACGCTCTGGGTTTCACCGGGACATGGTGCTTTGGGACAGTCTCTCGCGGCGATCCGCTTTCCCGTGGCCGCGGCTGCTCTGGGATGCTGGGTTCTGCGTGACGCTGTCTGGCGCCAACGAACGCTCTGGGTCACCTGCGGATGCGGGTTCTATATTGCCGTCCAGATGCTGTTGCAGGCGACGATCGGCTACAATCTGTTCGGCGTTCCCCGCTTCCATGACGGAACTCTGACCGGCCCTTACACACACCCGCGTGCTGCCGCTCCGCTGTCCCGCCTGATCTTGCCCATGCTCATGTTGGGCTGCACACTGATCGAAGGCTGGAAGACACGTCTGTCGCGCACGCTGGGCCTGTGCGCTGCAACGGTTCTGGCCGTGGCGATCATGGTACTGGCAGGGCAGCGGATGCCTTTCGCGCTGTCCCTGTTCGGGATCGGGATCTGCGCGCTGCTCTATCGTCCGATGCGGCCAGCCGCACTCGTGGCCGCTGCGCTGATGCCGCTTCTGGTCTTTGCTGCCAGTGTGGTTTCACCGGGGAGTTTTTCGCATCTCGTTGTGCTGGCCCGGCAGCAACTGATGCATTTCAGCCAGTCGCCCTACGGCGAAATCTACACCCATGCTGTTGTCATGGCACAGGAGCATCCGCTGTTGGGACAGGGTTACGACGCCTATCGTCATCATTGTGCGGACCCCTCCACGTTTCATGGGGTGCCATGGCTCTCTATGGAGCACCCGCCGGGGGGCTGGACGGATCTGTGCGTCCAGCATCCGCACAATCATTACCTTCAGGCTCTGGTGAATGCGGGCATTCCCGGCCTGATTCTGTTCATTATTATGATTGCCTGCTGGCTCAAGGCCCTTTGGCCGGGGTGGCAGGGTTTAGCAATTTCCATTGGTCTGTTCGCGGCCGTGTTCATTCAGGAATGGCCCATTGCTTCAGCGTCTGATTTCCTGAACCTGCCTTTGGGTGGGTGGGGGTTTCTGTTGCTGGGGCTTGGACTGGCGTTCCGCGATGGCTTTCAAGACCGCTCGCAGAAGCCTATATCGTAACTCAGATTACGGAGGCCCTTCATGTCCAGCACCAGTGACCCGGCACGCACCGGAACCGTTCCCGTTACCGTTCTGACAGGCTTTCTCGGAGCCGGAAAAACCACCCTGCTCAACCACATTCTGACTGCCGAACATGGCCGCAAATACGCCGTGGTCGTCAATGAATTTGGCGAGCTTGGCGTGGACAATGACCTCGTGGTGGATGCCGACGAGGAAGTGTTCGAAATGAACAACGGTTGCATCTGCTGCACCGTGCGCGGCGATCTGATCCGCATTCTGGGTGGTCTGCTGCGTCGTCGGGGGCGTTTTGACGGGATCATCGTCGAGACGACCGGTCTTGCCGATCCGGCTCCCGTCGCACAGACATTCTTTGTGGATGAAAACATTCGCGAGAAGGCCCGTCTGGATGCTGTCGTAACGGTTGTGGATGCTTTCAACGTCATGCAAACGCTGGACGAAAGCCCTGAGGCTGTTAGCCAGATCGCGTTTGCGGATGTGATTGTGCTGAACAAGATCGATCTTGCGGATGAAGAGCGCCGCAAGGAGATCGTTGCCCGCATCCGTCAGATCAATGCCGTTGCCGAGATCCACGAAGCCCAACACGGTGGCGTCAAGCTGACGGATATTCTGGACCGTGGCGGCTTTGATCTTCAGCGTGCGCTTTCCACAATGCCGGACTTTCTGGAGAACGCTCACCATTCCCACGAAGAGGGTATCGTCAGCATTTCCCTCTCCGTGAAGGAACAGATTGACCAGCGGCGCTTCCAGGCCTGGATCGGTGCGCTTCTTCAGGAACAGGGCGGCGATATTCTGCGTTCCAAGGGCATTTTGAACTTCAAGGGTGAAGAGCAGCGCTTTGCGTTTCAGGCTGTGCACATGATGGCGGATGGGGATTTCATCGGTCCGTTCCGTGACAGTGAAAGCCGGGATTCTCGTCTGGTCTTCATCGGCCGCAACCTGAACCGCCCGCAGTTGCGTCGCGGCTTTGAAAGCTGCATCGCGGAATGACACGGGAAATCATTGAAGATCGCGGCGCCGAGCGCCGTTTCGAAAGCCCGATTGTTGGTGTCGCGTCGTCGCGTGACGGCAAAACATTCGCGGCGGCGACTGCGGATGGCGAGATCATTCTCATCCCGCGCGATCAGATGGCCACGCTGGGATCATGGACCGTTCTACAGGTTCATGACGGTGCACTCTGCCTGTCGCAGGACTGCCTGCCGGATGCGTTTCTGACGGGCGGTGAAGACGGTAAGCTGGTCCGGACATACGCTGATGGTCGGACTGAGGTTCTGCGGGAAGGGCGGCGCTGGGTCGATTGCATCGCCACATCCACCACGCATCTTGCGTTCTCGACAGGGCGTGAACTGGAAGTCCGGGCGGCTGAAGGCAAGACGACGCTCAAGACGCTGGATCACCCGTCATCCGTGACGGGTATCGTGTTCGACGCCAAGGGCAAGCGGGTTGCAGCCTCGCACTACAACGGTGCGTCGGTCTGGTTCGTGCAGGCGAAGATTGACACTGTGCGTCCGTTTGAATGGAAGGGCAGCCATATTGGGATTGCCATCCATCCTGGCGGTGAGGCGCTTGTGACGTCCATGCAGGAAAACGATCTGCACGGCTGGCGTCTGGCCGATGGGCACAACATGCGCATGAGTGGCTATCCAAAGCAGGTGCGGTCCATGGCGTTTACGCGCAATGGGCGCTGGCTGGCGACGGCTGGTGCAGATGCCATTGTGCTGTGGCCGTTCTTCGGTGGTGGCCCGATGGGGAAGGCGCCGTCTGAACTGGCGCGTCTGCCGGGCCTGTTCGTCAGTGCGGTCTGCCCGAACCCCAAGGAAGACATCATTGCCGGTGGCTATGAAGATGGCACCGTCCTGCTTGCCGAAATTGGCGGCGGGGATCAGCGCGTCCTGCCTCTTTGCTCAGGGCAGAAAAATGCTCGTGGAAAAGTGACGGGTATCAGCTTCACACCGCAGGGGGGCGCGATCATTTTCGGTACGGAAGAGGGAACGGTTGGCGTTGTGGACCTGTCCGCAAAATAGCTGATCAGTCCGTTCGTTATGCAGAATCATAAAAGGAGGCGTCCCTGAACCGGGACGCCTCTTTTTTATTCAGGCCGTGAAGAAGTGGCTCAGGCCCATGCCGCGCAGACCGCGGCGGTAGGCAATGGAACTCCGATCCGCCATGACATGAGCTTCAAGATTGGGATCGAGCGGCAGGTTTTCCGGCTTCTGCGCTTCGACAATCTGGCGATCTTCTTCAAAAACGCGCCGGTTGAACTCGTAAACATCCTCCACCGATCCGGTCGTATCGAAGTTCCGGCAGATCGGTGCGAACATCCGCGTCACGCGGGCAGAAACCGGGGAGGCAGCATTCATGATGACGAGCCTGCCGTCGTTCGGAAAATGGATTTCCAGCGTTGCGGTAAACGGCAGGAAAACCCTGAAATGCCGCAGCCATTCGAAGTCTGCAAACTCTTCAACGCCCAGAAGCCCATGTGGGAAATTGGAGACGTTGCTGCGGTATTCGGCCTCGAAACCCGTTTCAGTCAGCCTAGGCGAATAGGACGGAACGACCGGGTTCTCGGGGTCGGCAAACGTCTCGGTATGGACGAAGGCGAAATGCGCAACGTCAATGAAACCCTCGACCTGGCGACCTGCAAAGCCCTTGATGTCGATCCAGGGGCATGTGATCTGCTGGAACGCCGGATCATCCCAGTGCGGCATGGGCGGCAGGTTTACATCCCCTTCAGGGCGCAGACACGTCCAGATCAGACCGAAGCGTTCGACGACCGGATAGGTTCGCAGATGCAGTTTCGGCGGAATCTTGCTGTCCGGGTGAGCTGGGACCCGCACGCAACGGCCATCCTGCCCAAACCGGAAACCGTGATAGGCACAGGCAATCGTCTTGCCGTTTCCGTTGCCCATGCTGAGGGGAACACCGCGATGCGGGCAGAGATCATCCGCGATCACGATATCCCCATCCGCCCGATACACTACCAGCGGCGCATCCAGCAGCGTCACGCCCATCGGGCTGTCTCCCAGATCGCGGGACAGCGCCACCGGATACCAGGATTTGGCAAGGATATGCCAGTCTGCGGGCTCAAATGTGCAGTTCCGCGGAAGATCGACGGATGTCGGAGAAAGGCTGGCGCAGGTTGCGGTCATGACGGGATCTCCGCAGGCTGAAAAGTAGGGGCTGACAGATCATTTCATGGATGGAGCGTTCTCGGATATATCATAAAGACGGTTGAGCTGTTCTGATATTTAGGGAGGGTATATAGTGGGAGGTGTTCCGCCTCCCCGGTAGATGGCGGAGTGTTGTTCCTTGTCCGAAATTATCTCATAGTCAGGTTAGAAATGTCATAAGGTAACTTCATGTCTGGGCGGCCTTTTCCGGATCATCTGCGAACAACTGGCATGCTTCTTCAGTATCGGGCGTGGGCCGACAGGCTGACATATGAGGCCCTTCTTCAGCTTCCCCATGAGGAAATTGTGAAGCCTCGCCAGACAACGTTCGGTACGATCTTGCAGACGCTGGGCCATGTGTATGTCGTGGACGACATGTTCCATCACCATCTTCAGGGGACGGAACATGGTTATCGTTCACGGCAGGTCGACCAGACACTGGATCTTGAAGAGTGGTGGCATGCGACACAGGCACTCCATCAGTGGTATATGAAAGAATGTGCTGACTGGAGCGTGGAGGATCTGAAGGAGCAGATTGCTTTTGCGTTTATTGACGGGCAGACCGGGATAATGACCCGGGAGGAAATCATTCTCCACGTCATCAATCATGCGAGCTATCACCGGGGCTTCATCGGCGACATGCTGAAGCAGATTCCCTATAGCTGGCCAGCTAATGATCTGACGGTATTTCTACGGAATCATTGTGACAGGGGCGTATGATCAGCGATCCGTGTGACCCAGATCATGCTCTGGAGCGATCACGTCCCGTACGCGCTGCTTAAGTTCTTTCGGCCCAGGAAATCCGCCATCACGCTTGCGCTCCCAGATCAGCACATCATCGACGTGAATTTCGAAGCGTCCTCCCGTATCGGGAAGAAGCGCCACTTCTCCGAGGGCTTGCCCAAATGTAGACAGCAGTTCCTGTGCCATCCACCCGGATCGTAGGAGCCAGTTGCACTGCGTGCAGTAGCGGATTGAGACGCGGGGCGCTGTAGAGGACATAAGGCTTTCCTGAAAGGCGTAATGTCAGTTCATCATGACACAGTAGCAGGGTTCCGCCGCAGTCTTGAGCAGGAACGTCCTGTAACGTTCACAAAGAAACACTTTCCGACCGTCCACAGAGAACATTATGAAGACGAACTGTCTTTTCAACCTTGTGAGGTCCTGAACCGCATGAATATCGCTGCTCGCCTGCCAGTTACAGTTCTGATGTGTACGACGCTTCTCGCAGCCTGCACGGCGCCTTCGCATCAGCCGATCCCGGAAACAGCCATTCCTGATGCGCGGTTGGTTCTTCCTGCGCCTCCTGTTTCAGGCAGCGCAGCACAGGCAGATGATGATCGGGTCTTTCATGAAACACGCAGTCTGAAAGATACGCCGAGATGGGCGCTGGCCCAGCGGGATGCGGATCTGGAAGTGCCGCATCTGGTAAAGGATTTCTCCTGTGCTGTTGGATACACGCTGGATCTATCCAAGGCGCCTCATCTCGCGGCAGTCCTGAAGCAGATGGAAAACCCGATTGTGCATCGGACCTCCGAGGCCAAGCATTACTGGCATCGGACACGACCCTTCGTTGGAACCAACCTGCCGATCTGTACGTCTCCGGAAGGGTTAGGGCTTCATTCCTCCTATCCGTCGGGTCACACAACGGCTGGATACGGCATGGCTCTTCTGCTGGCTCACCTGCTGCCGGAACATGCCACTATGATCCTGCAGCGCGGACGTGTCTTTGGAGAAAGCCGGATTGTCTGCGGGGCTCACTGGAAATCTGACGTGCAGGCCGGTTTCCTGAATGCCTCGTCCGAGATGGATACGCTGCTTGATGCACCGGAACTTCAGGATGATCTTATTGCGGCGCGGAAAGAGCTAAGAGCCATGAAGGGAACAACGCCTGCTCCCGATGCAGCCGAGTGCGCCATTGAAGTTGAGGCTGCCGCTCATTCCATTTTGTCGGAACGCTGAAACAGGCTTGATTCAGGGCGCTTTTTTAGCGTCCTGAACAGGGGTGGACTGAATATCAGATTGAGGCGGTGGACGACTGGCGCGCTCATTGGCTTCCATAAAGCGATCCGCCAGCGCGGTATAAAGTGGGCGGGGGCACACCATTCGCGAGACGCCAAAGGCCAGGAATGATGTGGCTAGAAGCGCCAGCGTCACCTGCTGGTTGTCACACATTTCCATGACAATAATTGTTGCCGTCAGCGGGGACTGCGCCACCCCACAGAAATAGGCGACCGTGCCAAGAAGCACGACAGCGCCCGGTGTTGTGTGAGGCAGGAACTGCTCGATCCAGCCCCCGATGGCGGCACCAATGGCCAGCGAAGGCGCAAACATCCCGCCCGGAATGCCGGAGCAGTAAGACACTAGCATTGCCAGATATTTCAGCAGGAAGAACGAAGCTGGATAATGCTCTGTTCCTGCGAAAATGGCGCGAGCCTGTGCGTAGCCGGTACCGTAAGTGGTCCCTTTTGAAATCAGGCCGATAATGGCAAGAACCAGCCCGCAGGCGGCGGCGAACGCAATCGGGCGTTGTCCGGCAAAGCGTCCGACAGGGCCGGGGAGGCCGCGGGAGGCTTTAATAACAAGCGCCGCAAAGGTGCCGCCGGCCAGCCCCCCAAGGATGCCGCAGGTCAGTACGGCAATCCAGGCCGTGCCAACGGGAATATCCACATCCGCATGGCCGAAATAGGTGTAATTCCCCAGCAGGGCGATGGCCGTGACACCGGAGACGACCACGACCGTCAGCGTACGGCCGGAGGTGCGTTGCTCAAAAGAGTGAGAGAGTTCTTCAATCGCGAAGACGATCCCGGCCAGAGGCGTATTGAACGCGGCAGCCATACCGGCCGCGCCTCCCGCAAGGATCATACTGCGTTTGGCCGCGATATTGGACTGCCCGAGCAGACGGGAGAAACCGTGCATGACGGATGCCCCAACCTGCACGCTTGGGCCTTCACGGCCAATCGACGCCCCGCAGATCAGGCCCAGGCAGGTGAGCAGGATTTTGCCGACTGAAATCTTGAGAGACAGAACACGGTCCACAACCGTGTAATTGTCGATGTGGAGGGTCGCAATTGTTTGCGGAATGCCTGACCCTTGTGCACCTTTGAAGATCGTACGGGTCATCCACGTGATGAAGGCCAGACCAGCAGGAGCAATGAGCAGCATGGCCCATGGGTGCCAGGCGATAATTCTGGATCGCAGATCGGCTGCGGCATCACCCATATGCGCAAACAGAACAGCAATGACGCCGACGAGAACCGCACCGATCCAGTAGATGGCTGTGCGGCGCCACTGTGTCGTCGTGGCGCGTGCAGACCGGCGCAGATGATGAATGCGGTCTTTGCGGCGGAGGGCGTGCTTTGAGGACAAATGCCCTGCGGGTATTTGCTTGGGTGCGGAGTCGGGAATTTGGGGCGAAGTATCGGCCAATGGAAGACGTCCGGGAAGGAGTGTCGGGCAAGGGAAGATACGCCCGGTTCAGACCCGCGCGTTACAGTCCCGGTCCTGCCAGTCTTCTTCGCGTCGGGTCAAGCAGTCTGAACCGATCAAGTGTAAAATCAGTGAAATAACTGAAAAACCGGGCTCAACATTCGGGGAAACTGACAGCCAGACCACCCAGAGATGTTTCCTTGTAACGGTGGTTCATGTCAGCACCGGTCTCCCGCATCGTTCGGATGACCTGATCCAGAGAAACATGGTGTACCCCATCCCCCCGCATCGCGAGAGATGCCGCGTTGATGGCCTTGATGGCGCCAAAAGCATTTCGTTCGATACACGGAATCTGCACCAGGCCACCGACGGGATCACAGGTCATGCCCAGATGATGCTCCATGCCGATTTCTGCTGCATTTTCCACCTGGTCCGGAGTGGCGCCTAATGCCGCTGCAAGTCCAGCCGCCGCCATGGAACACGCAACACCCACTTCACCCTGACAGCCAACTTCCGCACCGGAAATGGATGCATTGCGCTTGAACAGGGCACCGATGGCAGTGGCCGTGAGAAGAAACTCCCGCATTCCCTCGCGAGACGCCCCGGGACAAAAATCGCGATAATACCGCAGGACCGCAGGGATGACGCCGGAGGCACCATTGGTCGGAGCTGTCACGACGCGACCGCCTGCAGCATTTTCTTCATTCACGGCAATGGCGAAAAGACTGACCCAATCCATGATCTCGTGCGGTGCACGCTGGTTCCAGCGAACACCATTTTCCAGCTTTCGGAAAAGGGCCGGAGCGCGACGTTTGACATGGAGTTTGCCGGGAAGGACGCCATCTTCCTTCAGCCCACGGTCAATGCAGTCCATCATCGTATCGAGAATACGATCAATATAGGCTGTGACGTCCTGATCGGCCCGCAACGTTGCTTCATTGGCCCGGATAAGACCGGCAATGCCCAGCCCCGTCCCTCGACAGTCTTCCAGCAGTTTGCGCCCGGAGGTCACATCATAGGGGACGCTGACGGGAGGAATAACTTTCGTAGCCGGAGAGGTATCTTCCGGCACAATAAAGCCACCACCGATGGAGCAATATCGCTCGCAGGAGATAACGGTGTCCGTATCATCGAAAGCTTCGAATTGCAGAGTGTTCGGATGAACCGGGGGAACGGTTTCATAATCGAACACGACATCTGATGCCGGGTCGAAAGGGATTGTGTGTCCATTCACGGTCAGGCGCTTGGTGGACTGGATCGTTTCAATGACGTGGCGTGCGTGATCCGGTGCAATGTCGTCTGGCAACCAGCCTTCGAGACCCAGAAGTACGGCGGTATCTGTTGCATGACCAACACCTGTCCAGGCAAGGGAGCCATACAGTGTGACCTGAATGCGGGACACGGGCGTATCTGCGGGCAGGTTCTGCACAAAGGCCAGTCCGGCTCGCATGGGACCAACCGTATGGGACGAGGACGGGCCGAGCCCGATACGGAAGAGGTCAAAAAGGCTGATCATATCAGAAAGCTCCGACGCTCAGGACAGCACCAGAACGCCGGAATGCTTGGCTTTGTCTGCGGGTTCGACGTGAATGTGAATGGAAGCGCGTCCGAGTTCTTCACGCAGGGCCGCTTCAATGCTGTCACAGATTTCATGGGCGTCATGAACACTCATTTCGCTGGGGACCACGAGGTGAAATTCCACGAAATGCAGGACGCCAACCTTGCGCATCCGCAGGTCATGCGCTTCCAGCGCTCCTGTTCCGCTGACGGAGATAATGCTTTTGACGGTCTCAACCGTGTCAGCGCCCGGCGTTTCATCCATCAGGCCGGACATTGAAATGCTCATCATCGAGAAACCGGCACGAAGCACGTTCAGAGCCACCAGCGCTGACAGTACAGCATCCAGACGGTCCCATTTCACCAGCGGAATCAGCGACACACCAATAACAAGAGCGACCGTTGCCCAAACATCGGACTGGACATGCTCACCCGCTGCCAGGAGGGCCTGCGAGGAATTTTTTCGGCCAAAACCGATGAGAATGCGAGCCCAGACCAGATTGACGATTCCGGCCAATGCGTTCAGCGCAACACCCTGAAATGGCGCATGAACCGGCGTGGGGTGCATCCAGTCGTGTACGGCAATTACCAGGATGCCAAGTGCGGTCAGAACAACCAGAACACCCTCAATGACAGCAGACAGATATTCTGCCTTGCCGTGGCCATAGGGATGATTGTCGTCTGCGGGGAGTGCCGCGATGGACAGAGCCCAGAGTGTTCCTGCAGCAGCAATGACGTTCAGGATCGTTTCAATGGCATCTGACAGCAAGGCCTCGGAACCGGAAACCCAGAATGCTGCGTATTTGATGGCCAGAACCACCACGCTCACCCCGATGGAAGCGCGGGCAATCTTGATACGGGTCGAAGGCATGAAGGTCCTTAACAGCAGGCCTGTTGAAGATCGCAGGACACTGGAGGGCTCTCGATCTGGAACGTGGGATGGGAGATACCAAACTTCTCCCGCAAAATCACGCTTGCCTGTGTGATGATCTGTTCAGAGGTCTGGGATGCGGCCTCTTCACGCAGAAGATGCACGGTCAGGGCCGTCTCCGTGGTGCTCATGGGCCAGATATGCAGATGGTGCAGCCCACAGACACCCGGGATAGCAAGCAGGGCATTTTGAACATCTTCGGGCGTAATGCATGCTGGCACACCATCCAGAGACAGGGAAACTGCGCCTTTGAGAAGAGACCACGTTGCCATGATGATGGACGCGGAAACGACCAGACTGACGATCGGGTCAATGATCTGGAAGCCCGTCCAGACAATCAGCAGCCCCGCAATAACCACGGCGAAGGACATCATGGCGTCCGAAGCCATATGGAGGAAGGCCCCGCGGATGTTGAGATCATTGGAGGCGCCCTTCATGAAAAGAAGCGCCGTGACGGCGTTGACCGCAATTCCTACAAGCGCCACCCAACTGACGGTCATGCCTTCAACCGGCCCGTGAACAAAAAGCCTGACAACAGATTCCCAGATGATCCCGCCTGTCACCAGAAGCAGGATCGTAGCATTTGCCAAAGCGGCCAGAATGGTTGATCGGCGCAGGCCATAGGTAAAGCGGGTCGTCGGTGCACGTCGGGCCAGACTTTCCGCGAGCCAGGCTGCCCCCAGACCCAGAATATCGGACAGGTTGTGCCCGGCGTCTGCCAGCAGAGATAGGGAATGCGCCCAGACACCCCATAGCGCTTCGGCAATGACGTAAACCGTGTTCAGGACAATCCCGATGGCGAAGGCACGACCGAAGCTGGCGGGGGCATGAACATGCTGATGCCCGAACCCGAAGCCGTGGCTATGTCCGTCACAGGACCCATGATCATGGTCGTGTCCGTCATGGCTATGCTCATGTGTGTGCTCGTGCCCGTGCGAGTGATCGTGGGCATGATCTGCATGGTCATGCGAACAGGCGTGATGGGATTCTGTGGTCATATCCGGGTAGGTCTGTGGCTGATCCGAAGATCATACTGCATGTCCATGGTTCAACCCAAGCAATGATCTGGCAACGGTGCGAGAGGCGTTGGGTGACCTTCTGTCGGGCAGGGCGACGGCTGTCTCGGATCATCATGACTGGACATGAATGTGTCATTCCGTAACACCTGGACTGTCACACCCTGCATGTCCGCAGAGGGGACTTGCACGGAGAGTGTTCATGAAGGGTACCGTCCTCGGTTTTGATAATCTGACAGGTGAAGGTGTGATCCTGAATGATCAGGACGTTCGGTACTCATTTTCGAAAATAAACTGGCGGGACACTCTGGCGCCTGAGAAGGGGCAGCGCGTTGATTTCGAGCCTTGGGGGACAATGGCCAATAACGTGTTTCTGGATGTTCGCGCAGGGCAATTTGCACCCGCAGCGGATATGTCTTTCAAAGAGGCCATTCAGGCTTGTTTCCGTCGGGTAACGGATTTTCAGGGGCGCTCCCGCCGGAAGGAATATTGGTACTTCAGGATCTTCGGAATTGTCTGTTCCGGCTTGTTTTCCCTGATTTCCGGTGACTTGAGGCACAGCAGCGGGATTAGTGTCGGCCTGCTGGAGATCGCGATTTCCCTCGCGTGGCTTTATCTGTTTGTCGTTGATCTCAGCGTGTCGGTCAGACGGCTGCATGACATCAATCGTTCAGGCTGGTGGACGCTGCTGTACCTTACAGTCATCGGAACAATCCCCCTGCTGATCATGATGTGTTTCGATACCAATCCGCGTATCAACAAATGGGGCTATCCCGCCAAATAGTCTCAACTCCCGCTGGACACATATCCCGCGACCCCCCGCCGCCACCACAGCATCATGAGGGCAAGAAAAACGAAGCCCATAGCGGGGGACAGCAGACCGAACCAGAGCGGCATCCCCAGGGGGTCGGGATGGTTCAGCATCGCGAGGGCCGGGTAGTAGCAAACGGCAGAGAGCGGAAGGGCCCATGTCAGGAAACGCCGCAGCCAGCGGGCGAACATGGTAATCGGGTACTGTCCGGCTTCCACGCCGCCATAGGTCAGCACGTTTACAACCTCCAGCCCTTCTACTGTGATGAAACACAGCGCGGCCTGCCCGATCAGGATACCGAGAAACATCACAGCTCCGCCTGCCACGGCCCAGGGCAGAAGCCAGACTGTATTCCACGACACATGAGGCGAGAGCCAGAAACCTGCCCCCAAAACGAACGCACCTTGCAGAAAACGACCGATCGGCCGGAGGCGCAGTTCATGCCCGAGCAGAAGAACCAGCGTTGAGCGGGGACGCAACAGCAGCCGGTCAAACGAGCCGGTCTTGACGTACTCGCTGCCGAACACATCAAAGCCACGGCCAAGCGTTTCGGCGACTGAAAAAGAGACGTTCACCAGTCCATACAGAACGGCGACAGCCCCAATATCCCAGCCCGCAATACTGCCAAAACGGTGGAACAGGCTCCAGATGCCGAAGAAGCTCAGCAGCGTCGTGACGAAATTGCCGACAAGCTGAAGGGCGAAGGTTCCGGGATAGCGAAGCTGTGCCTTGATCGAGGCACCAGCCATCCGGCGATAGAGCGTAAAGGCATTCATGCGCCCTGAACCTCCATCCTCGACACGGTGCGATTCATCCAGAAACGCCCGATCATGGTCAGGACCAGGAGCCAGAATCCCTGGATTCCCAGAGCGGCCACAACGCCCCCCGGAATGGGCATCCCCATGTAAAGCCGGATCGGAATATCCGAAATACCCGCGAAGGGCTGGAGCAGCAGCAGTTCGCGCGCCCAGTCCGGATAGAGCGGAAGTGGTAGCAACATGCCGGACATCAGAACAGCCAGAGGGGTTCCTACGGCATAGGTGCCGAGAGGCGACAGGGTGCGAGCGGCGATGATGTTCCACCACATCACGATACTGGCTGAAATGAAGGCCCCCAGAATAAAGGATACCAGTGCCAGAAGGGCGGCTTCAAAAGACGCAGGCGGGGCGAGGCTCCACCCGTTCAGGCCAACGAGTGCGGCCAGAGGACCTGCGACGATAGCCAGAAGAACGGCGCGGGGAACCGCATTGCCCAAGAGACGGGCAAGGGAGGCGGAGAGCCACCAGTTCCAAAGATCTACCGGGCGAAGCAGATCATAGACAATGGCCCCACTCTTTGCGGCCTCGCCAATCGCGGGGAGGCAGCCAAGTGGGAGTAACGTGAAAAACGACTGTTGAATCCAGGTGTAGGTCATGGCCTGACGCAGCGTCATCGGCGCATTCACGTCGGGCGCGTGGTGATACACGGCGGCATAGGCCATCAGCGAGATCGCCCCGAACCACATCTGCGCCACAAGTCCCGCCAGAACAGCAAGGCGATACCGCAGTCCGATTTTCCATTGCAGGACGAAGGACGTCACATACGGGCGGATCGTCACGAGGCATGATCCGCGTAAAAGCGTGTGATGATCTCTTCAATCGCCGGGCGCCCGATCCGCAGATCGCCCAGACCCGGTAATGTGGACAGGTGCGCAACAAGGGCAGGAGCGGGAAGGCGTTGCGGATCGAACGTGATGGTCACGCTGCGTGTTCCTCGCTCGGTTTCTACAGCGCCGTCTGGAAGGAACAGCTTCGGCGGAGGGCCCGTGAAATCCGCTTCCAGAATACGCTCGGACAGTGTTGTCGCTTGAAGCGCCTCAAACGGGCTGTCTGCCAGAATACGGCCATGCCCAATGACGATAACCCGGTCTGCCAAGGCTTCAATGTCGTGCATGTCATGGGTGGTGAGCAGAACCGTCGTGCCCCGTTCTCGCCGCAAGTCCCGCACAAAAGCACGGACTGCCAGTTTGGACGGTGCATCCAGCCCAATCGTCGGCTCATCGAGAATGACCACATCCGGATCATGGATCAGAGCCGCAGCGATCTCAGCCCGCATCCGCTGCCCCAGTGACAACTGCCGGACGGACTGATCCATGATGCCGTTCAGGTCCAGCGCTTCAGCCAGACGGTCCCGGTTCCGTCTGAACCGCGCCGGCTCCACACTGTAAATATCGCGCAGGAGCGCCAGCCCTTCGGCAACCGATAGATCCCACCACAACTGCGTCCGCTGGCCGAACACAACGCCAATACGCGCAACATGAGCGATCCGGTTCTCCCACGGGACCAGATCTCCCACTCGCACGATGCCGGATGTGGGACGCAAAATACCGGATAAAATCTTGATGGCCGTGGATTTTCCCGCTCCGTTCGGACCGATAAACCCGGCAATTTCGCCAGATGGAACCGTGAAGGAAATCCCATCCAGCGCCGTGATTTCACGCGTCTTTCCACGCCAGCTTCCGCCATCGCGGACCTGATACGTCTTGCGGAGGTCCCGAACCTCGATCGCGGCGGCAGTCTTCATGGATGAATGCGGTCCCTGACAGGCAATATCGCCAACAGTTCTGAGGCAGCTTGGCTTTTCCGGCAAGTGGGTGACAGGACTGAGTGTCGTTACCACCTATTACCCACACTCCTTCTGCATACGGTAAGAAGGAGTCCGTCTTTTGAACCCCGATCGTCAGGATGATCTCATGGCCGGTAAACGTATTCTCATGCTTGCAGGTGATTTCGTTGAAGATTACGAAATCATGGTGCCCTTCCAGATGCTGCTGATGGTTGGGCACAAGGTGGATGTGGTGTCTCCGGGCAAGAAGGCTGGCGAGCAGGTGGCGACGGCCATCCACGACTTCGAAGGCCATCAGACCTACACCGAAAAGCGTGGCCACAACTTCACGCTCAACGCCACCTATGCAGGCACGAAAGCGGACGATTACGATGCGCTGGTCATTCCGGGCGGACGTGCGCCTGAACAGCTCAGCACTGATGAGAGCGTGCTGGACCTGATCCGGGCCTTCGTGGCGGCCGATAAGCCAATTGCTGCCGTCTGTCATGGCCCACAACTTCTCGCCGCTGCCAATGTGATTTCCGGTCGCAAGGTTTCTGCCTATCCGGCCTGTCGTGCGGAAATGATCCTTGCAGGCGCAGACTATCAGGCGATTGCGATTGATGGGGCTGTAACGGACGGTAAGCTGGTGACCGCGCCAGCATGGCCAGCGCACCCGGCCTGGATCGGCCAGTTCCTGAAGGTTCTGGGCACGAAGATCGAAGCCTGATTGTTATCCGCAGGGAAAGACCAGCCATGTGTGAACTCTATGTCCGTGCCGACCCGATCTTTTACGAAAGCCGGACGCGCTCCCTGCGGATCCATGGTGTTGTCACCACGATCCGGCTGGAGAACATGTTCTGGGATGTGTTGACGGAAATCGCCGCAGCCGATGGCATGACGGTCAACCAGCTTATCACGAATCTTTCGGATGAAATTCTGGAGCTTCGAGGTGAGCTTCCCAATATGGCGTCTTTCCTGCGCGTCAGTTGCCTGCGCTATCTGGACCGGGAGCGTCAGACCCAAAGCGTCCCGGGATCTGTGGCTGTTCCGCCCGTTCCGCTGCGAAAGGTCGGTTAAACCTTTGCATCGCAGCAAAGAGGCATTGGCGGACAGGGGCGCAAAATCGTAGAGAGGGAGCATGACGACTCCTTCTTCTCCGCAGGGCCAGAAGCCCGGCAACAAACCTCTGTCTTCCAGACGCACGGAACACGTCATGGAGCGTGCGTTTTTCGCGACGCGCTGGATTGCGGCGCCGTTGTATTTCGGTCTGACGATCGGCTTGCTTCTGGTGGCGTTCAAGTTCTTCCAGCAACTCATTGGGCTGGTCCTGAAAGCCACAGGGCTGGATTTTGATGACGTGTTTGTTGGGGTGCTGGATCTGATCGATCTGGTCCTGCTGGCCAATCTGCTGCTGATCGTCATGTTCTCAGGGTACGAGAATTTCGTCTCCCGTCTCGATATCCGTCAGCATGAAGACTACCCGTCCTGGATCGGGCATGTGACGTTCGGGGATATCAAGATCAAGCTCATGGCGTCCATCGTCGCCATGTCTGCCATCCATGTCCTGGCTGATTTCATTCGCGTGGATGACACGTCTACGCGTGCTCTGGAATGGAGCGTCGGGATTCATCTGGCCTTCGTTGTTTCCGGTGTTCTGATGGCCGTCATGGATCGCATCATGGAAGGCTCTCCGGATACGCATCACGCTGATCCGCAGCCAGAAACCGCTCAGAATAAAGAAAAGCACGACGCATGATCCGCCTGACAGAACTGCGCCTGCCGCTGGAGCACCCGGAAGGTGCACTCCGGGAGGCAGTCCTGACGCGTCTGAACATTCCGTCCGACGCTCTTAAAGATTTCAAGATCGCCCGCCGCGGCTATGACGCCCGCAAGCGCGGCCATATCGTTCTGGTGTATAGCATCGACTGTGACGTTGCGGATGAAGCAGCTGTCCTGGCCGCTCATGAGGGCGATCAGCATGTCCGTCTAACGCCAGATACAACCTATCATCTTCCCAAGGCGACTTTGCCAGAAGGCATGCCCCGCCCTGTTGTGGTGGGGGCTGGCCCATGCGGAATCATGGCAGCGCTGACCTTGGCACAGGCTGGTCTCAAGCCAATCATCATCGAGCGCGGCAAGGATGTCCGTTCCCGAACGGTGGACACGTTTGCCCTGTGGCGCAAATCGGTTCTGACGCCCGAAAGCAACGTGCAGTTCGGTGAAGGCGGGGCAGGAACGTTCTCAGACGGCAAGCTCTATTCCGGTGTGTCCGATCCACGGAATCTTGGACGTCGCGTTATCGAGGAGTTCGTTCGGGCTGGTGCGCCGGAAGAAATCCTCTATGTGTCCAAGCCCCATATCGGCACGTTTCGTCTCGTCTCGATGGTTATGTTCATTCGTGAAGAAATCGAGCGTCTGGGCGGGGAATACCGCTTCGAAACCCGTGTCGAGGGTTTTGAGATGGAAGGCGAGGGCACGGAGCGTCGTCTGCGCGGGCTTCACCTTTCAACGGGAGAAATTCTTCTAGCCGAGCGTGTTATTCTCGCAGTTGGACACTCAGCACGCGATACGTTCGAAATGCTGCGCCAGGCTGATGTTGCAATGGATGCCAAGCCGTTCTCCATTGGGGTTCGGATTGAGCATCCACAGTCCGTCATTGATACCGCCCGTTTTGGTTCCGATGCGGGGAATGAGATCCTTGGTGCCGCGGATTACAAGCTGGTGCATCATGCCTCCAACGGGCGCTCGGTCTATTCGTTCTGCATGTGCCCCGGTGGGCAGGTTGTCGCGGCAACGTCTGAAATCGGACAGGTCGTGACCAATGGCATGAGCCAGTATTCCCGCGCCGAGCGGAATGCGAACAGCGGCATTGTCGTGGAAGTCACGCCGGAAAAGGACTTCCCGGACGATGTTCTGGGTGGCGTCGCATTTCAGCGGAAATGGGAAAAGGCAGCTTTTGTGGCAGGTGGCAGCGATTATCGCGCTCCTGCCCAGCGGGTTGGCGATTTTCTGGCAGGTCGGCCCTCCACAACGCTAGGCGATGTTGTCCCGTCCTATCAGCCGGGCGTGACCCCAACCGATCTGACGCTGTGTCTGCCAGATTTCGTCTGCGAGGCTATTCGTGAAGCCTTGCCGCGTTTCGAGCGCAAGCTGAAGGGCTTCTCGATGGAAGACGCGGTCATGACGGGTGTTGAAACCCGCACGTCGTCTCCCATCCGCCTTCAGCGAGACAGGGACGGACAAAGCCCGACCCTGCGGGGTCTGTTCCCGGCCGGTGAGGGTGCGGGTTATGCTGGCGGTATCCTATCCGCCGGAATTGATGGCATCCGCACAGCGGAGTGGCTTGCAGCGTCTCTTTAAGACGCTGCTTCCTCGTCACCTTCCATGGTTTCGCCTGGAAGGTTCTTCGGTTGAAGCAGGGCGATACCCGCTGTCACGGCACTTGATCCCACCACAAATGCTTCAGCCGTCAGAGGCAGGGTAATTGGCGTCCGTCCGATGCCCGGAATGATCCATCCGGCAATGCCTTGCCCGATGGAGCCAAGAGCATAACCCAGGCCCATCCCGAAGCTGCGTGTTTCAGACGGAAAGCACTTGGCCAGATAATGCGGCACGAGTGCGAAAATCCCGGAAGCAGCAGCACCCATGATGAAAGCAGCCGTCAGCAGCATATTCCATGACGGAGCACTCAGGAACGGCCAGATTGTCAGTACGACAATGGCAATCGCACCCAGCATGACTTTCAGATCACCGAAGCGTTCCGCCAGCCATCCGCAGAGGATTTTTCCGCTGAAAGACCCGATGCAGTAAAGTGTGATCGGGATGAAAACGTCCTGCGGTGTCAGATGATGGGACCCGCGCAGGATGGTGGGATAAAATGTATAAATGGCCGCTTTTTGGAACTCCAGAAAGCCCATGAAGGCAATGGCCTGAATGGCCGCGCCATCCAGACGGAACTGGACCTTTGGTACAGGCTGCGTTGGTGTTCGGGCCTGCCCTGCTACCCGCTCTGCACGATTGCGAAGCCAGACCGGACTTTCTTTCACGCCGAGACGAATGAAGATCGCCAGAAGGGCCGGGGCCAGACCGATGAAAAACAGCATCCGCCAGCCGTAATGTGGCAGGATCAACGCCTGCGCGCCGGCAGCAGCAAAATAGCCGACTTCATAGCCGGACATCATGAGCGCGGACGCCATGGGGCGCGTCCATGCTGGAACGCTTTCCATCAGAAGGGCCGCGGAGGCTGTCCACTCGCCACCAAAGCCGATCCCAAACAGGAATTGCACGATGCCAAGCATTAGCAATCCATGAGACAGGCCCGTCATGGCGGAAAATACGCCAAACCAGACGACACCCAGCATGAATGCCAGACGGCGTCCGTAGCGATCCGCCAGCCAGCCCCAGCTTGTATTGCCAATGGCGCGGCCAATGGATTGGGCCGTCAGAATCATGCCCAGAGCGCTGATGGTGCATCCGAATTCATGGGCGATGTCCGGCAGTGTGAACATCAGCGATGTCTGATCAAAGGCGTCCAGAAACCATCCCAAAAAAGAGGCGAACGTGACTTGCCAATAGGGGAGGAGGGCCTTGAGAGAACTGCGGGAAGACGTGTTCGGGGCGGAGCGGGAAGAGGCATCCGTCATCAACAATGTCCTGACAGGCAGATTGAACCTGCACGCTTGATGGAAGTGGCACGGAAAATCCGCAGGGATAAATCGGTAGCAGATTCGTCCTGATTGGGCGAACGAAGAATGAGCCCCTACAGTTTCAGCAGGATTCACTGAAATCACACGGCAAAGTGAGGAGAAAACGCAGGCTGTTAAGGGAAAATTAGGGGTCTGGCGTCATTTTCCTGTCTGGATAGAACAGGAGATGTCCGAATTGGATGACATGGGACAGGAGGTCAGTTACGGGACGGCGGCGCCTCGTGCTCTGGAAGGGGCAAAAGAAACCGGTAGGAGCAGACTGCAAAGCGGTAGTCCTGTAGGGGCTGTCCCCCCGCCAAGTGCAGGAATGTTTGCTACAACCTTGCGCAGTCGCCGAGCCCGTCAAAAAAGTGCGCTGCCTCCGTTAAGGTGGCTTCCCAGACTTGCCAGTGCGCGTGGGGGAATGGAAAAGCTGATTGGCGCGCAGGTCGACATGAGCCAGTTATGGCTGGCTATTCCCCGAAGGACAGTGCGTCGCAGTCGTCGAAAGTCACTGGATCAGCAGCAGCGGGAGTTCGACCTTGAACTCCTTCAGACCGCTTGTGCCCAGGCAGCGACATGGCCCGACGACATGCGACTGATGGTCTCTCTTGAAGACGATCAGGCGCCGGATGTTGCTTTCAACAAGCGGTTGAATGACGTTCTGGACCAGACCGGTTTCCCTGTTTCCCGTCTGGATCTGGTTTTTCAGGAAAGCGGTATTGCCCAGAGCGAGCGAGAAGTATGCTGTACGCTTGCGTCACTTCGGGACCGAGGGGTGCAGATCTTTACCAATGGCTTCGGGATTGCCCCCTCCAGCCTGACACTCCTGCGAGATCGCGCCATCAGTGGTCTTCTGGATGGGGTGCAGTTCGATACGTCTGTTCTGTCAGCGTCCACGCTTTCATGGTCTCTGAAGGGAGATGTACCGGAACTGGACGAGGGAGCTGTGGCATTCTTTCGGGCTGCGCTTGACGCAGTGAGAACCCTTGATCTGCATGTGCGCGCCACAGGCGTCGATACACCAGCACAGCTGGATTTTGTGCAGAAAAACGGTTGTGTAGAGGCCTCTGGCCTGGCTCTTCTACCCGCAGAAACGACGGCGCAGATTGCAGAGCGTTTTGCCGGAACAGAAGGGCGTACCCGCCGCCGCCGGATGAGTCGGACGGCAGAAGGGTTATGACGGGCAATGTCAGCAGGATGTCTTACCCTGCTGACACGACGTGCACTTGCGTCAGATTTTGCACTGATACTGAAACAGACGTTCAGGGTCGACGCGCAGGAGATTGCCCAGCATGGGAAGGACTTCCGTCAGGGCATCCTCAATTGCTTCAAGCGACTGCCCGGTCTGGTCAGCAATGTACTTCAGGTGCTTCTCGCCCATCAAGACTTCAACTTCCTGCGGTGTGAGGGGATTGGCTTCAGTGTTGTGGATTTCACTGACCCGTGTTGCCAGATGACAGTCATCACGCATCAAGCGGATGGTGACTTCCGTTAGGCCTGACCTGTCCATACTGGCATTGCTGAGCCAGTCGCCGAAGCGGACGAACAGGGAGGTTTCTTTTTCGCCTTTGGTTTTAACGGTGGTGGTCATGACCTGTATTCCTCAGCAAGGGAGGGACTGGCCGCATCCGGGGGGAATCGGCCCTGCACTGACAACGCATGAAGTCTGGTTTGGTCGCGAGGGACGAAAACACCTTCGCGTGATGTTTCCGCCCTTTTTGCGTCAGTCCAGAGGGCCGCTTTCGACCAGAACAATTTCGGCATCTTCTTTGGCCGTAATAACAATGCGTTCTACATCGGTCAGGGCTGCGCCATCCCGTGTTGCGACAGTCTGACCGTCAATCTCCAGACTGCCGGTTGCGGGTACGAGATAGGAGAAATTTTCCCGCCGTGTCTCGAATGTTAATGTTTCGCCTGCTTTCAGAGTAGCACCAAGGACGCGGGCTTCGGCCCGGATCGGTAGCGCATCGTCATCTTCGAAACCGGATGCGAGCGTGACGAACCGTCCGTTACGTGCGTCTTTCGGGAAAGGCCTTGTTCCCCAGCCTGGCGTTCCTCCTGATTCATTGGGAATGATCCAGATCTGGAACAGCGTGGTGTCCTCGGTTTCCTTGTTGAACTCCGCATGGGTGATCCCGCTACCTGCGGACATCACCTGAACATCGCCAGCTTCTGTGCGTCCTTTATTTCCCAAGCTGTCCTCGTGGGAAATAGCGCCCGTGCGGACATAGGTGATGATTTCCATGTCCTTGTGAGGATGGGCACCAAAGCCGGTGCCACCCTCGATCCGGTCGTCGTTCCACACGCGCAGGCGCCCCCAGTGCATGCGGTGACGATCCATGTAGCCAGCGAATGAGAAGTGGTGCCGGGCGTCCAGCCAGCCATGGTTGGCATGTCCAAGCGAAGAAAAGGGTCTGATGTCGAGCATGATGTGCTCCTGTTGGTTTGTTCTGACTTCCAACATGGGGCTCGGATAAGGTAAAGAAAATGGAACTGATGGAAATATAAAGTTTCCAAAAACGGCATAAAAGGCTTCTGATGCTGCCTGATCTTGAAGGCTGGGCTGTTTTCGCCCGTGTTGCGGAAAGCGGTTCGTTTGCGTCCGCTGCCCGATCACTAGGGCTGTCCGCTCCAACTGTCTCCAAAGTCATTGCCCGGCTGGAGCATCGCCTGAAAACAACGCTCTTTCAGCGGAGCGCACGCCACCTCTCCCTTACGGCAGCGGGTGTCGCCTGTCTGGAGCGAGCAAGACGAATGCTGTCGGATGGAGAATGGCTGGAGGCCGAACTGCGGGAAGGATCAGTCAGACCCCGTGGGACAATCCGGCTGGCAGTTCCAATGGGGTTCGGATTGGATATTCTGGGGCCGGTGCTGCCTGCCTTTCTGGAAAAATATCCGGATATTTCGATGGAAATTGATCTGGATGACCGGACCGTAGATCTGCTCGGTGGACGGTTTGAAGCGGCAATTCGGATTACGCCGGGCGAATTGCCGCCCGCGTCAAGTGGTGGGGCGCATCTTCTGTGTCGATCCATGGTGAGGTTCGTGTGTTCACCGGAACTAAAGGCGAGTCTTGGCCCTCTGGAGACTCCGGAAGATCTCTCTGGCAAATCTGGTCTGCTGTACGCGAATACTGACCTGCCGGATCTGTTGAGACTGACTCATCACGATGGGAAACAGGCATCCGTTCGACTGCGCGGCAGGATGACCGTGAATAATGGTGACATGCTGCTTCCGGCACTGAGAAACGGCACAGGACTGGCACTTTTGCCAGATTTCATGCTGCGAAAAGATCTTGAGGCAGGCCGACTGGTCGAAGTTTTGCCAGGATGGCAAGGCAATGTCCTGTCGGTTTGGTTCATGGTTGTTGGGTGTGGTGCGACACGCCTGCAGATGCCAGCCAGACTGCGTGTTCTCTTGGCTTACCTGGAGCAGACACTTGGCGGAAAGATGTCACAGGATTACAGTGCCGCGCAGGAGAAAACGCGATGAATTATGATGCGATGTTCCAGTCCGCCCTGGACGGTCTGCGTGCTGATGGCAGCTACCGTTACTTTGCGGAACTTGAACGCCGGTCCGGCAATTTTCCGAAAGCCTACCATCATGGGCTCGGTCGTGACGTCACAGTGTGGTGTTCCAACGATTATCTCGGCATGGGACAGCACCCGGAAGTTCTCAAGGCGATGCATGATGCCCTTGACGAGACGGGTGCAGGCGCAGGCGGAACGCGCAACATTTCCGGCACAAACCACTATCATGTGGAACTGGAAAAAGAGCTGGCGTCCCTGCACGGCAAGGAAAGCGCGCTACTCTTCAACTCGGGCTACCTGTCCAACTGGGTCACGCTGGGGACGATTGCAGGGCGTTTGCGGAACTGTGTGGTTCTGTCGGACGAACTGAATCACGCTTCCATGATTGAAGGCATCCGCCATTCCCGTGCTGAAAAGCAGATTTTCCGTCACAACGATGTTGAAGATCTGGAGCGTCGTCTGAAGGAGCTCCCGGCGGATGTTCCGAAGATCATCGCGTTCGAGTCCGTCTATTCCATGGATGGCGACATTGCTCCGATCGAGGCCTTCTGTGATCTGGCCGATAAGTATGGCGCCATGACCTATCTCGATGAGGTCCATGCCGTGGGCATGTATGGCGATCACGGTGCGGGCGTGGCTGAAAAGCTGGGCCTGTCCCATCGTCTGACGGTCATCGAAGGGACGCTTGGCAAGGGGTATGGCGTTGTAGGTGGCTACATTGCAGCCTCCGCGCCACTCTGCGATTTCGTGCGCTCTTTCGGCTCAGGTTTCATTTTTTCCACGGCTCTGCCGCCAATGATTGCGGCAGGTGCTCTGGCCAGTGTGCGGTATCTCAAGCGAAGCAGTGCCGAGCGTGAGGGGCAGCAGCGCGCCGTGGCCTATCTGCGTGCGGCGCTCGACAAGGCTGGCATCCCGCATGTTGGTAATCCGAGCCATATCGTGCCGATTATGGTGGGCGAAGCCGAACTTTGTCGTGACCTGTCAGACGAGTTGCTGAATCGTTTTGGCCATTACATCCAGCCGATCAACTTCCCGACCGTACCGCGCGGAACGGAGCGTCTGCGTCTGACGCCGACGCCGCTTCATACCAGTGAAGCGATTGATGAACTGGTCGAAGCTGTCTCCACGCTGTGGCGTGAGCGACAGCTTAAGCGCTCTGTCGCTGCGTAAGTGGGCGATTCAGCCTAAAAGAAAAAAGGCAGCCACATCAGGCTGCCTTTTTTTGTGCATGGGGTCAGGCCTGAACGTAAACCCAGGCTGTCCGGCCGGAGCGCAATGTGACTTCGACCCGTTTGTAGTCTGACACTTCATAGGCATCCGCGGCCCGCAGTTCTGCTTCCGTAATGCGGAAGACTTTCCCCGCAACCTCATCCGATGGGTTCTTGCTGGGAATGACGACAGGGTGAAAACGCTTTCCACTTGCACGCAGGACGTCAGGGTCCGTGATTTCCACCATGGCAGTCGTATGGCCAGTCATGGCGTCCTCTTCTCCGTCCAGCAGGCGGCCGAATGAAGAAAGCTGGACCTCGTCCTGCTGGAGTGTGCCGTAAGAGAACAGGAGGACTGAGGCGGCTTCGGTCATGAGAAAGTTTCCAGTCATCAGGGATCAGATGCGCTTGTAGCCCTGCCAGAGGGCTGTGACGGGCTGGCCGTCTGCCTGTGGGGTCAGAGTGATGTAGAGGCCATCGAGTTGTTGCAGCGGAAGGCAGTCATCCACTTCCATGAAATTGTCCCGATGCTGATGATCGTATCCAACCAGCAGACAGGTCTTGGCTTTGGCCTTTGCTTCCGCCTCGGAACTGGCAACCAGAAAGGTGAAGGCGTGTTCTTCCTTCAGTTCACCGGGCGCATAACCGCCCATATTGATGAAATAGAGGGTTTTGTCTGAGGTGGGCTTGGTTGTGCTGAGTGTTACGGCATAGCCGTCCGCCCAGGACACTTCAGCATAAGCGTCGACATGCAGGGAGTTCCGGATGCCAAACCAGCGTTTGCCAAGAGATGGGTATGCGTCTTCCGGTTTTTCAGCGACGGCGAACTGAACGTCATGAACTTCGATATTTGCACCGGGGGCGCTTCCGCCCAGATAAAATACATACAGTTTCACGAGCCCGTCTCCTTGGTTCCAAAACGTCATATCAGCTTTGTGCCGTAAAGCTGAAGTCAGTCGGTCAGAGCTTTGAAAAGGATCTTTCCCATGGTGTCCGTGCTTAGAGTTGCCGCCCTTCTTGCTGTCCTTGTTCCTTTGGGAACTGCGTTTGCGCGGGATTATCAGACGCAGGACAGTTGTGATGGCTTCCCGAAGGTCTTCCTGAAGACGCGGCCCGGTCTTTGTGTGGGGCTGGTGGCCAGTCATCTGGGGTTTGCGCGCGGGGTGGCAGCTATC
The DNA here is from genome assembly GCF_015244665.1 of Gluconobacter japonicus. NCBI lineage: Bacteria > Pseudomonadati > Pseudomonadota > Alphaproteobacteria > Acetobacterales > Acetobacteraceae > Gluconobacter > Gluconobacter japonicus. The sequence goes on from NZ_JABCQN010000001.1 coordinate 311,802, forward strand.
GGCCATGATGTGTTCGTTCTGGATATGGGCGGTTGGCGAAAAGGCCAAGGCAGGTTGCTGCGACTAAAGCAGGACGGCCATGCCTCTCCGGAGGTTCTGCTGTCAGGGCTCGATGAGCCTAGCGCGTTGGTCTCTGGACCGGATGGTGCACTTTATATGGGCGTTGCGGGAAAGGTTGTTCGTGTGGACCTGTCCGGGGCGAAACCCCAAATGCGGGATGTCGTCACAGGACTCCCTGAAAAGGGGAGGCATCCTCTGACAGCGCTGGCCTTTGCGCCAGACGGGCAGCTTTACATCAATATCGGATCGGCAACCGATCATTGTGAAACGCCGGACGGCGATGCGCCTGACGTGCAGAAAGCCTGCCCTGAAACAGCACAAAATCCGCCGCGTGCAAGCATTATGAGCGTTCGTCCGGGACCAAATCCAGTCGTCTGGAAAGACACAAAACTGGTCGCGACGGGTCTGCGCAATAGCATGGGCCTGGCAGTGCTGCCGAATGGAACGCTGGTTGCGGCTGTTAACGCACGGGACGCTATCAACAAGGCCGATCCCGCTCTGTCTGATACGGCATTGCCGCACGATACCTATGACGTGATCCGTCCGGGGGCGAATTATGGCTGGCCCTATTGCTTTGAGGACAATCAGCCCAGCCCGGAATACCCGCATTATGCCTGTGCAGGCATGGAAAAGCCTGCCTTGCTGCTTCCGGCTCATGCCGCTCCACTTGGGTTGCTGGCTTATCAGGGCGACGCGCTTTCAGACCTGCAAAGGCAACTTGTGCTGCCATATCATGGGTATCGGAAGACCGGTCATCGGATCATGACCCTGAAAATCAGCGCCGGTGGGGAGCCTGTAGGTGTGCCTCAACCGCTGGTCTGGGGCTGGGAGGGACGTACGCCCCTTTCCCCTGCGGGGGCTCCGGTCTCCGTTGCGGAAATGGCAGATGGTAGTCTTCTGGTCTCAGAAGATCACAACGGCACACTTCTGCGGATCGCGAAAAGTGATCCTCACGGGGAAACGCATTGACAGCATGACACCAATGCGATGAGTGTTGCCCTCACCAGGGGGAGCTTCGCCACAAGAAGCTGAGAGGTCACTGAAGGACTGAGAAGTCTGCGGTGTGACGACCCTGCCGGGCGCATCCTGCGTTCGGGAAACCTGATCCGGTTAGAACCGGCGGAGGGAATGGTGATGACACACAGCACAGCCGGCGCTGCCGGTACGCCATGCTGTTGCCCCCGCTGCGAAAAAGGGGGCGACCATGGGTGATAGTCCAAATAATCTGAATAAAGGGCCGGCTGTCGGCCACGTGACGACAGGCCCGATCCAAGGTTCGTGTAAGAAGTGGTCTGAAGCGCCGGGGCGTCCGGACATTCTGGTCCCATATCGAGAGATTGCGTTGCACCCGTCCGCCAATGAAGAGCCTGTGCGTGTCTATGATACGTCTGGGCCCTATACGGACACGTCCGTTAGCATTGATGTGGAGAAGGGTCTTTCGACGCCGCGTGCAGCATGGCTGGCAAAGCGTGGCTTCCAGAAAGTCGAGGCTCGTGCCGTCAAGCCGGAAGATAATGGCTTTGCCAGCGAGGCACAGGCTGTTCCAGCGTGTCCGGCGCCTCATGACGTCTATTCCGGCGAAGGTGCGCAGCACGTCACGCAGTATGAATACGCAAGGGCCGGGATCATCACAGAAGAGATGATCTACATTGCCCACCGCGAAAACGTCTGCCGTGCCGAAATGGTGGCCGGGGCTGAAGAGCGCCGGGCGGATGGCGAGGATTTCGGTGCGGAAATCCCGGCGTTCATCACGCCAGAATTTGTACGGGAAGAAGTCGCGCGCGGACGGGCCGTGATTCCGGCGAACATCAATCACCCGGAACTTGAACCAGTCATTATTGGCCGAAATTTCCTTGTGAAGGTGAACGCCAATATCGGCAACTCTGCCGTGACGTCCTCTGCTGCGGAGGAAGTCGAGAAGCTGGTCTGGTCCATCCGCTGGGGTGCGGACACAGTCATGGATCTGTCCACAGGACGCAATATTCATAACATCCGTGACTGGATCATGCGGAACTCCCCAGTCCCCATCGGGACGGTGCCGCTTTATCAGGCGCTGGAGAAAGTGAATGGCGTTCCTGAAAAGCTGACTTGGGAAATCTTCCGGGACACGCTGATCGAGCAGGCTGAACAGGGCGTCGATTACTTCACGATCCATGCCGGTGTTCGCCTTCAGCATATTCCGCTGACGGCAAAGCGCACGACGGGCATTGTCTCGCGTGGTGGTTCCATCATGGCGTCCTGGTGCCTGGCCCATCATCGCGAGAGCTTCCTGTACGAGCACTTTGAAGACATCTGCGACATCATGCGCCGCTATGACATCACCTTCTCATTGGGGGATGGTCTGCGTCCGGGATCAATCGCTGATGCCAATGATGCAGCGCAGTTTGCCGAGTTGGAAACGCTGGGGGAACTGACGAAGATTGCCTGGGAAAAGGGCTGTCAGGTTATGATTGAAGGGCCGGGTCATGTGCCGATGCACAAGATCAAGGTCAACATGACCAAGCAGCTTCGGGAATGTGGAGAAGCGCCGTTTTATACGCTTGGCCCGCTAACGACCGACATCGCGCCGGGCTACGATCACATCACGTCCGGTATTGGCGCGGCGATGATCGGCTGGTTCGGCACGGCGATGCTCTGCTACGTTACGCCCAAGGAGCATCTGGGTCTCCCAGACCGTTCTGATGTCAAAACGGGCGTGATTACGTACCGTATTGCAGCGCACGCTGCCGATCTGGCGAAGGGGCATCCAGCCGCGCAGTTGCGGGATGATGCGTTGTCACGGGCGCGGTTTGAGTTCCGGTGGGAAGACCAGTTCAATCTGGCGCTTGATCCGGACACGGCACGGAGTTTTCATGATGAAACCTTGCCCAAGGAAGCGCACAAGACGGCACATTTCTGTTCCATGTGCGGTCCGAAATTCTGCTCCATGAAGATCAGCCATGATATTCGTCGCGAAGCGGAACGTCAGGATGGCATGGCGCAGATGAGCGAAGTCTTTCAGGACCATGGCGCCAGGCTTTATGTTCCTGAGAAGGAAGTAGAAACGGTTTCGGAATAACCCGATAGCCGAAATGATTTGGGGGATGGCCTTGCGTCTGCGGGCTATCCCCCTCATCATGTTGTGATGCCGTTCAAGGAAGACCTCGTCCCGTTCCGAAAGACCCGCAAGGTCACGAAACTTGCAAACCGGCTCGGAACTTCAACGGCCAACTGCGTCATGCATGTCATGATCAACGATCGTCACGGTTTTGTCCGTGAAAGCGCATCCTTCCTTCTCGTGTTGGAAAAGATCTGGAAGGCGCGCGGCCTGAACAGTGAGCAGGTCTGGGCAGAAATCGGAGAAAGAATCCGTCTGGCTGAAGAACTTCGTGCTAAAGGCATTCGTCCGCGCAAAGGCGGCCAGTACCGTTCTACCAAACTGCCCTGATAAACTGTTCTGAGTGATGCCTGCGTTCCCAGACCTGTCTCATGTTTCTCCAGATGATCTGAGCCGGCTGGACATCGGTGTTCTGGTTATCATCGGCCTGTCGGCTCTCTGGGGGCTAACGCGTGGTTTCACCACGGAACTCTCAGGGCTGGTGGCATGGGCGTCTGCTGTTGTTCTGACCTATCGTTTCCATGCTGCTCTGTTACCGTGGATTTCCCCCTATCTGCATGAAAACTGGCTGGCCGAAAGCGTAAGCGCGGCTGTTCTGTTTATCGTCATTCTTCTCCTGCTGACGACAGTGGCAGGTCGGGTAGGTGCTGCGGTGAGGGGCACTCTTTTTGGAGGTGTAGACCGCATACTGGGCGCTATTTTCGGCATTCTGCGCGGATATGTGATGCTGATTGCACTTTATCTGCTGGCAGGGTCTTTTTTTGGCTCATGGACCTCTTACCTGATGCAGGGAAGCGTTTCCGGGCCTTATATTGTGGCCGGAGCCGCACGGATGGCAGGTTATCTGCCACATTCCTTGCAACCACATCTTGCATCGCCGCCCACAAGCGGCCATGACGCGTCGTTGTGAACCCAGTCCGGAAAGGCCGAACTCCATGACTGCCTCCGATACTCTTAACCGTCCTTACGAGGAATGTGGCGTTTTCGGCGTCTGGGGCGTTCCTGATGCGTCTGCCCTGACGGCTCTCGGCCTCCACGCTCTTCAGCACCGTGGTCAGGAAGCTGCCGGTATCGTCAGTTTCGATGGCGAACGGTTTCATCAGCATAAAGGCCTTGGTCTTGTTGGGGATGTGTTTGGTGACAGCCGGGTCATGGCGACCCTTCCGGGCAGTGTCGCTATTGGGCACAACCGCTATGCGACGACAGGCGGAACGCATGTTCGGAACGTGCAGCCGCTCTATGCGGATTATGAGTTCGGAGGTTTGGCGGTTGCCCACAACGGCAACCTGACCAATTCAGCTACGCTGAAGCAGGCGTTGGTCAAGCGGGGTTGTATCTTCCATTCCCTGACGGATACGGAAGTCTTCATCCACCTGATCGCCATTTCCCTGTATTCCACCGTGCTCGATCGCTTCATCGATGCCGTCAAGCAAGTGAAGGGGGCTTACTCCCTGATCACCCTGACGCCTGATGACGGCCTGATCGGCATGCGTGATCCGTTGGGTGTGCGCCCGCTGGTTCTGGGGCGTATTCCTGGTCATGAAGGCGGAAATGGTGGCTGGGTTCTGTCCAGTGAGACCTGTGCTCTCGATATTATTGGAGCAGATTACGTTCGCGACATCGAGCCGGGTGAAATCGTGGTCATCAATTCTGATGGGCTGCGGTCCCTAAGGCCTTTCGGGGATCAGGGGGGACGCTTCTGCGTCTTCGAATACATCTACTTTGCTCGTCCGGATTCCGTGCTTGAGGGACAGCCTGTTTACGAGGCGCGTAAGCGCATCGGGGCAGAGTTGGCGCGTGAGACGGCGGTTGAAGCGGATGTCGTGGTTCCGGTGCCGGACTCCGGGGTGCCTTCCGCGATTGGATATGCGGCTGAGAGCGGTATTCCGTTCGAACTGGGCATTATCCGCAATCACTATGTAGGTCGAACCTTCATCGAGCCGACGGATCAGATCCGGAATCTCGGTGTGAAGATGAAGCACTCCGCCAATCGGCCTGTTCTGGCGGGTCGTCGCGTTATTCTGGTGGATGATTCGATCGTTCGTGGCACCACGTCCCGCAAGATTGTGGATATGGTTCGTGCGGCAGGGGCGACCGAAGTGCATATGCGCATTACGTCCCCGCCGACACGTCATGCCTGCTTCTACGGGATTGATACACCGGAAGAGAGCAAGCTTATGGCGGCAACTCACACAATGGAAGAAATGGCGGCGGCCATCGGTGTCGACAGCCTCGCTTTCATCAGTTTTGACGGATTGTACCGTGCGTTAGGGCACGAAAGCCGTGCTGAAGGGGCAGGGCGTTATTGCGATGCCTGCTTTACAGGCGATTACCCGATTCAGTTGGTGGACAAGGAAGGCAATCTGGTTTCCTGACCAAGCCTGCCTCCGGGTACATTAACAAAAAGCGTTTACCCGCCATGGGGCGACGCTTTTTTTGTTTCCACTGCAAAGGGCGGTGACGTGATTGTATCGTTCGCTCTCAGAACAACGGCATCTCGGCCAGTCCCCTTCGCAGCGTAAAGTGCGGCATCTGCTTTCTGCCAGACATCTGACCAAAGCGTTTTTGACGAATATCGAATATCTGCGCCAATACTCAGCGTGGCTTCAATACCCCTCTCTCCAATGTTTTTGACATCCTGTGTGAAAGTTTTCTTCAGGCGGTGAGCAAGCTCCAAGGCATGGGAGATGCTGGTGAAGGGAAAGAGAGCAGCGAACTCTTCGCCGCCAATACGGAAAAACTTGGCCTCCTGGGGTAAAACCTTCTGACTGGCCCTGACTGCGGCAATAATGACCTGATCCCCTGCCGTATGGCCATGGTGGTCGTTAATGGCTTTGAAATGGTCAATGTCCATGAGAAACAGCACACAGGTATGAGAAGAACCTGCGTTCTGCTCCATCCACAGGTCCACGGCCCGGCGGTTGCCTGCGTGTGTCAGTGGGTCCTGAAGAGTCAGAAGATGGTGCTCTGCGGCTAATCGTTCCCTGGGAATGGCAATCATTGCCAGAGCGATGACAATACCTTCGATGATGACCAGAAAATTATACAGGATAATGGCCCAGACCGTTGAAGGCTGGCTACCAAGAGGCTCGGGAAGAAAAGGTGTTGAAAGGGTAAGTGCGCCGTAAACGAGCGTGTAAAAGGCAATGATTCTGCATAAGAGCCGCTCGGCTGACGTCTGCTTTTCGGTAGAGCAAAGAAGATCCCGGGCGGCCTGAAAATGAAACCCTGTGATGAAAAGCATACGGACAATTGAACTGACAATGTGTCGGGTTCCGCTTGATGCAGCGCTGGCGGAAATGGCCAAAGACACGAGACAAACAATCAAGACTGCTTTCAGGCACGTCCGACGACCCAGCATGGTGCGTATGGCCTGCCAGCCGAGACCATAGGCTAATGTCATGAAAACTGCGCCAATACGCAGGCCCCACAGGCCGGGAATGAGAAAGGGGCTGGTAAAGAAAAATCCCGAAACTGACGCTGCCAGAAAAGGGCTGGAATACCAGAATGCTTTTCTGGTTTTGCCATGGGCCAGTTCAGCAGCAGTGAAATAAAGGCCGAAGATAAGGAAAAGAACCGTGCTGTATGCGAGCAGCGTGGTTGGGTCCGGGCTCATGACAGGAAGAGCGGAATTCCTTTAATCCGCATCGTTGATCTTCCTGTTCATGGGATGCTCCGTCTCACGAATACAGTTGTTCGTCCGGGGTTTCGCTATGACTCCCGGTTGAATGTGTATCAAGCGGTACGGACATGACAGCTTCCAGGCCCGGATGAAGAAGCGTGTAAGTCAGAGTGCCGGACAGGCTGCTGACAACGGCTTTCATCATGCGCGTACCAAAGCCGTTTCCATTCATATCAATGTCATGACACCCCTGATCGGACACTGTCAGGATCAGCCGATCGCCTGTTTCCGAAAGGGTGATATGCAGCGGGCCTGCGTCGCCACGATAAGCATATTTGCTGGCGTTAATGACCAGTTCCGTCAGCACGAGGCCAACATTGATCGCGCGATCAGCCGACAGTGTGACAGGAACAAGAAAAATGCGCAGATGCCTTTCCCATGCTGCGCCTAAGGAGGAGCAGAGTTCCTGTATCAGTTCTTCAAGATAGCGGCTTAGATCAACCACACCGACATGATCGCCACGATACAGACGCCTGTGAACCAGACCGATGGCGGCAATCCGGTGCTGGGCTTCAGACAGGGCCTGGGTGGTTTCCTCGTTCGTCGAGGTACGGGCCTGTAGCTTCAGAAAGGATGCGACCATCTGAAGCGAATTCTGTACGCGGTGGTTGACCTCGCGGATCAGGAAATCCTTCTGTTGCAAGAGGCTTTCCCGCTCTTGCACCGTTGCGGTCAACGTGGCGTTCAGTTCACGAAGCTGATGGGTCTGGTAATCGGCAATCAGGATCCTGCGCAGACGGCGTGCCGCCTGTTTTTGTTCGGTATTCCAGCGTTGGGACTGGCCGCAGACAGTTTGCTGCCATGAGTCAAAGGACTTGCGAGGGTGCAGAATGCCGTCCTGGTCTGGTGTGCCTTTATGAGGATTCCCTGCCCATTCAATGACCTGAACAATTTCCACGCGGCTCCAGATCAATGTCAGCGGAGAGCGGAAAGGCAGGGCAATGGCGATAATGCTAGCCGAAAGAGTCGGCCAGTTCTCTGCCGGCGGATAGTCTTTGCCCAAGGAAGAGCTGCAGAAAATCCCCCCATTGCTGCCCAGTCTGAGCCAGTCGCGGATGGCGAGCAGGTCAGCTTTGGCGGGCGTTACTCCACATGCTGTTACATCCTGCGTTCCAATGACCGCAAAGCCATCGCAGGGGAACAGACTTCGAAGTTCGGAGGCGAAATGGCGCAGATTGGTCTCAACGGATGCAGCGGCATCAAAATGTGAGGTGGCAAATTCCGTCGCGTTCCGGAGGCGCAGGCGTTCCTGGTAGGTGACCAGTTCTTCCTTGTTGCGCAATTGCCGGGACATGACGCCAGCCAGTGTGCGGCAGGCGGCGCGAATGTCTTCGGAAAGGATGCGGGGCGTTGCGTTGTGACAGGTTATCATGCCCCACAGCACGCCATCTACAACAAGCGAGATGGAGGCTGACGCTGCCACGCCCATATTGGCCATGTATTGCAGGTGAACCGGCGAAATGCTTCGAAGCTGCACATCGCTCAGATCAATCCCTGAAAGACCGGCTTCAGCAGGTCGGATGACGGCTGCCTCGTAATGGACATTCGGGATGACGCGGATACGGTTGCGCAGATAGAGCGCCCGCGCCTGACGGGGAATATCACTTGCTGGAAAGTGATGGTTCAGTAGCGATGGGAAAATCTCGTTGCGATGTTCCCCGACGACACATCCGGAACCATCTTCCTGAAAACGATAGACCATGACCCGGTCAAAGCCGGTCAGTTTTCTGAAGACCTTGGCGCCCTGGCGGCAGACTTCCGCCACATCCGGACACCGCTCAAAGCGGTCGGCAGTAGCATCGATACGGCCAAAAATTTCCCACGTCAGGAGGCGGGCTTCCTGAATGGGTTCAAGCTCTACCAGAAGTTTTCCATCCGTAGGATGGATCAGAAGACTGAATGTCTCCCCCTGAAGTCCTGAAATCCGGGCATCGCTGAAGGATGCCGGTGTGAAATCCTGAAAGCCTTCAGGCGGCAAACCCAGGAGTTCTGGCAAAGAGCGGCCCAGCCACTCTCCCGACAGACGTCCCTCAAGATCGCCTGCCCCTCCCAGAACAGTCAGGGTACTGGCATCGGCAATCAGGAGAAGTCCATAAGACTGGATGGCGTCCGGACGATGAATCGGTTCACGGTCGCAGGCCGTTAGCAATGCTTCCGAGAGAGGCTGCCCCAACTGAGAAGTTTTTGAAGACGAAGTCAAAGTCTGAACAGTCCTCTCAGCGGTGATGCAACAATCGCCCTGACGGGCAGCCCACCCATGAGGATCGGCAGAAGAAAAGACATGTCACGATCCTGCTTCCAGGCTGAGAAAACTGGAAGGAATATATCGTGAACCTTAGGGTTTTCCCCTGCCGCTTGTCAATTTAACTCAGTGTTGAAGAGCGTCCTGCTGCATCCAGGATGCAACATCCAGAGACAGTGCATGACGGCTTGCCGGGCGTGTGTAGAGCATGTGTCCGCCCTGATAGAGATGCAGGGATACGCGATCCGCCCCAACCGTCAGATGATCCTTCATCCAACGGGCCGTTCCGAACGGGCAGGCGAGGTCATAATAACCGTTGGCGACAAACACCCGCAGCCCCGGATCGAGCGCCAGAAGACGGTTCAGAACCGGAATCTGATGAACCGGTGCAGGCCCCCCTTCACTCCACTTCCAACTGCTGTTCACCTTGAAGGAGAGCAGATCGTAGGTCAGCGGCGTCTGGAACCCAAGATCATTGGCTGCATATCCTGAAAACGCATTGCCGTAAGCGCGGCCAAAGCCAAACAGCGTTGGATCGGGGCTCTCGTCCAGCCCGTCAGCGGACGGGTCGGCAATCGTCTGGGTGTAGTCGTAAAGACCATGCAGCTTGCCATCGCGGGACATGACATCATGCGAGCCGATCGCCGGAACACCATGTTGGCGCGTCACGACATCTTCCGGCAGACCGGTGCGGCGGGATATTTCCGCGTAGAACGCCTTGCCCTCATCACCACTTGGCAGCTTGCCCGCGACCTTGCTCAGATAAGTACCCATGGCCCATTCGTACGCCGCATCCGCAGATTGCGGTGTGACATTCGGGCTTTCATGCGCCGCAATAAGGCTGGGGATCATGAGGGCAGCGGACAGCGGATTTTCGTCTGTATCCAGCAAAGGCATTTCGATCGCTGGAGACAGCATGACCACACCGTTCAGCAGAATACCCTGTTCCATCTGAAGGGCATTGGCGACCTGAATGGACCGGATACCGCCATAGCTTTCACCCACCAGATAATGAGGGGAGGCCTGACGGCTGTTCTTGGCCGTCCAGAGCTGGATCGCCTTCGCAAACGTGCTCGCATCCTGCTTCACGCCATAGAACTGGTCGCCAGCCTTGGTTGTATCGAGCGGGCGGGAATAGCCCGTGCCGACGGCGTCAAAGAACACCATGTCCGTGAACGGAAGCCAGCTATCCGGATTATCGCCCAGCGTCGCATGGGTGCCGTCCGTTGCGTCCTTGGTGGGCATCGTCAGGGCAACCGGTCCCGCAGCGCCCAGATTCAGATAGGCCGTTGCAGCACCAGGGCCACCGTTGAAGAAGTAGGAGACCGGGCGCTTGGCGTCTGCTGCGCCGTCTTTGGTGTAAGCCACATAGAACATGCGGGCGGTGGGTTTGCCGTCCGGTCCGCGCAGCGTCAGCGTGCCAGCATGAGCTGTGTAGGCGATGCCATTCAGATGATGCTTCGTCACGGAATCAGTCGGGAGCAGGGCGGCTTCACCGGTAAAGCTATCCGTGGTCTTGGCTGCGTCCGTTTTGGGTGTGGGCGTCTTGGCGGCCTCGTCTGCCATGGCAGGCAGGGCCGATACAGGGGAAAGAAGGGACAGGGCGAGCAGCAGCGCACGACGGGACATCATCTGTCTGTCATCTCCGAAAGAAGGATTACAGGATCGGACTGTCGCTACCAGTCCCGTTTCGTTACGGCTACCGATCCTGCATGAAGTTTTCGTCATGCAGGATCAGGTCAGCAGGTCAGGAGCGGGTTGGTTTGATGTTAGGAGATAGCATCAGGCGCGGATCAGCAACACGATCATAGTCTTCCGCCGTCATGAACCCGAGTTCCAGTGCGGCGTCCTTCGGACTGAGATCCTTCTCCATCGCATGATGTGCCACCTGCGCGGCTTTGTCATAACCGATGGCGGGGGACAGGGCTGTCACCAGAACAAGGGATTGAGCCAAGGCCTGCTTGATGCGGGCTTCATTGGCTCGGGTGCCCTCCACAAGATGCTGGCGGAAGTTCTCGGAGCCATCATGGAGAAGTGTAATGCCCTGCATGATGTTGTGGATCATCAATGGCTTGTACACATTCATGTCGATCATGCCGGACGCTCCGCCGAGCCCAACGGCAACATCATTGCTCATAACCTGAAGCGCCAGCATGGAGAGTGCTTCCGCCTGTGTCGGGTTGATCTTGCCCGGCATGATGGAAGAGCCTGGCTCGTTTTCAGGCAAGAGCAGCTCACCAAAGCCCGCGCGTGGGCCGCACGCGAGCAGGCGGATGTCATTGGCGATCTTGAACAGGCTGCCAGCGGTTGTCCGCAGACAGCCGGACAGATGCACCAACGCATCATGTGCACCCTGCAAAGCGAATTTGTTCTCGCCCGCCCTAAAACCAAGACCAGTCAGGCGTGCGATCTCGGTGCAGGCGCGGGTATCGAATCCGGGATCGGTATTGACGCCGGTGCCCAATGCCGTGCCGCCCAGAGCCAGCGGGAAAAGATCATCCCGGGCAGCCTCAAGTCGCGCAATATTGTCTGTCAGCATCCCGGCGTAACCGTGCCATTCCTGCCCCAGTGTGATGGGAACGGCATCCTGAAGATGGGTCCGGCCAACCTTGACCAGATCCTTCCATTCTTCAGCTTTGGCAGCGATGGCATCCCGCAGTTTGGTCAAAGCCGGAATCAGGCGGCGATCAACGCCCAGTGCTGCCGCGACATGCATGGCGGTCGGGAAGTTGCAGTTGGTGGACTGCGCCATGTTCACATGATCGTTCGGATGCAGCGGTGTTTTGCTGCCAAGTGCATTCCCCGTCAGTTGGCTGGCTCGGTTCGCAATGACTTCATTGACGTTCATGTTGAACTGCGTGCCAGAGCCCGTCATCCACACATGGAGCGGGAACATGCGGTCATGCTTGCCGCTCGTGATTTCATCACAGACCGTGTGGATCAGGGCCGCCCGATCCTGCGAAAGTCGTCCACTGGCTGCATTGGCTGTGGCGCAGGCCCGCTTCATGATCGCATAGGCTTCGATCATTTCACGCGGCATCAGCTCGCGTCCGATGCTGAAATATTTCAGGGAGCGCTGCGTCTGAGCGCCCCAAAGAACATCATCAGCAACCTCGATCTGGCCCATGCCATCGGTTTCAATACGGCTCATGCGGTCTGGCGCTTTCCTGCAGGACGGGGGTTCATGCCTGCGCGGACCCTACCTCAAGAGAGGAGACGGGAAAACCGGTTTGGATCGAACCGGGAATGTTCAGGGATGGTGCGTATGAGAAGTCATGACCTGCTCGCCTGAAACGCGCAGGTCAGGTTCTTACTGGCCCAGCCAGCGATCACCGCCGAAGCGGTTGTGCGAAAACAGGAACCCCGCACAGAGGCCTGCGACGGCAAAAACGATTGTCCACAAAGACATCGGTATCAGCAGTCTGGAAATGGCTGCCAGAATCACCATGCCCGCAAAGGCGCAGATGCCAGATTCAATCAGGCGTGGGCCGAAATGCCGCTCGGCCCCGCAGTTCGGGCAACGCTCCGCAGTTGAGCGGATCTTTTCCCGGCAGACCGGGCAGATTGTGACGGCGCTGGACGCTGGTTCCATCATTGGCCGTTATTCTCCTCATGTTCACCCACGGCGATCCGCGCTTCCACAGCCATGCGCCATTGCGCATCAGCCGGGGCCGCCGCCAGGGCACGGCGATACAGATCAAGACTGTTCGCAGAAATGTGTCCGTCCTTCTGGGTCTGGAGTTCTGCGAGCTGGATTGCAAGCTCTGGCGTGAAATGAGTATCCAGCGCGACCTTCCAGTCGGCAATCGCTTCAGAAGTCAGACCAGCGCGTGCCTCGATCTGACCGAGCAGGACATGACCGGTCTCGTAGGTCGGATTGTCCTTCGGAATCGTGGAAACCTGTGCCTGAAGCTTCTGGATCATTGCCATGGCCTTCGCATCCGGCTTGACCTGCCGCGCACTCAGAGGCTGCGGGGGCAGGGAAGGGTGGCCGTTCACGATATAAAGGCAGAATGCAGCGAGTGGTATGCCGAAACCAACAGCCAGTACGGGCAGGAACCGCTTGGAGCGGGAGGCTCCCTCATTCAGGTCCGGGGCGGCAGATGACTCATCGGCGGCGAGCAGTCTGCGCTGGATTTCAATCCGCGCGGCGCCATATTCATCGCCACTGACGAGACCAAGATCCCGGTCCCGGTCGAGTTCCGCAAGCTGACCACGATAGAGTGTGAGGGCAGAGTCACGCGCATCCACCCGACGGCGGAGACGGCGCAGGCCATAGAGGGCCGGTAACAGGGCAACGCCTGCAACAATCAGGATTCCCAACCAGAACAAGACTTACTCCCGGCCCGACAGGGCATCCAGACGCGCGCGCTCTTCATCCGTGAGCGGCGCAGGCGTGACAACGCGGCGTCTCGTCGCACGCCAGGCAATAACAAGACCGGCCACCAGCGCCAGTGCCGGCATCAGCCAGAGCAGGGCGGTTGACCATGAAAACTGAGGGGCCAGCCGGATGAACTCGCCGTAGCGTTCCGTCATCCAGTCCATAATCTGCTGATCCGACTTGCCGGACGCGACCTGCTCCCGCACCACTTTCCGAAGATCACGAGCCAAAGGCGCGCTGCTGTCTTCAATGCTTTCGTTCTGGCAGACAAGACAACGGAGATGAGCGCCAATCGCTTCGGCTCGCTTCTCCTGTACGGGATTAGGGAGCATTTCCGCCGGATCATCGACGGCAAAGGCAATGCCACCCCCAACAAGTGTTGTGGCCAGAAGCAGCGCAGAAAGACGTTTCATCACAGTCCTGCCAGTCGCGGGCGGATTTCCGCTTCATAAATCTGCGGGTCGAGCGCGGCGCTTCCATGCCAGAGGATTCGGCCCCCCGGCGCGACGAGAAAGCTCTCCGGGACGCCTGTCACACCCCAGTCAATCGCAACGCGGCCATGGCGATCTGATGCGACACGGGCATAAGGCGTCCCATCACGCTGAACGAAGGCACTCGCATTTTCCGGCTTGTCTTCATAGGCGATACCCCAGATGGGCATGTTCCGTGAAATAGAGCGGAGGCCGGGCATTTCCTGAACACACGGAATGCACCAGGACGCAAAGAAATTGACCAGAACCGGGCGTGTCTCCGCCCTGAGTTCCTTGTCCGTAAAGCCGTCTCCCAGACCAGGAAGACCCGGCATGGCAAACTGCGGAATGGGGCGCCCGACATTCGGGTTTTTCACAGCCCGAGGGTCAAAGCCGCCACTTTCCATACCTTGAAGCATTTTCCAGAACCCGACGCCCAGAACGCCGGCACCAACAATCGGAAGGGCCGTCAGCAGGCCCCGTCGTGTTGAATTCATGCGTGTCTCTCCTCAGGCCTGGGCCATGTTCCGTGCGGCCGCTCTTTTCGGAGCGCCGACGCGCAGGCGACGGTCTGACAGGGAGAATGCCCCACCAATCGCCATGACCAGCCCGCCAAGCCACATCCATGGAGCCAGCGGGTTACGGTGCAGACGTAGCACATAGGTCGCATCCGCGCCCGTTCCGTGTCGGTCGCCCACCACACCATAGAGGTCCGTAATGAAGTTCGTATGAATGGCGACTTCCGTTGTGGTCTGGTTCTGCGTGGTGAAATCGCGCTTTTCCGGATGCAGCGTCGTAATCAGTCTGCCGTTGTGACGGATGGCGATATCGGCCTGCATGGCGCGATAATTCGGGCCTGCGTAATCGTGCACGTTGAGAAGCGTCCAGTCGTCTCCCGCAAGGCTGCGGGTCTCACCAACATGGATTTCCACAATCGCATGCTGGGCACCGGACATGCCGCACAGACCCAGAACCGTGATGCCAGCACCGATATGAGCCAGAGCCGCACCCCAACTGGAGCGCGGGAGGTTCCGGGCGCGGGCGAGCATCTCACCCATGCTGGAATGGCCTAGTCCGACGCGGCGCAGGATATCCGTGACGGACGCTGCCATGACCCAGATGGCCAAAGCACCACAGGCGATCGGAAGTGCACCAGAGAATTTCCAGAAGCACAGTACGAGCCCGACAGCAGCAATAATGGCCGCCACGAATAGATGCGAGAACGTGCGCGCCAGTTGTGCACGCTTCCAGGGCAGAGCCGTGCCGACGCCCATGGCCAGAAGGAGCGGGATCGTCAGGGGAATAGTGGCGGCATCAAAGAACGGCTTGCCGACAGAAATGGTACGGCCTGCCAGAAGCTGCATGAAGGGCGGGTACATCGTGCCCGTCACAACGACGGCACAAATGGAACAAAGCAGAATGTTGTTCAGCACCAACGAGCCTTCACGGGACACGGGTGAGAACAGGCCGCCTGATGTCAGGGACGGTGCACGCCAGGCGAACAGGGCCAGCGAGCCGCCGATAACCAACGCCAGAAGGCCGAGAATGAACACACCACGGGCCGGATCATTCGCGAAGGCATGAACGGAGTTCAGGATGCCTGAACGGACGAGGAAGGTGCCGGAGAGCGAGAACGAGAACGTCGCAATCGCCAGCAGAACGGTCCAGATCTTCAGACCCTCGCGCTTCTCCACCACGATGGCGGAGTGCACGAGTGCGGTGCCCGTTAGCCATGGGATAAGAGACGCGTTTTCAACCGGATCCCAGAACCAGTAACCGCCCCAGCCCAGCACATAATAAGACCACCAGGAGCCCAGCGCGATACCGCAGGTCAGGAAGCACCAGGCTGCGACGGCCCATGGGCGCACCCAGCGACCCCATGCGGCATCGACACGCCCTTCAAGAAGAGCTGCGACGGCAAATGCGAATGGGACGGCAAAGCCGACATAGCCGGTGTAGAGAATGGGGGGATGGAATGCGAGGCCGGGATCCTGAAGCAGAGGGTTCATGCCCTGACCATCCATTGGAGCCGGAAAAACGCGGTCGAACGGATTGGACGTCAGAAGGCAGAAAAGCTGGAAACCGGTTGAAACACCCCCGAGTACCGCAAGAACACGACCGCGCAGGATATCCGGAAGATTTCGCCCGAATGCGGCGACGGCCGCGCCGCAGACACCGAGGATCAGGGTCCAGAGCAGAACGGACCCTTCATGATTTCCCCAGACACCCGTGATTTTATAAAGCAGTGGCTTGGACGCGGCGGAGTTTGCGGCGACGTTCTGAACCGAGAAGTCATCATGCACGGCGCACATGATCAGGCTGAAAAATGAGATCGCCAGAGCGAGAAGCTGTGACACCGCCAGAAACGGAGCCAGCGCCACGAGGCGGGCATTGCGCTTGTGAGCGCCCCAGAGGGGCACAACAAACTGGATGAGTGCGAGAACACAGGCGAGGGCCAGGGCGAAATGGCCCTGTTCTGGTCCGAACATTATGGTGTTCAGCCTCCGGCTTTCTTGGCGGTCATAGTGTCCCAGCTGGCAGCGTCAGGCGCCTTGCCGAAGCGCGGGTCCCACTTGCCCGTGCGTTTCAGTTCGTCGGCCACTTCCTTGGGCATGTAGGTTTCATCATGCTTGGCGAGAACTTCGCTGGCCGTGAAGCCACCGTCTTTCTGGACGGTTCCGAGAGCAACGACGCTCTGACCCTCGCGGAACAGGTCCGGGAGGATGCCCGTGTAATGGACTTCCACGGCGGCCTGGCCATCGGTGACGTTAAAAGAGTTCACCGGAGCCCCATTTTCCGTAATGCGGTGCAGAGAGCCTGCCATCACCATGCCGCCAAGACGGATGGTCCGGTCCGGAGATGGTGGGTTCGCTTTGACCTGCGAAGGAGCCATGAAGAACACGATGTTGGACGAGAACGCCCGCAGCGTAAGAGCCGCAGCAGAACTGATGCAGGCGAGGCAGGCGATGACAATCCAGAGACGACGTGTCTTGCGGGTCATGATGCGGAGCTTTCACGGTGGCGGAGCTGGCTTTCGACAGCGGCCAGCCGGGTTTTGACGCGACGCAGGCGCAGGGCCGCACCAATGCCGAGAACCAGCGAACAGCCAATGGTCAGACCATAAGCGGCGGCAATATAGGGCCAGTGATTGGGAAGGTGCATCATGCTGCGGACCTGTCCGAACGGTTGAGCCGGGACCGGGCCATAAGCTGACGGGTTCGGCTCTCGTGGATTGCGGCACTCAGCCGGGCGAAAATGACTGCGGCAACACCAAGTGTGAAGCCGATGGTCGTGATGAGAAGCGGCCAGAGCATCGTCATGGACATGGTCGGAGCTCCTGTCAGCGTGATGCTGTCCGGCTGATGCAGGGTGTTCCACCACTGCACACTGAACTTGATGATCGGCAGGTCAATCGCGCCAGCAAGAGCCAGAATGGCGGCGGCGCGTTGCCCGCGGGCAGGCTCATCGAAAGCGCGGATCAGGGCGATATGGCCCAGATACAGGAAAAACAGCACCAGAACGGAGGTCAGGCGCGCATCCCAGACCCACCATGTGCCCCACATCGGCTGACCCCAGAGGGAGCCGGTAATGAGACATAGTGCAGCAGCGCAGGCTCCGACCGGGCCAATCTCGATGGCGGCCAGATCGGCCAGCGGATGGCGCCAGACCAGCGACAGCAGGCCGCAGATGGCCACGCCGAGGTAACACGACGAGGCAAGCCAGGCCATGGGAACATGCACATACATGATCCGGACCGTCTCGCCCTGTTGCCAGTCCGCAGGGGCGAAGAACAGACCCCACACGATCCCGACCGTCAGGAAGATGATCGCGCCGGTGGACAGCCATGGCTGAAGCGCACGGGCCAGACGCAGGAACTGCCCCGGATTGGCATAACGATGGAGCAGATTAGGCGTAGGGCGCACGGGAACTCTCAAACTCCGCGAAATATTTCTACATGAAATAGTCCGAACCCCTCACAATCGGAAGAGGTGCATTGTCCCATTGTTCCTATGACTGTTATCACGTTTCACGGAAATGAGCGCGAAAGGGGAACTTTTCGCAGGAGAATGACGTGGCGTACTGGCTGATAAAATCCGAACCCGAAGCCTTTTCATGGAGCGAACAGGTTCACAACGGGGTGGAACCCTGGACAGGCGTTCGCAACTATCAGGCCCGCAACAATCTGGCCGCCATGAAGATCGGTGATCTGGCGCTTTTCTACCATTCCGTGAGTGAAAAGCAGATTGTGGGTGTCGTGGACGTCGTGAAGGAAGCATATCCGGACCCGACTGCGGAGGATCCGCGCTGGGTCTGTGTGGACGTGAAAGCAAATGGCGCTTTTGCAAAGCCCATTACGCTCGCGCAGATCAAGGCTGACCCTGAACTGGAAAACATGGCGTTACTGAAGCAGTCACGCCTCTCCGTTGCGCCGGTCACGGAACCGGAGTTCCGCTACCTGACGAAAATCGGAGACTGGGTAAAAGGGCGCTGACCTCAGTGAATGTCTGAGGCGTCGCCGTTGACCAGAATATTCGTCTGCCCGTTGGACGGATGTCCGGCATAGGTCAGCGGCAGGTCTTCGCTATGATAAGGGGCTGTAACGGGAGCATTGAACTTCACCGGCATCCCGAAAATGCTGAAATGGGACGGCAAATTGTTTGCGCCGTTGGTTTTCTGCTCGGCATTGGTGCCCGGCATCCCGACCGGCAGATGAGTTCTCACTTCCCCGCTGTAGTTCGCGAGTCTCTCTTCCGAGTCTTCAACTGTCGTGTAGCCATGCGGCGGGGGCGGTGCACCGCCGTCCGGCAGGGCAACCTGCTGTGCGGGCGTCAGAACCTTGTCAGGCTGATTGTTCAACTGATGCGCCGTCGAGGGCGGGATCTGTGGCAGATCGGCCGTACTGTGGCTACGATGGGCATGATGTGGAGCGGACAGCGCCGGCGTGGCCACTGTCGCGAGGAGACTGACCGCCAGTGGGGCAGACAGGATCCAGCGGGAAAATGTTTTCATCATATGTCCTTCTCCACACCCGGCCGTGGCACCCGTCAAGCAGGGGGCTTTCGTGATGCGATATGAAACCTGCTATCGGGTAAACGGTTTCGGGTCTTACGAACAGGAGTTTTGATCGTCATGACCGTAGAGAATGGCTCGCAGCTTCCGACCAGCGAATTTGCATCACTGGCGCTGGACGGGGAGTCCCTGGCCCAGCTTCAGTCCGTGCTGGCACGCGTCGAGCAGGGGCGCGGCGTCCTCGTCCGTCTGGCTGATCTGATGGGTGGTGCTGTCGGACAGGCTGCGCGACTCGGGATGAAGGGACTTGGTCTTGCGCCGGGTCTTCAGGAAAAAATGCAGAAGACCGCGGAAGTCGCCATTGAACAGGCGTTCAATGTTGCGATCGTCGGGATTAAAAACGACGTTCCGCTCAAGCGCGATATGTGGCGGGAGAATGCCGGGCAGGCGGCTGTAGCCATCTCGGGCGCTGTCGGTGGTTTTGGCGGAGTATTCGGTCTGGCCCCGGATGTCGGGTTCACGACGTTGACCATCATGCGTGAGATCGCGCGCATCGCTCGCGAGGAAGGCGAGGATCTGCGGGACGAAGACACGCGCCGGGCCTGCCTTGAAGTCTTTGCACTCAAGACCTTTCCGGCTCGTCAGGAAGAAGAGGATGGCGAACTGGGTTTCTTCTCGGCCCGCGCTCTGCTCCGTGGACGGCCGGTCGTGATGCTGATCTCCGAAGTGGCGTCTCATTATGGCATTGGCCTGTCGCGGAAGTTTGCTCTTCAGATGGTGCCGGTTGCCGGTGCGCTCTGTGGTGCGTCGCTCAATTCGGCGTTCTTGGCCCATTACCGTGCACTTGCTCGGGCGCATTTTACGATCCGTCGCTTGGAACGGACGCATGGTCGAGCCGTTCATGAAGCAGCCATGGATCTGCGATCCGGAGCAACGTCTGAGTCCTTCTCCTGAGTTTGCAGGAGACTGAAACCGGAGAAACAGTATGTCGATGAGTCTTGTCTGGCTGGGCTGGACACTCGTTCTGGCCGTTGCGCACCTGTTTCTCACCTCGGCCGCCTGTCGGCGTCAGGACGGCGTTCAGTGGGCCACCGGAAACCGGGATGGTGAGACACCACATTATACCGGACTCGCTGCTCGGATGCGCCGCGCGCAGGCCAACCTTCAGGAAACACTCCCGATTTTCATTGGGGCAGTTCTTCTGGCGCATGTCGCCGGAAAGGATGGCGCTCTGGTTGCCTGGGGTGCAGGGCTCTATTTCTTTGGACGTCTGCTCTACGTCCCAGCCTATGCGTTTGGCTGGGGAGCAGTGCGCAGTCTCATCTGGGGTGGATCAATGGTCGGATTGTTCCTGGTTCTTCTGGGCCTGATTTAAGGCCTAGCCCTTGCTGGGACGCAGGCGCCAGAAGTCCAGAAGTCCCCAGAAGACAATTCCTGCAAGGCATATTTTGACAAGTGCCATCAGCAGGCCATGTGCTTCAGGAAGAAGCAGGCGCAGGAGCGCCAGCGGTATGAGAAAGATCATGTAGACAAAGGCGAGTGGCAAGGCGGCTCTCCATGAAGGTCGACGATCTGTGTATCATGCCGACAGACAGAGAGGCCAATATTTCCCTTATGCAGGATCGAGAGCACCGACGGCATGTCTGACGTCACACCGGAAAGCCTGCTTGATGCCTATGCATCCGGTATTTTCCCGATGGCTCCTGACCGGGACAGTGATGAACTGAACTGGTACTTTCCGGAGGAACGCGGAATTCTTCCACTGGATGGCATGGTGGTACCGCGCAAGCTGATGCGAACCATTCGGTCCGGCAAGTTTCAGGTCACGGCAGACCGGGCTTTTGGAGACGTCATGCTGGCCTGTGCCGAACCGGCGCCCGGCCGGGAAGAGACCTGGATCAGTCCTCGCATCTGCGCCCTCTATGGCGTCCTGCATCAGCGAAACCATGCTCATTCCATTGAGGTCTGGGACGGCGAGAAGCTAGTCGGCGGGTTGTACGGTGTGGCGCTGGGGGGCGTATTTTTCGGGGAAAGCATGTTCTCCCGTCAGCGGGATGTTTCCAAGATTGCGCTGGTCCATCTCGTTGCAGGATTGCGTCAGGGAGGCTATCGCCTTCTGGATACGCAGTACACGACACCTCATCTGACAACATTGGGCGGTATTGGTATTCCTGCTGCGGACTATCTGGTTCTGCTCAACCAGGCTTTGACTGTCCGCGCCGTCTGGCCTGACGATTTCAGTCTGCACGCCCTGCGCGATGACATCGCGTCTTTACGCCCACATCCAGGAGAGTCCTGATGATTTCACTCTTTCGGCGGCATCGGTCTGCTTTTCTCGCAAGTCTGCTTCTTTGTGCAGGCAGCGGCACAGCAGCCTACGCCGATGACCATCCGAGACTGTCTCCAGCGCGGGATGTCACTGTCACATATCATCTGTCCGCTCCGGGGATGCAGGGGGCTGGTGGAGATGTGAAGGTCTATTTTTCCGGTTCGGGAGATCTGCTGCGAATTGATTCCGCAGATGGACGCGGCATTACGATTCTTGATCGCCCCAAGCAGGTTGTGACGCTCGTCATGCTGGAGCGGAAACTCTACGCCCATATCCGGCCTCAGCATGGATTGCATAATCCGTTCATGCTGGATCTCGGAATGAAATACACCAAGGCAGGTCAGGCCACGATTGCCGGAGTCCCGTGTGGACGATGGGATATCCAGACGGCCCACGGCAAGGCCAGCGCCTGCGTGACTGAGGATGGCGTGATCCTGTCCGAGAACGGTGTGGATGCGGATGGAGCAGAAGGCTCCATTCAGGCCACGAACGTCGCTTACGGAGATCTGCCGACATCGACATTCGAGCCACCGGCAGGGTTCCAGGAAATCACGCCTCGTACGTCACCCCATCATTCTTCCGCTGGTGGCAGCCAGTCCACATCACCCACGCCTGCTCCTGTTCCAGAGGGTGGTGCGGCAGGCGATTCGGCTGTGCAGGCCCCCGGCCATATTGCCGCACAGGGCACACCTGCCGAGACGTCGGCTCCCGTTGTTCCACCAGTGTCTCCTGAAGACGCAAGTCAGCCGTCCGTCTCCAATGATTCGGCAGGCGATGGAACAGTCTCGACCCCTGATCAGCCTCCGAGTGGCCCATCCAATGGTGGCCAGAACTGATGCGGTGCGGTTTCCGGAGGCTTACTGTACTGGCAGGGCTGCTTCTTGGCGCTCAGACGACGTATGCCGCGGATACAGCGCCTTACGTCACGCCAATGCATGATGCGGATATTGATTATGTCATGGTGGGCCCGAACGGGCAGCATCTTCATCAACGGATGCGTTGGAGCTCAAAGCTCTGGCGCCAGCGTGTGGACCCCGAGGGGGCCGCAACGGTCATGCTGACGGATTACCGGACCCATCGGCTGATGGTGCTGGATACGACCGCAAAAAGTGCGACCGTGACTGAAGCGCCCGGCGATTCGTTTTCCGCTCCCGGTACGCCTGCTCCCGGAACGTGGAAACAGGTTGGTCCTGCCACAATTGCGGGCGAGGCCTGCATGATCTGGGAAAGCGTCGATACGAACAAACTCCCCACGGATTTCTGTTACACGACGGATGGTCTGTTATTGGGCGCAACCCAAGGCGGACGGCTTGTTGTGCAGGCAGCTTCTGTCAGTCGGGCGGGGCAGGCGGATGATCTGTTTGATCCTCCGGAAGGGTATCACCGGATAGATCCCAAACACTGAAAAACACCCGCCATGGCCGTCATGATTTGAGAAAAATCTGCCATGATTGTTGCCTTTTCCTGCCATTTTCCTGTGGCAGATTTCTTCTCACAGGACGGGTGGAACCATTCTTCGGGACTGCCCCGTCTGACGTAATGAGGAGATTTGCCATGCGTCGCATCACCCGTGCAGTTCTTCTGGCTGCACCCCTGCTGATCGGCACGGCAGTAGTTGCCCCGAATGCCGTTGTTCCCACTGCTGAAGCACATTGGCATGGTGGTTATGGCGGTCCCGGATATGGTGGCCCAGGACGTGGGTATTATGGCCCGGGACCAGGTTGGCATCACGGTGGCCATCACGGAAACAGCGGTGCAGTGATTGGCGGAATTCTGGGCGGCCTTGCAATAGGCGCTGTAGGGGGTGCCATGCTGGGTCAGTCCTATGGTCCGCCTCCGCCGCCGGTTGTTTATGCTCCGCCGCCTCGTGTCGTTTATGCGCCACCACCGCCGGTCGTTTACGCTCCGCCACCACCGCCTGTTGTGGTTTATCCGCAATACTGAGGCATTATTGCCCTTCGTCCGCCTTGATCGGGCGAAGGGTGTCAGGCAATCATGGTGCCTATGACAGATCATGCTCTTCAGCCGGGTGACCGTGCTCCAGCGTTTTCGCTTCTCGTTTCGGGGGGCGGTGCCGTCAGCAGCGAAGCGCTGAAGGGCAAACCGTATCTGCTGTATTTCTATCCCAAGGCAGATACGCCCGGCTGCACAACGCAGGCCTGTTCCCTTCAGGAAAACCTGCCGTCCTTCGACAGCGAGGGGCTGACAATCATTGGTGTCAGCCCGGACCCGGTTGCGAAAATCGATCGTTTCGCCAAAAAATATGCTCTCACATTTCCGCTGGCCTCCGATGAGGATCATGCTGTCGCCGAGGCTTATGGAACATGGGTTGAGAAATCCATGTACGGGCGGACCTATATGGGCATGGAACGCAGTTCCTTCCTCGTGGATGGGAGCGGTGTCATCCGTCATATCTGGCGCAAAGTGAAACCTGCCGATCATACCGCGCTGGTGGCTGAGGCTTTCCGGGATATGACCAGCGGGGTCTGAGCGCCCTTCCTCCATCCTTTCCACAGACAGGGAGAGCGCCGGGCGTCAACCGGCATACAGACATGACCCTGCCTGATCCTTATTCACCTGGACCGTTCTGCCTTCCGCGACACCTGAGCGTTGCACGTTGGGTCTGTCTTGTGCTGACCGCTCCTGTCGCAGTTGCCGGAGCGGCAGGGACCCTGCTGTTGTGGAAGCTGGCGCACGGCCCCGTAGACGTCACCCCCATTTCCCGCCTGATCGAGCCAATTCCCGTGGTGGCAGGCAAGAAGCCCGGTCATCCCGCAGGCCGTCTGGCATGGTCTAGGCTTCGCGTTCAGTGGCAGCCCAGTTCTGGTGGGATCTCTGCAGGGCTGATGCTGGAGGCGCGCGGTCTCACGGTGACGCGTCTGGATGGCACGGTTGCTGAAACAGCCGGGGAAGCGGATACCGTTCTGGCACTTGCGCCTTTGCTTCATGGTATTCTTGCCCCGCGTCGGCTGCGACTTCAGGATGTTTCCCTCGTGCTGCGTCGACAAGCCAATGGGGACATTGACCTTGATCTGCCGTCTCAAAAACATGGCGGACGGGGTGTTCCGACCCAGATGGACCGTCTGGCTGCAGTCGATCTGCGGAATGTGTCGATAACGCTTTTAGGTTTGCCGGATGGTCAGTCCTTGCTGCTGGGGCCGATTGAAGCTCACGGCCAACGCCTGAAAGTTGCGGCTGCGTCCAAGGATTATCTCTGGAACGGCTGGTGGACCAGTTCCGTGCGTGTGGGATCGTTCCAGACGGTTCTGACGGCAAAAGGTGGTCAGAGATCTCCCCGGATGGGCGAATGGCACCTGACGTCCACGTCTTTCCGTCCAGAGGGATTGAGTGTTTTCAGCAAGGGGTTGGCGAACTGGGACGTTCCGCTCACTCTTGCTGCGGACATGCAGGTGGTGCCCCATGGGATGGGCGAACTTCCATCCAGTCTGGCGCTGCACCTGATGCTTGGAAATGGGCATGTCCGGCAGGGCGATGATGAGCCGATTGATCTGCGTGGTGGTGAGGCCCAGATCAATCTTCACATGACATCGCCGGGGACACAGGGACCCGCCTCTTTTACTGTTCCAACCCTGAAGCTGATGCTTGCCGATACTCATGGAGCACTGACGCATCTCCAGGCGACGGCAGCTCTGACAGTGGATGACCTCAAACATCCAAAGGTGCTGGACGGTGATGCTACGACTGCCCTGGATGGTTTTAATTTTGCCACTCTTGGAAATGTCTGGCCTGCTGGCCTGATTAAAGGCGGCCGGAAATGGATCGTCGCCAATATTACGCATGGCCGCGGGCATGATCTGCAGGTTCGCACGCATATTCATTCGAATAACGGCTTCAAGCATGTCCTGCCCACCAGTATGGACGGGCAACTGCTGGGCGATGATCTGACAGTTCATTGGCTCCGTCCGATTGCTCCAGCGACGGGGCTGGACGCTACGCTAGGATTTGACGGATTCGATACCTTGGTTGTGCGTTTCCAGCATGGAACACAAGCGACCGAGAGCGGGCCGATCAAAGTTGCGGATGGGGAAGTCCGTCTTGGAAATCTCTACGAAAAAGGCCCGACGACGGGAGATATCAGTGCTCATTTGAAAGGCTCTCTGCCGGCGTTCAGAGATATCCTGTCACACCCGAGATTGCACCTGCTGTCCAAGCACCCGTTACCATTTACGGACCCCTCCGGATCTGTCGATGCGTCTGCGCGGCTGACGTTGCCGCTGACGTCGCATGTTCAGGATGAGGACATGCACGTCCAGGCCAAGGCCTCCTTTGCCAGCGTGCATCTGGGGAACGTGTTGATGGGGCATGCCGTTGATGAGGCGTCCGGCACGCTTTCCGCAACCGAAAGTGGACTGGCTCTTACTGCAGATGGGCGTCTGAGGGGGATTCCCGTTCATGTCGTTGTGAATGAGAATTTCCGGAAAGGCGCTCCGGAACGGGTTTTACAGGATATTCAGGCAAAGGCGTTCCTCGATCCGCTGTCTGCCGTAAAAGCGCATCTGGTTCCGGCAGGGCTTTTCACCGGACATGCCACGCTGTCCGCGCATTACATCGAACATGCCAGCTCTCTCGCTGACCTTGCCCTGTCGCTTGATATGGAGCAGGCGGGAATTACGGTGCCGGTCTGGACCAAGCCGGTAGGTGAAGCGGCTGTTGCAACAGGGCATATTGCGTTGCAGGGCCACGATATGGTGGCCCTGGACGGTTTGCAGGCCCATGGCAAAACGCTGGACATTGCCGGTCGGGGCGTGACACAGAACGGCAAGCTGAACGGTATTGTCATTGAAGGCTTCCGGCTGGGGCGGAGCGCCGGAAGTGCCCGGATCATGCTGCCAGACCAGCCGTCTGACCCGGTGCATATTGCTCTGGATGCGGACCCTCTGGATCTGGCCCCGTTGTTTGATCCCGCGACCCGCAAGGCCGTGCAGGACGCAAGAGAAGCCGCAACACGAGAGGCAGGAAGCCCCAGCACGCCTGACAATGCGGATCAGGGCTGGTCTATCGATGTTCGGGCGCCTCGTGTCTATTTCGGGCCGAAAGGTATGGTCGGGGGGGTTGTGTCCCATCTGGAGCTCCGTCACGGCGCGCTTGTTTCAGGCCGTTTTGCTTTGGATGCGCCCTCTCGTGTGCGGGCTGTGCTGGCGGATACCGGGCAGCAGCAGCCATTCGTGCTGGATGTGGACAATCTTGGTATTCTGCTGAAAGAACTGGGGCTGTATGACCGGATCGGTGGCGGCGTCGCGCATCTGGATGGAAATTTCCTGCGCAGCAAAGCTGGCTCATCGGGGCTTGGTCTCGGCCTTCCACCATTCCGCGGGCATTTGGATATTGGTCCCTTCGAGTTCCTCCAGCCTCCGTTCACACTGACGGCTATTTCGGATCTGTCCCCGCTTCACTGGAGTCAGAGCCATATGGATCGGTTTCAGGTGAAGCGCGTTTCAACGAAACTCAGTCTTGAAGGGCGGAAACTGACCCTGCATGACGGGACAATCGGCAATCAGGCTCTTGGCGCAACGGTCGAAGGGCCGGTTGATCTCGATACGTCTGTTGTGGATCTGCACGGCACCATTGTGCCGCTGTTCGGCCTGAATGCGCTTCCGGGCAAGCTGCCGGGGGTTGGGCATATTCTGGCGCCTGAAAAGGGTGGAGGCCTGCTTGCGGCGACCTTTGACGTTAAGGGTACCGTTGGGCAGCCTCAAATGACGGTCAATCCGCTGTCCATGCTGCTTCCGGGCGTTCTGCGGAAGATTATGGAATAAGCCTCTTCCTTCGGGGCGCAGTGGTTCCGAAATAGGGACGGGAGTTCTATGATCGTTCCCGTATCAGGAGGCAGCCATGACGGACATGACGGATCTGTTCGGGACGACGCCCGGCCCCAGCGGCAGGGAAACGCCCCCACGACGTGAGGCGCAACCCTCGCGCCCTGTCCAGCCGTCTCGTCCAGTCGAAGCTCCCAGAATGCCAGCCCGCGCGCCATCGCGGACACAGCCTCTGGCGGACCGTCTGCGTCCAAAAACACTCGAAGAAGTGCGGGGGCAGGATCATCTTCTTGGCCCTGAAGGCACCCTGACGCGGATGCTGGCGCGAGGGACGCTCTCCAGCCTGATCCTCTGGGGAGGGCCGGGATGCGGCAAGACGACGATTGCACGCCTGCTGGCTGGGAAAGCCAATCTTTTCTATTCCCAGATTTCTGCTGTCTTCTCTGGCGTGGCAGAACTGCGAAAGGCCTTTGATGAGGCGGATAAAAGGCAGGAAGCAACGGGTCGCGGAACTCTGCTGTTCGTAGATGAAATCCATCGTTTCAACCGCGCTCAGCAGGATGGATTCTTGCCCTATGTCGAGCGCGGCACGGTCGTGCTTGTCGGTGCAACAACGGAGAACCCGTCTTTCGCCCTGAATGCGGCTCTTCTGTCCCGATGTCAGGTTCTAGTGCTGAACCGCTTGGACGACGCCAGTCTGGAAGCCCTTCTGCGCCGGGCGGAAGAAGAAGTCAGTCATCGCCTGCCATTGGATCGTGAAGCGCGTGCCAGCCTGCGGGCCATGGCGGACGGGGACGGGCGCTATCTTCTGAATATGGTGGAACAGCTCGTCGTGCTGGACCCGAACCGGGCGCTCACGCCGAAGGATCTGGCAGCGCTTCTGTCCCGCCGGGCGGTGCTGTACGACCGGGACCGCGAAGAGCACTACAATCTCATTTCCGCGCTCCATAAATCCCTACGTGGCAGTGACCCGGATGCGGGGCTGTACTGGTTCGCCCGTATGCTCGAAGGGGGCGAAGATCCACGCTATATCGCCCGCCGCCTGACGCGCTTTGCGGCGGAAGACGTGGGACAGGCGGACCCGAATGCCCTGCCAATGGCCGTTGCGGCATGGCAGACTTACGAACGGCTTGGCTCCCCGGAAGGAGAATTGGCTCTGGCGCAGGTAGTCGTTCATCTGGCGACGGCCCCGAAGTCCAATGCCGTTTACATGGCCTATAAGGCGGCGAGAAAGCTGGCTCGGGAAACCGGAAGCCTGATGCCGCCTTCCCATATTCTTAACGCCCCAACGGCCCTGATGAAAGACATCGGGTACGGCAAGGGCTATGAATACGATCATGACTCCGAAGACGCCTTTTCGGGTCAAAACTATTTCCCGGAGGGCATGGAGCGGGTCTCGCTCTATCAGCCGACAGACCGGGGTTACGAGGGCCGTATCAGAAAACTTCTGGACATACGGGCCGCCAAAAGGGCATCCCGCGAGCCATGAAAGTTTCCAACCGTATTGTTACCGAAGACGAAGCCGATCTGCGCCTCGACCGCTGGTTCCGTCGTCACTACCCCAATCTCACGCAGGGCGCGCTTCAGAAGCTGTGCCGGACAGGGCAAGTCCGCGTCGATGGGGGACGTGTGCAGACCAACTCCCGTCTCGCACCGGGGCAGAGCGTCCGTATTCCGCCATTGCCGGATATAAGCCAGCCCGCACCGCTTCCCCCGCCAGATCCGATGCTGGTGCGCGAAATCGAAAAGATGGTGATCTATCAGGACGATCATCTTCTGGTTCTGGACAAGCCATCCGGTCTCGCCACGCAGGGTGGCCCCGGCATCACCAAGCATGTGGACATGATGCTCGATGGTCTGCGGAAGGAAGATGGGGACCGCCCGCGCCTTGTGCATCGCATCGACCGTGACACGTCCGGTATCCTTCTGATCGCCCGTACGCCGGGCGTGGCCGCCAAGCTGGCAGCCGCATTCCGTGGGCGTGATGTCGGCAAAACGTACTGGGCGATCGTTGTGGGCCGTCCGGCGCAGGCTTCCGGCATCATTGACCAGCCGCTCGCCAAAATCGGCGCAGGGGGAGCGGCTCTCGTGGTCGCTGCCTCCCGTGGGGAAGAAGATGCCGTGTCGGCCAAGAGCGAGTACGAGACGATTGATGCGGCCGGAAAGAAGTTTTCCTGG
Organism: Gluconobacter japonicus; assembly: GCF_015244665.1. Taxonomy (NCBI): domain Bacteria; kingdom Pseudomonadati; phylum Pseudomonadota; class Alphaproteobacteria; order Acetobacterales; family Acetobacteraceae; genus Gluconobacter; species Gluconobacter japonicus. Next base: position 341,028 of record NZ_JABCQN010000001.1, read on the forward strand.
CTAGCCCTGTCTCCGCTGACGGGTCGGACGCATCAGCTTCGCGTTCATTGCGAATCCCTTGGCACGCCCATCGTTGGTGATCCGCGCTATGGCGGGAAGGCCGCCCATCCGGAAGGGTTCATCGACCGGCTGCATCTCCATGCCCGCCAGCTCGATATTCCGCATCCGGCGGGAGGGCGCCTGATCGTCACGGCCCCGTTGCCGCCGCATATGCGTGAGACGTTCCGTTCGCTTGGGTTTGTGCCCGGGGAGACACCGGCACCCAAGCGAATCAAGGGAAACAAAGGGCCTGCAAAATAATGAGGAAACTCACTGGCGCGCTCATCGGGGTCATCGTTGCCTTTGTGGGCGCCAGCATTGCCGCACATGAACTGATCGACCAGGATGTGCTGCGCCAGCGTGTGGCTGACGCCCTGAAGAAAGAGACGGGCCTGTCCATGGCCGTTGAAGGATCATCCATCCAGATCCTGCCATGGCCGTCCTTTGAAGCCCGGAACCTTGTTCTGCAACGTCCGGGGCAGAAGCCTGTTTTCCAGGCCAGAACCGTTCATGCGGGTCTGTCGGTTCTGGCGCTTCTGCACCGGGAGGTCCGTTTTCAGGACTTTGTCGTTGATGGTGCCACGCTTTCGCTGGAGCGTGATCGGGACGGGAGGGCCAACTGGTCTCTCAACCGACCTGTCCAGACTGATAGTAGCGATGAAAATGCTCCGCTTCCTGTTCGCAGGCATATTGGAGAGCGCGTTCAGGTTCACTGGAACCTGTCGCTGGATGCCCTGCATCTGACGAACAGTAGCGTCCAATGGCGGGACGACCTGAAAGGCATGAGCGGATCCTTCCTGATCGGAACGATGGATCTCGCCGGCCTTCGTAGTCCCAGCCCATGGATTAACCTGCAAGGAAGCCATGGGCCAACGCCCTTCACGCTTCAGGGGCATGTAGGTGATCTGTCGCTGCTGCGCTCCGAGGCAAAGCCATGGACGTTCAGTCTTGGGTCGACGCTCGGCACGGATGCAAAGCGGGACTGGCTGAACGTGGATGGCCAGATTCATGACGTTCCCCATCTGCGCGGTTTGGCATTGACCGCTCAGGGCGAGTGGCCAAACCTGCAGGACGCGCATCGCCTGTTCCCACATGCAAATCTGCCGGATGTGCGCGGTCTGGGGGGCGAGTTTTCGGTTCAGGGCGATGCCGGAGAACTGACGGATGCGGACTGGGCGGATAAGGGGCAGGCTCTGCTCCAGAGCCTTGTTCCAGGGCGGATGCACCTTCATGCCGCTGGGCTGACTGTCCGAGGCGCCACACTTAGCAACCTGCATCTTGATGCTGATGCGCCCACAGCGCCGCTTTCAGTCGCAGCAGATGTGGTATGGCGCGACATGGGCTGGCGTCTGGCGGGGAAGGCTGGAACGCTGGAACAGGCGGTTCATGCCTGGCGCGATCATGGACAGACCACAGTTCCCGTTGAGGCTGAACTGCGCTCGCTTCCGCTGTCTCTGACTGCGGCTGTCAGTGGGACTGAAAAGGCGCTGCCGGTTAACGCGCAGGATGAAGCCCGGGTTACGATGTCCGGAACGCTTGGTGCGGAGGCAAGCCATTTTGGCGTGCAAGGTGGTGCCCGGACCCTGCATCTGCCCAAGGCAGTGCTGCATGATGTGTCTCTTCAGGGGACGCTGGACAGCAAGGGCCTGAGCGAAGCAACGCTGAACGGATTTGCGTTCAAGAGCCACGAAGTGGATGTGGATGGCACGCTGCATCTTCTGACAGGGGACGATACAACGCCCCTGCTGAATGGCCATCTCCATGCCACGCAGCTTGATCTGGATGCCATCCGTGGTCTCTGGATTGCCCAGACCCAGGCAGAGCAGGACCGAAAATCTGTTCCTGTGTCTCCGCAATCTCCTGCCGTCCCGTTACCGACAGAGGCGGCAAAGACTGTCGCCACCCATCCTGTACAGACACAGGACCAATCTGCCGTGCCTGCTGCGCCGGAGGCGTCCGCTGGCCCGGAGGCTGTGGTGCCAGCATGGGTCAAGCGTTTGCGGGCGCAGGATCTTGATCTGCACCTGACGCTGGACCGGGTTGTCTTCTACAGCCACGATTACACCAATCTTGCGACCCATCTGACAGTGTCCGACGGCCATCTGCGTCTTGACCCGATTTCGGGGCAGGGACAGGGGCTGACCTTGTCCGGTCAGGTTGATCTTGATGCCTCGAAGCTGCCGGTCACGGCACATTTCACGTTCCAACCTCTGGTGCTGCCTGTCGGATTGCTGGAGGACAGCTTGAAGTTGCCTCTGCTGCTTCAGGGGCCGGTTCAGGTCGCAGGGGATGTCAGGGGGCAGGGTGAAACGCTGGAGACACTCCGTCAGTCCCTGACCGGCCATCTGGGAGTTTCCATGGTAGACGGAAAGGTGGACAGCCAGATTCTGGGACGGATTGCCGGGTCAGGGGCAGGTTCTCTGCTAGGCAGCGGTGCGCGCCCACTCCGCTGTCTCGGGCTGCACATGACGTTTGCGGAAGATGTCGCCACGTTGGACACAATCGGTCTGCAATCAGGGCGCTTTTCGACGCAGGGACATGGCGAGGTTCATCTCGGCTCACAGGAGATGACGCTGCATCTGGTTCCAAGCCTTGATTTCGAAAGTGCTGGAGCCTCAACGCCGGTGATCGTCACGGGAACCATTTCTGAGCCTCAGGCCCAGCAGGATCGGGATGGAAACGGGCGGTTCCAGCTGTCGATCGGGGATGGCCCGGTCGCGGATCCCTGTACATCCGCGCTGGCTGCCGCCCGCGAAGGGCAGGCGGGCCCACCTGTTTCCGAACAGCCTCATCATCATAACAAGGCAGGCGACATCCTGCGTGCATTGGGAGTCCTCCATTGAGCAGTCGCAAGCGTTTCTGGAAAAGCGTGACACTCGGGGAGCAGGACGGCTTGTTCGGCCCGGAACTGGACGGTCGTCCAATCCGGTTGCCGAAAGGCACCGTATTGGCTGTCCCTTCACGGTCATTGGGGCAGGCGCTGGTCGCCGAATGGAGTCGTATCCCGGACAATGAGGCATTCACGCCAGAGCAACTGCCTCTGACCCGCATCGCAGGCACCATGATCGAACGGATTCGTCCCGATCTGGTCGAGGCCCGGGAGACCCTGCTCCGCCATGGACTCGATGATGGTCTCTGCTATCGCAAAGAGAAGCCCGACTCGACCGTAGAGCGTGTTTTGGAATGGCTCGCCAAGGAAGGCATCCGACCAATTGTTACAGACGGTCTTATGCCGATCACGCAATCAGGTGATTACATTACGGGGCTGGAGCGCCTTCTGGCTCAACAGAATGAGGCCGAACTGGCGGTGCTGGGCGTCCTGACGCAGAGTTTTGGAAGTCTTCTTCTGGCTCTGGCTCTTGTTTCGGGGACGATCAGCAGAGAGGCGACCATCTCCGTTGCTAACGCCGATGAGCGCCGACAGCTTGAAGTCTGGGGCCGGGACGATGAACTGTTCCGCGTCATGATGACACGGGAGCAGGATACGACTGAGGCTCTGACATTTCTTGGTTTTGCACGAGAGGGCTGAATTTTCCGTGTGAGGCATGATGTTGCCATATTCGGGGCGCATCTGGCGCTGTGACAGAACGAGATGATTAGTGACTGGCTTCTGAGGGAAGTTATGACGCAATTTCCGATCTGTCCTGTAACGTCAGAGTCGAGGAAGATATGTCGGTATCCGTCAGTCGCCCCATGCGCCACATGGGTACACGCCTTGTAGCGAAGTGTTCCATGGGAGCATGGCTACTTCTGGCAGCAACGCCGATTATTGTTGTTGTCTGCGCTATTCACGGCTGAGGCGCCCGTCGCCTCGCAGTTTATTTGCCTGACATGTCCTCCTGAGTGTGAAGGCATGAAAAAAGCCCACTTCCACGGAGAAGCGGGCTCTCTCTAAAAACAGAAATAGCTGAAGACGCTCAGGCGTCTCCGTTGTCCGGTACCATGATGCTGACAGCAGCCGTGGCCGCAATTCCTTCTTCACGGCCCGTGAAGCCCAGACGCTCGGATGTCGTGGCCTTCACGGAAATGCGGCTGACATTGACCTGAAGCAGTTCTGCCAGACGCTCCTGCATGGCCTGGGCATGCGGGCCGATCTTGGGGCGCTCGCAGATCAGCGTAATGTCTGCGTTCACGAGGAAGCCACCACGGGCACGAATGCGCTCACCGGCATGGACGAGGAAACGGGCCGAATCCATGTCCTTCCACTCGTTGTCTGTCGGCGGGAAGTGGCGGCCAATGTCACCCTCAGCCAGTGCACCATAAATGGCATCACAAAGCGTGTGGATGCCGACATCGGCGTCCGAATGGCCAGCGAGGCCCTTTGTGTGCGGAATTTCAATCCCGCAGAGGATCAGCTTGCGGCCTTCCTCGAATGCGTGAACGTCGTAGCCAAGCCCGACGCGGGGCAGCAGGTTGCCGTCGATTACACCTTCAAGACGCATCAGATCCTCCGCAACTGTCAGTTTGATATTGTTGTCCGATCCCTGAACGATCGCGACCGGATGGCCACCCTGTTCAAGCAGGGCTGCATCGTCGGTGCGGGCATCGCGGTGGGTGCGATGCAGCTCGAGCAGGGTCGGGAAATGGAAGCCCTGCGGCGTCTGTGCGCGCCACAGGTTTTCGCGCGGGACCGTATCGATGATGATGCCGTCCCGGACTTTTTTGATGGTATCGCTGACCGCAACGGCGGGAATCACGCCCGCATGGGTTTTCAGCGCCTCAATGACATTCTGAACTACTTCCGGTGGTACGCAGGGGCGCGCACCATCATGAACCAGCACAAGATCCGGCGGCTCTGGCAGGTTGGCGAGCGTTTCCAGCCCGTTCCGCACGCTGTCGTGACGTTCTGCACCGCCCGCAACGGGTGGCAGAACATTCAGTCCAGCAAGGCTTTCGGCCAGCAGGGGATCGTCTCCGACTGGCAGAAGAACATCTACATGCGGCAGGAGAGCTTCTGCAGCGCGGCGGATGACGGGTTTGCCCCGTAGCATCCGGAACTGCTTGCTGGAACCTTCACCCTCGGGTGAAGCGGCGGCAAATCGCCGACCACGACCGGCGGCGAGAAGAAGGGCGGCGATACGCATGGGCGCAGGAATGGGCCGCGGGGGGCTGAACGTCAAGCCCGCGCGTCAGGCCGCATCAGTGTAGAAGTCCCTCGCCATGGGGGCTGTCGAGGCTGAATGTGGGAATCTGCACGTCGAAACGTTGTCCGGAGACGGGTTCAAGCATGTGATACGTGCCCCGCATGAAGCCACCCGGCGTCGTGAGCATGGCGCCTGACGTGTAGTCGAACTGGTCTTTCGCGGGAATGATAGGCTGTTCTCCCACCACTCCATCGCCATGAACGTGTTCAATACGCCCAAGGCCATCCACGATTTCCCAACTGCGGGAAATGAGCTGGAAGGTCTCCTTCCGGCCATTTTCGATGCAAATATGGTAGGCCCACGCAAAGCGGTGGTCTTCCGGATGGGATTGGTCGTCCAGCCAGAACGTCCGAACCGTGACGGTCACGTCGTCTGTTATCTGGCTGAAACGGGGCGCATTATCCATGGCTTCGGCCAGCGCCGTTTCCGGGTCCGACAGGAGGTGAGGGTGGGATGACTTGTCAGGCATGAGGCCATTCTAATGTCATCCCGCATTTTTGTCAGGAAACTTATTTTGCAGCGTGAGCCGCGGCAGCACCGGCCGTGACGTCTGCAATCAGGTCGGCTGCGTCTTCAAGCCCGACGGACAGACGGATCACGCCATCCGTAATGCCCAGACGTGCGCGTTCTTCTTCACTGACGCGCATATGGGTCGTTGTGGCCGGATGGGTCGCGAGGCTGCGGGCATCACCAAGATTGTTGGAAATCGCAATCAGACCGAAAGCGTTGAGGCAGGCAAAGGCACCGGCTTTGCCGTTTTCGACCTCAAAGGCCACCAGAGAGCCACCGTTATTCATCTGCTTCTGAGCAAGGTCATGCTGCGGATGGTCGACACGACCCGGATAACGAACGTTTACGACGCCCGGAAGTGCTGCCAGCGCATCGGCAACGGCAGCCGCATTGCGCGCCATGGCTTCGGCCCGAAGCTTGAGAGTTTCGAGGCCCTTGAGAAGCACCCAGGCATTGAACGGAGACAGGGCGTTACCCGTGTTTCGGGTGAACGGCTGGAGCGTCTCCTTGATCCATGTGTCGTTGCCCAGAACGGCACCGCCCAGGACGCGTCCCTGACCGTCAATATGCTTCGTACAGGAGTACAGCACGACGTCTGCACCCAGCTTGAGCGGGGACTGACCGATCGGGGAAGCGAAGACGTTGTCCACCATCAGCAGGGCACCCGCCTTGTGGGCGAGGTCCGCAATACGCTGGATATCGAGAACATCCAGCATCGGGTTGGACGGGCTTTCGATCAGAACGGCGGCGGTTGGGCGCGAAAGTGCCTTTTCCCAGGCGTCGTAATCGTCGCCATCGACCAGTTCGGTCTCGATGCCGTAGCGCGGCAGAAGTACCGTGACGATCCAGTAGCAGGAGCCAAAGATCGCGCGGGACGCTACAACACGCTCCCCGGTTTTGACATGCGCCAGAAGGGCTGACGACACCGCGCCCATGCCTGTGGACGTGGCGATACAGGCTTCAGCGCCTTCCAGAAGGGCCAGACGCTCCTGAAGCGTGTCCACAGTTGGGTTGCCGAAACGCGAATACTGGAAATGCTCGACATCGCCTGTGAAAGTAGCAGCAGCTTGTTCAGCGCTATCATAAACGAAGCCGGATGTCAGAAAGAGCGCTTCGGACGTTTCACCGAATTCAGTGCGGTTGGGGGCGTCGTGCAGGAGACGCGTGGCTGTGCGCCAGTTTTCTGAAGACATAAGATCAGTCCCTCCAAAGGTTCTCACCGCTTAGGTGAAAAGCATGTGGCGGGCCGTGGAAGTCCTGGGGAAACCGTAGGTGGAAAACCGCAGGGCCTCTTTAGCGCAATTATTTATCCTCGCCGCAAGCCGGCCGCTCAAATCACGAGGGCCAAACGGTCTTTAAGGCCGCCTGACGGGCAGGACTATGAAACGAGGAGTGGTTTTGCGTCAACACCTCTCGGCGTGGATTGCAGAGGGGCGGAGGGGAGGATATAAGCGACGACATTGCGGGTGTAGTTCAATGGTAGAACGGCAGCTTCCCAAGCTGCATACGAGGGTTCGATTCCCTTCACCCGCTCCAGATTTCCCTGAAAAATTGTCAGTTCGGTCCGTTCATCTTGGGCATGGGCGGTGCACTCAGCGTGTCCTGATACTCGTTGCCATCCCAGATCCACTTGTCATTCTTGCCAACCAGAAGATCGTGCATGCCTTTATGGCGCGTCGGCAGAACGGAAATATCACCGTTCACTGAATCCAGAACCGTGTTCCAGCTATCGTTATGGCGCAGATAGACGGACGTGGTGCAGCCTGCAGACCCGCAGAGACGGGCTGACTGAAGCTGAACGAACAGGGCTTCGTCATTCTTGCCAGAAGAAAGGGGCGCAGAGCCGACCAGCACAACCGGGTGGTCGTGATGCTTGGCAGCATCTTCCAAATCATCGGAATTCAGCTTGCGGGCATCGATATCAAGCTGTGTGCCAGGATGGGCAGACAGAATGACGGGGGCTGCCCCCGCTGCCGCAGAAGAAGAATGCTGCGTATGGTGCTTTGCCCGATGATGCGTTGTCGCGGCGCTTACCGTGGCGGCAATCGCGAGGGAGGAGACTGCCAGCAGCGCCAGATGGCGAGGCCGGGTGCGGGAAAGAATCTGCTGGATCGTCATAATATGATTCTTAACACGGAATTACGCCGGACGATCCATGACAGATTCCCAGCTTTGAAAGATTCGAACGTTATTCGTGCCGAAGCGTGATGACCAGAACGTCCCGATAGGCTGGCTCGTTGGGGTTTTGGGGTGTGACAGCCGTGACGCCGTGATAAACGCGATGATCATCCACAATGGCGGCGTCGAGCGGTTTGGTCAGGGTGAAAGACCCCAGAAGGTCTTTCTGGTTGTCATGAATGGTCGTCACGCCCTGCTCTACATTGTGCCGTCCAATCATCAGAACCAGAACCCAGTCAACTCCATCGCGGTGCATCCCTTCCGGAGTTGGGCGCCCTTCGCTGTCAGGGTTGGCTTCGATGCGGAACTGGTGAACCTCCGTGTGCCAGGTCTCCGGCTTTTCCTGGGAAGGTGTCAGGGCATCGGCGAATCGGCTAATAGTCCGGATCGCGGCAAGCATTGCGGGGTGAGAAGCGATGTTGTCTTCAATTGCACCGAACCAGCGTTCGATCCCGCCATTCAGCAGATTGTGGTCCCGGCTCTGATAATGGGGCTGGTGCGTTTTGCGGGTAATGAGACCATTATTGACGGAAAACGTCGCATAACGTCGACGCCGGTAACGTCCCCCATCAGCCATGTAAAGATCAAGGCCAAGATCGTTCCAGCTTGAGGCAAACGTATCCCAGTCCGTCAGACCCTCATGTTCAAGAAGCGGACGCATCGTGTCCGCTTGCAGGAACTTGAAACCTTTTTCAGAAAGAATGGTTTCGACCCGCTGCACGGTCTGGTCGAAGGCTGAAGGCAGAGGTGTGTCGGTCATGTCTGCTCACTTGGTGATGCCATGCCCGACGCTCACATCTGTCGGGCAGTTCAGGCTCCGAGGTCTGGTTTGACGGGCGAGAGATGTTCCCGAACCGTCGTGGACGCTGTTTTTGCCAAGCCTACGATACCAGCCTGATGCTGGCGGTACAGTCCTTCATGGATCAGACGGGCAAAAAGACCGGAGAGCAAGCCACCGCCAAAGCTGCGGTTGGCATCCAGCATACCCCAGCCATTGTAATCACCCAGTGCCACGACAGCGCCGCGATCATTGTAAACGAACGGAGCAGGTGTCTGCCCGGCGATAACCTGTGGCAGTACACGACCGATATACTGGCCCTGCTGACGGGCTGCCTGTGCTGTAGGAGCGACAGGAGCCGCATCAATGCGGGCACAGTCCCCAATAGCAAAAATCTTGGGGTCTTCGGTGGTCTGGAGAGTCTGGGTCACGCCAAGCTGTCCTGCACGACCACGCTCAAGTCCATCGAACAGCGTTGTCGCATCAGAAGCGCGAACACCGGCTGCCCATATGCGGAGCGTTGCAGGAATCTGCTCGCCCGATTTTAGGTTGAAGCCGTTTTCATCCGCTCCAACGACCATCGCTCCCGTGCGAACGGAAATGCCCAGCTTTTCCAGTTGTGCCGCAGCCGCTTCGGAGACGGCTTCAGGAAAGGCCGGAAGAATACGCGGGCCGGTTTCGATCAGGACGGCATCCAGACCGTTTTTGCGAACCGATACACCCAGACCCGGTGCTTCATCGATGGCCTTGCAGAGTTCTGCGGCAAGCTGCACGCCTGTAGCGCCACCACCGACAATACCGAGGCTCAGCTTCTGACCGGCTGCGCGGGCCGTCTGGAGCGCCTTGCGGAACTCAGAATACAGTGTGTCCGCGTCATTGAGGTTGTCGATGAAACGGCAATGCTCGACAATTCCGGGAATACCAAAATCGTTGGCGCGCGATCCAAGGGCTACGACAAGATAATCGTATGGGAGAGTCGAGCCGTTCTCGAGCGTGACCGTCTGGGCTGTGCGATCAACGGCTGTGGGAACGCTCTGAACGAAGTTGAAACCGAATTTTGCGGCAGTTTCTGTAAAGGGAATGCAGTTGCCGTCGTGCTGCATCGTGCCGGCTGCAAATTCATGCAGGGATGGCTTCCAGTAGTGGACCGGGCTGCGATCAACGAGTGTCAGGGAAATGTTGCTGCGGCGACCAAGGGCCGTCGCGGCCTCCAGACCTCCGACTCCGCCACCGAGAACAACGACACGAGTTGCAGCAGACATGGACAGTTTCCTCTTACCGGGCGCCCGCCAATTGGGCCGATCACTGTGCTAACGGGAGCGGAAGGGCTGCACAAGCCCTGCTCCCGCTCTCGTGTTGAGCGTTTTAGCTGCGATAGGACCCGTTGATGTCGATGTAGCCATGCGTGAGGTCACAGGTCCACACGCGGGCCTGTCCGTCACCCAGTCCGAGATCGACGGTGATTTCGATGTCCTGACCCTTCATGTGGGCCACAACAGGGGCTTCGTCGTAGTTTTCGACAACGCCACCTTCACGCGCGATCCAGGTGCCGCCCATGGCGACAGAGAGGCGGTCCCGATCTGCGGGTTCGCCGCTTTTGCCTACAGCCATCACCACGCGGCCCCAATTTGCGTCTTCGCCAGCGATGGCCGTTTTGACCAGAGGCGAGTTGGCAATCGAAAGGGCGATGCGGTGGGCGGACACATCGGAATCAGCCCCTGTGACATCCACGCGGATCTGCTTCGTTGCGCCTTCGCCGTCACGGACGACGAGAATGGCAAGCTCCAGAAGCAGGTCGTTCAGGGCTTCGGTAAATTCGGCGAGAGCGGGATCATGCGGGCCGGTCACAGGTTCGTTGTCTGCAAGACCCGTGGCGAACAATACCAGCATGTCGGACGTGGACGTATCCGAATCGACCGTGATGGCGTTGAAGCTCTTGGCGCAACCGGCTGACAGCAGGGACTGGAGAATGTTCTGCGGAATTTTGGCGTCGGTCGCGACGTAAGCCAGCATCGTGGCCATGTCTGGGGCGACCATGCCGGAGCCCTTGGCGATGCCCTGAAGGCGAACGGGTGTTCCGTTGATGGTCACGTCACGGCGGGCAGCCTTCGGGAAGGTGTCCGTCGTCATAATGGCGCGGGCAGCCTGTTCCCAGTTGTTCTCGTCCAGTCCAGCCTGAGCGGCGGGAAGGGCGTCAATAATGCGCTGCTGGGGAAGTTTCTCGCCAATAACGCCTGTTGAGGCGAGGAACACATCCTGCGGTGGGCAATCGAACATGGCGCTGACAGCATCAGCACAGTCTTCGCACGCCTGAATGCCCGCACGTCCGGTGAAGACGTTGGCGTTTCCGGCATTGACCAGAAGAGCGCGGGCATAGGGGGTTGTCTGGGCCTGACGGCACCACAGGATGGGTGCGCCAGGGCAGGCGTTACGCGTGTAAACGCCTGCGACAACCGTGCCGGGGGCAAATTCCGCCAGCATCAGGTCCGTTCGGCCCTGATAGCGGACGCCCGCGGCAACGGCGGAAAGCCGTACGCCGGCAACCGTTGAAAGGTCCGGAAGGGGACGGGACAGCGGAGACACGGCGATCGGCTTTCCCATGGTCTTACTTCTTGGCTGGAGCTGCAGCCGGGGCATCAGCGACCGGCTTGCCCTGTGCGTCGAAGTGAACAACCTTCACCTGAGATTCAGCCTGCTGAACGATCTGGCGGACCTTATCACGGATCAGTTCCTGACGAACCTGATCGTGGATCTGGTCGAAGCTCGGGATCGGAGCGGTCCGTGTGCCCAGAACCTGGATCACATGGTAGCCGTACTGCGTGTGAACCGGTGTCTGGGAGATCGTGTTTGGCTTCATGGTGAAAGCGGCGTCAGAGAAAGCCGGCAGCATGTCACCCTTCTTGAACCAGCCAAGATCGCCACCGTTTGCACCAGCGGAACCCTTGTCCTTGGACAGCTGGCCAGCAAGCTTCGCGAAGTCAGCACCCTTGTTGAGCTGGGCAATGATGTCCTTGGCCTGTGCTTCCGTCTCCACGAGGATGTGGCGAGCGTGAACTTCCTGCTCAGGCTTCTGGTTGGCGTAGTGCGTCTGGTAGTAGTCGTGCAGAGCCGCATCGGTCACGAGCGGAGCGACCTTCTCTTCCAGATAGGCATTCTGCAGGGCGCTGTTGGCAGCGTTCTGCATGGCAGCCTTGACTTCCGGCTTGTTGGTCAGACCTTCCTTGCCAGCAGCGATCTGGATCGCCTTCTGATCGACGAGCTGGTTGACCAGCAGCGGGATCAGCATGGACGGCTGAAGCTGACGGGCCTGCGGCGGCAGGTTGCCAGCAGCCTGCTGAACATCACCGAGGGTAATCTTTTCGCCATTGACGGTTGCGATCACCATGTCCGGCTTCGGAGCGGGTGCAGCGGCCGGTGCTGGAGCAGCAGCCGGGGCAGCAGGAGCCGCGAAAGCGAGAGGAGCTGAAACCGACGTGCCAGCCAGAAGTGCTGCACAGGCGAGAGTGGAGCGGGAAAGCCGCATGAAAATACCTCGGACCATAAAGAAGGAGGAAAACGAATGGGCAGCACCATGACAAAGCGCGCTCAACCCTGCAAGAGCACGGCCCCTTACCATTCCGTCACACTCCGGAAATGGGCATTTTAGTGGACCTCCCGGGTGCCTCTCCATTGACCCGTGGGCACGCGGGTCCTATCTCCACGTGACGTGAAAATCGTGATTGCCCGGTTTGGGAGGTCTTTCCGCTGATGGAAAGAGCTTCTGATCGGGTGCTCGGCATCTCAAGGTTCAGCATGTTCGCACGCCTCGCACGCGCCCTCTTCGGTTCCGCCAATGATCGTTCGCTCAAGGCGTATCAGCGCCGTGTGCCCGAGATCAACGCTCTGGAGCCCACAGTTCAGGCGCTCAGTGACGAGCAGCTTCAGCATAAGACGGTAGAGTTCAAAGAACGTGTCGCCAAAGGCGAAACGCTGGATGCGATGCTGCCGGAAGCCTTTGCCGTCTGTCGTGAAGCGTCGAAGCGTGTGCTGGGTAAGCGCCATTTCGATGTGCAGTTGATTGGCGCAATGGTTCTGCATGATGGTCGGATTGCTGAAATGCGGACCGGTGAGGGCAAAACCCTTGTCGCGACGCTGGCCGTTTACCTGAACGCGCTGTCCGGCAAGGGCGTGCATGTCGTGACGGTGAACGACTATCTGGCCCGTCGTGATGCCGAGGAAATGTCGGTTCTTTACAGCTTCCTTGGTCTGACGACAGGCGTGATCATCCCCAATCTGGCGGATGAAGAGCGTCGCGAAGCCTATGCCGCAGACATTACCTATGGAACGAACAACGAGTTCGGCTTCGACTATCTGCGCGACAATATGAAATATTCGCTCGCCGATATGGTGCAGCGTCCGTTCAACCACGCCATCGTGGATGAGGTGGACAGCATCCTGATCGACGAAGCCCGGACCCCGCTGATCATTTCTGGTCCCGCCGACGACAGTTCAGAGCTTTACCGGACGGTTGATGCCGTTGTGGCCAAGCTGGTGCTGGAACCCGAAACCTTCGACAAGGATGAGAAGCAGCGCAGCGTGACGCTGACGGAAGCTGGCTCGCACCGGATTGAAGAGCTTCTGAATGAAGCCGGCGTTCTGCAGGAAGGCGGTCTGTACGATATTCACAACGTGGCTGTGGTGCATCACGTTCAGCAATCCCTGCGGGCCTATACGCTGTTCACGCGGGATGTTGATTACATCGTCCGTGACGGCAAGGTGATCATCATTGATGAATTCACCGGCCGTATGATGGATGGCCGCCGTTATTCTGATGGTCTGCATCAGGCGCTGGAAGCGAAAGAGCACGTTGAAATCCAGCAGGAAAACCAGACGCTCGCCTCCATCACGTTCCAGAACTACTTCCGTCTGTATCCGAAGCTGTCCGGCATGACCGGTACGGCTATGACCGAGGCTGATGAGTTTGCGGAAATCTACAATCTGACGGTTGTGGAAATCCCGACGAACCGTCAGGTGAAGCGGATTGATACGGATGATGAAGTTTATTTGACAGCGGGCGAGAAATTTAACGCCGTTGCCGATCTGATTCAGGAAATTACGGCCAAGGGTCAGCCGATTCTCGTGGGCACGACGTCCATTGAGAAGAGCGAGTATCTCTCCAGCATTCTGACTGGACGCGGCATCAAGCATAACGTGCTCAATGCGCGGCATCATGAGAAAGAAGCCAGCATCATTGCGCAGGCTGGTGCGCCGGGGGCCATCACGATCGCCACGAACATGGCCGGTCGTGGTACGGACATCAAACTTGGTGGCAACATCGAGATGCTCATCCATGCCTATACGGATGGTATCGAGGATGAAGCCGAGCGCGAGCGTATTGCCGAAGAAATCCGCAAGACGGTTGAAGTCAACCATGGCGCGGTTCATGAATCCGGTGGTCTGTATGTCATCGGGACGGAGCGTCATGAGAGCCGTCGTGTTGATAACCAGCTGCGTGGCCGTTCGGGCCGTCAGGGTGATCCGGGAAATTCCCGTTTCTTCCTGTCACTTGAAGACGATCTGATCCGCATTTTCTCTGGCGACCGTATGGGCGCTATGATGCAGAAGATGGGCCTGAAGGAAGGGGAGGCGATTGTTCACCCCTGGCTGAACAAGGCCGTCGAGAAGGCTCAGAAGCGCGTTGAAGCCCGCAACTTTGACATGCGCAAGAACACGCTGAAATATGACGACGTCATGAATGACCAGCGCAAGGAAGTCTATTCCCAGCGCAAGGAATACATGTCGTCGGAAGATCTGTCTGGCGTGATCGCGGAACTGCGTTTGCACACCATCGAGGATCTGGTTCATGCCCATATCCCCGAGAAGTCTTTTGCCGAAGCGTGGGATACGGCGGGCCTTTCCAAGAGCCTGACTGATATTCTGAACCTCGATCTTCCGATTGCCGAATGGGCAAAGGAAGATGGCATGGATGCAGAAGGCGTGATCGAGCGTGTGGAAGCCGAAGCCCAGAAGGCTCAGGCCGCCCGTACGGCGAACATGGGTCCTGAACTCATGCGCATGATCGAGAAGCAGGTTGTGCTCACGACGTTCGATGCTGTGTGGAAAGAGCATCTGCATGGACTGGACCAGCTTCGTCAGGGCATCGGCCTGCGTGCTTATGGTCAGCGTGATCCGCTGAATGAGTACAAGCAGGAAGCTTTCCAGATGTTCACGGCCATGCTGGATGACATGCGGATGCGCGTGACACAGACCATGTGCCGCATTCAGGCCGTGAGCGAGCCGCCGCCTTATCCGGCTGTGGATACATCCACTCAGCATGAGACATTCGAGGCTCCGCCTTCTCTTGAGCAGGCTTCACAGCCGGTCATGAGTTTTGCCGCGCCTCAGCCGCAGTTTGCAGCGCAAGGTTCAATAGAAGAGCCGGATGCAGCTACGTTTCAGCGGTGGTATGAAGAGACGCCGCGCAATGCGCTTTGCCCGTGTGGATCGGGCCAGAAGTTCAAACACTGTCATGGCAGGCTCGCCTGAGCCTCTGACACCCGTAGAGGAAGGAGCGACCGATGGCCGGTCATTCGCAATTTAAGAACATCATGCACCGCAAGGGCGCGCAGGACGCTAAACGCGCCAAGCAGTTCGCCAAGATCCTGCGCGAAATCACGGTTGCTGCACGGTCCGGTCTTCCCGATCCGGCATCGAACCCGCGCCTGCGTGCTGCTATTACGGCAGCACGTGAAGCAAACATGCCCAAGGACAACGTCGAGCGCGCCATCAAGAAGGCCTCCGGGGCTGCTGGCGGGGAAGACTATGTGGAAGTCCGTTACGAGGGTTACGGCCCGGCTGGCGTGGCGATCATTGTCGAAGGCCTGACGGACAACCGCAACCGTACGGCTGGCGAAGTCCGCGCTGCATTCTCCAAGCATGGCGGTTCGCTGGGTGAGTCGAACTCGGTGTCCTTCATGTTCCAGCGTCTGGGTGTCGTGACCTATCCGGTCGATGCTGCGTCTGAAGACGAGATGCTCGAAGCCGCCATTGAAGCTGGTGCTGACAATGCTGTGCTGACCGAGGAAGGTCACGAGATCACTTGCGAGATGGAAAATTTCTTCGCGGTTCGTGACGCCCTTGAAAGCCGCTTTGGCGAGCCGCAGTCCGCAAAGCTGGACTGGCGCCCGGAAAACAGCGTTTCGCTGGATGAGGAAAAGGCCCGGACGGTTCTGAAGCTGATCGACGTTCTGGAAGACAACGACGACGTTCAGGCTGTTTATGCCAACTTCGACCTTCCGGATGACGTGGCTCAGGCGCTCGCCGCTTGATCCGTCTGATGGGCATAGACCCCGGCCTGCGTTTCATGGGCTGGGGGATTATTGATGTGGATGGCAACCGCCTGAAGCATGTGGCTTCCGGTGTAATCGCAACGGATGGCAACGAATCGGTTCCCCTGCGGCTCTGTGAACTGCATGGGAAGCTCCAGAATCTGATCCGTGAGTATGCTCCCGCCGAAGCTGCGGTTGAGGAAACTTACGTGAACCGCAACGGCTCTTCGACGCTCAAGCTTGGTTATGCTCGTGGAGTGGCTCTTCTGACGCCTGCTTATGAAGGGCTGCCCGTCGCGGAATACGGGGCCATGATGGTCAAGAAATCCGTGGTCGGCACCGGGGCGGCGACGAAAGAGCAGGTCACGATGATGGTGAAGCGTCTGCTACCCGGCGTGGCTATTCATAAAGCAGATGCCTCCGATGCTCTGGCCGTGGCGATCTGCCACGCGCATCATCGAGCCAGTGCGGCGCATGTGGCTCTTGGGAAGCGAATGGCATGATCGGACAATTGACGGGTCTTGTCGGGCAGATTGAAGGCGAGCGCTGCATCGTGGACGTCAATGGCGTCGGGTATGTGGTGTCCGCCTCAACGCGCACGCTGGGAAATGTTCCGCATCCGCCTGAAGTGGCGCGTCTGCTGATTGAAACAGTCGTCCGGGAAGATGCGATCCTGCTGTACGGGTTCGGGACCGCTGACGAACGCGAGTGGTTCCGTCTGCTGACAACGGTTCAGGGCGTGGGCGCCAAGGTTGCGCTGGCCATTTTGTCGGCCAACTCGCCGGGTGAAATTCTGCTGGCCATCAATGCCGGAGACCGTGGGTCTTTGACGCGGGCTGCGGGTGTCGGGCCACGCCTTGCGGACCGTATTTTGAGCGAACTACGGAACAAGGTTGCCAAGATGCCGGGTGGCGGGGCTGCTGCACCAGTGCCGGGGATCGTGACCGGACCAAGCGTTGAAAATGATGCACTTCTGGCGCTGGCGGGTCTCGGCTTCCGACGGGCCGAAGCTTGGTCGGTGCTGAGTCGTGTTCTGGCTGAAAATGAGAATGCCAGCCTTGATCTGGCTATCCGTCTTTGCCTGAAGGAACTGGCCCGATGAGCGAATTTCGGGAAACGGACCCGGCTCGTCTGCCGGAAGACATTGCGGAAAGTGGCCTCAGGCCGGAGAGCCTTGCTGATTTTACGGGCCAGAAAGCCAGCCGGGAAAATCTTGCTATCTTCATCGAGGCCGCGAAGGCTCGTGGCGAAGCTCTGGATCATGTCCTGCTGCATGGCCCTCCGGGTCTGGGTAAGACAACGCTGGCACAGATTGTGTCCCGTGAGTTGGGTGTCGGTTTCCGGGCAACGTCTGGGCCGGTTATTCAGCGGGCAGGGGATCTGGCGGCGATCCTGACGAATCTCCAGCCACGCGATGTGCTGTTCATTGACGAAATCCATCGGCTTCAGCCTGCGATTGAGGAAATTCTTTATCCTGCGATGGAGGATTTCCAACTCGATCTGATTATCGGGGAAGGGCCGGCGGCTCGATCTGTCCGGATTGATCTCGCGCCGTTCACGCTTGTTGCCGCGACGACGCGTGCCGGTCTGCTGGCTACGCCTTTGCGGGATCGCTTCGGCATTCCTCTGCGACTTGTTTTTTATACACCGGATGAACTGCGGGCCATTGTGTCCCGTGGAGCAACCAAGCTTGGCGTGCATCTGAATGACGATGGTGCGGAAGAAATCGCACGTCGTTCCCGTGGAACGCCGCGTATTGCCGGGCGTCTTCTGCGCCGAGTGCGCGATTTTGCACTGGTGGCGAAGAAACCGATCATTGATCGCGCCACGGCGGATGCTGCGCTGTCCCGTCTTGAAGTTGATGAGCGCGGTCTGGATGCGATGGACCGGCGCTATCTGCTGCGGATTGCGGAACACCATCATGGCGGCCCGGTGGGCGTTGAGACGCTTGCAGCTGGTCTGGCGGAAGCGCGCGATACGCTGGAAGATGTCATTGAGCCTTATCTGATTCAGGAAGGCATGGTGCTTCGGACAGCGCGCGGTCGCATGCTGGGTGAAGCGGGTTGGCGCCATCTGGGGCTGAACCCGCCCGCGAGCCAGGTAGATCTCCTTTCTGCGCTCGATGATGATACGACGACCTGAAACCGGGCATATGAGCGGAGGATCTGATGGCAACGCATAAAATCCGGTTTCGGGTTTATTACGAAGACACGGATGCCGGGGGGATTGTCTATCATGCGCGCTATCTCGGTTTTGCCGAACGTGCACGCAGCGAGGCCATGCGGGATGCAGATGCGTCCGTTACGGAACTTCTGAATGATTTTGGTCTGGCCTTTGTCGTTCGGCAGGCCAGTATCCGGTATCGCTCTCCGTTGCGACTCGATGATGAAATGGAAATCGAGACTGCGCTGGAAGCCATGACGCCAACACGGCTGAAACTTCAGCAGACGGTGCGGAATTTCTCGAAGGGTAACGAAACCGCCGTTGTCATTGATGTGGAACTGGCGTGCCTTTCTGCAGAAACAATGAAACCTGCCAAAATTCCGCCTCGCTGGTGTGATGCTGTTCGAAAACTCGAGGCTGGAGAGGTCTGACCCACTTTCCTGTTTCCTCACGAAGTGCAATGGAGAGACCTGACCCGTAAGGGACAGGATCTGGACAGGAGAGAACAGTGGATCATGAGGTAAGTTCGAGTGCGCTTGGGGCGGTCGGTGCGGCCGGTCTGTCGCCTCTGGACCTGTTCCTGCACGCGTCCATCGTCGTAAAGCTGGTCATGATCGGGCTCGTCCTGTGCAGTGCAGGCGTGTGGGCGATCATCGCGGAAAAAATCATTCTGATGCGTCGCGTGAATCGTGAAGCGACGGAATTTGAAGACCGTTTCTGGTCCGGCGGTTCGCTGGACGACCTCTACGAATCCGATGGTGCCCGCCCGACGCACCCGATGGCCGCCGTGTTTGGGGCTGCCATGGGCGAATGGCGTCGTTCGGCACGCATTGTTGGGATCGATCTGGCGCGCGGTGGCGTGCGGGACCGTATCGACCGTGCCATCAATATTACCGTTTCCCGCGAGAATGATCGTCTGGGCCGTCGCCTGATCTTTCTGGCAACGATTGGTCCGGTAGCACCGTTCGTAGGTCTGTTCGGTACGGTCTGGGGTATCATGCATGCGTTCGGCTCGATCGCTGCCATGCACAATACCAATCTTTCCGTCGTGGCTCCGGGTATTTCCGAAGCCCTGTTCGCAACGGCTATCGGCCTTGTGACGGCTATTCCCGCCTACGTTGCCTATAACGTTCTCAGCAACTCCACGGACAAGTTTGCGGACCGTATGGAGGCTTTCGGAACCGAATTCGCCGCCATCCTGTCCCGTCAGTCCGAAGAGCGTGCGGACGAGACGACCAGCGGGAAGGCCTGATCCATGGGGATGTCCGCTGGAGGAGGAGGGCGCGCAGGGGGCCGTCGTCGGCGTCCGGCATCCGAGATCAACGTCACACCGCTGGTGGACGTCATGCTGGTGCTGCTCATCATTTTCATGGTGACGGCGCCGATGATGACCAGTGGCGTCAATGTTGATCTGCCCAAAACGGATGCCAGTCCGGTCAATGCGGATACGAAGCCGATCACGGTTTCGCTGCGCAATGACGGTTCGCTGTATCTGGGCGAAGATCCGATCACGCCGGAACAGCTTGTGGACCAGCTCAAGGTCCAGTCCCAGAATGATCCGAATCATCGGATCTTCGTTCGTGCCGATGCGCATATCGACTATGGCCGCGTGATGCAGGTCATGGGTCAGATCACGTCTGGTGGCTTTACGCATGTGGCGCTGCTTGCTCAGCAGCCTCAGAGCGGCCAGTAAAGGACTTCGCCAGTGGTGCGTCCACGTCGTTCGGACAGGCGTCGCTTTCGCAACGCGCTGCTGGGTTCGGTTGGTGTCCATGCGGCACTGATCCTGTACCTGGTGGTGCGGATCCCGTTCGAGAAACCTCCTGAGCCGCCGGAACCCCCGGCGGTGCAGATGGAATTCGAGGAGGCTGGTCCTCCCACTCATCCTATCAAGGCTGACCATCCGGCTCCCAAGCCGGCACCTGCGCCTGCGCCCGTGAAGAACGAGGCTCCTCCGTCCCCGACGCCTCCTCTGAAGGCGCCGACGGAAGAACCACCGCCGCCTCCACCGCCGCCGCAGCCGGTTCCGCCGGCGCCTGAGACCAAGCCTCAGCCTCTGCCGCCGACGAAGCTTCCGCCCAAGATCACGGAGCCGTCGCCAGAGCCTGTGCCTGCGTCACCGCCGAAGCCATCCCCGCCGACCAAGTCGACGATGGTGGCCCCGCCGAGCCCGCAGACGCAGAAGGCTGACAAGCTGCCGGATACGCCGAAGTTCTCGCATATGACCCAGCCGAATGCGTCCAAGAATACGCAGGCGGACAGTCATTCCCTTCTGGCAACGCTGGACAGCTTCCGGTCCGACCAGAAGCAGACGCATGCGCCCAAGGCGAAAGCCAATCCGCCGCAGGGTGGGGCGCCAGATGGCGGTGGTGTTCCGAACGGGGATATTACCAAATCCCTGTCCATGGCCGATCAGAAAGCGATCGGTGGCTCCGTGCGGCGTTGCTACACGGAAGACACGGAAGCGCGGAACTATGCGAGCTTTGTCGCGCATCTGATTGTGACGGTGGATGCAACGGGTGAGGCACGTCTTGTGAAGTATGCTCCAGATACAGCAGCGAAGATGGCGTCCGACCCATCCTATCGTGTGCTGGCGGAGCGTGCGCGCGATGCAGTGCTGAGCCCGACTTGTGCCCATCTGCCCATTCCTTCCAACCTGCTAGGCCAGACGCATCAGCTGCGTTTTGTCTTCAGGCCGTAACCTTAGAGGAATCATCATGACCTTCATTTCCGATTCCGAAGCTGATGCTCTGAGCGCGCTCCTGTCGCGCCGTTCTGTTCTTGGTGCCACGGCTGCGGCCGGTGGCCTTCTGGCAACGCCATTGTCCGCTTTTGCACAGGGTGCGGCTGCGGCTGGCCCGGGTGAGGCTGAAATTACCGTGGATCAGGCCCGTCAGGCGCCGATCCCCATCGTGATCCCGAGCTTCGGTGCCGGGATGGGCGAGCAGATTTCTGGCGTCATTTCTTCTGATCTGGAGAGCACGGGGCTCTTCAAGGTTATGAGTGGCGATGTGCCTCCGGGTTCCACGCCTGACTTCAGTGCCCTCAAGGCGCAGGGCGCACGTGCCGCTGTAGCTGGGCGCGCAGTCGGTTCTGGCAGTGTTCGCGTTGAGATGCGGCTGTGGAACGTTGTGGCTGGTGAGCAGCTTCAGGGCACGGCTTATACGGCGTCTCCGTCCAACTGGCGTCGTATCGCTCACATCATTGCTGATGTGATTTATGAGCGGATGCTGGGGGAAAAGGGGTATTTCGATACCCGTATCGCTTACATCGCTCGCACAGGCCCACGTCGTCATCAGATTACGCGTCTGGCGCTGATGGATCAGGATGGGTTCAACTCCCGTATGCTGACCGGTGGCCAGTGGCTGACGCTGACGCCGCGCTTCAACCCGGCACGCGATCAGGTCGCGTTCATGTCTTACGCGAACAATCGTCCGCGTGTGTATCTGTTCGACCTTGGCTCTGGCCGTCAGCAGATGCTGGGCGAGTTCGATGGCATTTCATTCGCGCCGCGTTTTTCGCCTGATGGAAGCCGGGTTGTTCTGTCTGCCACGCGTGGCGGTGGATCAGACATCTTCGTTGTCGATCTTGGATCTCGCAGCAAACATCAGATCACCAGCTCTGGTGGCGCGATTGATACCAGCCCGTGCTTCAGCCCGGATGGCAGCCAGATCGTCTTCAACTCCGATCGTGGTGGTAGCCCGCAGCTTTACATCATGGGTGCTTCAGGTGGCGGTGCGCGCCGGATCTCCTATGGGTCCGGTCAGTACGGCTCACCGGTCTGGTCGCCGCGTGGGGATCTGATTGCGTTTACCCGCATTGGTCACGGTGGCTTCTCGCTGGGTGTCATGAATCCGGACGGCACGGGTGAGCGTATCCTGACGCAGGGCTTCACGGTTGAGTCGCCGACGTTCTGTCCAAACGGTCGTGTGCTGGCTTTCTGCCGTCAGAGCGCTTCGGGTGCGGGTGGTGCGGGCTTTGCGTCGGGTATTGGGACTATCGACATCACGGGCTTCAATGAGCGCCCGATCCGGACGGCGACTGGCGCGTCCGATCCGGCCTGGTCTCCGCTGAACGGCTGAACAGGCTTCCTCCATGTCAGACAGGTTTCTGACATGGAGGTTTTTTCCTTGCGAATGTCTTGAGCAGAAGTTCGGCATGAAGAGCAGGTTTACAGATCTGATCAAGATGGATGACAGACCGTCAAATGGAGTCGATTGAGCCGAGATTGCTTCTCACGGGCAGGATGGTTCCATCGCATGTTCTGTAAATCAATGAAGCCAAACCAGCAGATGGGAAAATTCTGTCCCGCATATGGCGCTGGGCTGATGTGCGTCATCTGCATGGTGATAAAGAGCTTAAAGGATGTCCAGCAAAGCAACTGGCAGAATTCCGCCACATTCGTATTTAAGATCTGTGACATTTATGTTGCGTTTTCTGGTTTCGAATCAGAATCGTTCTCCGGCATCTGGGGTGTGCCTCACAGGATGCTTGACCCCGGATTTAAGTCATGAGTATGGGCGCTAGTGGCCAGTGTTTTTCAGGGGGCACGCTGGGAGTTGCAATGCGACTCTTGAGCGGTTCCGAATGAAAGGCGTGGGTCCGGAACAACGCGGCATTATGCCGCATTTCGGTTCCTGATACGGAACCGTTCTCAGGGTTGAGACACATGAAGTTCAAGGTGTTTGGTGCGCTTGGTCTGGCGCTCGTTCTCGCAGCCTGCTCCGATGGCAAAACCGATACGGGCAACAGCACCGGTGCTGGCGCAGCTACGCAGGAAGCTGGCCCGACGCCAGGCAGCGAAGCTGATCTGGTTGCCAATGTTGGTGATCGTATCTTCTATGAGCTGAATGTTTCCCAGCTCTCCGAAGAAGCCCGCGCCACGCTGGACAAGCAGGCTGCATGGCTCGCGAAGTATCCGCAGGTCAGCATCCAGATCGCTGGTAACTGCGATGACCGCGGCACGGAAGAGTACAACATTGCTCTGGGCCAGCGTCGTGCAAACGCTGCTCGTGACTATCTGGTCGCCAAGGGTGTGAGCGCTTCCCGCATCACGACGATCTCCTACGGTAAGGATCGTCCGACCGCTGATGGTGATGACGAAGCCTCATGGGCTCAGAACCGTAACGCGATCACCTCGGTTCGCTGAACCCGGGTCATCCGTCTGACGGACTGACAGTTTGAACGGCCGGGGGAGCTTATCCCCCGGCCGTTTCTGTTTTATGACTGTCTCTACTGCCGTGCTCGCCGGCGACTGCGAGAGAGCGCCCTGGCCGGGCGCTGAACTGTTTCAGGAGATCTTGCATGGCCCTGTCCCGTCCCCTCCGCGCACTGATGCTCGGAACGGCGTTTTCTGTGCTTTGCCCTGTCCTGCCGGCTCTGGCGCAGGACGCATCGGATGGCGGGGGGATTTCTTCCCGTGAGGCGATTGCTCTTCAGGATGAAATTGCCTCTTTGCGGCAGCAGCTTTCGCAGATCCAGAACAGTGGGCCTTTGCCTGCGCCGAGTTCTTCAGCATCACGAGGATCGTCTGGAGGCAGTGCAGACGGGAATATGGTTGCCCAGCTTCTTGAACGTGTTTCGGCTCTTGAAGAGCAGAACCGCCAGATGCGTGGAGAACTGGATCAGTTGACCAACGCGCAGAAGGAAACGCAGGCTAATCTGTCCAAACAGATTTCAGACATGCAGTTTGCGTCTCAGAACGGCGGGGGCGGGGCACCCGCGGCCGCAGCATCTGCTGCGCCGAGTGCAAAAGCAGCTGAATCTGACGCACCTTCTACTGGGGATGCCGCACCGAAGACCGCTCTTGAAGCTCTGAAGCTTGGGAACGCCGCACTGAAGGCTGGCAAATACGACGACGCTGAAACGAATGCACGCTTTGCCATCAAGACGGCCAAAAGCGCTTCCGGGAAAATGGATTCCCAGTTCCTTCTGGCCCAGTCTCTCGCGGGGCAGAAGCAGTATCGTGAATCGGCTGTTGCTTACTACGATGCCTATAACAAGGCTCCGAAATCCCCCAAGGCTCAGGACTCGCTGTTGGGTGTGGCAGCCTCTCTTCTGGCAATGGGTGACAAAAACTCTGCTTGTCAGGCCCTCGACAAGCTGAAGGACGAGTTTCCAACCCCAACGCCTCGAGTGAAGTCTGCCGCTGCGACGTTCCGTGGACGTGCTGCCTGTCACTGATCTGAACAGTCCCGTCGGGGCGGACGAGTTTTCCGCCTTGATGGAAAATGTCGGGCCTTGGTTGCCCGACGTTGCAGAGGCTCCTGTCGGACTGGCTGTTTCCGGTGGGAGCGATTCCCTTGCCT
Organism: Gluconobacter japonicus; assembly: GCF_015244665.1. Lineage (NCBI taxonomy): Bacteria > Pseudomonadati > Pseudomonadota > Alphaproteobacteria > Acetobacterales > Acetobacteraceae > Gluconobacter > Gluconobacter japonicus. The sequence continues at coordinate 365,455 of NZ_JABCQN010000001.1, forward strand.
TGGCATGGCTGGCAAAGCGGTGGCGACATCATGTTGTGGCTTTTGTTGTAGATCATGCTTTACGCGTCGAATCTGCTGCTGAGGCACGCCTGACAGCCCGCCGCCTCCAGGTGATGGGCATTGACGCGCGTGTTTTAAAGTTGGCGCCTTTTCCTGAAGGGCGGCTTCAGGAGCGCGCGCGGGATGCGCGTTTTGAAGCTTTGGAAGAGGCCTGCGTTGAGGCTGGGTGTCTTGATCTGCTGGTTGCCCACCATCTGCATGATCAGGATGAGACAGTCTGGATGCGCCAGCATGCTGGCAGTGGTCCGAGCGGGTTGGCCGGCATGGAGGCTGTGGTTCTTCGGGGGCGAGTCAGAATTGTCCGGCCTTGCCTCCTACTGCCGCCGGAGCGGCTACGCGCGACATTGCGTGCGGCTGATCTTTCATGGATTGAAGACCCTTCCAATCAAAACAGGCGCTTTGAGCGTGTCCGCTGGCGACAGGATCTGTCACCGACTCAGAGAAAGCAGGCGCGGGAATGGCAGGTTGCGGCACAGGTGTTGCGGTGTTCCGAAGACAGGGAACTAGCACGTGTGTTGGCGGAAAGTGCAGTCTGGCATTCGGCCGGGTGGGTTCATCTGAAGCCTGACGGGATAAAGGATAGCACGATTGCAGCGTTGATCCGGCTGGTGTCCGGGCGGAGATATCGTCCGTCTCGGGAGCAGGTTCAGGCTCTTGTGTCGCGTGGGCAGGGGACGCTGGGAGGCGTCATGGTGCGTCCGGCAGGGCGTTTCGGAGACGGTGTCATGCTGGTTCGTGAGGAGCGGGCAGTCGAAGGCTTGGTCGCGGCAAAAGCCGGAGCGCTATGGGATGGTCGATGGCGCTGCGCTGCAGACGCTCTTCCTGCTGACGGCCTGATTGGCGCTCTGGGAGAGGGAGCCCTGAAGCTGGATGCCAGACGTCTGGGTCTGCCTGTTTCGGCTTTGAGAACGCTCCCGGCTCTGTGGCGGAATGGACAGGTTATCGGTTTGCCTGATGTCCTGGAGGGCATTGGGGCAGTCCCTTTTGTCTGGGCAGGAGGAGTGCCTGTGACGGGAGAAAGGGGTTCAATGACATGAAAAGCGCACCAAAATGCCCTGAAATGCGTTTTCCTTTCCCCTATGGGGTAGGAACACGGGCAGGACCGCCTATGTTATGAAGTCAACGCAGACTATGACGTCGGTCTGTTTGAGACGGTGAAGCCACGCTGCATCGGTTAGACAGTCTGAAGGACGACAGAGAACGAGATGAACAATTTAGGCCGTAACGTTCTGATCTGGGTGGTCATCATCATGGTCGGAATGGCAGTGCTGACCGCCTTCCAGCCGGGTGGAAGCCAGCACGCTGCCCAGCAGATCGCTTATTCCGACTTCATTCATGATGTGGATGAACACCAGGTTCGCTCGGTCGTGATCCAGGAACAGAATGTTTCCGGAACGCTGACGAACGGCACGTCTTTCGAGACGTATGCACCGATTGATCCGGGTCTTCCGGCGCGTCTGACGAGTGCGGGTGTGGAAGTCACCGCCAAGCCAATGGATAGCGGCGAAAGCCCGATCCTGCGCTATGTGGGGGCTTACCTGCCGGTTCTGCTGCTGGTTGGTCTGTGCTTCATGGTGTTTCGCCAGATGCAGGCTGGTGGTGGTCGTGCCATGGGCTTTGGCAAGTCCAAGGCCCGTCTGCTCACGGAAAAAACCGGTCGTGTGACGTTCGAGGATGTTGCGGGTATCGACGAAGCCAAGGCTGAGCTTGAGGAAATCGTAGAGTTCCTTAAAGACCCGCAGAAGTTCACGCGTCTGGGCGGCAAGATCCCCAAGGGTGCTCTGCTGGTTGGCCCTCCGGGCACGGGTAAGACGCTTTTGGCCCGCGCGATTGCTGGTGAAGCCAATGTTCCGTTCTTCACGATTTCCGGTTCGGATTTTGTGGAGATGTTCGTCGGTGTCGGTGCATCGCGTGTGCGTGACATGTTCGAGCAGGGCAAGAAGGCTGCACCGTGCATCATCTTCATTGATGAAATCGACGCGGTGGGTCGCCATCGTGGCGCTGGCCTCGGCGGTGGCAATGATGAGCGCGAGCAGACGCTGAACCAGATGCTGGTTGAGATGGATGGTTTTGAAAGCAACGAGGGCGTGATCCTCATTGCTGCGACAAACCGTCCGGACGTGCTTGATCCAGCTCTGTTGCGTCCAGGTCGCTTTGACCGTCAGGTTGTGGTGCCGAACCCCGATGTGGCGGGTCGTGAGAAGATCCTGCGTGTTCACATGAAAAAGGTGCCGCTGTCTTCTGATGTGGACCCGAAGGTCATTGCTCGCGGAACGCCGGGTTTCTCAGGTGCGGATCTGTCCAATCTTGTGAATGAAGCTGCCCTGATGTCGGCCCGTCAGGGACGTCGGACGGTTGGTATGGCTCAGTTCGAGGAAGCCAAGGACAAGGTGATGATGGGGGCGGAACGTCGCTCCATGGTCATGACCGAAGACGAAAAGCGCTCCACGGCTTATCATGAGTCCGGTCACGCCATCTGCGCCATCTTCACGCCGGGTAGCGATCCGATTCACAAGGCAACGATTGTGCCGCGTGGGCGTGCTCTGGGTCTGGTTATGACGTTGCCGGAGAAGGACAATATTTCCTACAGCCGGAAATGGTGCCTTGCCCGTCTGGTGATCGCCATGGGCGGTCGTGTGGCGGAAGAGATCATCTTTGGCCCGGAAGAGGTGAGTGCCGGTGCGTCTGGTGACATCAAGAGTGCCACTGATCTGGCACGTCGGATGGTGACCGAATGGGGCATGAGCGACAAGCTCGGTATGATCTCTTACGGCGATAACGGTCAGGAAGTGTTCCTGGGTCATTCTGTGACGCAGAACAAGAACCTGTCCGAGCAGACGGCTCGTGAGATCGACACGGAGATCAAGGCACTCATCGACACGGCTTATCAGCAGGCGCGCGAGCTGCTGCTGACGCATATTGATGATCTGCATCGCCTGACGGCAGCGCTTCTTGAGTATGAGACGCTGACTGGTGACGATGTTGGTCGCATTATGCGCGGGGAAGCCATCGAGCGCGCTTCGGATGATGAGCAGTTGCCCGATAATCGCCGTGCTTCTGTGCCAACAACGCGTCCAGGCGCGTTTGATCCGGCCCCGCAGGCAGGCTAATCAGACCGTTAACCGCACCATCAGGCGCGTCATTGAGGGGGCTTTCCCCTCGGTGTCGCGCCTTTTTCTTATCTATCGAGACATGCAGGATTTCATGACCATGGCCAGTAAGAGGGCACTGTTCGGTACGGACGGGATCAGGGGAACAGCCAATACCGCGCCGATGACGGTAGAAGTTGCCCAGAAACTCGGACAGGCAGCCGGGCTGTACTTCATGCGCAATCCAAGCCGTCGGCATAGTGTCGTGTTGGGCAAGGACACACGTCTGTCGGGTTACATGATTGAATGTGCGCTTGTGGCGGGTTTCCTGTCTGCGGGCATGGATGTCATTCTTGTTGGCCCGTTGCCGACACCTGCCATCGCTATGCTGACACGTTCCCTCCGGGCTGATCTCGGTGTCATGATCTCAGCCTCCCATAACCCTTTCACAGACAACGGTATCAAGCTGTTCGGGCCGGATGGCTTCAAGCTATCTGATGACGTTGAAGGTGAGATCGAGACGCTGATGGGTGAGGACCTGTCCGGACGTCTGGCGTCTCCGGAGCAGATCGGCAGGGCCTCGCGTCTGAATGATGCAGCGGGCCGTTACATTGAGAATGCCAAGGCCTCTTTCCCTCGCGGATTGCGGCTGGATGGCCTGAAGATCGTTCTCGATTGTGCGAATGGCTCGGCTTATCGTGTAGCGCCGACGGCTTTGTGGGAGCTTGGAGCGGAAGTCATCAAGATTGGATGTTCTCCAGACGGACTGAACATCAATGACGGTGTGGGTTCAACCCATCCAGAGAAGCTTTGTGCGGCCGTAAAGGAGCACAAGGCAGACTTCGGAATTGCTCTGGATGGTGATGCCGACCGCGTACTGATCGCCGATGAGAACGGTACCCTGGTTGATGGAGACCAGATCCTTGGTCTGATTGCGAAGTTCTGGAAGCAGCACGATCGCCTTCGTAGCACGACGGTTGTAGCAACGGTCATGTCCAACATGGGGCTTGAAAAAGCACTTTCAGAAGTAGGACTGGAACTCCAGCGGACCGCCGTTGGTGATCGCTATGTTGTTGAGCGGATGCGCGAAATTGGTGGAAATCTCGGTGGTGAGCAGTCCGGGCATATGGTGCTGTCCGATTATGCCACGACAGGCGATGGCCTGATTGCAGCATTGCAGGTTTTGGCTGTGTCGGTCGAAACCAAGAAGCCCGCCAGTGAAATCTGTAAGGTTTTCGAGCCTTTTCCCCAGCTTCTGAAAAATGTGCGTTATTCGGGTGTCAGCCCTTTAAGTAGTCCAGAACTGGCTGCCGCAAAATCCTGGGCTGAAGAACGCCTTGCCGGTCGGGGGCGTCTGGTTCTGCGCGCAAGTGGAACTGAGCCCTTGATCCGCGTCATGGCGGAAGCGGAAGAGGAAGCTCTTGTGGTAGAAGTCGTGGATCATGTTTGCGATGCGATCCGCGCCATTACGGGACATTAAACGATGATCGGTCGGGTTCTGACCGTTGCTGGGAGTGATTCGGGCGGGGGAGCCGGAATTCAGGCCGATCTCAAAACCATCATGGCGCTGGGTGGGTTTGGCATGAGTGCCATTACAGCTTTGACGGCTCAGAACACGTTAGGTGTGTTCGGTGTCGAGGCTGTCTCGCCTGCCTTTGTTCGTCAGCAGATGCAGGTTGTTCTGGATGATTTGGGAGCGGATTGCTGCAAAACAGGCATGTTGGCCAATGCTGCAATCGTTCATGCGGTAGCAGACGAACTGTCGCTTCGTTCAGAACTGCCGTTGGTTCTGGATCCTGTCATGGTGTCTACGAGCGGCTCGGTTCTTCTGGACGCGGAAGCAGTGGATGCAGTGATGAGGCGGCTACTTCCTCGCGCTCTGGTTGTGACACCCAATATTCCGGAAGCTGAAGTCATGACCGGACTGGTCATTACGGATCTGGAGGAAATGCGTGTTGCAGCGCATCAGTTGCAGAAGCAAGGTGCGCAGGCCGTTCTCCTGAAAGGAGGGCATCTGCGGAGCGATGACCTGAAGGATTTGCTGGTTTTTTCTGATGGAAGCGAAGTTGTTCTTCGTGGCGAGAGGCTAAAGACCCTCCATACGCATGGAACGGGATGTACTCTGGCCAGTGCAATTGCGACTGGGATTGCACAAGGTATGGATTTGGACGCTGCCGTTCGGCGGGGAAGCCAATATCTCAGATTGGCGCTGTCACATGCTCCCGGATTGGGGCAGGGGCACGGGCCGGTCGATCATGGGGTAACGATCCGGCCTGAATGGCACCAATCCTGAAAGTTGTTTTCAGGCGAATGTCGTGACGGGCTGAGGCGTACGGATCTGATGATCCGGTACTGCAGAGCCGGTTTCGGTCGCTGGTTCGTCACGCAGAATGTAGCCGCGCCCCCATACTGTTGCGATCAGGTTTTCTGCTCCGGCTTTCTGCAGTTTGCGGCGAAGTTTGCAGATGAAGACGTCAATGATCTTCATTTCCGGCTCGTCGATGCCGCCATAGAGGTGGTTCAGGAAGGCGTCTTTCGTCAATACTGACCCCTTACGGATGATCAGAAGTTCCAGAATGGCATATTCCTTGCCTGTAAGATGCAGGGCTGTTCCGTCAACGGTGACGTTCTTACCATTCAGATCGAGTTCCAGATTTCCAACTCGCAGACAGGGTTCAGCAAACCCGCGGGACCGACGCATGACTGCCTGAAGGCGGGCGATCAGTTCGCCTGGATCGTAGGGCTTGGCCATATAATCATCTGCACCCATTGAGAATGCACGGATTTTGGCCTGGGGGCGCAGCAGGGCAGAAAGAACGAGAATGGGGGTCGTGATCCGGGAGGAGCGTACCCGGCGAATGACGTCATATCCTTCAATGTCATTCAGCAGCAGTTCGAGAACCATCACATCGTAATCGTAATGACGAAGCATCTCGATGGCTTCTTCGCCGGAGGCTGTGTGATCTACGGTGAAAGCCGCGGTCCGCAGGATCTGGGACAGGGTCGCTGCGGCTTGAAGATCGCTCTCAACAAGAAGGATACGCATGTTTTCAACTCCAGGATTGGTGAAGCAATGGTTACTACCCAGGGTTGTTAATGTCGATAGATAGAAACGGAAAATCGTAAATTTTTCATTATTCCGTCATATGGCGGTTCGGCTTTAGCTTTTGTTAATCCTTTCGGCTTAGCGTTCTAAAGATGCCAGAAGCTACGGAAAAGCAGCAGAAACACCCGTCTCCAAGTTTCCTTGAGAAGCTTCTGGAGAAGATGGCTAATTTGCAACCTGACGGTGCAGTGGGAACCGTTCAGGACGTGACAGGGCTGTGTGTGACAATCCGTGGTCTGGAAGGACTCGTTTCAATCGGGGATCGAATCGTAATTCATGCACGTTCTGGAAGCGCCATACAGTCAGAGGTTGTAGGGTTTCATGATGCGCAAGCCAGAGTAATGGCGTTTGGAAGCCTTGAAGGTATTGGCCCCGGCTGTGAGGCAAGGATTCCTCTAAGTCGACAGTCCTGTGCCTCTCTTGGGGTGAATGAGAGCTGGTTGGGGCGTGTTATTGATCCGCTTGGTGTACCGATGGACGGCAAGGGACCCCTGATTCCTGCTCTGACTCAGCAGCCGGTACTCAGTTCGCCCCCAAATGCTGCGACCCGCGCCAGACTTGGAGACAGAATTGATCTGGGGGTCAGGGCGCTTGATGCATTTACAACCTGCCGACGCGGGCAAAGGTTAGGCCTGTTTGCAGGATCTGGTGTTGGTAAATCAACGCTGCTGTCTATGCTGGCCCGAGGCGCGGATTTTGATGTTGCGGTCATTGCACTCATGGGGGAGCGAGGCCGGGAAGTCCGGGAATTCATCGAAGACGACCTTGGTCCGGAAGGGCTTGCACGGAGCGTCGTTGTCATTGCGACATCGGACACGCCTCCCTTGATGCGCCGTGATGCAGCTGTTTCTGCCATGGCCATCGCCGAATATTTTCGTGATCAGGGCAAATCGGTTCTGCTTCTGATGGACAGCGTAACCCGCTATTGCATGGCTTTGCGCGAAATCGGTTTGTCAGCCGGAGAACCCCCCGCGACACGGGGTTACCCACCTTCTGTTTTTGCCGAATTACCGAAATTGCTGGAGCGGGCGGGGCCGGGCTATCCCGGGCAGGGCATGATTACGGCTCTGTTCACGGTCCTGGTGGAGGGGGATGACCATAACGAGCCGGTTGCTGATGCTGTGCGCGGCATTCTCGATGGTCATATCATTCTTGATCGGAAGATCGGAGAGCAGGGGCGGTATCCGGCAATCGACGTTCTTCGCTCCCTGTCTCGAGCTGTTCCCGGATGTAATTCGGCGGAAGAAAACCGATTAACCCGCCAGGCGCGGGCGATCATGGCAACCTATGAACGCATGGCCGATATGATCCGGCTGGGTGCTTACAAATCCGGGACAGAGAAAGACGTGGATGAGGCTATTCGCCTGATGCCTCAACTGGATGCGTTTCTGTCTCAGGGAAAAAATGAACGCTCAAGGTGCCTGGAGGCCTTTGAGCAGCTTGGAACCATCATGGCTTCCGCAGCCTGACCGCTATCGGAGAAAAGATAATGAGGCAGATGCCGCTTGAGGCTCTTCGTCGCCTGAGACGCCATGAACTGGCAGATGTGGAAAAGGCTTTTGGAGAGGCTGTTGCCCGCGAGGCAGCCGCAGAAACGCTTCTGGGACAGAAGCACCAGCACCTTCTGACGGAGCAAAAGCTGGCTTCTGATCCAGCGGCTGACGATGGAGCAGTGGAAGCATTCAGTCGTTGGCTCCCTGTCGGGCAGCAGGCCATTTCTGATGCTCAGGAAAAATGTCGGCAGGCTGCCATGGACAGGGACTGCATCCGGTCAGCTCTTCTGATGGCACAGGCAGCCCTGAAGGCCGTGGAAAAGCTGGAAGAGAAGCAGCGGGTCGAAATTCAGCAGCAGCATCTTCGTAAAGAACAGGCCGTTCTGGATGAGTTGGCGCTACGGCAGAGAACTTTAAATTGATCCGTCGCCCCGAAGCATATCAACCAGGTGGCCTGCAGTACCTATCAAAGCGCAGGCAACAGGGTGGGTTTCATCCCGGACAAAAGCCAGAATAAGGGTGGAATCACTTTGGAAAAGGTCGCTTTCCAGACTGATGACAGGAGCAGTCTTCCCTTCACTCTGAGCTGATTCGGCAGCGTGGGACAGAATACGGGCAACGGCTTTTTCAAGCGCAGGAAGCACGACTGTATGAGGCGCCGTATGATCGTCAGCATGGGCCGCAATCAGCTCGTTCCAGCCTTCTTTCGTGATGAACGCTGGTATTCCGTCGGGCGAGGTTTCGCGTTCGGCGCGTAGAATGGCTCCAGACTGGGCCAGGCCAAGAATATTGACGGATGGAAGTGTGGAGGGATCGAGCATCACGGACATGGCGCTGTTTTATCAGGGCTCTGTCTGGAAAAGAAGGCATACCCTTGCAAAGGATATGCCCGCAAATATCAGTGCGGTGGGTTTCCCATAGCCTGCATCAGGGCATTGACCTGATCTGGATGTGCTTTGAACAACGCAACATTGGATGGGTTGGGGGACGGCATTCCGGCGGGAACCTGACCGTTGCTAGCGGCCAGTGTCATACCGAAGGTTGTCATGCCAATAATGAATGTTTCAGGCGTGAAGCCGTGTGACCGTAAGACATCCGGGAAACCGGGCACCTGGCTTGCGCGGGCGATCATGTCCTGAAGTCCAAGACCCTGCGAATTCGGGGGTTGAATGTTGCGTCCCTGAAGCTCGCTGATTGCAGAAACCGCGCGGGGCATAAAGTCTGCCGGCAATACATAACGCATGGCGCGTTCCGCGTCCGCACGGAACTGCGGTGGGATCTGTGCGGACTGCTGACCTGATTGACCGTCGATCTGTGTCTGGCTTGGAGCGCCCTGAGCCAAGGCGGTCAGGGGCGTGATAACCCCCGTTGCCAAGGCAAAGACAGCAAGAAAGCTGCGTGGAAAAATCATGAAATCACCCATTCACCAGCACGCATGAGAGGCGTGCGTGTTCCGTCCTTGAGACCATCAAGATCAATCTTGTCCGACCCGATCATCCAGTCGATATGGATCAGGGAATCATTAACGCCGCGTTCCAGAAGCTGTTCCGGCGTCAGGCCCTCAATGTCCACCATGCACTTGGTATAAGCCTGCCCAAGAGCAATATGGCTGGACGCATTTTCGTCAAACAGGGTATTCTTGTAGAGAATGCCGCTGGCGGAAATTGGGGAGGAATGCGGCACGAGGGCCACTTCTCCAATGCGACGGGCACCTTCATCCGTGTCCAGAATACGATGCAGAACGTTCTCGCCCTTGCTGGCGTGAGCCTCGACAATGCGGCCGTCTTCGAAGCGGACGGAAATATCGTCAATCAGGGTGCCCTGATGGAAAAGAGGCTTGGTGCTGCACACCGTTCCATTGACGCGGGAGCGATGTGGTGTCGTGAAGATCTCTTCTGTGGGGATGTTCGGGTTGCACACGACACCATTCAGGGCTTCCTCCGAGCCGCCGGCCCAAGCATGACCGTCTGCCAGACCTACCGTCAGGTCCGTGCCGGGGCCGGAGAAGTGCAGCGCGTCAAAGCGCGTATCGTTCATGTATTTTGCGCGGGCATGGAGGCGGGCATTGTGAGCCTTCCAGTCTGCGACGGGGTCCGCAACATCTACGCGGGATGATTTGAAGATACCGTTCCATAGGGCGGTCAGCGCCTCATCCGCTGGCAGGTCGGGGAATACCTGAGCAGCCCAGGCGGGGGTGGCGCAGGCAATGATGTTCCAGTTTACAGCAAACTGGGTGATGATTTCCATGGCCGGACGATTGGCGGCTGAGTTGGCGCGATTGGCCCGAGAAATGCGCTCCGGGTCCTGTCCGGCGAGAAGGGTCGGGTTGGCGCCGGTGATGGCCATGCGGGCCGCGCCGTCCCGGAATGCCTGGGCGATCCCGTTGGCGAGCCAGGTGGGAGCCGTGTCGAAAGCATCGTCGGAAGCGTGGATGTAACGGGCCAGAGTAGATTCATCGTCAGCGTACAGTGTGGTGACGAGGGAAGCGCCAGCCTTGTAGGCGTGTTCCGTGACGCGGCGGACCAGTGGCACAGCATCGAGAGGAGCCGTGATGAGAAGCTGCTGCCCGGGCTTGATATTCAGGCCAACGCGGACGGCAACTTCACCGAGCCGGTCCAGAAGCTGTTCGTGCGAAAAGGGGGAAGGAACGGGCACGTCTTGCTCTTTCGCAATGGAAAATCTGTTTGTCATGGTGGGGGTTGGAGGAGGGAAGTGCAAGGGTGGCGCTAAGACTTGCACTTCCCTCCCTATGGACCCATTTTCACGGTTTATGGGACGAAACCGAGCATTTGAAAAACGGTTGGACCTGCCGGGCGCGTATGATGGTGTCTGCTGTGGGCTGTGTGGGAGACCCATTCCGTCGACGGCGCGGTCTTCACGTCATCATCTCATACCAAAGCTGAAGGGTGGCGCTCAGGCGGAGACAGTTCGACTGCATCAGGTTTGTCACAATGCTATTCACGCGCATTTTAGCGAAGTGGAACTGGCCGTTCGTCTGAATGAACCTGAAGCTCTGCGTCAGGAGGCGGTGCTTGCACCATTTCTGTCATGGATACGTCGGAAACCCGCTGATTTTCACGCTCCTACACGACGAGCAGCTTCCAAGCGAGGGCCGCGCCGTGGACGGATGGCCTGACGTCTCGTAGTCTTTAGGAATGCGTCCTGGACTTCATATTTTTGCTGACGATGGTCAGCCCGATCAGCGTCCTTTTGATGTCGCGGTGGTCATCCCCAGCCTGCTGAGACCCACCCTGAAAAATGCGTTGGACTCTGTATTTGCCCAGATTGGGCATCTGCGTGTTCAGATCCTGATTGGGGTGGATGTCGCTCCTCCAGACGGGGCGCAGGACATGCTGAAGCAGATCTCTCAGGGTAGACCGGAAGGATGGTCCCTGCAGGTTTTATGGCCGGGGTATTCTACATCCGAACGGCATGGTGGGTTCGGGAAGGCGTGGGACGGCGGCGTCTTGCGCAGTGTGCTGAGCCAACTCTCCAATGCACCCCGTATTGCCTATCTGGACGATGATAACTGGTGGGCTCCTGACCATCTTCACTCACTGCTTGATGCGATTGAAGGGCAGGACTGGGCATGGTCCGGGAGATGGTTCGTTCACCCCCGAACGCTGAAAGCCGTCTGTGAAGACCAATGGGAATCCATTGGGTTGGGTGGCGGTCTGTTTCGTGAGGCGTATGGGGGGTTTGTTGATCCGAACTGTCTGATGATTGATCGAACCCGGGTGCCGGAGGTTCTCGACCTCTGGAATCAGCCTTTGGCTGGAGATCAGACACGGATGACGGCTGATCGAAGTGTTTTCAATTTTCTCAAGTCCCGTCCGGGACGTCCCAGTGGAAACTATTCGGCGTTTTATGTTCTGACGGAAACGGACGGAATGCACCCGATACGGCTGCGCTGCATGGGGGATGCCTGGAACCGGGCCGGTCAGTAATCGACACGAGCCCGGCTCCGATCGCAATTACATGGAGCGAATGGTGTTGCGGCGTGGCGCACGGCGCTGGCGCTGCTGATCCTGTGGCTGCTCGCTCCGATTGGCGTCACGGGTAGCTTTTTCGCGGGCAGCGGCACGGAGTTCCGTTTCCAGCTCCTTGATGCGGCGCTGGACGCTCTCCTTGAGCGCCGGGGAAGTATGGGATTTCATGGACGCAAGCGTCTCCTTGAGGTCCCGAAGCTGCTTTTCCTTTTCGGCCTGATTGCGGCGGATAGGCTGGTTGTCGGACATTTGTCCGTGGAATGCGCGCATGTCTTGGTCTTTCAGCACGAAATGCCAGAAGCCTCCGCATTTGTCAGAAATGCAGAACGGTGCACGAAGACGCACCGGTTGGCCTCTGGGAGGTCATGATCGTGAGGGCGGATCAGTCCGCCCAGGCTTGGTTCAGGATCGGTTGCTCAGAATGATGGCCCGGAGGGCGTCAATCAGGCGTGTGCAGGCCTCGTCAGTTCCGATCGTGACGCGTAGCCAGTTCTGGATACGCGGGGTTGAAAGATGCCGCACCAAGATCGAGCGCTCGCGCAGGGCGGCAGCGACCGATCCGGCCGGATGCGCCGGATGACGCATGAGAACGAAGTTGGCACAGGATGGCAGGACTTGGAAGCCGAGATTTTCGAGTTCTGGAACAAGGGTTGCGCGGCTGGCCATGACCCTGCGTGTAATGTCGGCTAGCCAGTCCGTATCCCTGATGGCCGCGATCGCCCCTTCCTGCGCCGGGCGGGACAGGGGGTATGAGTTGAAGCTGTCCTTAACCCGGATCAGCCCTTCGATCAGTTCCGGAGAACCGATGGCAAAGCCAACCCGCAGCCCTGCCAGTGCGTAGGATTTGGACAGCGTTTGCACCACCAGAAGGTTGTCATAGCGCTTTGTGAGGGGGATGGCCGACTCGGCGCCGAAATCCACATAGGCCTCGTCGATGATGACGGTTCGGTCCGGATGGCGAAGAGCCAGTGTTTCGATCTGTTCGAGCGTGAGGGCCAGGCCCGTATTGGCATTGGGGTTCGCAACAACCACGCCGCCACATGGGCCGTCATAGGCGTCGATGTCGATCTCATAGTCGTCATTCAGCGGGAACTGTTTGAACGGCTGTTCGAACAGGCCGCAATAGACGGGGTAAAAGCCGTATGTGACGTCTGAGAAATAGAGAGGCGCGTCGTCGTGGAACAGGGCACGGAAGGCGTGAGCCAGAACTTCGTCTGAGCCGTTGCCGACGAAAACGCACTCTGCCGACACGTCAAAACGTTCGGCAATGCTCTCGCGCAGGGCCGTTGCTGTCGGGTCCGGGTACAGGCGCAGCGTGTCTGTCGCTGAGGCGCGGATCGCCTCCAGCACTTTCGGGCTGGGTCCGTAGGGGGACTCGTTGGTGTTGAGTTTAAGCAGATTCGTAAGTTTCGGCTGTTCGCCGGGAACGTAGGGATCGAGATCGTGGACGCGACGGTTCCAGAAACGGCTCATGCGCCTGTTCTTTCAGTGAAAAGACCTGTCAGATTCTGGCGTTCGGCCAGATCACGCGCAGAGACGCCGTCCACATCCCGATGATCGGGGTTGGCGCCCGCGTTGAGAAGAAGGCGCGCCATGTCTTCCCGGCCGAACATGATGGCAAACATGAGCGGGGTACGGCCTGAGAAATTGGCATGATCGACCTGCGCTCCGTGATCGATCAGGATTTTGGCGATGTCCGTCAGCCCCTTGAATGCAACGCCTGAAAGGGCTGTTGCGCCTTTGAGATCGGTGGCTTCCGTATTGGCATTTCGCTGAAGCAGCAGTCGGGCCGCTTCCATATGTCCGTTATAGGTGGACACGATCAGGGCCGTGTAACCGCGGCTGTCAGGTGTGTCGATGGCCATTCCCGCATCAAGGAACTGGGTCAGCAGGTCTGTGTCACCCTCACGGGCGGCGTCAATGAACAGGGCGGTAATCTGTTCGGGGGTGAAGTTGACGGTCTGTGCGTTCATGACGGTTTCCACCAGAGGGGACAATGTGGCCCTAGGTTAGCGGCTTGATGACGGAAGGGTAAGGGTCTCGCCATTTTCCAGCGCTTTGAAGCGTCTTGGACGATCCTGGGAAGCGATTTCCAGTCGTGCGGCAGGTTCCAGAATGGCCTCATCCGTGAGCTGAAAGGTTCCGAAATGGATAGCGATGGCCTGATCCGGCGTGAGGGTGTCGAATGCCATCACGGCTTCTTCCGGGTTCATATGAACACGGCGCATGAAATTGCGCGGTTCGTAGGCGCCAATGGGGAGGATGGCGAGGTCGATGGTGTTCCAGCGCCGATGGATGGCGTCGAAATGTGTGCCCCAGGCAGTATCGCCAGCGAAGAAGGCTTTTTTACCTTCGGCTTCGATCATAAAGCCGCCCCAAAGCGCCATGTTCTGGTCGAACGGTGTGCGGGCGCTCCCATGCAGGGCTGGGGTTGCCGTGATTCGCGCACCTTCAGCCTGTGTGCCTTCCCACCAGTCGAGTTCGACGATGCGGGGAAGTCCGGCCTTTTCCAGATGTCTACGATTGCCTGACAGGGAAATGCACACTGCGTCGTTCTTTAAGGCCATAACCCGCAGGGTTGGCAGATCCATATGATCGTAGTGGCAATGCGATATCAGGATCATGTCGATGGGTGGAAGGGCCTCCAGAGGAATGCCGGGTGGGCGGACGCGTTTGGGGCCGAAACTGCGGAAGGGGGAACAGCGTTCTGAAAACACCGGGTCCGTGATGATGCGTAATGGTTCACGCCCCTGTCGCCCGAACTGAAGAAGAACGGTGGCATGGCCGATGAAGGTTGCGAGGCATTCACCGGGCGCGGGAGCAGTCAGGGTGTGGGGTGTCTGAGGGGGCAGGGCATCGGGCCAGCGGGGACGCAGGCTGAGCTGCCATTTCAGGATATTTCGGAAGCGCTGACCCGGTGTTCGCACAGGGGCAGTGTTATCGGGGCGCCACGAAGGTGGGTTGAAATAACGTGTTCCGTCGAAGTGTAGCGGGTTGTCGTCGAGCACAAGAGCGTGTTTCACAATATGGTTTACCCATCAAGCATTGCGTCAGACGTGATATCGCGTCATGCCGTGGCTGCAGAAGGTGCGGGGGCATCATTGATCTTTCCCCCGCTCGTCACAAGCCGGAGACCCTATACCGATGAGTACCCTTCCTGAACTCGGTATCAATACCATCCGCACACTTTCCATGGACGGCGTCGAGCGCGCGAATTCCGGTCACCCCGGAACGGCAATGGCTCTCGCTCCTGCAATGTATGCGCTGTGGCAGCATGATCTGAACTACGATCCGGCTGATCCGCTATGGCCAGCCCGTGACCGTTTCGTCCTGTCCGTCGGGCATGCCTCCATGCTGCTGTACTCGACGCTGTTCCTGACAGGCGTTCGCGACATCCAGGACGGCAAGGTTGTCGAGAGCCCGGCTCTGACGATCGAGGATCTGAAGCAGTTCCGTCAGCTGAACTCCCGCACGCCGGGCCATCCGGAATACCGTTTCACGTCCGGTGTTGAAACCACAACCGGCCCTCTGGGCCAGGGCTGTGGCAACTCAGTCGGTATGGCGATTGCCGAGAAGTGGCTGGCTGAGACGTATAACCGTCCCGGTTTCAAGCTGTTCGACTATCACGTCACGGTGTTCTGTGGCGATGGCGACATGATGGAAGGCGTGGCTTCGGAAGCAGCTTCCACAGCTGGGCATCTTGGTCTTGGTAACCTGACCTGGGTTTACGATTCCAACCAGATCTCCATTGAAGGTTCGACGGACCTTGCTCTGACGGAAGACGTTGGTAAGCGCTTCGAGGCCTACAAGTGGCACGTTCAGACGCTGACGGACGGCAACGACGTCGATGCGATCCTGAAGGCGCTTCAGGAAGCCAAGAAGGTAACGGACCGTCCAAGCCTGATCGTTCTGAAAACGGTCATCGGTTATGGTGCTCCCAAGAAGGCCGGTACGGCTTCGGCTCATGGTGAACCGCTGGGTGCGGAAGAGATCAAGGGCGCGAAGGCCGCTTATGGCTGGCCGGAAGGGGCTGGTGACTTCTATGTGCCGGACGGTGTGAAGGAGCACTTCGCAGAAGGTCTTGGCAAGCGCGGTGCGGCTGCCAATGCCCAGTGGCGTGAACTGTTCTCGGCTTACAAGGAAGCGCATCCCAAGGAAGCTGCCGAGCTTGAAGCGATCTTCGAGCACCGTCTGCCAGAAGGCTGGGACAAGGACATCCCGGTTTTCGAAGCTGATGCAAAGGGCGTCGCCTCTCGTGCAAGCTCTGGCCAGGTGCTGAATGCCGTTGCCAAGAACCTGCCCTGGATGATCGGTGGCTCCGCTGACCTGACGCCATCCACGAAGACGGACATCAAGGGTGGTGGATCGTTCCAGCCGCCGCAGTGGGGTGGCACTTATGGTGGCCGCAACCTGCATTTCGGTGTGCGTGAGCATGCGATGGGTTCCATCTGCAACGGTATCGCTCTGTCCGGTATTCGGGCTTATGGCTCCGGCTTCCTGATCTTCTCTGATTACATGAAGGCTCCGATCCGTCTGTCGGCCATTATGGAACTGCCGGTGACGTACATCTTCACGCATGACTCCATCGGCGTCGGTGAAGATGGTCCGACCCATCAGCCGATCGAGCAGCTTGCTCAACTTCGCGCGACCCCAGGCATCATGACGATCCGTCCGTCCGACGCCAACGAGGTTGCAGAAGCCTGGCGCACGCTGATCCCGCTGACGCACAAGCCTGCTGTTCTGGCTCTGAGCCGCCAGAATCTGCCAACAATTGACCGCAGCAAGTACGCAGCGGCTTCCGGTCTGGCGAAGGGGGCATACGTTCTGGCCTCCTGTGACGGTAAGCCGGATGTGATTCTGATGGCGTCGGGTTCTGAAGTATCGCTGGTTGTCGAAGCTTATGAAAAGCTTACGGCAGAAGGTGTGAAGGCTCGCGTGGTATCGTTCCCAAGTTTCGATCTTTTCGAAGAGCAGCCTCAGGAATACCGCGACTCTGTCCTGCCGCCTGACGTGATTGGCCGTGTGGCCGTTGAGCAGGCAGCAGCCTTTGGCTGGGACCGTTACGTCGGTCTCGGCGGCGCGATCATCGCCATGAATACGTTTGGTGCATCGGCTCCGGCCTCTGCACTTCTGACCAAGTTCGGGTTTACGCCAGAAGCAGTCTTTGACGCCGCAAAGCGTCAGGCTGCCCGTAGCAAGTAAGGAGAGAGCCTGTGGCAGACACAATCTCTAATACCGGCCTAGATAAAGTGGGCAGTGTCCTGCGGGATCTGGAAAAGCATGGCCAGTCCCCCTGGCTGGACTTTATCCAGCGCAGCTTTACGGAAGATGGCAGCCTCAAGAAGCTCGTCGAGGAAGACGGGCTTCGTGGGGTGACCTCCAACCCGGCCATTTTCGAGAAGGCCATCGGTAAGGGGACGGAATACGATCCCCAGATCCGCAAGCTTCTTGAAGGGGAAGGTCTCTCTGCTGGAGACCTTTACGAACACCTCGCGATTGATGACATTCGCGCTGCCTGCGGTGTTCTCTATCCGGTGTTCGAAAAGACCAAGGGCCTGGACGGTTACGTCAGCCTCGAAGTCTCTCCGTATCTCGCATTTGATGCTGCGGGTACCATCACGGAGGCCCGTCGCCTGTGGAAGGCTGTCGGTCGCAAGAACCTGATGGTCAAGATTCCGGGCACGGCAGAAGGCACGGGTGCGATCCGCGAAGCGATTGCGGACGGCATCAACATCAACGTGACGCTGCTGTTCTCTCTGGAAGCCTACAAGGCCGTTCTGGAAGCGTATATTTCCGGTCTTGAAGCCCGCGCAGCCCGTGGGGAAGACATTTCCCACATCTCCAGCGTGGCCTCCTTCTTCGTCAGCCGTATCGACGCGAAGATTGATGGCGAGATCGACCGCCGTGTTGCCGCTGGCGACAAGGATGCGGAAGCGCTCAAGGCTCTGCGTGGCAAGGTTGCCATTGCGAACGCCAAGATCGCTTACCAGTATTATCTGGACGTCAAGAAGAGCCCACGTTGGCAGGCACTCGCTGCCAAGGGTGCCAACCCGCAGCGTCTGCTCTGGGCCAGCACCGGTACAAAAGACAAGGCTTACTCTGACGTCCTGTACGTCGAAGAGCTGATTGGTCCGGAGACGGTCAACACCATTCCACCCGCAACGTTCGATGCGTTCCGCGATCACGGCAAGCTCCGTGAGAGCCTGACGGAAAACGTTGAAGAAGCCCGTCACGTTCTTGCTGAGGCCGAGCGTCTTGGTCTGGATCTGGCCGGTGTGACGGCGAAGCTGGTGAAGGATGGCTGTGCTTCCTTCTCTGAATCCTTCGATACCCTTCTTGGTGCGG
The DNA here is from genome assembly GCF_015244665.1 of Gluconobacter japonicus. Taxonomy (NCBI): domain Bacteria; kingdom Pseudomonadati; phylum Pseudomonadota; class Alphaproteobacteria; order Acetobacterales; family Acetobacteraceae; genus Gluconobacter; species Gluconobacter japonicus. The sequence continues at coordinate 383,537 of NZ_JABCQN010000001.1, forward strand.
TCGCTGAAAAGCGGGAGTCCGTGCTGGGAAAACGGTTGCTCCACGTCACAGCTGACCTTCCCTCTGATATCCGCGACGATGTTGCGGAATCCGAGAAGGCGTGGAGCAAGGAAGGTCTGGTCCGTCGCATCTGGGCGAAGGACGCCTCTGTCTGGACGAATGGTCCGGAAGCCGGTTGGCTGAACTGGCTGACCATCGTTCAGGACCGTCTGTGGCACATCGAAGAGCTGGAGCTTCTGGCCCGCGATGTCCGCAGCCGTGGTTTTACGGATATTCTTCTGCTGGGTATGGGCGGTTCGAGCCTTGGTCCGGAAGTACTGGCCGAGACGTTCGGTCAGCAGGAAGGATGGCCGAAACTGCATGTCCTCGACAGCACGGACCCTCAGCAGGTCCGGACATACGAGAAGGCGGTTAACCTCAAGAAGACCCTGTTTATCGTGGCCAGCAAGTCTGGCGGCACGCTGGAGCCGAACATTCTGTTCGCGCATTTCTGGACGGTCGCCGGTCAGGCTCTGGGCAAGGCTCCAGGCGATAACTTCATCGCCATTACGGATCCTGAGTCCCATATGCAGAAGGTCGCAGAAGAAAACGGCTTCTGGCGTATTTTCTACGGTGATCCGAAGATTGGTGGCCGGTTCTCCGTGCTGTCCAACTTCGGTCTGGTGCCTGCCGCTGTCAGTGGTCTGGACGTTCGCAAGTTCCTGACGATCACGAACCTGATGGTCGAGAGCTGTGGCCCAAGCGCACCAGCCCATGTCAATCCGGGTGTGACGCTGGGTCTGATCCTTGGTCATTCGGCCAAGTGCTTTGGTCGTGACAAGGTGACGATCCTGGCCTCCAAGGGCATCGCGTCCTTCGGGGCATGGCTCGAGCAGCTCATTGCCGAAAGTACCGGCAAGAAGGGCACGGGTCTCGTTCCGATCGACGAGGAAGAACTCGGTACGCCTGACGTCTACGGCAAGGACCGCGTTTTCGTGGACCTGCTGCTTGAAGGTGACACGCCTGACAGTCGTCTGGGTGCGCTGCGCGAAGCGGGAGCTCCGGTCGTGACGGTCCGTCTGTCGGACAAGAATGAGATTGGGCAGGCTTTCTTTGTCTTTGAATTCGCCACGGCTGTTGCCGGTGCGGTTCTGGGCATTGATCCGTTCGATCAGCCAGATGTCGAGTTCAGCAAGGTGGAAACGCGCAAGCTGACCACAGCTTATGCTGAAACCGGCTCTCTCCCGGCTGAGGCACCGTTTGCCGTTGATGGAAACTTCTCCTTCTACGCGGATGAGAAGAATGCTGCGGCTCTTGGAGCAGGCGATACGGTCTCCATTCTGAAGAAGCACTTCGAGCGTGTTGGACCGGGCGATTACGTGGGCCTTCTGGCTTACATCGAGCGTAACCGGGAGACACGTGATTGGGCGCAGGACGTCCGTATGGATCTGCGGAACGCACTCAAGGTTGCTACGGCAGCCGAGTTTGGTCCCCGGTTCCTTCACTCGACGGGACAGGCCTACAAGGGTGGACCGGACAGTGGTGTTTTCCTTCAGGTGACTGCGAAGGACGCGGCTGATGTTCCGGTTCCGGGACATGGCTTCAGCTTTGGTGTCGTCAAGGCGGCACAGGCTCGCGGTGATTTTGAGGTTCTTTCAGCCCGTGGGCGTCGTGCCCTGCGGGTGCATATCGATGGATCGCTGGAAGAGGGCCTGAAGACCCTTGCTGCGGCCATTCATAAAGCGATTGCAGGAGCATAAGGCATGCGTATCGGTATCATTGGTCTGGGTCGTATGGGCGGAAATATTGCCGTCCGCCTGACCCGTCATGGACATGATGTTGTTGTGCATGACCGCACGGCGTCCGTTACGGACTCCATCGTGCAGCGCGCCGAAGGTGGACGCGCTACGGGTGTGGACAGTGTCGAGGCCCTTGTGAAGGGCCTCGAAGGGGACACGCATCGTGTCGTCTGGGTCATGCTGCCTGCTGGCAAGATTACCGAAGCCTGCGTGCAACAGCTTGGCACGCTACTGGGCAAGGGTGACGTCATCATCGACGGTGGCAACAGCTACTACAAGGATGACGTCCGACGTGCAGAAGAACTGTCTGCAAAGGGTATTTCCTACGTTGATGTCGGGACGTCCGGCGGCGTGTGGGGCCTCGAACGCGGGTACTGCATGATGTATGGCGGGCCTAAGGAGGCTGCGGATTATATCGATCCAATTCTGGCGGCTCTGGCTCCAGGCAAGGGCGATGTTCCCGTCACGCCGAACCGCGATGCTCCGGGTCTCGATCCGCGGGCTGAGCAGGGCTATCTGCACTGTGGTCCGTCCGGTTCAGGTCACTTTGTGAAGATGATTCACAACGGCATCGAATACGGCATGATGCAGGCCTTCGCGGAAGGCTTTGATATCATGAAGAGCAAAAACTCTCCTGTTCTGGCCGAAGGCGATCGCTTCGATCTGAACATGGCGGATATTGCCGAAGTCTGGCGTCGCGGCAGTGTCGTGTCGTCCTGGCTGCTGGATCTGACGGCAGAAGCCCTCGCTAAGTCGGGTGAACTTTCCGAGTTCTCCGGTGAAGTGGCTGACTCTGGTGAAGGTCGCTGGACGATCGAAGCCGCCATTGAGGAAGACGTGCCGGCGCCTGTCATGACGGCGGCTCTCTTCACCCGTTTCCGTTCGCGGTCGGGCAACAACTTCGCTGAGAAGATCCTCTCGGCGCAACGTTTCGGCTTTGGCGGTCACGTCGAGCCGAAATAAGCCCTTCTGACGGATGGGCAAGGGGGAGTGAGCGCAGTATGCTCATTCCCCCATTCAATATGGCCGACCGACAGGGGCTTGCATGTCCATTGATCTCGATACCATTCACGCGGAACTTCCTCCAATGCCGGATACGATCCGGATGGTTGTTTCCGATATGGATGGAACGCTCCTGACACCGGAAAAGACAATCGCTCCCTCTACGATGGCGATGGCAAAGGAGCTTCAGAAGCGCGGTATTCCGCTCTGTCTGGCAAGTGCGCGGCCACCGGCTGCGATGACAAAATACATTTCACAACTCGGCTTGAGCGGTCAAAACGCTGGTTTCAACGGTGGCATCATTTTTGCACCGGATGGAACACCAACGGTCAGCCGTGTCCTTTCCCGCGATGTTCTCTCCGTGGTGCATGACATGCTGCATGTTCACGGGATCGAGACCTGGCTGCTGCGTCAGTCTTACTGGATGGTCAGTGATGTCGCGACACCGTTTGTGGAGCATGAACGCCGCATCACCGGTCTGACGCCGCATCAGGTGCCGGATCTTCGTCATGAATTCGACGGGATTGGCAAGGTTATGGGCGTTAGCAACGACTACGATCTGCTTCAGCGTGTCGAAACTGAACTGGCGGCCATGCTCCGGGGTGAGGCAAGTGTGCGGCGTTCTTCAGAAATGCTGCTCGACATTACGCCTGCGCTTGCCAACAAGGGCGAAGCCGTGCGTGAACTGGCCCGCGCCCATGGCGTGGAGCCGCATGAAGTGGCCTGCTTGGGGGATGCCCATAATGACCTGCCGATGTTCTCCGTCGCAGGGTTGGGTATTGCGATGGGGCAGGCTGAAGAAGATGTAAGAGCCGCTGCCCAGGTTTTTACAGACACCAATGAACGCGATGGCTGGGCCAAAGCTGTCGAGCGTTACATTCTGCCAAGGGTCCGCAACACATGACGAGCGATATCCGTACAGCAACGCTGGAAACACTGCCTGATTCAGAAGCAGTCGCCCTTCGAATGGCGGATCTTCTGGTAGAAGGTGTTCTCGCCAAGACGGACGGGAAATTCCGTGTTGCCTTATCTGGTGGATCAACGCCCAAGCGCCTGTTTGAACTCCTGGCCGAGCCGGAACTGGCAAAGCGTATTCCCTGGGAGCGTGTCGAGATCTTCTACGGAGATGAGCGGCATGTTCCCGAGGGCCACCCGGACAGCAATCATGCGGTTGGACAGTCTGTGCTGATCAGTCGCGTGCCGGTTCCGGCAGGCAATGTCCATCCAATGCCGACAGGTTCAACTGTCAAAGCCGATGCAAAGACCTACCAGAAGACGCTTGAGACGGCCTATGGCGCGACCAGACTTGATCCGGCTCGTCCGCTGTTTGATCTCGTGATGCTGGGTCTGGGAACAGATGGTCATACCGCCTCGCTGTTTCCAGGTGAGCCTGTGCTGCAGGAAAAGACGGCATGGGTAGGAACGGCGGCTCCGAAGACTGCACCGCATGAACGCATTACACTGACATATCCGGCGATCGCTTCCAGCGCTCTGGTGGTTTTCCTTGTGACTGGGGCCTCCAAGGTTGAGATGCTGAAGCGTCTGCGGGACGGGGATAAGAGCCTCCCGTCCGCGAATGTGACCAGTGAAGGTCGTATTGTCATTCTGGCTGACCGTGCCGCAACGGGAGACGCGGCATGAGTTCGGATATGGAAATCCACAAGCGTACCGCAGCCCGGCAAGCAGCAGATATGGTCAAAAGCGGGATGGTTGTCGGCCTAGGAACGGGCAGCACTGCGACTTACATGATCGAGCGACTGGGTGAGCGGATCACGGAAGGTCTTCACATTGTGGGGATTCCAACGTCCGAAGACAGTGCCCGCAAGGCGAAGAAAGCCGGTATTCCACTGACGGATTTTGCGGCTCATCGTCGGCTCGATATTGCCATTGATGGGGCGGATGAAGTCCAGCGTGGGCCGTTGCATCTGATCAAAGGCCTTGGCGGAGCACTTCTGCGGGAAAAGATTGTTGCACAGGCTGCGAAGAAATTCGTCGTCATCGTGGATGGCAGCAAGCCGGTTGATCACCTTGGCGAGCGTGTCCCAATTCCCGTGGAAGTGATTTCTTTTGGTTGGGAATGCACGGCAGAACGGTTGTCAGCCTGCGGTGCCAAGGGCGTCAAGCCGCGGACCGACCGTGACGGAAACCTGTTTGTCAGTGACAACGGCAACATGATTCTGGATTGCACGTTCGGTCCGATCGAGGACCCGGAAGAACTGGCGCGCCAGATAGACGCGATCGTAGGCGTGGTGGAACACGGCATGTTCCTGAACATGGCGTCTGAAGTTCTGGTTGCGACAGAACAGGGAGTGGAGCGATGGGAACCATAGGGACTGTTCAGTCTGTTGGAGCCATGGGAGTCAGGCCGCGGTTTCTGGTGGTTATGGGGGTTTCCGGGACGGGCAAGACAACGATTGCCACCGGCCTTGCCACCCGTCTCGGCTGGCATTTTCAAGAAGGGGATTCCCTTCATCCCCAGAGTAATGTCGACAAGATGAGTGCCGGGCAGCCGCTGACGGACGAAGATCGCAAGCCGTGGCTTGAAGTCTGTCATGAATGGCTAAAGCACGAAGTTGCACTGCGGCATGGTGCCGTGCTGACGTGTTCTGCACTAAAGCGCGTGTATCGGGAACAGTTGCGTCGTGGCTTGCCGGTGGAGTTCGTGCATGTTCGCGTGAAGCCGGACACGCTTGAAGATCGTATGGCGCATCGCACCGGGCATTTCATGCCGCCCAGCCTCCTGCCAAGCCAACTGGCGACGCTGGAAGAGCCGGGAGATGATGAACCGGTCATTCATGTTTGCGGTGAAGACCATCCGGATGTTATTCTTGAACGGTTAATCCGCCAGTTTCGGGACGAAGAAAACCAGAAGGAAGTTCATGCGGCTACTGGTTGACGCAGATGCCTGCCCTGTAAAAGATGAAATCTACCGTGTGGCAGGCCGTTATGGCCTCCAGACGCTGGTTGTTGCCAATCGGTGGATCAATATTCCACAGTCTCCTTTGATCGAACGCGTTGTGGTGCCGGAAGGTCCCGACGTTGCGGATGACTGGATTGCGGAACAGGCGGTCGCGTTCGATATCGTCGTGACCAATGACGTGCCGCTTGCCGTCCGGTGTCTGGACAAGAGCGCGGCAGTTCTTCGACCGAATGGCGAAGAGATTGATGAACGCTCGGTTGGAATGGTCTCGGCCATGCGGGATCTGATGCATAATCTGCGCGAAACCGGCACTGTGAACACCTACAATCCCTCTTTCGGAAAAGCGGATCGAAGCCGGTTTCTTTCCGCTCTCGATACGCTCATCGTGCGACTCCGCAGGAAAGCTGTCCTTTCCAAAGTGGTCCCCAGTTCTTCATAAATGATCCACAGGGACGTCCCCGGAGATGTTCCATGAATCTGGGGATAAGAGTCCGTCGCTGAGGAAAAACCGCCCATGAATCCGTTGCGTCTTGCCCAGCTTGAAATGTTCTGTGCGGTCGTTGAAACGGGGACAGTGGTGGCAGCCTCACGCATGCTGAACTGTGTGGCATCCAACGTAACAGCGCGGCTGCGGGAACTGGAACAGCTGCTGGGGCAGGACCTGTTTACCCGCGAAAAGAACCGATTGTTTCTGACGCCGGAAGGACGATTGTTTCATCAGCGAGCGAAGGCGGTTGTGGATCAGGCTCGAGGCTTGACGGATCTGTTTTCCGAGGGATCGCCCAAGGGTGTTTTGACAGTCGGGGCACTGGATGTGGCGCTGAAGACCTATCTGCCGGACCGCGTTCCCCGGTTTCTGGCGTCAGCGCCTGGTGTGGAAATCAGGATGCTGATCCGCCCAACGGATACGCTTGAACGGATGCTGATGGATGGGGAAATCGATCTGGCTTTGACAGACGGGCCGATCGAACATCCGATGATGAGCAGTGCTTTTGCTTTTCGCGAGCGTCTGGCAATTGTTTTACCCAAAAACCAGGACATTTTACGCTCTGGTCAGGCGGTTTTCCTGTTCAACACGGACTGTCTGTACCGGCGGTATTTCGAGGCCTGGCTGGAGCAAGGGGGCGTTGGTGGAGGGCTTATTCATACCATCGAATCCTATGATGTCATTCTGGCCTGTGTGGAAGCTGGATTAGGGATTTCCTGCATTCCCCAAAGTGTCCTTTCAACGTTGCAGGCAAAGCGGTGTGAGCAAGTCAACGTGCTGTATCCAGAGGATCTGCAAGGCAGCGATATTTATGCCGTCTGGCGGGAGCCTGGTCTGGGACCGCTTGGTCAGATGTTTGTGAAGAGTCTGCAAGCTTTGGTCTGAAGCTCACATAAAGTGAATGATAAGCTGATGTATCATCACTTTTAATAATCACTGCTCTTTGTCAGTCTTCGGTCATCGACTGAACCGGTGGCGGTCTCATGCGTCTGACACAATACAGCGCAAGACGCGTCGCCCTGAATACAGGAGCAGTCAATGGCACCGAAATACGATCTTTTTATCAATAATGAATGGGTTGCTCCGGAAACCGGTGAATGGATTTCCGTTGAGAACCCTGCAACCAAAGAAACGGTAGGGCAGGCTGCCCGGGGTGGAGAAGCAGACCTCGACCGGGCGGTAGCGGCAGCCAAGACCGCATTCCCTGCATGGAGCCGTAAAACCGCGGCCGAGCGTGCGGACTACGTCCATGTTCTCAAGGATCTCGTGAAGCGGGACAAAGAGAAGCTGGCTGAAATCATCACGTCTGAAATGGGCAAGCCGCTCAAGGAGGCTCGTGTTGAAGTTGATTTTGCGATCGGGCTTTTAAGGTTTGCCGCCGAAAATACGTTGCGGCTTCAGGGCGAAATCATTCCCGGCAGCACGCCGGATGAGAAGATCCTGATTGACCGTGTTCCCTTGGGCGTCATTGGTGCCATCACGGCATGGAATTTCCCGCTGGCGCTTTGTGCGCGCAAGATTGGTCCTGCCATCGCCGCTGGCAACACGATCGTCGTGAAGCCCCACGAGTTGACACCTCTCGCATCGCTCCATTTGGCGAAGCTGGTTGAGGAAGCGAAAATTCCCAAGGGCGTGGTGAATATTGTCACGGGCGACGGGCCGGAAGTTGGTGTTCCACTAGTGGCACATCCGGACGTCAAGCTCATTACCATGACGGGTTCTACGCCTGCGGGTAAGAAGATCATGGCAGCGGCGGCGGAGACGCTGAAGGAAGTCCGACTGGAACTGGGCGGTAAGGCGCCTTTCCTCGTCATGGAAGATGCTGATCTGGAAAAAGCGGCCGAGGCCGCCGTGCAATCCCGTTTCATGAACACGGGGCAGGTCTGCACCTGCAATGAGCGGACTTACATTCATGAAGCGGTCTATGACGAGTTTGTTCAGAAGGTTCGTCAGAAGATCGCTGACCTGAAGGTCGGGCTACCGACAGATCCGGAAACGGATATGGGGCCAAAGGTCAGCGAAGATGAACTGAAGAAAGTTCATGAAATGGTGGAAAAGGCCGTCAGGCAGGGTGCAAAGCTGGAAACCGGCGGCAAGCGTCTGACGGGTGGCGTGTACGACAAAGGCTATTTCTATGCACCGACACTGCTGACGAATGTCTCGCAGGATATGGATATCGTCCATAACGAGGTCTTCGGCCCGGTCATGTCTCTCATCAAGGTGAAGGATTTTGATCAGGCGCTCGCCTGGGCCAATGATTGCCGTTACGGGCTGTCGGCCTATCTTTTCACGAAAGATCTGGGCCGCATTCTGCGCATGACCCGCGAACTGGAGTTCGGTGAGGTTTATGTGAACCGTCCGGGCGGTGAAGCGCCGCAGGGCTTCCACCATGGCTACAAGGAAAGTGGCCTTGGGGGCGAAGATGGACAGCACGGTCTGGAAGCCTATGTGCAGACCAAAACAATTTACCTCAACGCCTGAGGTTCAGCCGGGCAGCCTATGAGTGGCTGCCCTTTTTTCATGAAAGGATCGGAAACATGGTTAAAGTTGCTGCGCTGGCCACGGATGGCCTGGAAGAAATCGAGCTGACATCCCCGAAGGAAGCTTTGGAAAAAGCAGGTGCGACCGTCACGGTCATTTCCTTGAAAGCGGGTGAATTTCAGGCCGTTAATAAGGATATCTATCCGTCTAATAAAATCCGTGCGGATCTGGCGATTGCTGATGCCAAGGCTTCGGACTTCGATGCCCTTCTACTTCCGGGCGGCCTGGCGTCTCCGGATGCCCTGCGCATGAACAAAGATGTTGTGGCGTTTGTGAAGGAGTTCGTAAAAGCCAATAAGCCGATTGCTGCGATCTGCCATGGCGCGCAGACGCTGATTGAAGTTAATGAACTGCGCGGTCGAACCGTGACGTCATGGCCGGCGATCAAAACCGATTTTCAGAATGCTGGCGCGGACTGGGTGGACACGGAAGTCGTGACAGACGGACCGTATATATTTTCCCGTTGCCCGGATGATCTCCCGGCTTTTAACAGGGCAATCATCAAGCATTTCAAACTCAGCTAGAGACTGAAGCTACCAGGGTTGGACAAAAGAATCATGAATGGGGTGATCGTCCACCCTGCGTGTTGATGTAATTTGCCAATGATCCTTCACAAACCGAGACTTCAGGCGACTTCCCTTGAGCGACTGCCGTAATGCCTGTCTGGCTGTCAGGGTGCCTGATAGAGCTGGCGCCTTCAGTCTCTCAAGAGAGGCGAGATCTACCTGAATAAAACATCCCGTTTTGTGAGCCAGATCCTGCAGGCGCTCGTCCATGCGCTGAACGGGGAGCGACATGGGAAGGGCATCTCTCGTGCAGGCTGCTGATGCAACGGTTGGACAGGCAAGGATCAGGACGAAAAAAGCAAGAATTCGATAAGCCATGCTGCTTCCTTCAGAGAAACTGTTTCTGGAGAAGTAGCGGAAAGAAAGCCGATCATGGGAGGCTTTCATCATTCCAGACATGTTTTAATTGAAACAGGCCTTGTGTTCTGGCCAATCGAATTGAAGCGATCCGTATTTGAGCAGGCCGTAAGTGAGGGCAGGGGGAATGCTCCCTGTGGAGCCAAGAGTGTATCGGGCCTGATCGACAATGGAGACAGAACCTATCGAAAAGGTCGTTGGAACTGTCACCATCTGGCTGGACTGACGCCCGGCAGCGCTGTCGTAAAATTCATGGCTGACTGCATTGGGCGCGTCAGTGGGCAAATGTGATGTCCGGATATGCAGAACCGTTTCGTTGTTATCCCCAGTATCGACCATGGCCCATTCAGACAGTGTTCCCCGCTGAAGAGGGAGAAGCCACTGGCTTGCATATCCTGCTCTTATGGAGGCCGTCACAAGATCGGCCGTGCACTGGAATGGCGCATGCAGGCCATAGGTCATGGCGTCGCGCGTTATGGTGACGTGTCGAAGCTGGCTTAGTTGTTGCAGGCCGATAACGATTTCGTTGTCTCGGGAGATAGCGAAAAGCTGGTTCAGGAAAACGGTTTTGCCAATGACAAGTGAAGGCACAACAACGAAGTTTCCGGAGTATCGGGAGCCTGACCCGTCCGATATGGCATCGGAGTGACCGATGATCCGTAGTTTATGTGCACGAGAAAATTTTTCCGGGAGAAGACCTGTCAGTGTACCGGTGCCAATCAGCGCCGGAACAGTCTCTCCATCTAGGGTGACATTTGTAGACGCTGCTTTGACACCCTGCTGAGTGAAACTGGAACGGGCTGTATTGAAATTGACCGTATCCAGAAATGGCAACCGTACAACCTGGTTTGGAATGCTCTCAGCAGAGACGCTGAGTGTCATGGGTTGTGCATTGCTGAACTCAAGGCTGGGCATATGGTAATATGCACGGAGAGGCTTGAAATACTGACGTTCGATCTGTTCCTGTGAAAGTGCCCATGCGCGGATGTGGCCCTGCAAAAGCAGGTTTCCGCTCAGAGTCTGCTCAATCATGAAATCGAGCGGATTAACGGTTTTCTCCGGGTCACCAATCGGTCCCAGTTTGCTGGCCATGGTCTTCAGAATCAGATTGCTGGTGTCATAATCCCCGTGCAGGCGGGCAATGGCACTCAGGCAGAAGCCCAGCATAGTCTTATGGGAGAATGTTGGCTCTCTCTGGATCAGATGTGCCAGTTCCGTCTGGATAAACTGGAGGCGGGTTTCATCCCCGTGAGCCAGTGCTTCGAAAATTCCGTAATTGTCTTCGACGTGAAGAGTCGGGGGTGCACCTGGCACCTGTTCAACCATATCTGGTGTAAAGGCATCTATAGACGCGGCACGGGCGGCGGGCGTTATTCCAAGCATTATCGCAGTGATAAAGGCCGATATTGCGGAAACTCGTCCTCGCAGCCTTATGGCTGTACGGCTGGAAAGGATTGCACCATTCAAAGGCTTAAAATGAAATAATTTCATACAAAAAGACATAAACTGACAAAATTGAAACGTCATCCGTCTTTGTCGACAGGAGCTGGGTCAGAATAAAAAAGCGGTGTCTGATCCGCCGGCTGGTGAGGGGCTGATCGGACACCGCTTGTTCAGGGCGCGGAAAAGAGTGGGTTAAAAGGTCATATCAACAAGCTGGCGGCCCAGTGCCGGATCATCCGTGAAGAAGCCGTCGATGCCTAGGTCCAGATACCGGCGGACTTCTGCAATCATACCGGCTGGATTACGGGCTGCCGGACCTGCATCACTGCGAAGCTGGGCTGGAAGAAAATAGTTTTCCGGGCGGGCCGTGTAGGAATGAACGAGCAGTCCCGCCCGGTGAGCGTCATCAACGAGCGTACTGGGTTCGAGCCATGCCCCCTTGGTGTCGCGCGGGATCAGATCCGTGTTGGAGGGGCCGATGACGTCTGCGTAACGGCGGACGTCTTTAAGTCCAGCCGGTGTCATCAGATCACCAAAAGTGGTTGTTTTACCTGCCGCGGCGAGATCGGGCGGAGTTTGTTTGCGCTCACCCATCAGAAGCATCAGACGGGTCTGAGGATTGATCGCGAGGGCCTGATCGCGGATGCGTGCAAGATTGGCCGTCTCAAAAGACTGGATTTCGAGCGGTGCCTGACGGGTGTATTCGTGCGCCGCAATGGTCTTCAGGAAGATCGCTTCAGGGTCGTGGCCCAGACTGTGGAAATGCGTGGAGTGCTTGAGTTCCGGGATCAGACCGAAGGTCTTTCCGGTAGCCGCAGCCTGTGCAGCGACAATCTCAATGACTTCCTCAAAAGTCGGGATTTCGAAGCGGTCGTTGTAGCGGGTGTTATGGACACGTAGCGTTGCCAGACGCTCACGGGCACGCAGGGTCTTGAGTTCTGCGAGAGTGAAATCCGTGGTGAACCAGCCGGTCTGCTTCTGGCCGTCGATGGTAACGGTCTTCTTGCGGTCGGCGAATTCCGGATGATCCGCCACATCCGTGGTATCGGCAATGTTGCTTTCATGGCGGACGACCAGATGGCCGTCCTTAGTCATGACCAGATCGGGTTCGATGAAATCGGCGCCGTCCAGCATGGCCTTGGCATAAGCACCAAGAGTGTGTTCAGGACGAAGGGCGGACGCGCCACGATGGGCAAACACCAATGGCTTTGGAGCCAGGGAAGGAGCCGCCTTTGCGGAGCGGCTCAGGTGAAGGGCAGGGAGAGCTGCGGAAAGCAGGCCCAGAGTGCGGCGGCGCGTCAGCATGGAGCAGTCCTTACAGCGTGGCGTTCAGAGTCAGGAAGAAGCTGCGCGGGGCAACCGGGAAGGCACTGAACTGACCGGAGGTCTGGGTCGCGTTGATGGTAGACCACGCGCGGGTGTTGGTCAGGTTGGTGATGTTACCCTGAACGCGCAGAGCTGCAATGTGCGGAATGCCATGGAACGTGTAGCCAGCGTTCATGTCAAACTGCGCGAAAGGAGCTGCGTACATGTCGTTCGTGTAGGTCGCGTAGCGCTTGCCGGTCACGACGCCGATGAACTGGCCGTAAGCGTTGCCCCAGTTGGTGCTGAACACGAACTTCTCGGACCATGCCGGCATGCCGACCACGTTCTTGCCAGCCGTGCGGATTGTCGTCGTGCCGGTCTTGTAGTCGTCGTTATAGGTGGACTTGTTGTAGGACAGGCCGTTGTAGAGCGAGAAATGGTCGCCGAAGTGGGATGTGAAGGAGAAGTCCATACCATCGGTCGTGACGGAGCCGACGTTTGCCAGTGTGGTGGCGGAACCAATGATGGAGGACAGGGTCTGGGTGGTGGCGACGGCCAGCAGACGGTTCGAGAAGTGAACGTGGTAGTAGGAAACCTGGCCTTCGATGGACGTTAGCGGGCCAAGATGAATCTGGCGGTGTTCACGCAGACCGGTTTCGTAAGTCCATGAGGTTTCCGGCTTGCCGTTCTTTTTGAAGTCCTCGAAAGCAGCCTGGCTGGTAGCACCCCAGGGGGTGGCGTTGCCGTAACCTGCGTCCTGGAAGGAGCGCATGTTCTCCTGAATATTGGCGAACCACTGCTCGTTCGGCGTAATGTTCCAGACGGCACCGAAGGACGGCAGGAACGGGCGCTCGGCAGCAATCGTGCCACCCGGAGCCGTCACAGCGTAGGCCGGAGACAGCGAGCCGGGCTTTGCAGCAACAGGCAGAGTGCCGTTTGTGTAGACCAGTTCGGATTTGAAGCCGGCAGCCAGCGAGAAGTTCTTGGAAATCTGCCAGTTGTCCTGAAGATGCGTCACGAACGTATTGGTATAGAAATTGTTCGTGTACTGGTCGATCAGGGCGTTCTGCTGACGTTCATACGGTGTGGTTGGGTTGTTGGCGTCCAGCGGATACCAGCGACGGGCCTGCGTGTTGTTGTTGCGCTCATACCATCCGCCCACTTCGATGGAATGCTTGCCGAGGTGGTAGCGCAGCGTGGAGATCAGGCCGCCACGATTGTCCCAGTATTCCGTTGTACGGGTTGCGTAGCCAGAGCCACCGAAAACAGAGCTGAGATCCTGACCAGGGAAATAGGCTGCGAATAGCGTCGGCAGGCCCGCTGCGGTGATCGGACCTGCGACGACGCCTTCGCCCAGATCATGATGATAATAAATCGAGTTGTCCCAGTGCAGGTTGGCATTGAAATCATGCGTCCACTTGGCATAGGCGAGGAAATCCTCGCGCTGGGCAGCGGAGTAGTAGTTACGATAGTTCAGGCCCGCATTCTTGTACGCTGCCGAGTTGATATAGGATTTTGCGTAATTGAAGTTGGGATATGTGAACGGACGCACATATGTGCCGTAACCCTGCGGCAGGGTCACGCTGTCTTCGTTCGGCTCAACCTTCTGGGACCAGTCGAAGAATGCGGAGAAATGATCGTGCGCGCCGTGGTGAACGAACTTGGCATTGACCTGATAGCCGCCCTGATGACCGGCAAAGTCCCACGCGCGGGCATCCTGACGGGCGAAGGAAACGTAAGCTGAGTTGCCGTTGCCAAACTCACCCGTATCGAGACGCGCGAATGTGCGGAATGTGGACCAGCTTCCGAAAACCTGTTCGATCTGGGCGCCGCGCTTGTGAAGCGGGTCCTGCGTCGTGAATTCCATGGTGCCGCCGAGGTTCGACGTCGAGGCTGTGCCAAGACCACCAGCACCTGTGGCGATAGAGGCCGATCCGATGTTTTCGCTAATGGCGGCGCGCTGCGGAGACAGGCCGTTGTAGTTGCCGTAAGCCTGATCGCCGAGGGGGATACCATCCAGCGTGTAACCAAGCTGTTCCTTGGCAAAACCATGCACGTAAAGGGAAGAGTTCTGCTCGTTGTTGCCCCATGGGTCAGCGTTGTTGAACACAACACCTGGCAGGATCTGGAGGGCCTTGATGGGGTTAATACCTGGCAGGATGCGCTGCATCTGAACGCGTCCCAGTGTCTGCTCGGAACGGGTGCGCTTGGCGGTGATGACAAGCTGTTCGGAACCGCCCGCTACGTCTGCGGCTTTATGGGATGCTGCATGCTTCCGGCCTGTTTTGGCCGCATCAGCGGCATGAGCGGACGGCAGTGCCATGCACACGGCCAGCGGCGAACAGAACAGAAAGAGCAACCCTTTGTTGCACTTGGACTTTGAAAGCATGGCGGTTTTCCCGTAACGAGCCAGAATCGAAACGGGCGGAACCTAAGCGCAATACTTCGAGATGTGTGTGAACCTCATGTGAAGGTGGCGTGACAGTTTTATGACGCCGTTTGCCAGCCTAGGCCCACGATTGCGACGCGACGTCCAAACGGGGTCTCCTGCAATACTATGACTTCTCTTTCTTCAAGATAAGCGAGCTGACGGCGGGCACGACCCAGAGAATGGGTGCCATAGGCACGGGCCAATGCATCATCGTCCGGGCAGGTTTCCGAATCGAGCGCGGTGCGGGCCAACAACAGGAAGACACCCTGAACATCTTCAGGAAGCGTTGCCGCAATAGCTTCGGCTTTCTGCCAGTCCTCGCTTTCTGCTCTTTCCTGATCCAGACCTGCGCGGATGGTGGCGAGGATACGCTGGAAGCGTCCGAGATCCAGAATGTTGCGTGACAGGCCCTGAATACGGGCGCGCAACTGGAAGTCCTGATATAATGTGGCAAGCGGCTTGTAGTCTGCGCCGTCTTCAGATGCGACGCCAGAAACCATATCCCAGAGCTGTGTGGCATCAACCTCCGTGAGGTCCGCTGTGGCCGCAGGCTCTTCAGCTTCGCGAGTTGCACCATAGGCATCCAGCTGCGCAAGCAGATCAGGTGGTGGCGGGCGCGTCTCCCGACGAGGGCGGGGTGAGAACTCATGAACGGGTTCGAGAATGATGTCCCGCAGATCTTCGGCCACGACGGGTTCCAGAGGAACCAGTACTGGGCCGGTATTATGGCTTGCTGTTTCTACCGGGCCAATGGTTAGAAGTTTTGGTCGACGCGACAGTGCCGGACCAAGAGCCATGAACTGTCCGCGCGCTAGATCCCTGAAAGACTCTGCGGCACGACGTTCCATGCCCAGAAGATCGGCGGCGCGGGCCATATCGATATCCAGGAAGGTTCGGCCCATCAGAAAGTTTGATGCTTCGGCCGCCACGTTCTTGGCCAGCTTGGCGAGACGCTGGGTAGCGATGACACCGGCCAGGCCGCGTTTGCGGCCACGGCACATGAGGTTGGTCATGGCCCCTAGCGAGAGGCGCCGGGCTTCGTCGGATGTATCCCCGCTTGCGACGGGGGCAAAAAGCTGCGCTTCATCCACAACCACGAGAGCTGGATACCAGTGAGCGCGGGGGGCTTCGAACATGCCGTTGAGGAACGCCCCGGCCGCACGAAGCTGCATCTCGGCTTCCACCTGCTCCAGATTGAGGACAACCGATGCACGATGGGCTCTGACACGTTCTCCCGCGGCACGAAGGCTGGCTTCAGACTGATCTTCAACGTCGATCACCAGATGGCCATAGCGCTCCGCTAACGTGACGAAGTCGCCTTCCGGATCGATCATGATCTGCTGGACGAGTGTTGCGGTCTGTTCCAGCAGGCGGCGCAGAAGATGGGATTTGCCCGAGCCGGAGTTGCCCTGAACCAGCAGGCGCGTAGCCAGCAGTTCCGGCAAATCAATGCAGGTGTCTGAGCCGTCGCGGCCCTGTCCGAGAACGATGGATGTCATGGTGTCAGCGGATACCCGAAACTGACGATTCTAGCCACCCAAGGACGCCCTTTGCAGCGGCAAGACCGGTGGAAAAACATCCCTGCAGGAGATAGCCTCCGGTCGGCGCCTCCCAGTCCAGCATTTCTCCGGCAGCGAAAACGCCGGGTCTGGAGCGGATCATGAAATGCTCGTCCAGCGCATCCTGCCGTAATCCGCCCGCTGTAGAGATGGCGCGATCCAGCGTATCTGTTCCGGTCAGAGTGATTGGAAGCGCCTTGAGGGTGTGCGTCAGTTGATGCGGCGTGGCGTCTTTGGGGGTTGCATTGCGCAGGAGTTCGCGGGCTGTGCTGTCCAGAGCGAATGCTTTTCGCAGACGGTTGGAGAGGCTTTCCCGTGGGCGCTGGGCCTGTAATCGTTTCAGGGCTGCGTCTTCAGGGAGGGTGGGGCGCAGGTCCAGTAGAATGGTCGCGCTGCGGTCTCTGGCGATCGCTTCCCGCAGGCGTGCTGAGAGTGCGTAAAGGGCAGAGCCTTCCAGGCCACGCGCAGTGAGTGTCAGGTCTCCACGGGTTGTTTCGTTCTCGAAGAACAGACCAACGGAATGAAGGATGTTGCCTTCGTGTCTGCGTAGAAAATCGTCTGGCCAGTCGGGCGTAAATCCGCAGTTGGCAGGGGCGAAGGGGGCTGTTTCGGCGGCAAGGAGGTCAGCCCATTTTCCGTCTGATCCCAAACGGGACCAGCTTGCGCCACCCATCGCCAGAAGAACGGCATCGGGAGTGGAGGCGACAGTGCCTTCTGGAGTTTCAAAGCGGATGTGTTTGCCATCCCATCCCGTAAAGCGATGGCGGGTCCTGAGGATGACGCCCTGTTTTGCGAGACGTGCCAGCCATGCGCGCAGGAGCGGGGAGGCTTTCATGCTTCTGGGAAAGACGCGCCCTGAACTGCCGCTGAAACAAGGCTGCCCTAACCCTTCTGCCCATTTGCGCAATTGATCCGGCGGGAAAGCGTGTATCGCAGTAGACAACCAACTCTGTGCAGAGCCATAGCGCGCCAGAAAGAGATCCAGAGGTTCGGAATGGGTCAGATTCAGGCCACTTCTGCCCGCCATGAGCAGTTTCCGCCCAACGCTTGGCATCTGCTCGAAGACCTCGACCCGGCATCCGTGGGCTGAAAGGTATTCGGCGGCGAACAGTCCTGCGGGACCTGCGCCAATGATGGCAACGGAAGGGGGGGTAGGGAAGCGGCTCATGGCTGTCTGATTGCCATGAGCCGGGCCGTTTGTCAGGCATTTACGCCTGAGCATGGTTCTGAGGCCGCAGGTTGATCGGCCTCAGGCAGGAGTGTTTTAGAAACCGGCGCTGATGGAGCCGGTTGCTGCGAAGGGAGCCGCGATGGCGTAGGTCGGGGCTGTGCCCTTGACCATGTTGCCGAAGATCCCCTTCGTTGCGATCGCATTTGTCTGCACACCCAGCGGGAAGCCGAGATAGTGCTTGTTGGCAATGTTGGTGATGTTGAGCTTGATGTTCGGGCTCTGCAGGAAGCCAACATTGCGGAAGCGATAGCCAACCGTCAGGTTCATCCGAACATAGGACGGAACAGCTTCGTCATTCATGAAGGTGGAATACTGCTTGGCAACGTATTTCAGGTTGTACGCGCCAAACAGGTTGCCATCGTCGTAATCCAGGTTGAAGCCAACCTGATACTTCGGCGTTTCGGGAGCGAACTTACCCTTGGTTGGCAGGTAATCAATTGCAGTTCCGCTGCCGCCCTTCAGGTTGCTGGTCGTGCGGGCATCCACATACTCAAACGAGACATAGGGGCGAAGGTGGTAGAAGATCGGTCGTGTTCCGATTTCCGCATCCACACCATTTGTCGTCTGACCGCCAGCGTTGATGTTATTGCTGAAATAGTTCGAGCAGGCATCATCCATGCACTGGCTCTGGGAGAAGAACCGGTTCGTAAAGTCGTAATGAAAATACGTAATCGAAGCCATGACGGTCGATCCCGTATAACGCCAGCCTGCTTCTTCAGAAATCGAGATTTCAGGGTTCAGGTTGGTGATGCCGTGCGTCGCATAGCCTGAGCCCTTGTAATAGGCGCCAGCGTCGAACAGGGAGTAGTTCGTTGGCATACGGAAGTTGGTTGCCCCTGAAATGAAGATCTGGTTTTCAGGATTGATCTGGTATCGAATCGAAGCCGTGGGCAGCGGTTCGTAATACGTCTTCTTGATGTAGGGGCCAGTGGATGTATCCGGCAGCATGTTGTGGGCGTCGCGGGTGACGATGGCGTATTTCAGGCCGCCTTCGATTGTGAGCTTGTTGTTCAGCAGTGACAGGCTGTCACCGATGAACATCGTATGCACGCGCGTTTGGGTCAGGTTGTAGCGGTACTGGTACGTCTGACCATTGTTGAAGAGATAGTTTGCCGCGCCACCCCAGATATCCCACGGCGTACCATCAGCACCAATGCCTGTGGCCGGTCCAGTCTGGAGTTGCTTGGAATACTCGAACCAGTAACCAACCATCAGGCGGTTTACACCTGTGGTGAGTGTCAGCTTCGTAACTGCACCAGGACGATAGGTTGTCGTGATGGACGGTTCATATAGCAGGGTGCCTTTGGCAACGCCTTTGCCTTCCAGAGTGCCTCCCATGCTCGTGGCACCATAGCTGGTCGGAACAGCATATGCGCCGCCACCACTGCCGCTGCCGTACCAGAAGTAAGGCGTTTCCGTCAGCGTCAGGTGATCCGTCAGCTTGAAGGTGGACGGCGCACTGACATAGATGTTGGTGAACGGGTTCTGGTGAAACTTGTAATAATCAGCGTCGCCCTTGGTGGTCTTGCCGTCCGGGTCCTTGTACACACCATTATAGACAGTGTTGGAGATCGTTGCGCCCGTATTGTTCTTGAAGGTTGTGCCATTCGGACGGGTGCAGGTTGCGCCAGCAGAGCAGGGGGCGATGTACTTGTCCTTCACGCCCAGCCCATATTCGTCCCAGGACGCCATGTTCACGGAACGGTTCAGGTAGTTGTAGAGACGGTTGCCCACGATCGCGAGAGAGACGCGGTTGCCGTCACCCCAGTCATTTACGATCTTCCCTTCCGCGTGCAGCTTACGGTTCGTCGCTTCGCTGTGAACGGCGTCTTCCGTAGCATACGAGCCGGAGAAATAGGCGCGCAGGTTTGTGTGGCCAATCTTGCCGGTGTCGAGGCGCAGGAAGCCACGGGTATAATCATAAGACCCGTACGACACGTCGAATGCGCCACCTGCCTTCATCTTCGGGTCGATCATGTACATATCGACCACGCCGCCCGTGGCGCTCAGATGCGGGCTGTCCAGATCTGCCGAGCCCTGAGCAAGATTGACCTTTTGAAGGTTTTCGGAATCCACGATTTCCTGGGAATACGTCTGGAAGGAGCCGACGTCGTTGATTGGGAAGCCTTCAAGCGTGAAGCCCATCTGCGTCTGATCAAGGCCGCGGGAGCTCATGTGGCTTCCCGTCAGACCCGCCGGATCGGAAGACGACACGTTGGCGCCCGGAAGCAGGGAGATGAGCTGCATCGGGTCCTGGCCCGGCGCCTGCTTTTCGATGAAGTCGCGAGACACGCTGGAGACGGATTTTGCTGCGTCCTGCTTTTGCATCAGGCCGCCGCCGACATCACGACGTGTCACGCCATCAAAATACTTGCGATGCCCACTGACCGCGACATGCTCTTCATGAACCTCATCGGTCGGTGCGGTATTGCCCATCATGGACGGTGCGGCAGCAGCTTCCTGGTGGCGGGCTGGTTTGTGATCGGGAACGGAAGGAGCAGTGGCCGCCAGCGCAGGGGCGGTCCCCAGAGCAATAAGCGCGGATGTTGAAAGCAGGCGTGCAAGGCGCATCAGGAAGATGGTCTTTCTCGGATAGTGAAATAGGCGAGAGGCAAAAACCATGCTTTGTCACAATCATCAACAGTCTGACATGTGAAACATTACGACATAAAAAATCGTGATATTTCCGCAACAAAATAGGGTTGGAAAGCTTGCTTTGAGTGCGGAGGGATCTGCGCGCTATAAGTGGTCACTGCTGACGTTCGGAGATTTAGAAAATGCAGAACGCAATCCAGCGCCGGGTCGCTCAGGGACAGGGGCGTGAACCAGCCGATCTGGTGATCCGGAACGTCCGCCTGTTCGATCTTGTAACGGGCGAGCTTGTACCGACGGACATCGCACTCTGCGGAGACCGGATTGTCGGCACTTATGGAGATTATGAGGGCCGCGTTACGATTGAGGGCAACGGGCGCATTGCTGTCCCCGGTTTTATCGACACGCATCTGCATGTTGAATCATCGCTCGTCACACCGTTCGAGTTTGACCGCTGTGTGCTTCCCCATGGTGTAACGACAGCCATTTGCGACCCGCATGAAATGGCGAATGTGCTGGGGCGTGCCGCTTTTGAGTACTTTCTGGCAGCCGCAGAACGGACAGTGATGGACCTGCGGGTCAATCTGTCGAGCTGTGTTCCTGCAACCCCGATGGAAACATCGGGTGCAACGCTGGATGCGGCCGATCTTGTGGCCTATCGCGATCATCCAAAGGTCATTGGGCTTGCGGAGTTCATGAATATCCCGGGTGTGCTGAATGGTGATCCGGGATGTCTGGATAAGCTGGCGGCTTTTGCTGGTGGCCATATTGATGGCCATGCACCGTTGATGCGCGGCAAGGCTCTGAACGGATATCTTGCAGCAGGCATTTCTACGGATCATGAGGCGACGGCTGCTGCGGAAGCTTTGGAAAAAGTCCGGAAAGGCATGACAGTTCTGATCCGTGAAGGATCGGTCTGCAAGGATCTGGAAGCTCTGGTGCCCCTCCTTAATGTGGCGACATCTCCGTTTTTCGCGTTCTGCACAGACGACCGGAACCCACTCGAAATCGCGCATGAGGGCCATCTGGATTTTCTGATCCGCCGGGCAATCGAACTGGGTGTCGAGCCTCTGGCTGCCTATCGTGCTGCGTCGCTGTCTGCTGCCAATGCATTCGGTCTGCGGGATCGCGGACAGATCGCGCCAGGCAAGCGGGCAGATATCGTGTTGTTGGATGATCTGGAGAAATGTCTGGTCTCAGATGTGATTTCTGCAGGACGGTTGGTCAGCGACGATCTGTTCGCACAACGTGACATTATCCCGCCTGTTGGGCTTGGAAGCGTGAAGCTTCCTGGAGCGGTGACGGCTGCAGATATGGAAATTCATGGATCTGGCGTGGATCGCCCAGTGATGGGAATTATTCCGGGGCAAATCATTACAGAGTATCTGCGTCTTACTCTACCTGAAGCGGAGGGTCAGGTGCTGCCTGATCTGAAAGCGGATGTTACGAAGGTCTGCGTCGTCGCGCGTCACGGGCATAACGACAATATCGGACGAGGATTCGTGAAAGGGTTTGGCCTCAGACATGGCGCGCTGGCGTCGTCTGTCGGGCATGACAGTCACAATATTTGTGTTGTGGGCACCAATGATGCCGATATGGCGGTTGCCGTAAACCGGCTGGAAGAAACGGGTGGCGGTTTTATCGCGGTGCGTGATGGTCAGGTTCTGGCTGAACTGCGGCTGCCTGTCGCCGGTCTGATGAGTGATGCGCCGTTCGAGCAGGTTCGGGACGACCTGATTGTTCTGCGCAAGGCCTCAAAGGAGATGGGGGTGTCTTTGGAGGAGCCGTTCCTGCAACTGGCTTTCCTGCCTTTGCCGGTCATTCCTCATCTCAAGATCACGGATCTTGGCATGATCGATGTTCGGACCATGGAATTCGTATAATGCAAAAAAAGCCCGCCTCTCTGCAGAGAGGCGGGCTTTTTCGACAATCCTGAAGGATGTCCTCAGTGCGTGGATGCACCAGTCGCATTCGCGATGCCCTGCTGGGCGCTCGTTGCTGCGTTGGACGTCGCATGACCTACGGCGCTAACGTCCTGACCCGCGCCACGCGTCGTGTTGCAAGCGGACAGGGAGACTGCCGTTCCCGTCAGCAGAGCAGAAACGAGCATCAGGCGGGCGAACGTGGATTTACGGTTGTTGGTCATGCTGGCATGTCCTTCTTCTGAATGTTTCAGTTCGGACATAACTGCCTGTCTTGCCCGAAAGTTGCGTTTTCTTTTTTCGCGATGCTCGGAAAATGGGATGTCTGCGAGGCGTTATGGTGGGCACACTGATTTCCAGTTATCGAAATCTCACAAATCACATAAAATTATGATGATGTAACTAATTTAATGTTATATATGGGGCGAATAAACCAGTCGTCGTATGGCGAAGGGGTAATTCTTTCCTTTCAGCGGCATGTCCTGCGCGGGTGCCGGAGTTCCTTTCCATGAGTGATGCAACATTTCACGCTCAACCCGTTGCGGTACGTCCTCCGATGGTCGGACGTATGCTGCTGGCTGTCGCGTTGGCGGCCATTGCGGGACTGATGTTCGGCTTGGATATCGGTGTGATTTCCGGTGCTCTGGGCTTCATCAAGACCGAGTTTCAGGCCTCTGATTTCGAGCTGTCCTGGATTGTGTCGTCCATGATGGTCGGTGCGACGGTTGGCGCCCTTCTCGCAGGGCGCATGTCCTATGCGCTGGGGCGTCGCAAGTCCCTGACCTACAGCGCGGCCATGTTTGTCATCGGGGCAATCCTCTGCGCTGTTGCACACTCGGTGGCCATTCTGATCATCGGACGCGCCATTCTTGGCCTGGCAATCGGTATCGCCAGTTTTGTCGCTCCGCTCTACATTTCCGAAATCGCGGATGAGAGCCGTCGCGGCAGCCTGATTTCGATGTATCAGCTGATGATCACCACCGGCATTCTTCTGGCCTTCGTATCCAATGCTGTTCTGTCTTACAGCGGCTCATGGCGCTGGATGCTGGGCATTGTTGGTGTTCCGGGAGCGCTGTTCCTGATCGGCTCCCTGTTCCTGCCGGACAGCCCACGCTGGCTCATGCTGCGCGGTCGGGATGAGGAAGCCTTGAAGACCCTCAGCACGCTGCGCCATACGCATCAGCATGCTCATGCGGAAATCCAGAATATTCGGGACCAGTTGAATTCGCAGGCCAAACAGCGTGGTCTGGCCATGTTCCTTGAAAACCCGAACTTCCGCCGGTCTGTCATGTTGGGGATTGGCCTGCAGGTCGTGCAGCAGTTCACAGGCATCAACGTGGTCATGTACTATGCCCCACGAATTTTCGCAGAAGTCGGGTTCGGCCAGGATGGTCAGATGTGGGGAACGGCAACGGTTGGTCTGGTGAACTGCCTTGCGACCTTCATCGCCATTGCTTTTGCTGACCGTTGGGGCCGCCGTCCGATGCTGATCGCCGGATTTGCCATTATGGCTGCTGGGCTCGGGATTCTGGCCATGCTGATGGGAATGGGCGACCATGCAAGCTCCCTGACTCATTACCTCGCAATCTCGGTTCTTCTTTGCTTCATCGCGGGCTTTGCCTTCTCTGCTGGCCCCCTGATTTGGATCCTGTGCGCTGAAGTGCAGCCTCTTCAGGGCCGTGATTTCGGGATTACCTGCTCAACCGTGACCAACTGGGGAACGAACATCATCGTCGGTGCGACATTCCTTGGCCTGTTGAGCACGCTTGGCTCTTCAAACACCTTCTGGCTCTATGCCGGTTTGAACGCCCTGTTCATCATCGTGACGCTGCTGTTTGTCCCTGAAACGAAGGGTGTTTCTCTGGAGACGATCGAAAATCGCCTCAACCATGGTTACCGTCTGCGGGATATCGGGCGGTAAAGATTTCTCCGTTTCTCATGAAAAAGGCCTTTCCGTTTCGGGAGAGGCCTTTTTTGTACTAGGGAGTTTTTCGGATGGCTCAGGCCGGATTGATGGCGACTGTGGCTTCACTGGTCAGCACGCGGAAGGTGAAGCTTTCCTGGATGTAAAGTTCAACCGTCTCGGCAGTATGGCCCAGATAGCCGATCGAGAAATCCTGCCCGATATCGAGTGCCAGATCACCGCCACGTGTTGTGACAACAAACGCGCCTTCAATGGCAGGCGCCCAGATGATCTTGCCGTCGATCATGCTCTCAAGATGTCTGCGGACCGGATACCCATCATCATCGCCACCGCTGACAGCCTGATAGGCTTTGGCACCGAGAACGATGGAATAGGGTCCGTTGACGCCTGCCAGACGCAGTTCGTTCAGGGCATCAGCGATGACGTGGGAATAGTCCTGAATGCTTGCTGGAAGTGTGAGAGGCGTGTTGGACGTTGCTTCGCGGATACCCTTGATGCCCGCAGGGGCGTAGCCGTTGAAAATGGCGCGGTCTTCAGCAAACGCGATCTTCTGGGCGGCATCCTTGACGGGCTGCCAGTCGGAATCTTCTGACCCTCTGTCCACAGCATCGATTTCAGCACGCGAAAGCGTAAAAGGGACGCGCAGTTCGACAACGGGAAGAACCTGACGCAGGGACGCACTGACTCCGTCGTTCGGAGCCTCGATGCTGATCACGCGACCCGTCTCAACGGCGGAAAACTTTTCGCCCTTGGGCTCGGATGTGTCCACGATGCGGCGACCGGCCAGATGGCGGCGCAGCGTGCGGGAGGCTTCATCCTCGATCTGCGCCCAAGCGGCTGTCGAAATCGGGGCGAGATGACGGTGGAGATTGTTCATGTCAGTGATCCTCTTTCAACGAACCGATACCTAGTGAGCCGGATGGTTTTGAAGCTGTGGTGGCTTGCGCGGGAGCAGGGGACTGTTCAGCCGAAGGGGCAGGCATGTCCGGAGCATTATCCAGAAAGTCCGCCGTGGGAATGAAGAAGAGATTGCCTGTAACGGCGCGGCTGACGTCCAGAATGCGATCGTAATTACCGACCGGCTTTCCGATGAACATGTTACGGAGCATCTGTTCGATACGGGACGGGGATTTGGCGTATCCAATGAAGTACGTGCCGTATTCCCCTTTGCCGACTTCACCGAACGGCATGTTGTCCCGCACGATCTGAAGCTGCTCGCCGTTTTCTTCAATGTTGGTCAGAACATTATGGGCGTAACTGGGTTTTTCGGCTTCGCGCAGTTCGATATCCGACAGCTTCTTTCGACCAATGATGTGTTCCTGCACTTCCGTCGGAATGGCGTTCCATTTTTTCAGGTCGTGCAGGTATTTCTGGATGATGACGTAGCTGCCGCCCGCAAAATCCGGGTCTTCATCGCCAATCAGTGTGCAGTCGAGCGCCGCCTGACCGGATGGGTTTTCCGTTCCATCCACAAAGCCGAGCAGGTCGCGCTCATCGAAATATTTAAAGCCATGAACTTCATCGATGATCTTGCCTGCGCCTTCCAGTCTGGACGCGATCGTGGCGGCCATTTCAAAGCACAGATCCATGCGGGCTGCGCGGATGTGGAACAGCATGTCGCCGGGCGTGGACGGGGCGTCATGAACGCCGCTGATAGCCTCGAACGGGTGAAGACCCTTGGGCATGGGAGCGCTGAACAGTCGCGTCCATGCGTCTGCGCCAATGCCCGTTACACAGGAGAGGCGCCCATCGGGAATACGAAAGCCGACGCCGCGAACCAGGGAGGACATGTCCCCGAGCAACTCGCGGATCTGCGTGCCGTCGGAAAGAGTTTCATCCAGTGTCGCGACAAGGAAAACAGAGGCACTGGTCAGTGTTGCTGCGACAGGTTGAGGATTCTGCAAGGCTCTCAGATCTTCTTTACAAAGTGTTGAAGCGTTCTGAGATCACCATAGGAGGGAAACGGATTAAGGCAAGGTTCTGACCCTTACCACTTGTCCTTCGAGCCGCCACCGCCGGAATCTCCGCCGCCGGATCTGTAGCTGTTCCGGTTCCCGGAGTTGCCGCTTCCGCGAGAGTTATTGCGGGCGGCGGCGGAGAGAATGTTGATAAGGAGGTTCAAAAGAACATCCCATGGAACACTGATAAGAAAGCGGTCCAGTCTGGACAGAGGCTCGCCCCGGCTCGCTCGGCGTTGCGCCCGGATCGCGAAGACGGTTCCGACAAGGAACAATAGAAGTCCACCACCGCCAAGAAGCATGTCCGTGCTGGAAAAGCTGACGGCTTCGTCAGGCGCTGCGGTTTCCTGCATTGTAGTATCGCTCTTGCGCAGGGTTTCGCCGATTGTATCGACCATGCCGTTTAGTGCTGCAGCATAGTGTCCGGCTTTCAGGTCGGGTCGCGCCGCAACGAGAATGGTGTGTGTCTGAAGATCTGTCAGATCGCCTTCAAAGCCATACCCGACTTCAATGCGGGACTGTGTGTCCGGAATATCCAGAACGATCAGCAGACCATTGTCCTGCCCTTTCTGCCCGATGCCCGAAGCATGGAAAGTCTCATTGGCATACTGGTCGATGTCCTCCACATGGCCGGGAAGATCGATCAGGATATGCGGGTGGCTCGGGAGCGTTTCGCGGAGGGTCGTGAGTTTGTCGACCAGCTGATCCCGTTCTGCGTTTGACAGGACATTGTGCGGGTCAGTGACAAGCTGGGTCAGTGGGGCTGCTCCTGCTGTGCCAGCCAGAGAAAAGCACAGCAGGGCGAGCGCGCAGAACACAGCATGCAGAATGCGCGTGAGCGGCGGACGGGTCATGGTCAGCACAGTCTGCATGGTAGTTCTGTCAGGTCAGTGTTTTGAAAAATCGACGACGGGCGGCGTCTGGGCAGCCGGTGAGGCTTCGTAATAGACGCGCTGGTGATAGCCCATCACGCCGGCGAGAAGGTTGCCAGGGAAGTGCATGACCGTTTGGTTGTAGGACAGAATGGCCTGCTGAAGGCGCTGACGAGCCACGGTAATGCGGTTCTGTGTGCCTTCAAGCTGCACCATCAGGCTTGAGAAGTTCTGGTTGGCCTGAAGCTGCGGGGACTGCTCGGCAACGGCGGTGATGGCCTTGATCTCCTGAGCGTTGCGCGTCTGGGCATCCAGAATCTTCTTCTGAAGAGCTTCGTCACTGACCGAACGGGGATCAATACGATTCAGCGGTGTTTCACCGGAGCGGGCAGCGGCGTAGTCGGTCAGGGTGTCATGCTCATGTGTGGCATAGCCTTTGACCGTGTTGACTAGGTTGGGAATCAGGTCTGACTGGCGCTGCACTTCGTTCTGAAGCTGGCCCATCTGTTCCTGAACGCGCTGATCCGCACCCATGAAGCGATTGTAGTTCGATCCCATCAGGATGATGAGCCCGATGACCAGAATCGCCGGAATGAGAAGTTTTTTCATCAAGAGTCCTCTGAAATCAAAAATCGGATCATCACTCTGACGTTAGAAGAAAGAGCCAGTCGTGAGGGTCTGTTCCTGAGATCTTTACAACAGATTGGACTGAACGAAAAAACGTTTCTTTTTCGTGTACGATGAAACCCGAAGTATTGGGTCCGTTTGCTACGTTATATCATGGTGAAGCATTGGTTTTATTTGAAGTTCTGGCGGTCTTTTGCGGGGCCGGGAGCCTGTCACGGGGAAGGGCTTTCAAGCATCTGGTATCACGCGCAATCATGCGGCATTAAGGCGGCATGAAACTGCGCTTCGCCCCTTCGCCTACGGGCTATCTTCATGTTGGCAATGCCCGTCAGGCTGTGGCCAACTTCCTGTTTGCCCGTCGTCATGGCGGCAAGTTCCTGCTGCGGATCGACGATACGGACGTCGCACGGAGCAAGCCTGAGTATGAGGATGCCATCCGCAAGGATCTTGCGTGGCTTGGCTTGGACTGGGATGAAGAAGCCCGTCAGTCCTCGCGGATGGAGCGGTATGCAGCGGCGATCGACAAGCTGAAAGCGTCTGGTCGGCTATATCCGTGTTTCGAGACGGAATACGAGCTGAACGCCAAGCGCGAGATGCGCATTCGGGCTGGCAAGGCACCGATCTATGATCGCGCCATGCTGAAACTGACGCCGGATCAGCGCGCGCGCGCGGAAGCCAATGGCAAGACGCCGCACTGGCGCTTCAAGCTGACGGATGGCAGCCGCAAGTGGCAGGATCTCGTCATGGACGACTGCTCCGTCAAGCTGACGGCAATCTCCGATCCAGTCCTGATCCGCGCGGATGGCACGATCCTCTATACGCTCGCCTCTGTCGTTGACGATCTGGAAATGGGCATCACGCATATCGTCCGCGGCGAAGACCATCTGACGAATACGGGTGTTCAGATCGACATTGCTGAAGCTCTGGGTGCAAAGCCGGATCGCTTCACGTTTGCGCATCTGCCGCTGCTGCTGGATTCCGATGGTGGCAAGCTGTCTAAGCGTTTTGATGCGCTGGGCCTGAAATCGTTGCGTCAGGATGGGATCGAGCCGATGTCCATCGTGGCGTATCTGGCGCGCGTTGGTACGTCTGATGATCCGGAAGTCATGACGATGGAAGAGGCCATTGCGGCCTACGAAATCTCCCATGTCTCCAAGTCTGCAGCGCGGTTCGATATGCGCCAGCTGCTTGCTCTGAACCGCAAGGCTCTGCACAACCTGCCGTTCTCGGTCGCCAAGGCCCATCTTCCGGCTGAGGCGACGGAAGAGTTCTGGAATGCGGTGCGTGGCAATGTCGATCTGACGGCAGAAATCCCGCATTGGTGGGATGTGACGCAGGGCACGATCGTCCCTCCGTCACAGCCGGAAGACCGTGAGTTCCTGCAACAGGCGCTCGAGACTCTTCCCGCTGAGCCTTGGGGGGAAGACACCTGGAAGGATTGGACGACAGCTCTGAAGGACAAGTCAGGTCGAAAGGGTAAAGCCCTGTTCATGCCGCTCCGTCTGGCGCTGACGGGGGAGGACAATGGGCCGGAACTGCATGTTCTGCTGGGCCTGATGGGCCATGCGCGGACTGTGTCACGTCTTCAGGACGCTATTGGCGCGTGATTTAGGATGGGAATGCCCTTTGATTGGGGGCATTCCCAATGTCGAGTCTTAGATTGGCTCGACGCTCCAGAAAGCTTCCCAGCTTTCGCCGGGCTGGAGATGAAGCAGACCCGGCTTTTCTGAAAAATCTCCGGCGAAACCAACGGGTGTGGCGTAGCCGTACCAAGGCTCGATGCACAGGAAACCTGCGCCCGGCTTGGTCCAGATGCCAAGATCCTTGAACCCGTCCCAGCGGACGCGCAGGCCGCTGCTGTCCGGGCCTGTGAAATCGACGGCCTTGCTATGGGCATCCAGCATGATGATGGCATCAGCTTCGAACAGGGTGTCTGCCAGCGGAAGAACACGATCCGTGATTGGGGAAGGGACGCCCTCTGGTAGCAGACCGTCCGGACTGATGCGCCGGATCTGAGCGGCTTCGGCCTTCTCGAAAGTCAGGCGATGCCCGGCGCGTCCGGCGTCAGGATTGAGTGGCCACATGAACGCCGGATGCACGCCAAGCGAGGCATGAAGCGTAGCGTCTTCAGAGGGATTGGTCAGAACATAGCCGACATGCAGGCCGGTTTCTTCCATCCGGTAGATGAGATGCAGGCGGAATGCAGCGGGAAACAGAGTTCGCGTGTCGGGAGTATCTTCCAGTTCCAGAACACAGCCGGTTTCCGTGCGCTCCAGCCAGCGGAAGGTCATGTCACGGGCGAAGCCATGTTGCTTCAGTGTGACCGGTTTTCCGTCAAGGGTGGTGTTTTCAGGAGGCTTGCCGACGATCGGAAACAGGACCGGAGAATGACGCTCCCAAGCGGGGCCAGCATTCCAGAGGAGGTCCTGGCCAGAAGCCGTGCGGAGGGAGATCAACTCGGCGCCATGAGCGGAAACAGTTGCCGTTAGGCCATTTTTTCCAAAGCTGTGCTGGGTGTCAGACATGGTGATGGTGCCTTTCATGCGCTGTGGACGGATCAATCGGTTCGTGGTCCCCGTGTTCGGTTGTGTGGAACCGGGTGAAGTCGACCTCGACCCTGCCGTCCGGGCGGTGATGGATCATGTCCGAGAAACGGTATCCGTGTTTCACATGGCCGATCTCGTAGGCATGTCGTGCGAAGAGTGTCTGGGAGGAGATTTCGTCTGTCCCATCCATCGTGATGATGATCTCTGCATTCTGGTCAATGAGCGTGTCTGCGGACAGGCCATAAAGCGGGCTGGTCTCATCAATCATGTGTGTGGCGTTCAGGCTGATCCGGAAGATGGGCACATGGGACTGGATCAGCGTGAGCCTGTCGAAACGGCGCACCAGTCGGCCATGGTCGTCCGGCATCAGGCGCGTCAGGGTCATTTCAACATTGGCGGACAGGATCAGCGTGCGACGACGATTGGCGATGCGGATGGTAAGTGTCGGGATCAGATCATCGTAAGACACGACAGCAACATGGCTGAACAGGATACGGGCCCGGGGCCGGGAAAAACGTGCAAAGACCAACCCTGTGGCAAGCGCGTTGAGCATCATCCCGGCGAGCACTTCGAAAGACACGATGGTGTTGGTCAGCCGTCCGACTGGGGCCATTGTGCCGTATCCGACGGTTGAAATCGTCTGAACGCTGAAGAACACGTCATCAAGGAAATCCCCATGTGGGACGCCGCTGACGCTGTTGGGAATGACGTAATAAAGAGCAGCAAAACCAATATTGATGACAAGATAAAGCATCAGGGACGACCAGAAAAAGGCGGTCCATGTCATGGTCATCAGGTGATGGTAGAGGTCTCCGAAGGAACCGTCCTTCAAGCCGGTGCGGATAATATCGCCCCGGCCGTTTTCTTCCAGAACATGGGCCCGGATACGGTTGGCCGTTTCGACCACCAGCGCCTCAGGCCGTGGATGCATCCGTTGCCTGTGTCGCCAGTGGATCATTGTCTTACCGTCTTGCCTTTCTGGCGCTGACCAGTTCGCTGACCACGCCATGGAGCGTGCGAAGTTCCTGTTCGGTAACTTCGCCTCGTGTGAAGAAATGCCGCAGATTGCGGATCATGCCCGGTTTCTTCTGCTCGTTGCGCAGGAAGCCACAGTCATCAAGTTCCCGCAGCAGATGGGACATGAAGTTTTCCAGTTCGCCCTTGGTGGCCACATGCGTCTCATTCGTCATGAGGTCGCGCGGGGGCGTCATGTCTTCGGTCAGGTACCACTCATAGGCCATGACCAGCACGGCCTGTGCGAGGTTGAGGGACATGAACTTCGGATTGAGTGGGTAACGCACCAGCGTATCGGCGCGGGCCATGTCTTCGACATCGAGGCCAGCGCGTTCCGGCCCGAACAGGATACCGGTGCGCAGGCCACGCGTAGAAGCGACACGGAGTTCCGCCGCAGCGCCGCGCGCTGTCATGACAGGCTTCACGACATGGCGGGGGCGGGGGCAGGTTGCAAAAACACGATGCAGGTCAGCCACGGCATCATCGACCGTTTCGAAAACCTGTGCGTTGTCGAGAATGCGATGGGCGCCGGAAGAGGCTGGCCAGGCGCGTTCCTGCGGCCAGCCGTCCCGTGGGGCAACAATACGCAGATGGAACAGGCCGCCATTCGCCATGGCACGGGCGGTCGTGCCGATATTTTCGGCCAACTGCGGGCGTACGAGAATGACAACGGGATCAAATTCGCCGATCGGTTCCAGATCGGCACCACCATCACGTCCGGTCATGGGATTATGCCTTCCGCCATGTTGTGCCATTGGGGCCGTCTTCCAGCGTGATGCCGTCTGCGGCAAGCTGGTTCCGGATTTCGTCCGCACGGGCAAAGTCGCGGGCCTTGCGGGCTGCCAGACGTTCCTCGATCAAGGCTTCGATGGCGGACGCGTCAACGCCTGAGCGGAACCATTCAGCGGGGGAAACCTGAAACAGACCAAGCTGCTTTCCGGCGGCCAGAAGACCGGATGCGGCCTCCTGATCGCCCTGCATGGCAGCGTCTGCCAGCGGGTGAAGGGCTGCAATGGCGAGCGATGTGTTCAGATCGTCGCACAGGGCATCCAGCACCGTTGCCGGAACGTCTGCACCCTGCTGCGCGTCTCCACGCTCAAGGGCGCGATAGAGGCGATCCAGAATACGACGCGCTTCTTCCAGCTTGTCCCACGTGAAATCCAGCGTCGAACGGTAGTGCGCGCCTAGATAGAGGAAGCGCAGGGGTTCCGCCGGAGACTTTTCCAGAACTTCCCGGATGGTGAAGAAATTGCCCAGAGACTTGGACATTTTCTCCCCGTTGGAGAGCAGCATGCCATTATGGAGCCAGTGCGTGGCGAACTTGCTGCCCGGATAGCAGCACAAGGACTGCGCGCGCTCGTTTTCATGATGCGGGAACAGCAGGTCATCGCCGCCGCCATGGATATCGAAGCTCTCACCCAGATACCGGTGTGACATGGCCGAGCATTCGATGTGCCAGCCGGGGCGACCGCGGCCATAGGGGCTGTCCCAGCCGGGCTGGTCCGGTGTGGACGGCTTCCAGAGTACGAAATCACCCGGATCGCGCTTGTAGGGCGCAACCTCGACGCGGGCGCCAGCGATCATGTCATCCAGCGAGCGGCCAGAGAGTTCGCCATAAGACGGGAAGTTCCGGACGGCGAACAGGACGTGCCCTTCGGCCTCGTAAGCGTGGCCACTCTCGATCAGGCGGCCGATCATATCCAGCATTTCGGGAATATGATGTGTGGCGCGTGGTTCGATATCCGGCGGCAGAATCCCCAGTGACGCCAAATCTTCATGAAAGGCTTCGGTCGTTCGTGTGGTCAGGGCGGAAATATCTTCGCCGTTCTCTTTCGCGCGTGCGGTGATCTTGTCGTCCACATCCGTGACGTTGCGTGCATAGGTGACCTGCGGATACAGGACGCGCAGCAGCCGCACGAGGATATCCGCGCACATCATGGCGCGCAGATTGCCCAGATGGGCGCGGTCATAGACGGTGGGACCACAGAAATAGACCCGGACGTTCTGCGGATCGAGTGGTGTGAACTGTCGCTTTTCGCGCGCGTGGGTGTCGTGCAGACGGAGCACGTGAGGAACGGGATCGGCCATAGAGGCGATCAATGCGCCAGCCGCCGGTTTGGT
Organism: Gluconobacter japonicus; assembly: GCF_015244665.1. Lineage (NCBI taxonomy): Bacteria > Pseudomonadati > Pseudomonadota > Alphaproteobacteria > Acetobacterales > Acetobacteraceae > Gluconobacter > Gluconobacter japonicus. The sequence continues at coordinate 416,733 of NZ_JABCQN010000001.1, forward strand.
GCAACAGGGTTTGTTACTCTTGTGCGTATGATCTGGCCTGCGATAGTGAGACTTATGCGTAGCACCTTCAAAGATCCTACTTCCCCCCGCGGACATGCTCTTGCCCTTCTGCGGGTTGCTCTGCCACTGGCCCTGTCGCAGCTCTCCGAAATGTCGATGGGCGTGACGGACACCATTCTGCTGGGCGGTCTGGGTGTTGCGGAAGTGGCTGTCGGTGGTCTGGCTAATACCTTCTTTTTTACCACTATGGTGACGTGTCAGACCATTCTTGGTGGCGCGGGTGTGCTTCTGTCTCATGGACGGGGTGCGGAAGATCATGGACGTGAGGCGCATGATGGCCGGAGCGTGATGAGCGCGACGTTTCTTCTGGCACTTCTGATTTTTGTTCCCTGCGCTTTGTTGCTCTGGAACGTACAGCCGCTGTTTGCGTGGTTGTCTGAGCCGAGCGATGTCGTGACGCAGGGAAGTCACTTCATCCGCATCCTGCTGTATTCACTACTGCCTGATCTTGCTGTCATTGGTGTTCTGCGTGTCGCGCTGCCTTCGCTGGGGGCGGAGACGCTTCTGCTGTGGATCATGCCCGCTATGGCGATCTGCAATGGCATCACCAATGCGGCGCTGATTCATGGCTGGTTTGGTTTGCCCGCCATGGGGCTGTTCGGTTCCGCGACGGCCACGACGCTGACGGGCTGGGCGATCAGTGTTGCCCTGACGGGTCTGTGCCTGATGCATCCGCGTGTACGGGCTGTCATGAAGCCAGCCGCCGTACACTGGCCGGTCATGAAAGAGCTTTTGAAGCTCGGCCTGCCAATGATGCTGGGGGCCGCTGCTGAAATTCTCATGTTCCAGATCACCAGCCTTCGTGCCGGGGAACTCGGGACGCAGAGCCTTGCAGCCCATCAGGTTGCGGTGAATGTCAGTGCGCTCCTGTTCATGGTGTGTCTGGCGATCGGACAGTCAACGAATGTCCGCGTAGCGTACTGGCGTGGGGCGGGACGGATGGATCAGAGCCGCCGTGCGGCCTGGACCGGGATCTGGATTGTGCTGGTCTGGTCCGTGCTGTCTTCGGCGTTGCTGCTGATTTGGCCAGAAAAGATCGTCAGTCTGTATTTCACGGGGCATGCTCCTGATCCGGCAACGGCGGCGCTTGTTATTACCCTGATGAAGATTGCCGGGATCTACCAGATTGTGGACGGTCTTCAGGTTGTCTTTAGTGGTGCTTTGAGAGGCTGTGGCGACACGGTCTGGCCGATGGTGATTGCCGTTTCAAATTACGGCCTGATTGGTCTTGTCTTTGGTGGGTGGTTGGCCTTCCAGCAGCACTGGGGGGCGGAAGGCCTGTGGATTGGCATGGCGACAGCCCTGACGGTCAGTTCTGTCGCTCTTGGTATTCGGCTTTTCAGCGTGATGCGGAGAGCCGAGCCTGTGCCATCGTAATCAGGTAGGCGAGGAAGCCGCCTGCGGAGAGCAGGGCGGACCCCCAGCCAATAGATGCAAGTCCAAGCCCTGAACTGACCAGGAAAGCGCCCAGCCATGCGCCTGCGGCGTTGGCGATGTTGAAAGCCGAGTTGTTCAGGGACGCGGCCAGTGTCTGCGCATCTCCCGCGACTTCCATCAGATGGCTCTGGATGGCTGGGGAAATGCCGATCAGCGTCGCCGGGATCAGGAATGTGATGAGAAGCATGGCGACCGGCGAGGGCAGCAGGAGCCAGAAAGCCAGCATGAACACGCAGCTTGCGGCGAGGGAAAATAGGATCGTCCGATTGATGTTCCGGTCCGCCATGGCACCGCCGAACGAATTACCTGCGACCATGCCTAGGCCCCAGACGATCTGATAGAGCGCCACAGCCCAGTCTGGCAGGCGCGTGACTTCCGACAGTGCTGTGGTGAGGAAGGTGTAGACTTCAAAGAGGCCACCGAAGCCGATGGCGCTTGTCAGGAGTGTCAGCAGAACCTGAGGGCGTTTGAAGGCCCCGAGTTCGGCCAGGGCATTGGCATTCGGATGGGGTTTATCACGCGGAGCGAAGTACCACAGTGCGGCAAAGCAGAGCAGGCCGAGCACGGAAATTGCGCCGTATGCCGTTCGCCATCCAAGGTGATTGGCGGCGTAGGTGGACAGAGGGGAGCCCACCACGGTGGAGAACATGATCCCGGACAGAACGCGCCCAACAGCGCGCCCACGTCTTGCGCGTTCAACCATTGATGCGCCAACAAGTGCTGAAACACCGAAGAAAGCGCCATGGGGAAGCCCGGTAATGAAGCGCATGACTTCAATGTCGAGCAGGTTCGGCATCAGGATCGTGCCGATATTTCCCACAAGGAAGAGCACGAGCATGGCCAGCAGGAGTGTACGGCGGGGGAGTTTTGCGCCAGCAACCGCAATAAGGGGTGCTCCGACCACGACACCCAGCGCATAGGCGGAAATGACGGAACTGGCACGGGAAATGGAAATACCCAGGGAATGGGAAAACTCGGGCAGAAGGCCCATCATGGCGAATTCGCCAGTCCCGATTGTAAATGTTGCCAGCATGAGGGCGAACATGGCTGGTTCGACGCCGTGAGGTGGACGCACCCGCTCGACATCGACTGGTTCGATTAATTCCATATGGAAAAGGTCCGGAATAGGGGGAAATCTGCCCACCATCCGGACCCTGAAATGCTAGCCGGATACGTTCACGTGGAAGTGTCCTGGCTGGTCAGTTCAATTCTCCGTTGGCAGACGGATTGTCTGTCCCGGATAAATGTCATCCTTGCTTGTGACAAGCGGTTGATTTGCATCAAGAAGCTCATCCCCCGAAATATCTTCCGGCAGCTTTTCAGCCACCTCGTCAAGGTTCTGGCTGGTCTTGATTTCCAGGAACTTTGGATCGGGGGTTCCGGGGGGCACCTGAATTTCGGCCTCGACAGCGGCCACGCCAGCGACGTTGCCTGCCGTAAGGATCATCTGGTCACGCGCCTTTGCGGTGTCCGCCTTGCCGCGCAGATAGATTGTGCGGTCATCAATTACGAGATGCGACATGTGCATCTGTGCGAGGCCGAACTTCTTGAAGGCACGCTTGATGGCGCTTTCACCCGGCTTGGGCGGCGCTGGTGCATCAAGGGACTGGATCAGTCCTTCGAAGGACCCTTCGGCAATACGACCAGCCTTGGGATTGAAGCGATAGATTTTCATGGGCAAACTCAAAAAGGCATGGCTCCCCGATCAGAGGGGAGGACCAGACCGTTAGCGCAAACCCCCCGGGAGGGGTTGCGCGCTTTATAAGCATCTGCTGCGAGAAAATAACAGGGGCCAGAATCGGCCTTTGATTGACAAAAGAGCATGAGACCTGTTAGGCGCGGGTCCACTGCCGGAAACGAGGACGTACCGACCGGGCCATTATTGTGGGTTTCTGTACCCTGCAGGCTCCGGTTTTTGGGTGCGCGCCCGTCTTTTCCAATTCGGGGAAGGGCCTACCGGCGCAACAAAACGGCTTGCCATGCAGCATGGGGCGGGCCTGATGTATGAACAGGGGTTAACCCATGTCAAAGCGTCTTGAGAGCAAGTACAAGATCAATCGCCGTCTCGGCGTAAACCTTTGGGGCCGTGCAAAGTCCCCTGTGAACCGTCGTGAATACGGTCCGGGTCAGCATGGTCAGCGTCGTAAGCAGAAGCCTTCTGACTTCTCCATCCAGCTGATGGCCAAGCAGAAGCTCAAGGGCTACTACGGCAACATCAGCGAGAAGCAGTTCCGCAAGTACTACGACGAAGCCGTCCGTCGTAAGGGTGACACCTCCGAGAACCTGATCGGTCTGCTGGAGCGTCGTCTGGACGCCGTTGTGTACCGTCTGAAGTTTGCGATCACGCCGTTCGCAGCACGTCAGTTCGTCAGCCATGGCCACGTTACGGTCAACGGCAAGAAGGTGAACATCCCGTCCTACCTCGTGAAGGAAGGCGACGTCATCGAAGTGCGCGAGAAGTCCAAGCACCTCGCCATCGTTCTCGACTCCGTGCAGACGGGCGAGCGCGACACGCCGGAATACGTTGAAGTCGATCACCGCCAGATGAAGGGTACGTTCCTGCGTACGCCGGTTCTCTCCGATGTGCCGTATCCGGTGCAGATGGAACCGAACCTGGTTGTCGAATTCTACTCCCGCTAATTCAGGTCCCGGGCTTTCGGGCCCGGATCAGAACGCGATCGGAAAACGCCGGATGGGTCTCCCATCCGGCGTTTTTTGTTTGTGCTTGCAGAAGAATGGGAAGAGTTGCGCAGGATTTTACGTTCTTGCTCTATAATTGTATCAATTTGTCTCCGAATGATACTTTATATGGCATATCAAAGAGGGGCGGCAAAAGATGCGCTTTGGGCTGGGTGTGGTTCTGATCTGTGCTGCGGCCTGCGCGTCAGCTAATGCCCGCGGGATCAACACTTTCGTAGCTCCCGATACGCATTATCATCCTCAGCCACCGCCCCATTTACATCTTGTTCGCTGCAGGGATGGAACCGTGATTGTTTCATCCCAGAGATGTCCGATCAGGCCTCCTGTCATGGAGCGCACTGCGGCGGGAAAAGCCGTAGATACTGTCACGGGTGTTGTTCGAAGTCTGACTGGCCATAATTTAGGGTTCAGATGGTAGGTAATAAGTAGAACTTCAGGGACGGACAGATGCGGTCAGGGATGCTGAAAAGTTTCTGTCTGGCAGTATTGGTGGGCTGCACGATGCACCCTTCTGAAGCAAAGGGGATCAACACCTTTGTGCCTCCGTCTTTTGCCGTGCCTCCAGCTTCAGGGCGCTATGATGTAACATCACGGCAAGTCATGCCGGGAGCGTATATAGAAGCGCCTCAACCTCGAATGATTGTGCCACCCGCTCTGACCTGGACGGCCAGTGGTAAGGTATTTCAGTTTCTGAGGCGTCAATTTTCCGGAAATGGTTCAGATCGTGCGGGCGTGGGCGGAGTTCCTGCGGTGCATGATCCCGTTTCCGGGAGTGCGATCGGGCAGTTTGGGGAAGCGTATGCTCAAGCTAGCCCGATGGGGATGACGGGGATTGCGCCACATGGGAATACTGTGAACTGATTTCCGCTTCGTAAAAGTGAAAATTCGCGGAAAAGGCCCGTTAAGCGAGGGAATGCTTGACGGCAAAAGCGGTCTTCTGCACATTGCGCCTCCCGATGGGTAAGGCTTCCATGAGGGCTGTCCTCTGTATTTGCTAACAGGCCATGTGTCTGTCTGGACGTCGCGAAAGCTCCAGTCCCGGATTTTTTCTACGTTGCCGGAGGCATCATGTCAGAGGCGCTGAGCGCTGAAATTACCCGCGAGATCGCTCGTCGGCGTACGTTTGCCATCATTTCCCATCCAGACGCCGGTAAGACGACCCTGACGGAACGGATCCTGCGCGCAGGTGGTGCCATCCAGCTTGCTGGGAACGTGCGTGCCAAGGGTGAGCGCCGCCGGACCAAATCTGACTGGATGGGCATTGAGCGGGATCGTGGCATTTCCGTTGTGACATCCGTCATGACGTTCGAATATGGCAACTGCGTCTTCAACCTGCTTGATACTCCGGGCCATGAAGACTTCTCCGAAGATACCTATCGAACCCTGACGGCTGTGGACTGTGCCGTCATGGTGATCGATGCCGCAAAGGGTATCGAGGACCGGACGCGCAAGCTGTTCGAAATCTGCCGTCTGCGCGATATTCCGATCATTACGTTCATCAACAAGATGGACCGTGAGGCGCAGGACTGCTTCGCCCTTCTGGATGAAATTTCCAATTCTCTGGCGCTGGATGTCTCGCCTGCGACATGGCCGATCGGGCGTGCTGCGACGTTTATTGGCACGTTCGATATCCGCACCCGTGAAGTGCATACCAAGGATCCGGTGGACGAAGCTGATCCGCGGATGGTGCAGCTTCGGGAAGATCTGGAACTGGTGGAGGCCGCGCTTCCCGAGTTCGATCGTGAGTCTTTTGACGCGGGGCATCTGTCTCCCGTGTTCTTCGGGTCGGCCATGAAGGAAATCGGTGTGACCGATCTTCTGGATGCACTGGTCGCTTACGGTCCTGCGCCACGCGCCCAGCCGACGGAAAGCCGTGAGGTCAAGGCGGATGAAGAGCAGGTCACGGCTCTGATCTTCAAGATCCAGGCGAACATGGACCCGAATCATCGGGACCGCATGGCTTTCGCCCGTGTATGTTCAGGACGTCTGACGCGCGGGATGCGTCTCAAGCATGTGCGGACCGGCAAGCAGTTTGCTCTGCATACGCCACAGTTCTTCTTTGCACGTGATCGCCAGTTGGCTGAGGAAGCTTTTGGCGGAGATGTGGTGGGGATTCCAAACCATGGCACACTCCGTATTGGTGATACGCTGAGCGAGAACGAGGAACTGCGCTTCACGGGTGTCCCGCACTTTGCTCCGGAAATCCTGCGTCGTGTCCGTCTTGATGATGCCATGAAGGCCAAGAAGCTGCGTCAGGCTCTGGTAGAACTGGCGGAAGAGGGTGTCGTGCAGCTTTTCCGCCCGCAGGATGGTCTGCCGCCGATCGTGGGTGTTGTGGGAACACTTCAGCTTGACGTTCTTCAGTCACGCTTGAAGGGGGAATATGGCGTATCCATTGGTTTTGAAAGCACGCCATTTACACTGGCCCGCTGGATTACCGGTGATCGTGAAAAGATCGAGATGTTCATGATGACGAACCGCTCATCCATGGCGGATGATCTGGATGGAGACCCTGTCTTCCTCGCCAGTTCGTCCTTCATGATGCGTCGCACCATCGAAATGAACCCCGATCTGGCGTTCCACGACATCAAGCAGATCGGTCTGGCTTCGGTCTGATCTTTCAAGCCTCGCTCCTGTATTTGGGAGCGAGGCTTTTTTATGTCTGCTGCCTGCGGCTCTACGGGCAGCTTTACTTGAGCGTTAGTAAGCTCAGAAAGCCTTCCAGATTATGGACGGTCGGCGCTTCCAGAATAAGGAGACGTCCTGTCTGGAGTGCCTTACGACGCGCTTCCATACGGCTCCCGGGCGTTGTGCAGAGCGAATAATCCGCAACCTGGGCAAAGCCGATGGTGCGGCGGATCATTTCAAGGCCACAGAAGCCTACCGTGTCCTGCAGGATGGCGATCAGGAAATTTTCGAGCAGTTCTTCACGCTGGGTTGCATCAGAGAGTGCCCACACATCGCCGCCGCCTGTTTTCAGAAGCATGCGGAGTTCTGTTGTAAAGCTGTTCCAGAAAGCCTTGATCTCAGCTTCAATCAGACCGTGCTTGCTGGGTGCCGCGCAGGCATGCAGGGCCAGATTTCCCAGATAGAGTCCACAGTCGAAACCGATCGGACCCATCGTGGCAAATTCGCCATCAATAACGCGCACATCGTCCTTGTGCTGCATGATGGAGCCTGTGTGCAGGTCTCCATGCAGAAGTGCCTGTCGTGCGGTCAGGAAGCGGTCCTGAAGGTTACTGACCGCACGGTGAAGGGGCTTGTCCGTGTGCAGGGCTTCTACGTCAGGGAGAAGGGCTGTTTCCGGTGCAGGGTTGCGTGAGCAGGGGCGGAACGGATCGGTCAGGATCAGATCGACCGTGATGCGGGTGAGGGCCGTATTGCCAGCGAAGTCGGCCAGTAATTTAGAGCCGTGTTCAAAGGGTTGGCTGATCCAGCTTGTAGCATGCACGCTGCGGGCCACGTACTGGCCGATAACGGCGGAAAATCCCGGCTGTGCTTCATCGCGGATCAGGGCAGTGCGCAGAACCTCATGTGGGGTCAGGCATTCCATAACGAGAAGGAACATCTCGTCATCGTAGAAATAGAGTTCGGGTGCGGCTGGGCGGACGGCATCCGCAGTTGCCCGCATATAGCGGGCTTCGTACAGAGCCCGCTCCAGAGGCATGGGCCAGTCCGGTGCAACGCGGACATGGGGGAGGGCCTGTTTGCAGCACAGGGAGCCGCCCGAACCATCTACAAGGAAAACGGTATTCAGATTGCCGTCACTGACTTCGCGGATGGTCCAGTCTGCGGGTGAGCCGCCAAGGCGAGACGCAAGGTCCGCGTGGTTTGTGAGCCAGTGCTGAAGGCTGGACGCATCAAGAGTAAAGTACGGCATCAGGAAAGTTCCAGCAGGGCGGCCAGTGTGGGGACGACAGGGCCTTCGGGTGTGTGGTTAGGGCGGATCAGGTGCAATGCGCCATATTCGGCATTCCCCTGCTCGCGACATCGCGTCTGAAGGTCGGAAAAACTCAGGGCTACGTCAATGCGCATCCCGATGTCGACGATGTGTGTGGAGGGATGTTCACAGGCGAGCAGGCATGGCCCGACACGACATTCCGCAGGCGTCAGGCCCAGTTCTTCCTCACATTCCGCAAGAAGCTGGGTCGCTAGGTTTACGATGTTTTCCTGTGCGCGGCTTTCGACATTCCCTGCTGGCGCGCCTTGCCAGTAGCCGGGCAGGTAGATGGAAGTCTCCGCGCGTCGGCCGATCACAACGCCGTCCTGCGCAAACATCAGCCCTACGACAGCCAATGGTTTGAGCACTGTGTCTCCGTAAATGCCGGGCTGCTTCATTTGTGCGAGGACACGACGATATTCGGACCAGTGGCCATGGATATGGGAAGGGGTGATTTCGTCTGCACAAAAGACGCGGCCGTTATAAAGTGCAGGATACGATTTCAGTGCGTCAGCCCAGATACGCGAAACGGCTGCTTCCTGTGCCTCTGTAAGGGCCGGAAGAGGGCGGTCGGCCAGAACATGCACATCTGGCTGAAGGGATATAATGGGCCAGGAAGCAGGGTGTGACATGACGAACCTTGGCTTGGTTGGAAACTGTACAGTCCTTCATGCGGCAAAAGTCTGGAGAGGCAAATACGTCTCAGCTCAGGGAAGATGAAGCCGCACTGAAACGGGACAGTGATCCGAGAGGCCATCTGGCAGGGTGTCGTTCCGGTACGTCATGACCCGCAGGCTGTCCGGGATGAGCCAGGAGCGTGCTTCATTACCGAGCATGATGTGGTCGATGAAGTATTCGCCGCTCCAGCATGGGCTGGCTTTCCCGGCTGTTGTGAGCAGGACGGGGGCATCATGTTCAATCTGCTGCATGAGGGGATCATGGAGCGTCAGCCGGCGATTGAAATCTCCGAGAACAGCGTAGGGTTCGCCTTCATCCTGACGTTCGGCAATCCAGTCTTCAAGAATCTGGAACTGTTGATACAGCGTCGGGCAGGAGTGTTTGCGTTGAGTGAGAGGCTGATCCCAGCACCCGGTTTTCAGATGAACGACCAGAATGCGGAGATGGCTTGTCCCGTCAGAGACTGTGACGTCCAGGCCTGTTCTTAGATGGTGGGATGCATCTGGGGCGGCCACATCCAGAGCAGACAGCTCTTCGTTGACCGTCACATTAAGCGGTCGTTTCACGGCGAGGCCGACGCGCTGGATAACGGGCGCTTGGGAGAGAATGATCTGATAGGTTTGCGGATCGAAGACCCGTGCAGCGGGTTCGGGGCCGTCCACTTCCTGAAAAGCGATGATATCGGCTTTCAGGTGGGTTGCGTAGTGATGCAACCGGATGAAATCATTTGGCTGGCGGCCATGGACATCATCGGGAAGAGCAGGGTCTCCCGTCTGTTTCAGGGAGAGCCAGTCCAGATTCCAGGTTGAGAGTTTGATGTCTCTGGCCTGAGTTGGAATAGCCTCGCCACACATCAGTGCGGCGAGGAGAAGTAGAGAAAAAAACCTCAGACGGCTTCTTTCTCAGTTGCGCCCATTTCGGCGAGGACACTTTCGACGGACCGTGTGGTGCGTGTTTTCTCGTCGAGAACGAGAATTTCACCATTCGGGATGTCGTAGAACCAGCCTTGCAGCGTCAGTTCACCCTGCGACAGGGCGCGGACAACAGCAGGATGCGTGCGAAGATGAGCAAGCTGAAGCAGGACGTTGTATTCTGCAAGCTGGCGGATATCGGCCGGGCCGGCATCTTCCGCCTTCAGGTCACCCATGGCGGCGCGGGCGGCTTCAGCGTTGCGCAGCCAGCTCCGGACGGTGGGGAGGCCATCCAGTTTCGGGGCGTTCAGGTCCAGCAGGGCGTTCATGGCGCCGCAGTTGGAATGACCGCACACAACGACATTCTTCACCTTGAGAGCCGCAACAGCGTACTCAATGGCAGAAGACACGCCACCAAGCATTTCGCCGTAGGCCGGAACGATGTTGCCGACGTTACGGACGATGAAAAGCTCGCCCGGTTCGGTCTGGGTAACGAGGCTCGGGCTGATCCGGCTGTCGGCGCAGGTAATGAACAGTGTGGAGGGGGACTGGCTGGTGGCCAGACTTTCAAACAGCTCCGCACTCTCTGGATAGACGTCCGTCTCGAATGTACGGACACCGCTCAGCAGTTTCGCCAGAGTATCACGACCACAGGCCATGGTGTTCTCCTTTCTATAAACTAATGAGCAGTTAGGAGGCTTTGTCAGGACAGGTAAAGCAGTAAAAGAACGGCTTCATCATTTGTTACTGCCCTGACATACCTTGTCGTTACGCTTTACGACGTAGCCAGACGCTCGCGCAGCATTGCAAAGACTTCTTCAGCATTTGCATTTGGGCCGCCAGCCTGAGCCATATCTGGCCGTCCACCGCCGCCTTTACCGCCCATGACTTCCGACGCTGCACGCACCAGTGTTACGGCATCCAGGCGATCTTTCAGATCGGCTGTCACGGAAATGACAATGCTGCCACGACCATCGGCTTCGGAAATGAGTGCTACAACACCGGAGCCGATCTGCTTGGAAATGCTGTCTGCAAGGCCTTTGAGTTCCTTGGGGCTGACATCGCCAAGATTGCGGGCAGAGAGAGTAATCCCATTAACGGTTTCTGTGGCACTGGTGCCTTCACCCGTCGCCAGCTTGCGCTGAAGATCGGAAATCTGGCTGTTCAGAGACTTCCGTTCTTCCAGCAGGGCGGTAACGCGAGCGATGGTGTCAGACACCGGAACCTTCAGTAGTTCGGCGATCTGCTTGAGACGGCTTTCGGTCTCCAGAGCCAGCGTCTCGGCGGCAACACCGCAGACGGCTTCGATACGACGAACGCCAGCAGAAACACCACTTTCAGAGACGATGCGGAACGGACCGATTTCACCAACGCGTCCAACATGGGTGCCGCCGCAAAGCTCGATGGAGTAAGCCGGGCGGCCTTCTTCACCCTTGCCCATGGAAACCACGCGAACTTCGTCGCCATATTTCTCACCGAAAAGCGCCATAGCGCCTTCTGCCACAGCCTGTTCCTGCGTCATCAGGCGCGTTTCGACAGGTGCGTTTTCGCGAATGCGGGCATTCACTTCGGCTTCGACAGCGAGAAGCTCTTCGTCCGTCAGCGGGCGAGGCTGGCTGATGTCGAAGCGCAGGCGCTCGGGTGCATTCAGGCTGCCCTTCTGCGTGACATGCGTGCCGATCTGGCGACGCAAAGCTTCATGCAGCAGATGGGTGGCGGAGTGATGGCCACGAATAGCGGTGCGGCGCGTATGGTCGATTTCGGCATGAACGGCCATGCCGGGCTTCAGTGTGCCTTCAACGACTTTGCCGTAATGAACGATCAGATCGCCATTGCGCTTCTGGGTATCCGTGATTTCGACTCTTACGCCATCAGCCGTGAGCGTACCGTGATCGCCGACCTGACCGCCACTTTCACCGTAGAACGGTGTTTGGTTCAACAGGATGGCGATGGTGTCAGCACTAGCAGGCGCTTCGGCCAGTTCGTCATTGCCCCGGAAAATGCCCTGAACTTCAGCATCAGCCTTTTCAGAAACATATCCGAGGAACTCACTTGCGCCATGCTTGTCACGCGCATCGAACCATACGGTTTCGGCAGCAGTATCGCCGGAGCCGACCCAGGCCGCACGGGCACGCTGGCGCTGTTCGGTCATGGCGCTTTCAAAGCCGGCTTCATCAACGGTGCGACCCTGCTCACGCAGGGCGTCCTGCGTCAGATCCAGCGGGAAGCCAAATGTGTCATAGAGTTTGAAGGCGACATCGCCGGGAAGGGCCTGCTTGTCGCCGAGGCGGCTGACTTCATCGGACAGAAGTGTCAGACCGCGTTCCAGCAGGGCTGTGAAGCGTTCTTCCTCACCCTTCATGGTTTCGGTGATGAGAGCCTGATGCTGCACGAGTTCCGGATAGGCTGCGCCCATCTGCTGGATCAGGGCGGGAAGCAGACGGTAGAACACCGGATCCTTGGCGCCCATGATGTGCAAATGGCGCATGGCGCGACGCATGATGCGACGCAGGACGTAGCCGCGACCTTCCTTGGATGGCAGAACGCCGTCAGCAATCAGGAATGCCGTGGAGCGTAAGTGATCTGCAACAACGCGATGGCTGGACTTGAACGGGCCGTCTGCGTCCTGGCTCATGATATCGGCGGAGGACTCGATGAGCGCACGCATCGTGTCGGTGTCGTAGTTGTCGCGCTTGCCCTGCATGATGGCGGCAAAGCGTTCCAGACCCATGCCTGTGTCGATCGATGGGCGTGGCAGATTGTCGCGGGAGCCATCGGCCTGATCGAGGAACTGCATGAACACGAGGTTCCAGATCTCGACGAAGCGATCGCCATCCTCATCCGGGCTGCCCGGAGGGCCACCGAAGACGCTCTCACCGTGATCGTAGAAGATTTCTGAACACGGACCACATGGTCCCGTGTCGCCCATGCGCCAGAAGTTGTCAGACGTGGCGATGCGGATGATGCGATCATCGCTCAGGCCGGCCACTTTTTTCCAGAGATCGGCAGCTTCTTCATCGTCGGCGTAAACCGTAGCGAGGAGCTTTTCTTTCGGAAGGCCGAAATCGCGTGTCAGCAGCGTCCATGCGAAATCAATGGCATCAGCTTTGAAGTAATCTCCAAAGCTGAAGTTGCCCATCATTTCGAAGAAGGTGTGATGACGGGCTGTATAGCCGACGTTATCGAGGTCGTTGTGCTTGCCGCCTGCGCGCACGACTTTCTGGGCCGTGGTCGCACGGTTGTAGGGGCGTGTTTCCTGACCCGTAAAGACGTTCTTGAACGGCACCATGCCAGCGTTCGTAAACAGCAGCGTTGGATCGTTCTGCGGCACGAGGGAAGCCGAGGGAACAATGCGATGGCCGTTCGACCCGAAATAGTCGAGGAAGGCTGAGCGGATGTCGTTTGTGCTGGTCATGAGCTGAAGCGTCAGGTTCCGGAGAAGGCGGGAAAAACTAGCCTTACTCCTAGACCATTGTGAGCCGCTTGGAAATGTACGGGTCAGGGAGCTTTCTGCTGAAAGACTTCTGAATTTTCCTGAGGCAACGATATTTGCGGTTCGGGTTCAGGGGAGGTCAGGCCTGCTGCAGGAATTTCTACAGCCATCTGAACAAGTTCCATGGGTGTTTCAGGAACCTTGGCGCGGAAAACCAGTCGTCTGGACAGGTTGAAATTTGCCAGCATTCCGCAGCCAGCGCCAATGGCAAGTGCAACGACCGGGTAAGTGACCGTGAACGGTACGAGGGCGTAAAGCAGGAAAACGGCACCGCGATTGAGGAGAAAGCCGAAAGAATTAGCCAGAAGAAAATGCAGCCATTGCAGGATCAGGTGCTGGTTGTCGGCTGCTGTGGACCGAAATGTCCACAATCGATTGAGAACCCAGTTGAAAGTGGCGGCAGTAAAATATGCTCCGATCGTTGCTGCGATGAGGCCGATTTCAGGTCGCAGAAGATCAACGCTTGCCCAATCCACAAAAAAACCAAGTGCGCCAACAATGCCAAACCGCAAAAACTGGTCAACGATCTGAGGGCGGGATCGTGGATAGAAAATACGGGTGCGTCGCAAAGAGGCGTCTCCGTGGTAGGGGTGAAGTTGCTCTAACGTGAAGTGGAGGGGGCTGCAAATGCCCTGAAACTAAAAAAGGCGTCCCGAAGGACGCCTTTTTCAGAAAACCCGGAGCCCGAGGGCTCCGGCGCCTTATCAAACTGAATTACTTCAGGATGATTTCGACGCGACGGTTCTGCGGCTCGCGGGTGTTCGGGCCTGTCGGAACCAGCGGCTTGCTTTCGCCATAGCCGTGGATGTCGACAGCAGCTGCCGGAACGCCGTCACGAATCAGTTCAGCCTTCACGCTCTGGGCGCGGCGGAGGGACAGACCCATGTTGTAACGCTCACCACGCGGGCCCGGGTGGGCTGCGGAGTTATCGGTGTAGCCGTTAACTTCGATGCGCGTCGTCTGGACGTGCGTGGAAGCCTGAGCTGCCTGAGCAACGATCTCACGAGCGCGGCCCGTCAGGTCAGACTTATCCCAGTCGAAGAACACGAGGTACGTGCGAGCTGGGGTCGGTGCTGGCGGAACAACAACCGGAGCCGGCGGCGGCGGCGGCGGAGCCGTGTCGAACGCATAACGCAGGCCCAGGATGAACTGGTGCGAGAAGCGCGGATCGAAGTTCACGTTGCCCTTGTGCAGGCCGCTGCCGTTACGGTTCCAGGAGGTGGAACGGTAAGCGCCATCAGCAAACTGCTGACCGATGAAGCGGTATTCGGTCGTGACAGCAAGACCCGGAACGCCCGGAATGTCGTAAGCTGCACCGACGATACCCTGATACGCGAAGCTGCCCTGCGTACCACCGACGCGGTTAACCGCACCGTTGGAGTAGTTCGTCGTGATCGGGTTGTAGTGCTGCCACAGGTAGCCAGCGCCAACACCAACGAACGGCGTGACAGGAACGTTCAGGCCGAAGTGGGCCAGATCGATGTCATACAGGACGTTGACGAAGCCGCCATATGCCTGATCGGAACCCTTCGTGGAGCCCGTAGCAGCCGTCTTGTTGCGGTGGTTGATCTGGGAGTAGTTGTATACGCCCTCAACTTCAACGCGCAGACCGTTGCCGAAGCCCCAGCCGAAAGCGCCGAAGCCCGTGAAGCCGTCCTTGTGACGGAACTGGGAGCTGCTGCCAGCATTGCTGGTGGAGCCATCAGCCTGCGTGGTTGGCGAGAAGCTGGCGTGCTGGTTCTGAACCAGGTTGTAACCACCGCCAATGTTGACGTACGGGCCAGTGACCGTGCTGGCCATGGCGAGCGACGGTGCGGCGACCATCGACGTCATGGCAAGGAGTGCCGTGCGGAGACGCATGTTTTCGTCCTCTTAGTGACTAACGTTTCGAGCCAGTGGCAGAACTGCTTCGACCAACGGACCCAGCGCGATGCATAAGCGCATATAGATCGGGTAGTTCCCTCGGACAAAGCCAGACAGAGCATCCCAGATCCACTCGGGGTGGAGGGAGTGACAAAAAAGTCACATTCCATTCCGCCCGGTTTACGATCTACGCCTCGCGTCCCTGTTGCCATAGCTGAACGTTTCTGCGGATGCCAGAGCATCCGCTGGATTTGTGAAAATCAAATGCAGTGAAAAAACAGAAAGTTAGGCTCTTTCATAAAGGACTGTAACAGTCCTCATGGCTGGCAGCCTTCATTTATCAGCAAGTTACGCACACTTTCCATCGGAACGTCACGACTTGTAAAAGCCTTTCCAATACCGTGCAGCAGAACAAAAGAAATGCGTCCATTCTGCATCTTCTTGTCCCGAGTCATGTGGTCGAGAAGTGTTTGTGCTGAGAACGATTCTTTAAACCAGTCAAAACTGGTGGGCATCTCAAGGGAGCGAAGGTGGCTGTCGAGGCGAGCGAGATCTTCTTCTGGCGCGTGGCCAAGCTTTACAGAAAGAGCCATCGCCAGATGCAACCCGATGGAAACGGCTTCCCCATGAAGGATACGACCGTCGTAACCGAGTTCAGCCTCAATGGCATGGCCAAAGGTGTGACCAAGATTGAGGAGTGCGCGTCCGTTCTGTTTGGCTTGTTCTTTTTCATCAGCGGCCACAACGGCGGCTTTGAAAACACAGGCACGGCGAACCGCCTCGGCGAGTGCGGCCGGATCTCCGCTCAGGACATCGCTGCCGTTGTCTTCACACCAGGCGAAAAGATCTGAATCTGCGATCAGACCGGACTTCACAATTTCGGCATAACCGGCAACCCGCTGTCGACGGGGTAGAGTCGCGAGGGCTGAATTGTCGGCCAGCACGATGATGGGTTGATGGAATGCGCCGATCAAGTTTTTCCCGGAGGGAGAATTGATGCCGGTTTTGCCACCGACGGAACTATCGACCTGTGCGAGAAGAGTCGTTGGAATCTGGACGAAGGGAATGCCGCGCAGTGCCGTAGCTGCGACGAAGCCTGCGAGATCCCCAATGACGCCTCCTCCCAAAGCAACGATAGTTGTGCCGCGTTCGATTCCCAGAGACAGAAGGCGCGTCATGATCTCGCCGTAACAGGAGAGGGATTTGCTCTCCTCGCCACCGATGACCGAAATAACCTCGGTCTCAATCCCGGTTTCTGCGAAGGATGCCAGCAGACGTGGAAGGTGCAGGGCAGCGACCGTGTCATCTGTAATGATGACGATCCGCTTCTGGCGCAGGAGGGGAGCAATTCGGGCGCCCGCGCGTGAAATTAGGTCTGAGCCAATCAGAACGTCGTAGCTGTGCTGCGCCAGTGCGACATGGACTTTCTGAGGATGTGTATGCTCCGAAAGGCTTTCGCAAACACGTTGGACGCCCTGTTCCACGGTTTCATCTCCACAATCTATGATGATGTCAGCTTCCGCATAGACGGGGTACCGGACCCCAACCAGACGGGTCATGATGTCTTCCGGGCTGCCCTGAGCCAGAAGTGGCCTGCCCCCTCGACCATGCACGCGCCGCAGAAGGACGTGGACTGGCGCTCTCAGCCAGACCGAAACGGCATGCTTCCGCACAAGCTGGCGCGTCTGCGCGTCCATCCATGCACCGCCGCCTGTTGCCAGGATGCAGGGTGGTCCCTTGATGAGGCGCTGGATGACCCGGCGTTCACCTGCTCGGAAATAGGCTTCTCCGTGACGGGCGAAGATTTCGGGAATCGTGCAACCGGCGGCGCGTTCTATCTCTGCATCGGCATCAATGAACGGCAGGCCATAAACCTGTGCCAGGCGGCGGCCGACAGTGGTTTTTCCGGCTCCCATCATGCCGACGAGAACAACTGTGCTTGTCGGTGTGGGGTGAGTGACCGCCCAATCGGCGGAAAGTGAGGGTGGCAGAGGTGACATGCTCTGCTACCTATCATAGGAGAGGGCATCACGTCCTGCCTGCACTTTGAGACCTGAACATAATGGCCCAATCTGATCGTTCGTCTTCCCGTCTTCCCATGATTGCCGGGGGAGGCCTTGTCATTCTCGCTGTTGTGCTGGGTGGCGGTTTCCTGCGTCTGGGCATGAATGCTGTTCCGCCTGAGCAGACGCAGGTTCACAAAGACATTCCGGCGTCCACGTTTGCGACGACGAGTGCCGCTCCGGCTGCGTTGCCTGCCATGCCGCCTGTGCCAGCCGCTCCTGTTCCGGGAACTGCCCAGCCGGTTGCTGCGCCGGTGGCCCCGACACCTGCGGCTCCGGCCCCTGCTGCTGGTACGGTTCCTGCGCCCGCTCCGGCTGCGTCAAGTGCCCCTGTGCTGACGCCATCTACACCGCTGCCGACAATGCCAGCCCCCAAGCCTGCACCGTCTCAGGGCGCGGCGGTGGCGCCTGCACAGGCGGCACCAGCACACTGAAGGATACGGTCTGCCGGATGACAGAGGTCACGGATCGTCACGTCGAGGCATTTCTGGAAATGCTGGCGGCGGAGCGTGGTGCGGCACTGAAAACCCGGCAGGCCTACGCATCTGACCTGTCTGACTTTGCCCGTCATTGTGCACCCGCGTCGTTGGCGCAGGCGACGGGTGAACAGGTTCGGAATTATCTGGCGTCTCTGTCGCAGGCTGGAATGGCGGCCCGGACGGCAGCGCGGCGTCTCTCCTGCCTGAAGCAGTTTTATCGTTTTCTCATGCTGGAATCGATTCGGTCCGATGATCCGACCGACCGTCAGCAGGCTCCCAAAATCTCTGCTTCGCTTCCGCGTCCGCTGGATGAGAAAGAAATCCGCCTTCTTCTGGAAGAAGGGACGAAGGGGCATGAGAACGAGCGGCGGGATCTTCTGTCCCGGGCCGCTTTGGAACTTCTTTACACAACCGGACTGCGTATTTCCGAATTGCTGTCGTTGCCGGCCAGTTGTGTGAAGGCAAAAGGCGCGATGCTTCTCGTGCGTGGCAAGGGGGGCAGGGAGCGTCTGGTGCCGCTGTCCCGCAGTGCGCGGGAGGCAGCGGAGGCTCTTGTCTATTTTGATCGGGATCTGGGGAGCCCTTATCTCTTTCCGGGACGTGATCCGAGCCAGCCTCTAACCCGTCAGGGGTTCGACAAGATCCTGCTGGCCTGTGCGCTGAAAGCAGGGATTGATCCGGAGCGCGTCAGCCCGCATGTGCTCAGACATTCCTTTGCCAGTCACCTTCTGGCGCATGGAGCTGATCTGCGGGCGCTTCAGATGCTTTTGGGCCATGCTGATATCGCGACCACCCAGATTTATACGCAGGTGATGGCGGAACGTCTGAGGCAGCTTGTGACAGCGCATCATCCTTTGGCGAAAGTTGTGCCTGCGGGCCCCGCTGATTCGGAATAGCACGGGGGGCTGTTTCCGGATGCGCTGGCGTGCTATCCGGCTGGCCATGCGCCAATTCCTAGATTTCGAGAAGTCGGTCGCCGAACTCGAGACCAAGATCGACGAACTCCGCCAGATGGGCAGCCAGGAGAAGGACTCCGGCACCAGCGGCATCAATATCGATGACGAGGTTGCCCGTCTTTCAGACAAGGCGGACAAACAGCTTCGTGCGACCTATGCAAAGCTTACGCCATTGCAGAAGGTGCAGGTTGCCCGTCACGCCCAGCGGCCCAAGGCTCTGGACTATGTTCGTCTCCTGACCACAGATTTCACGCCTCTGGCCGGTGACCGCGCCTTTGGTGATGATGAAGCCATGATCGGTGGTCTGGCCCGCTTCCGTGGAGAGCCTGTCGTGGTGATCGGGACGGAGCGCGGTCACGATACGGAAACGCGTTTGCGCCATAATTTTGGCATGGCCCGTCCGGAAGGGTACCGGAAGGCGCAACGTCTCGTGGAGATGGCTGGTCGTTTCGGTCTGCCGATTCTGAGCTTCATTGATACGGCCGGTGCTTGGCCGGGAATTGACGCAGAAGCCCGTGGGCAGGCTCAGGCCATTGCGAAGTCCATCGACATTTGCCTCAAGGCTCCTGTGCCCCTGATCGCTACGGTGATCGGTGAGGGTGGTTCCGGCGGCGCTATCGCCATTGGTGCCGGTGACCGTGTGCTGATGCTTGAGCACTCGATCTATTCCGTCATTTCCCCGGAAGCCGCTGCCTCCATCCTGTGGCGCGATCCGAAGCTGGCTCCTGCCGCCGCCGAAGCCCTGAAGCTGACAGCGCAGGATCTGCAGGGTCTTGGCTTGATTGACCGGATTGTTGCGG
Source organism: Gluconobacter japonicus (assembly GCF_015244665.1). NCBI lineage: Bacteria > Pseudomonadati > Pseudomonadota > Alphaproteobacteria > Acetobacterales > Acetobacteraceae > Gluconobacter > Gluconobacter japonicus. The sequence goes on from NZ_JABCQN010000001.1 coordinate 436,113, forward strand.
AGCCGATCGGGGGCGCGCAGCGCTCTCCGGACGATGCGGTTCATGCGGTTGGCAACGCGATTGCCGAGGAACTGGCAGAGCTTCAGAAGTTGACGGGGCCAGCTCTTCTCCAGAAGCGCCGGGACAAGTTCCTGTCCATGACCCGTGGGTCTCTGAACTGATACAAAAAAACCGCTGCCCTTTGGAGCAGCGGTTTTTTTTTTGACCTTACGCTTTGTGCGGAGGGTCGCCGCTGACTGGCTCACGGCCATGGGCCATGATGAGGTCGTGAAGAAGTGGTCCTACTGTTGTAACGGCTTCTGCGTCATAGCCTTTGGCGACGAGAGCCGTGCCTTTCGTGCCATCTGTCAGACCGTAGGGATAAGAGCCGAGGTCAATTCCCGGAAACCTGTCCTGCAATCGGCGCAGATCATCTGCGAAATCGCCTTCCTTCAAGCCTGCCGCGTGCCAACTGACGGATGTTAGAGGAGGGCCTTTTTCCAGTTGAGGGACCAGAGCGTCCACCATGGACGCGAAGATGGACGGAACGCCGGCCATCACATGCACATTTCCTATGCTGAAGCCGGGTGCCGCAGAAATTGCATTTTCGATGGGAACTGCGCCCTCCGGAAACATGGCCATCCGCTGTCGCGCGGTATTGAACTTCTCTTTCCCCATAAGAGCTTCAAGCTTCTGAAACGTGGGCTCATGGCGAAGCAGGGGAACGCCCATGGCCTTGGCGATGCATTCTGCCGTGATGTCATCATGGGTGGGGCCAATGCCACCGCAGGTGAAGAGAATATCGAATCGGGCCCGACATTCAGTGACGGTCTGGACGATGTGATTTTCAATGTCTGGAATGACGCGCACTTCGAGCAGCCGGATGCCTTGGGCATTCAGAGCGCGGGCCAGAACCTGTGTGTTGGCATCCTGTGTGCGGCCGGAGAGTATTTCGTTGCCTATGACGAGCAGGCAGGCGTTTTTTTGAAGCATGAGTCTCGTCCTGATAGTCTGATGGATCAAACGTAGCGCGTTGTGCCACGTTGTCGAGCAGGGGCGGACGTCTAGCCCTGCGCAATTTCAAACAGGACACTCATGAGCACTCTGAAGCACCATCTCCCTGAATGTATTCTCGATCTGCGTGCAACGCTGGGCGAGGGCCCTGTCTGGAGTGAGGCTGAAAAGTCGCTTTATTTCGTGGATATTATTGCGGCCAAGGTGCACCGGTTCACGCCGGAAACAGGTGCGCACAAGACGTGGGATGCGCCGGACCGCCTGGGGTTCCTGCTGCCTGTGGCAAACGGAACTTTCCTCGCTGGCCTGCGGGATGGGCTGCATGGCTTTGATCCGGAAAGCGGCGATTTTGAAGCCGGGCCGGAGATCGAGCCTGAGAAGCCGGGTAATCGTCTGAATGACGGTTGCGTGGATCCGTTGGGTCGCGTCTGGTTCGGCACAATGGATGATGGGGAAGAAGAGCCGACGGGTTCAATCTATCGCGTCGTGCATACGGAAGATGGTCTGGACATTACGCATCATAACGAAGGCTATATCGTCTCGAATGGTCCGGCGGTCTCACCGTGCGGGCGTGTGCTGTATGTCTGTCACAGCCCGAAGCAGACGATTTATGCATTCGATGTGGATGAGAATGGCGATCTTTCCAATGAACGGGTTTTCGCCACACTGACGCATGGCTATCCGGATGGAATTGTGACGGACAGTGAAGGCAATTTGTGGTGCGGAGCATGGCTGGGTGGCCGTGTGGTTCGTTTCCGCCCGGATGGAACGGAGCTTCCTTCCATTCCCATGCCTGTGAGCAATGTGACGAAGGTCGCTTTTGGGGGCGATGATCTGAAAACTGTATTCGTCACGACGGCGCGTAAGGGGCTGGATGAGGCCACGTTGGCCAAGGAGCCTCAGGCTGGTTCGCTGTTTGCGTTCCGAACGGATGTGCCTGGTAATCGGCAGGCTGAATTTCAGTTGAACGACTGAGTCAAAGGGGGCTGCTTTTGGGAAAGCAGCCCTTGGGTGGTTTAACCCAAAAGTTCCTGCAAAAGTGGAATGAGTGGCAGATCCGGGTCCGGCATGGGATATTTCGCCAGATCTGCGGCGTTGACCCATGCCAGTTCCTGCCCTTCCCGCGGTGCGGGAACACCCCGCCAGCGGCGCACAATGTAGAGTGGCATCAGAAGGTGGAACGGTCCGGCGTTTTCGCTGACAAACGTAAACGGTGCGAGACATGAGCCTGTCAGGTCCACGTCCAGTTCTTCCTTCATTTCCCGGATGAGGGCCTGTTCCGGCGTCTCTTCCCGCTCAACCTTTCCGCCTGGAAACTCCCAGAGACCGGCCAGGCGTTTTCCTTCCGGGCGACGGGCCAAGAGGATGCGCCCCTGTGCGTCCAGAAGGGCAGCGGCTACGACCAGAAGGGTTCGGGGTTTGGGCGATTGCACGGCAGGAGGTATCGGGGCTTTTTCCTGCATAGGCTGCGGGATAATGACGTCCTGAATGGTAGAATCCTGCTGTAGAAACCCTGAGCGGGTTAATTCATGTACAATGATGGGACATTCGGCCCCACGAGACACGAAGCGTCGGGTGGCGCGGCCTGTTTCCTGAAAACCCAGCTTGTGCAGGACAGCAGAGGAGCCGGGATTATCGACTGCAACATCCGCCGTCAGTTTTTCGATCTTGAGAACCTGCAAGGCCCATTCCACGACGCGCTTTGCCGCAGCCGTTGTCATGCCCTGACCCCAGACCGCTGGAGACGCCCAGTATCCAAGAGAGGCGGAGCGTCTGTCGTCTGACAGGACAAGGCCGACCGCTCCCAGAAGGGTTCCATCGCGCGTTACGGCGAAGTGATGTGCTTCGCCGCGTGCGCTGTCTTCCAGCGTGGAGGCGATCCATTTTTCGGCAAGATCGCGTGGGTAAGGGAAAGGGAGGCGGCTGAGCATGCGGACCACGCTCCAGTCGTTCACGAGGCGATGGACGGCTGGTGCGTCTTCCGGGCGGAGGGGACGTAAAAGAAAATCCCCCGCTTTCAGTTCGGGTGTCATGTCGGGCTTGTTGAATCCTGCTCCTCAGGGACGCCGCAACGGGCCAGCAGACGGCGCAGCGTGTTGATGACGGGGAAGACTTCCTGATTGTGATCGCCGCCCAACTCGTTCCAGGCGGCCTGTTCGAGTTCTACGATATCACGGTCTTCCTTAAAAATCCGTTCCGTGAAGGCGACAAGGAACGGCCATGCCAGATCCAGAACAACGCGGACTTTCGGTTTGCGGACTGACAGAAGGCCGAAAACACGACAGGTTTTTTCGTCGGCATCCTGCGGGACATAGATGATCCACAGATCCATGACCGGCGGTTCGTCACCCGTGGCGATCCTCAGGGTCTGGTAGGGATATTCTGTCCGGATCGTCATGACGTCGCGATGGGCGTAGCGCTCGCTGGCATCCCGGCGCTCGCCAAAGATCAGAGCTTCACCCCAAGGCTGCTTGCCGCTTGTCCGGGCGAAGCTGTAACGGGCTTCGACCAGTGTTGGCTCGTCCTTGCCGCCCAGAAAGCGGGGTTTCATCTGGCCCATCTGCTTCATGTGCATGAACTGATGGTTCATATCCATCAGGTTTTCATGCATGAAGCTGTAGTGGCAGGCGACTTTCTTGCCGAAACGACGCGTCTTGTAGGCCGGGTCGCGAACAGAGCCGAGTGCCGGGAAGGGCGTGGTATCCGCTTTTGCCGGATCTCCTGGGAAAATGAAGATCAGGCCGCCTTCTTCGCGGCATGGATAGGTGCGGACGCCATTCGGAAGTTTGTTCTTGCCCAGATAGGGGACGTCAATGCAGCGGCCTGAGCGGCCGTAAGCCCAGCCGTGGTAGCAGCACTGCACCGCTTCACCGCTGACGCGGCCAAGGCTCAGAGGAACCTGCCGGTGAGCGCAGCGGTCTTCGAGTGCGAAGACGGTGCCATCCAGAGGGCGGACAAGGGCAATCGGCTGTCCGGCATAGCGCGTGCCGATGGTCTTGCCGCGCTGGAGTTCATGGGACCAGGCGACAGGGTACCAGTAATCCGGGTTGGAGCGGATGCGACGCAGGTCTGTATTGCGGGCTGGAGGCTCGTTTGGGGAGATGCTGCTGATAATGGCGTCGGCATCTACTGTACTCTGCGACATTGATATCCCGATCCTTGATGAAGCCGGGCCTTTGAAAGGCATAGTCTTGAAACGAGCCTAACAGGCAAAAGGTCCATACCGGAAGGGGGAAGGCCGTATCGCGGCAAATCGCGTCATTTGGGCAACATGAGGCTGGAAAAGCACAGGTCAGATGTCATTGAAACATCATCCACGGCCTCAAAGGCTTTGCCTAATAAAGATGCTTGGCTAGGACACCGCTTCCCTAATCTTGTGATCCCCCATATTTCCGGAGTATTGGCCTCAGTGCGCAACAAACCCCTGCTTCTGTCGTCTATTGCACTGTTGGCCCTTCACTCTCAGGTCCATGCCGCTGAGGCGACCAAGACGGTTGCTCCGAAGCACCGGCATATGCCGACCCGTCATGATGTGGCTCCTGCTGCCGTTGCGGTTGCGCCTGCTGCGCCCGTAGTGGCGGCAAAGCGCGTTCGTCGCACCAATGTGGAATCCCGTTCGACCGAGAGCGTGTCCGTGACGGCGCGTCAGTTGACGGGACGTGATGCGGAGCAGGCTGTTTCCAAGGCTGTCATGCGGCAGTTCGTGCCGGGCACCAGTCCGTATCGGATGCTGGACCGAATGCCGGGCGTCAGTTTTACGTCTACCGATCCGTTCGGAATCGATAGTTTCGGTGCAAATCTTTACGTCCGTGGCTTCTTTATGAACCAGATGGGTGTGACGGTTGATGGCGTTCCGCTGAACGACCAGACCTACCAGTCTGTGAGCGGCATGAGCCTTGCCTCTGCGATCATTCCGGATGACATCCAGTCCATGCGGATGTCTCAGGGTGCCGGGTCTGTGGAACTGCCTTCCACCAACACGCTGGGCGGGACAATTCAGATCGGGTCGTCTGATCCCAACGACACGCGGGGCGGCAAGGTCAGTCAGTCTTTCGGCAGTTACAACTCCTATCGCACCTATGTTCGACTGGACTCTGGTAAGCTGAACAGCTCTGGCACGAAGTTCTACACGTCCTATGCCCGGACAGATGAAGGCATGTGGATGGGGAGTGGTGACCAGTTCATGCAGCAGGTTGATGCCAAGCTTGTGCAGCCGATCGGGCAGCGCAGCCGTATGTCTGCATTCTTTAACTGGTCCAGTCTGGCGCAGTGGAACTATCCTGATACGTCCATCGGGATTTTGAAGAATCTCGGCTGGCGGACGCCGCATCTTTATCCGAATTATGGTCTGGCGTACCGGATTGCCAATGGAGAAGCGGCGCTTCCGGCAGGCTATGGTGGCGTTCCGGGTATCAATGGTTCTGAAATTGCCATGTATGATGGTGGTCAGGCTGAAACCAATTACATGGGCGGTCTGCATTTCGATCTTGCCCTGACTGATCGTCTGACCTGGAATACGACGGTCTATGGTCACAGTCAGACCGGCTATTACAGTTACACGGACTCTGAAGATCCGTCCCCGAACGGGGCGCCGTTCTCCGAAGAGGTCTGGCAGAACCGTCAGGAGCGCTACGGCCTTGATACGAGCCTTCGCTACAAGTGGGGGCGTCACACGATCGAAGGCGGTGTCTGGTACGAGAACAACACCCAGCAGGCTGGTCTGTTCAATTATCAGCAGCCGGTGCTGGGTGAGGGCGCACCACTTAAGGCGGTCGGTCCCTACAATGTTTACGGACGGGCCTTCCTTCAGGGCTATAATTTCGATTGGACGACCAATGTCATGCAATTCCATCTGCAGGACAGCATTCGTCTGACGGAGGGCCTAACGTTGCACGCCGGATTCAAGTCCATGGTTGCGACGACGGCTGGGGGCGCGAACTATAATAACGCGGACTGGACCGGCTCTGATGAGCTACCGAATGGGTCGCTGACGGCGTCTCAGGCCTTCCTGCCGCATCTCAATCTGGACTGGCACATCAACAACCACCACGAACTGTATGTGGATGTGGCGGAGAACATGCGCGCCTATGAGGTGTCAGCCTATGGCGTGGCGAACTCTGTTTATTCGGTTGAAGATCAGGCGACTTTCCAGGCACAGAAGAAGTCCCTCGAGCCGTCCAAGGCATGGGTTTATCTGGGCGGATATCGTTATACGTCCAAGTATCTTCAGGCGAATGCGACCGTCTATCATGCCAGCCTGATCCATCCGATCCTTGCGGCGGCTGTCGGGTCTTTGACCAATCCGGTGTCTCAGGTCATCGACTTCGGTCATATTTCCATGACGGGTGCCAATGGCGATATCACACTGACGCCCGTTGAAGGGCTGAGCATTAGCAATAACGTCAGCTACAACAAGGGAACCTATGATCGGGATGTTGATACGTCGGGCGGGTTCTATGCATTGGCAGGCAAGAATATCGTCAATTACCCCGCCTGGATGTACAAGACGTCCGTCTCCTACACATGGAAGGGGGCGACGGCGCATTTCGATGCCAACTACTATAGCCGCCGCTACTACAGCTTCATGAATGACACATCTGTTGGTGGGTACTGGCTGGCAAATGCTGGCATGCAGTATCGTTTCGGCAAGCTGAGTGTGCTGAAGGATGTTACGGCGAGCTTCAACGTCTATAATCTGTTCAACACGAAATACATCGCCATGATGGGCCAGAATGATAACCCTGCGACGGGTGATTATCAGTCCATGGAGCGGGGTGCGGTTCGTGAGTTCTTCGGAACGGTCAGCGCGTCGTTCTAAGGAGATCAGATAGAGTATTAAAAAAGCCGCCCAACATTTGCTGGGCGGCTTTTTTTTGTGAGTTCTGGGCCGGTCAGGCGCGGAGTGCGGTCTGAGCTTCCTCTACGGATACGACATACGGACCTGAGCCAGCGATTTCCATGCTCAGCACGGCCATGCCGTCCTCGGCGCGTTCTTCAAGAGAAAGCCATGCGCTTCCTGCCGTCCAGCGGTAGCGGGACGCATCTGTAGGATACCAGCCGGCGAGCGGTGCCTCAGTCTGGTGGGATGTGATCTGTTGTGTGCCTTTGGCATTTGAGATCGTGACGTTTCCAACAGGCACGCCAAGTGTACGGCGGTCGTCCAGGAATGGTCCCACCACGTCTGAAGGGCGGCTGGCACGAGACATGATCTGAATGGCCCGAACCCCTGCTGGAAGCAGGAACTCAACCTTGCCCATTTCAGTCTTGACCGGGCGGAGCGTGCACCCGTTGTCGCACAGAAGGTGCAGGTCTGAATCGGATGTCAGAACAGTCTGTGGAGCTTCTGTATTAGGGGCGACGTGCTCAGCCCGGGCTTCGATCTCACGGAAGATGGGTTCGACAATCGCGCGGTCTGTCGTGAGGGGAGCTGCCGCATCTGCTTCCCAGCTTTTGGCTGGACTCGTCAGGCTGACCACTGTGCCGCTCTGGCTGAACATGCCGCGGTTACCGGTGTTGAGGTATGTCTCTGTCTGTACACCGTCAGCCGTGATGATCGCGTGATCCTCGGTTTCGATATGGTAATAGTCATAAGAGGTAATCGAGCGGTCGTAGGAAATGGAACGGCCGTTCACCAGCATACGTGCTGGGATGAAATGCCCGTTCAGGAAGAGGCAGTGCTCGGCAGTTACCAGAAGATCCTTGAACGGAACGCCTTCAGAAATTGCGTTTTTCAGAATACGGACAGGATAGCCAGCTTCATCATCATGCTGCCACGGAAAAGTCTGCTTCCGGTTTGATCCGGCCCAGATGACTTTCCGGGTTGCTGCCGTACCGTTCGGCAGGGTGATGGAGAGAACATCACCGATTTTCAGATCTTCAACCGCTACCAGGCCATTGGGAGTCTGAATGAGAGTTCCGGCCAGGAAGCATGGATCGAAGCTTCCTGAAGAGGACATCGTGGAGTCCTGATTGAGAGTGTAGTTCTTTCCGTTGTTCGTTACATTCCACTGATTTTTGGACGTGTTGGAACTATAGCTGTAGCTGTAAGATGTTCCAATATTGTTCTTGGATGTTGTTATTATATAATAGCCGCCATGTCCATTTCCTGCGATGATTTCGTTCAGGGACGTTGATCCCCAGGAGTAGTCGTAAGTATAGGAATAAGATGTCCCGTTAGCCGTAAACGACAGGGTCTTGCCGCTTACTGTGACTGTAACATCTGAAAAAACGTTAGAGACCTGACCGCTGCTGCTGAGGTCAGCAAGGGTCAGGGTATATGTTCCGTTGTTTATGACCTGACGGGGTGCCATGTCAGCCATCCTTTGAAATGTTCGTATTATGCTAACCTATACGGTGGTGATAAAAATAAAGAAACAAATAATTGGCGGTGCTTCCAAAATAACCTTTTTATACCGTCAATCGGGTTCGATATTCTGTGCTTGTCGGGCGTAAAATCTGGTTCAGAAATGGGTGCCGAGTTCTGCGCTAAGATCGTCGATGAACTGGGCTGCGACACGGCCGGAGCGGCTTCCTCGTGTGAGAGCCCACTGAAGGGCTTTCCTGCGCAGGTCTTCCGGGGAAATGGGAAGTTTCCGGGCAGTGGCGTAGGTCTGAACGATATCCAGATATTCGTCCTGGCTGGCACCATAGAGGCCGATCCAGAGGCCAAACCGGTCTGAAAGAGAGACTTTTTCCTCAATGGCTTCGGAAGGGTTGATGGCACTTCCGGTTTCGTTCTCGATCATGTCGCGCGGCATGAGGTGGCGACGGTTCGAGGTTGCATAGACAAGAACATTGTCCGGGCGGCCACCGATGCCGCCATCCAGAACGGATTTGAGGGATTTGTAGTCAGCGTCCTGGCTTTCGAAGGACAGGTCATCGCAGAACAGAATGCAGCGGCGATCGGTCGTGCGCAGAACGGCCAGAAGCTTTGGCAGGGTGGAAAGCTCGTCACGCTGGATTTCGATCAGGGCCAGTGTCGGCTTTCCCTTGGCGCGCTGCTCGGCGTTCACCGTGGCAATCGAGGCTTTGACCAACGACGACTTGCCCATACCGCGTGCGCCCCAGAGCATCACGTTGTTAGCCGTGAATCCTTCCGCGAAATGACGTGTATTTGTCATGACCTGAGAGATCTGCCGTTCAATGCCCCGAAGTAGGGAGAGCGACACGCCGGAAACTTTCTCGACAGGAGCCAGCGTTCCCATCGCGGCCTGCCAGATGAACGCATCATGATGTTTTAGAATATCGGCACTCGGCGGCTTGGGGCTCATGCGCTCAAGGCTGTCCGCAATACGTTCAAGGACGCTGAGCAGGGCGTGATCGGTCATGGAATTCGCTTTGTGTCAGGAATGAAGGAAGCGCCCGTCCTTGACGGGGAAGCTCCGGACGATATGGTCCCCGCACGTTTCACTCAAGACTGGACCAATATTCCATGAGCAGTCTGTTCATTTCTTCCGCACAGGCCGCCGATGGCGGCGGGCTTCTCGCGAACCCGACGGTGCTTCAGTTCGCCCCGATGATCTTCATCTTCGTGGTTTTCTATTTTCTGCTGATCCGTCCGCAGCAGCAGCGTCAGCGCAAGCTGCGCGAAGAGCAGGGCGCTCTGCGTCGTGGTGACAAGATCGTCACGGCTGGCGGCATTGTTGGCGTCGTGCAGGCAACCCGCGAAGGAAGTGACGAAGTTGACGTTGAGATTGCTCAGGGCGTTCGCGTGAAGATCGTTCGCAGCACGATTACGAACATCGTGGCGCGCGACAAGGCAGCAAACGACTCCTGATCGGGCCGTAGGGTACAAAGAAAAACGCCCCGCCGGGAGACCGGTCGGGGCGTTTTCTGTTTTCAGGCTGTCTGAAAAATTACGGCCTTATAAAGCTCAGGCAGACTTCAGTTCAGCTTCTGCAAACTCATAGTTCGCCAGCTTGTCCAGATAGTTGGTGATGTAATCCGGACGACGGTTGCGGAAGTCGAGGTAGTAGGCGTGCTCCCAGACGTCGAGGCCGAGAAGGGCCTTGCCCTGGCCTTCGGCAAGCGGGTTGGAGCCGTTGGCCGTCTTCGTCACGGCAAGCTTGCCGGACTTGTCGAGCACGAGCCAGGCCCAGCCGGAACCGAACTGCGTTGTGGCAGCCTGCTTGAATGCGGTCTTGAAAGCATCAACGGAACCGAAGTCTTCCGTGATCTTCTTTTCAAGTGCTGTCGGCAGCTTGCCACCTGTTGGGGACAGGTTCTTCCAGAACAGGATATGGTTCCAGTGCTGGCCGGCATTGTTGAAGACCGGAGCAATGTCAGGCTTGCCATGAGAGAATGCGATGATCTCTTCAAGAGACTTGCCAGCCAGTTCCGGCTTGCTTTCGACGAAGCCGTTCAGAGCTGTGACATAGGCCTGATGATGCTTGCCGTGGTGAAGTTCCAGGGTCTCCTGGCACATGCCAGCGCCTGCGAGCGCGTTGGCGGCGTAGGGCAGTGAAGGCAGTTCGAAGGCCATGATGTTACTCCTTGGCAAAAATGAAGGGGTCGGGTTTTCAGGAACGAAGACCGACCGCTGACACAACCGATCTCATTTATGAGGCGTGTTGGCAACGCTGTGTTCCATCGCGCCGAGCAGGGCTGAGTAATCCTCATCGGCATGACGACGGTTCGAAAGAGCCAGAGCCTGATCTGCTATCGCCATGGCGGGCATGAAAGCTCCGGCTTTCCGTCCTGCATCCATCAGCAACCCCATGTCCTTGGACATCAGGCGTGTTGGGAACTGGGACGGGAAAGACTTGTCCTGCGCCATTTTCAGTTTACGCTTGTGATGGGGGCTGATGACCGCAACCTGCTGAAGGGCATCAAAGAGAACTTCTCGGTCTAGGCCAGCAGAAAGACCGAAACTGACGCCTTCCGCCACAACATTCAGGGTTGCGCCCATGATGCCGTTGATGACGAGCTTGAGGCGCGCTGCTGAACCTATTGGCCCGGCGTGAATCGTCAGCTTTCCGATGACGTCGAGAATCGGTTTTGCGCGTTCAAGGGTTTCGGCGTCTCCACCGGCCAGCATGACCAGTTCGCCTTTTTCAGCTTCCGGTGTACTGCCGGACATTGGGGCTTCCAGTACGATGAAGCCGTGTTCGGCGCCCGTTTTGGCCAGTGCTAGGGCTTGTTCGGGCGAAACGGTAGATGTGTCCAGAACAAGCTTTCCAGCCGAGATCCCGGCCAACATTCCGTTTTCGCCATTCAGGGACTGGTTTTCAGCAGCGTCGTTCGGGACGCAGAGGATAATGACATCTGCGGCTTCGGCGATGGCGCGCGGAGTAGGGAGCATTTCGGTCTCATCTTTGCCGCCTGAGGGAGCGAAGGCCACGACGGAGTATCCGGCGCGTCTGAGGTTGGCGCCCATGAGGCGCGCCATTGCGCCATAGCCAATAAAACCGATTTTCATATCGGACATGCAAACAGGCTCCTTACTATGCGTTGAACAAACTCACGCACTATGGCTGCCAGAGTTTCATCCAGATCGGAAATTGATCATGGCGATTTTCCGCTATCCGCGTCCGCTGCCGTCGGACATCACACCGAAAGATGTTTATCTTTCACGTCGGGAACTTCTCGGGGCTGGGGCTCTGGGTCTGACGGCTGCACTGGCTGGTTCTGCGCATGCAGAGGCTCTGAAAACGCATCCGGGTCCATATTCTGGCGGGTTAACCCCGACGCCTGAAGAATTCGTGACAGGCTATAATAACTTCTACGAATTCGGGATGGAGAAGGATGATCCGGTCTCCCATTCCAGCGACTTTCATCCGTTACCGTGGACGCTTGAAATTGGCGGGATGGTGAAAAAGCCGCAGCGTCTGGATGTGGGGGCGCTGTTGAAGTCCTCTGATATTGAAGAGCGGATCTACCGGATGCGCTGTGTGGAGGCCTGGTCCATGGTTATTCCGTGGGATGGGATACCACTTGCCAAGCTTCTTCAGGCTGCGGAGCCGGACAGCGCTGCAAAATATGTGGCGTTTGAAAGTGTTGTGCGTCCGTCTGAAATGCCGGGGCAGAGCAGTGCGTTTTCCGGGATTTCGTGGCCTTATGTGGAGGGGCTTCGGTTGGATGAAGCCATGAATCCGCTGACTCTTCTTGCTGTCGGAATTTATGGAGAAAGCCTGCCCAACCAGAATGGGGCGCCGATCCGGCTGGTTGTCCCGTGGAAATATGGGTTCAAGGGCATCAAATCCATTCAGCGTATCCGGCTGACGGATAAGCAGCCCCCGACTACATGGAACCGCCTCGCGCCGGAGGAGTATGGGTTTTATGCCAATGTGAATCCGCAGGTGGATCATCCGCGATGGAGTCAGGCCAGTGAGCGTGTCATTGGCTCCAAAACGCTTTTTGGCACGAAGCGCCAGCCTACTCTGATGTTTAATGGATATGAGGAGCAGGTGGCAGACCTGTATCGGGGTATGAACCTGCATGACAATTTCTAGAAGCGGAATGTCTGGATTTGTCTGCCGACAGTGGGCTGTCATTCTCTATCCGCTTGGCCTGCTTCCGGCGGTATGGCTGGTTTGGCAGGGGCAGAACGGAGGGCTGGGGGCAGATCCGGTCAATGTCTTTGAGCGCTCACTTGGTCTGTGGGCCTTTCGTTTTTTGCTGATCTGTCTGGCGTTAGCTCCGCTTCAGCGGATGGTCCGCTTTAATCTTTTGCGTTTTCGTCGACTGACAGGTCTTCTGGCGTTTTTCTACGCCGTCTTGCATCTGGCTGCTTATGTGGCGCTGGATCTTCAGTTCGACATCAGGATTTTCGGGCGGGACCTGACGCATCGGCCCTTTATTATTCTTGGGATGGCAGCACTGGGATTGCTGCTTCCTTTGGCGCTGACGTCCAACCGCTGGTCGATGAGGCAACTGAAGCGTGGCTGGAAGCGGCTGCACCGTCTTGTTTACGGTGCAGCCGTTTTGGCCGGCATTCATTTTTTCCTGTCGTTCAAGACACTGAACAGGACAAGCGCACTTTATCTGGGTTTGCTCGGTCTCGTGCTTGTCGCAAGAGACCCTTTGGTTTGGAGCAGCGTCAGACGGAGGGTCGCAGGGCGGCCTTGATCTTCGGGATCAGTAACAGGAGGGTCTGTTTACGTTGAGCAAGAAGGTCGCTGCTGAGGGGATCTGACGGAAGGTGGCAGGCATCTGCCAGCAGGAGGCCGTCAGGAAGGCGCGTGATGTCGCCGGGTCTGAAGTCCAGGCGGGTCAGGGGGATGCCGCAGGCTCCGAGGGCTGTGATGTGGGCGCTGACGCCCAGAACCAGAACCAGGCGCAGTTGTGTCATGGTTTGCAGTTCGCGGCAGAGTGCTGCGCTGCATGCTTCCAGTTCGTCAGGCTGTGGGATGCCATCTGTTGGCAGCGAGGCGGTCACGCCGGTAATGCGTGCCCGGATGAGGAGAGCGTCCTCATCCGGGGTAAAGACAATGGCATGTTGCTCCAGAAGCGGGGCAAGTGTCTGGGTGGCTTCTGCCGGATCAAGGCAGACGATCAGGAGTTCGGCAGACAAAGGGCCGAGGCCGCGCGGATCTGCCTCAATTTCCGGAAGGAGGTGTGCGCCTAGGTGTGCGGTTGATCCGGTAGAAGCCTGGGGGGTCATGTATCGCTGGTCTCGTCACTGTTGAGGTCTGCTGGATGACGAACGGGAGCCTGACGTGTCCGTTGCTCCGACTGGCGACGCGTGAAGGACGGGGCGATATCGGCCAGTTCCACAAAGCGGTCAGCCTGTCTGCGCAGATCGTCCCCGATCATGGGGGGCGTTGACCGCATCGAGGAAATGACTGTTACGCGCACACCGCGACTTTGTGCAGCCTCGACAGCACGACGCAGATCGGAATCACCGCTGATGATGACGGCGTGATCCAGTCTTGATGACTGTTCGAGCAGATCGACGGTGAGTTCGACATCCATATTCCCCTTGATACGACGTCTTCCTGAATGATCCGTAAATTCGCGGGCATTTTTCAGAATGAGATGGAAGCCGTTATAGGCGAGCCAATCGGTCAGGGGGCGGAGGGGGGAGTAGTCGTCCGTTTCAGGCATGGCTGCGTAATAGAAGGCACGCTGAAACTGGCACTGGCTTTCAAACAGGGAGCGAAGGCTGCGAAAGTCGACTTCAAATCCGAGGTTGCGTGCAGCATGGTGAAGGCTGGCGCCATCAATGAAGAGAGCGGTGCGTTCGTTCTGACGCAGAAGCATTATGATATTCCTGATTGTAAAATGATCTTCCTCACGGGGAGGTACGATAGCCCTGCCATGAACAGGTCAAACGATCTGGGAGACGCTTAAGTTTTCATTGTGATTATGGCAGAAAAGCGGGCACGCGTTGCATTGCCACGATCAGCGTGCTAATGCCAGTTTCTTCTTGTATCCATTTTTTGTAGTTTTACCCGAAGGGGGCCAGTCGTATGGCGCGTGTAACCGTCGAAGATTGCATCGAAAAGGTTCCAAACCGTTTCGAGCTGGTTCTGCTGGCTGCCCAGCGTGCTCGTGCTCTGTCTCGTGGCGAGGAAATGCTGCTTGACCGTGACAACGACAAGAACCCCGTTGTCGCGCTGCGTGAAATTGCTGAAGACAAGCTGAGCCTTACAGGTCTGCGCGATGGAATCATCCGCTCACTGGCTCGTGCGCCTGAGCCGGAGCCAGTAGACGAAGAGGTGATGGACATCATCCCGACCGACCAGAATATTTTTGGTCTGCAGGACGTGTCTTCTGAAGAAGAGCATGCTCACATGGCTGAGCATATGTCTTCTGACGAAGCTGCTGCCATCGAAGCAGAGCTGGGTGGCCGGGGTCGCCGCTGATTTCTTTTCTATCCTGACAAAGAGGAGCGTGCATCATGCCTGACGCATCTCCTCCTGTTGAGCGGACCGCTGTCGCAACGGGAGATTTCAAACCTTCCATCAGTGGACTGCTCCGTCGGATCGAAAGTTACGATCCGACTGCTGATCTTTCCCGTGTTGAGGCTGCCTATGATCTGGCAGCCGATGCTCACAATGAGCAGCGCCGGGATAATGGTGACGCCTACATCACCCACCCCATAGCGGTTGCCAATATTCTCGCGGGTTTCCGGATGGACACGACGTCCATCATCGTTGGCCTGCTCCATGACACCGTGGAAGACACCGGTGTCTCCTGTGCGTCTCTGAAAAACCGCTTTGGCGAGGATGTTGCGTCTCTCGTTGATGGCGTGACCAAGCTCACGCGGCTTGAGCTTCAGTCAGATCGGACGAAGCAGGCAGAAAATTTCCGCAAGCTCGTGCTGGCCATGTCGCGGGATATCCGCGTCCTGATCGTCAAGCTTGCTGATCGTCTGCACAACATGCGTACGTTGCATTATGTCCAGAGACTGGACCGACGACAGCGTATTGCCCGTGAGACCATGGATATCTATGCGCCTCTAGCCGAGCGCATTGGTATGGACCGGGTTAAGACGGAGCTTCAAAACCTTTCCTTTGCCCAGCTTGAGCCGGAAGCTGACGCGACCATCCGGGCGCGACTGAACTTCCTTCGCGGGCAGGGTGCCGATATCATCGAGCATATCCGCAAAGAGCTGATTGGCCTGTGTGCGGAAGCCGGTCTCGACAAGGTGGAAGTCACCGGCCGCGAAAAGTCCCCTTTTTCCATCTGGGAAAAAATGCAGCGCCGGAATGTGGCGTTCGAGCAGCTTTCGGACATCATGGCGTTCCGTCTGCTCGTTCCGACCCGTGATGCCTGTTACATGGCGCTGGGGGCGATTCACGGCGCCTACCCAATGATTGCCGGGCGTTTCAAGGATTACATTTCTACTCCGAAGGCCAACGGTTATCAGAGCCTTCATACGGGAGTAACGCTGCGGCATCCCCGTAACCAGAAAATTGAAGTCCAGATCCGTACAGCGGAAATGCATGACCTTGCCGAAAACGGCGTGGCGTCGCATTGGGCTTACAAGGAAAATGCTACACCCAGTGAGCGTGAAGCTGCTGCGTTGTCGTCTGCTTTCGGGGCTGGTAGCCGCAAGTTGCGCTGGGTTCAGGATCTTCTGGAGATTCTGGAAGACAGTCAGGCTCCGGACGAATTTCTCGAAAATACCAAGCTTGAACTCTATCAGGATCAGGTTTTCTGCTTCACGCCAAAGGGGCAGCTGATTTCCCTGCCGCGTGGGGCAACACCCGTCGATTTTGCTTACGCGGTCCATAGTCAGGTTGGTGATACCTGTGTTGGGGCGAAGGTGAACGGGCGGCTGATGCCGCTGCGTCACGAGCTTCAGAACGGCGATCAGGTTGAGATCATGACGGCTCGTGGTGGCACGCCGTCTCCTTCCTGGGAGCGGTTTGTTGTCACGGGGAAGGCGCGCGCGCGTGTGCGGCGTTTTGTTGCCGCCCAGCAGCGTCAGGTCCATGTGGACAATGGACGTGCGGCTATCGCCAAGGCGTTCCGTCAGGAAGGTGTGGACGGTTCCGAAAAGGTGCTGGATGGCATCCTGAAGGAGCTGCGGCAGGCGTCTGTTGAAGATCTGTACGTTGCTGTTGGCAATGGTCAGATCGGGCCGAAAGACGTGGTCAACACGGCCTATCCTGATCTGAGGCAGACCAGTCGTGCGCCACGGATGGTGCCTGGGCTGTCTCCGCGTTTTGGTCAGTCACTTCTGCTGGGGGCAGGGCATGGGTCGGCAAAACCGGCGCCAGTACAGTCCACCAATATCCTTACGGGGATCGGAACAGGAATCGCCACCAGTTTTGCCGGATGCTGCCGTCCGTTGCCGGGAGATCCGATTGTTGGGATCATTGCCCAGAGCAAAGGGGTGACCATCCATCGTCGTGGCTGTCAGAACCTTTCGAGTTTTGCGGATACGCCGGAACGCTTCATTGAGGTTGATTGGGATTATGAGGCTCTGAGTCGCCGTAAGGATGCAGTGCCTTATACCGCGCGGCTCTCCGTAATTGCTGCCAATGAGCCAGAGGTTCTCGCAACGCTGACCAATACGGCAGCCAAGCATAATGGCAGCGTCGTCAATTTGAAGATCGTCAACCGCCAGCTCGATTTCATGGAAATTCTGGTTGATCTTGAGGTGCGTGATCTGAGGCATCTCTCGTCCCTGATTGCTGCCTTCCGGACGGCAGTGGGTGTCATGCAGGTCGAGCGCGCGAAGGGGTGAAGGCGTGATTTTGGGCATGGGGACGGACCTGTGCATGATTTCCCGGATCGAACGGAGCATTGACAGGTTTGGTGTCCGTTTTCTGGCCCGTGTCTTTACGGAAGCTGAACGTGCCCACGCAGAGCGTTTGTCAGGTGCGGCGCGAATGGGAAGCTATGCCAAGCGCTGGGCGGCAAAGGAAGCCTGCGTCAAAGCTTTGGGAACGGGTGTGGCTGAAGGCGTGCAGCTTCAGGATATTGGCGTGCTGAATGATGACAAGGGAGCGCCAAGGCTTGTTTTGTCGGGTGGTGCCCGCTCTGCGCTGGAACGTTTGACGCCGGAAGGCTGTCGGGCAGATGTGCTTGTCAGCCTGACGGATGATCCTCCCTTTGCGCTGGCGCAGGTGCTCATTCAGTCTGTTAAGGTTTGAAGCGCTCGCCATTGCGGGCAAGCTGCGTTAAGAGCGTCTCATGACTCAGGAGAAAAGCCCCGTGAAGGGTTCAGAGAAGGCTGGCGCGAAGCCAGAAGCCCGTGAAGAATCTCTGGGAGAGAGCGTGCGCTGGCTCGCCCTGATGGTGCTGGCGGTTGTGGCTGTGCGTTCTCTGGTGTTCGAACCATTTAATATTCCGTCGGGTTCCATGATCCCGACCCTACAGATCGGGGACTTCGTTTACGTCTCGAAGTTCAGCTACGGCTATTCACGCTTCTCATTCCCGTTTTCACCGAACCTGTTTGGTGGTCGGATTATGGGATCAGAGCCGCATCGCGGGGATGTGGCTGTCTTCCGCTACACGCAGAACACGTCCATTGATTACATCAAGCGGATTGTTGGTCTGCCTGGCGATCATATCCAGATGACGGGCGGCAAACTCTTCCTGAACGGAATTGAGGTGCCCCGCACGTCTCTAGGGCATTATGAAGTTCTGGACGAGAACAACCGTCTGCTGAGCGGAGAGCGATATCGTGAGAGTTTGCCGGGGAGTGCGGGGCGCCCGGCTGTCGATCATGAGATCCTGAAGCTGACCGATGAAGGTTTTGCCAACGATACGCCTGAATACGTTGTGCCGCAGGGATATTTCTTTGCGATGGGCGATGACCGGGATGATAGCGCGGACAGCCGTTTCCAGGGCGATGGGCCGGACGACCTTGGCTATGTTCCGATGCAGAACCTCGTCGGTCGTGCGCCCATGGTCCTGTTCTCGATCGACCTGAAGCATCCGGCATGGCAGTTCTGGTACTGGCCGGTCGAGATCCGCTGGAATCGCTTTCTGCATCCTGTCACATGAAGCTGTCGCAGGAAGAGGCCATGGAGGCCATGGAGCAGGCACTTGGGCATCAGTTTGCAAACCGGGATCTGCTTCTGGAGGCTTTGACGCATCGGTCAGCTGTGAGTGGGCGTGATCCTCGCAGGGGGAAACGTGCTCAAGGGCCTAAAGGAACGGGTTCGAACGAGCGGCTTGAATTTATCGGGGATCGTGTTCTGGGCCTTCTGATGGCGGAATGGCTCTTTGAGCAATACCCGATGGAGCAGGAAGGGGCGCTTGGTCCGAGGCACGCGCATCTGGTGTCGCGCCCTGTTCTGGCTGAGATTGCTGACGATATCAGACTGTCCTCGGCATTGAGAATTTCCCCTCATGAAGAGGCAGCGGGCATTCGGCGCTTGTCCAGTATTCGCGCGGACGCCATGGAAGCTCTTCTTGGAGCGCTCTATCTGGATGCCGGGCTGGAGCCTGCACGGCAGGTTGTTCGCAAGCAGTGGGGAAGCCGGATTGACAATCAGGCCCGTCCTCACAAGGAGCCGAAGACCCTGTTGCAGGAATATCTTCTGTCGCAAGGGTTGCCGCTCCCGAAATATGAGCTTCTTGCTGCTGAAGGACCGTCTCATGCGCCGGTCTTTCGCGTTGCTGTTCAGGCTCGCGGTCTGACGGGGCGTGGTGAGGCAGGAAGCAAGCGCGTGGCGGAAAGTGCCGCCGCAATTGATCTTCTGAAACTTCTTGGCCAAGACGTAGCGTCGTGAGGCGCATGTGGAAAAGGATAGGAACATGACCACACGCTGCGGTTTCGTTGCCCTTGTCGGGGCGCCGAATGCTGGAAAATCCACCCTGCTGAACCGGATTGCCGGGGCGAAGCTCTCCATTGTCAGCCCCAAGGCGCAGACAACGCGCTTTCGGACGCTGGGAATTGTGGTTCATCAGGATGCGCAGATTATCCTCGTTGATCTGCCGGGCATCTTCAAGCCGCGCCGTCGTCTGGATCGGGCGATGGTGAACGCCGCCTGGACGGGGTCGCAGGATGCTGATCTCACGCTTCTGCTGATTGATGCGAAAGCGGGTCTGCGCGAAGACGTCCGGGAGATCATCGCCAAGCTGGCTGAGGGCAATAAGAAGATCTGGCTTGTTCTGAACAAGACGGATCTTGTCAGTGCAGAGGAGCTTCTGCCTCTCACACAGGAAGTCAGCGGTCTGCTGACTGTTGAGCATGTGTTCATGCTAAGCGCGCGTTCCGGCGATGGTGTTGAAGATCTGATGAACCATCTGGCGCGTGAGTTGCCGGAAGGGCCTTATCTCTACCCGGAAGACGATCTGACGGATCTGCCTGACCGCCTGTTAGCCGCAGAACTGGTGCGGGAACAGATTTTCATGCAGACGCATGAGGAAATTCCCTATCAGGCAACGGTGGAGACTGAGAGCTTCAAAGAGCGGCCCGATGGTTCGGTTCGTATTGAAGTGACGATCTATGTGTCCCGTCCGGGCCATAAGGCCATTCTGATCGGAGAAGGCGGTCACAAGATCAAGTCGATCGGCGCGCGCGCGCGTCAGGAGCTCCAGGGTCTTCTGGAGCGGACCTGTCATCTTTTCCTGAACGTGAAGGAGCGTGCAGGGTGGGATGAAGAAAAGGCCCGCCTGAGAGCGATCGGTCTGGAAGAGTAAAAACAGGTCTGTGTGTTTGAGGGCGTGAGGCGTCTTGTGACGTCTCTCTTCTGACATCGCTTGTTCCCAGCCGTATGCGTCTGTATGAACAGGCGCAAAGTCACCACAATCCAGCAAGAGACGGGCACGATGACCGACAAACGAGAAGAAAGCCCCTCCTACAAGCGCGTCCTGCTCAAGGTGTCCGGTGAGGCACTGATGGGCAAGGGCTCCGGTGGAGTGGACCCGGAAATGGTGGATATGGTTGCTGCCGACATTGCTGCTGTTGTGGCATCCGGCGTGCAGGTGTGTCTGGTTGTTGGTGGCGGTAACATTTTCCGCGGCCTGTCCGCAGCGGCGCGCGGCATGGACCGTGCGCAGGGTGATTATGCCGGTATGCTGGCGACAGTCATCAATGCACTAATGCTTCAGAATGGTCTGGAGCGTCAGGGTCTTGAAACGCGCGTCATGACGGCGATTCAGATGGCGGCGATTGCCGAGCCTTACATCCGTCGCCGTGCGGTCCGTCACATGGAAAAGGGGCGGGTCGTCATTTTCGCTGCGGGAACGGGCAATCCGTTCTTCACGACCGATACGGCTGCTGCTCTCCGCGCCAACGAAATGGAATGTGACGCGCTGTTCAAGGGAACGCAGGTGGACGGAATTTATTCCGATGATCCGCGTCGCAATCCGGATGCCGTGCGTTATGATCAGC
Organism: Gluconobacter japonicus; assembly: GCF_015244665.1. Taxonomy (NCBI): domain Bacteria; kingdom Pseudomonadati; phylum Pseudomonadota; class Alphaproteobacteria; order Acetobacterales; family Acetobacteraceae; genus Gluconobacter; species Gluconobacter japonicus. The sequence goes on from NZ_JABCQN010000001.1 coordinate 456,847, forward strand.
TGACCTACATGGACGTGCTGGCCCGGCAGTTGAATGTCATGGATGCGGCGGCCATCAGCCTTGCCCGTGAAAATAAATTGCCGATTGTGGTCTTTAACATGCATGCTCCGGGCGCATTTGCCACCGTTGTGCGTGGTGAAGGCCGCTTTACGAGGGTCATTGAGGCTGGCTGAAAGCCTCATTTTCAACGAACATTTCAGGATAATCTCCTGAACCTTACGTCGATTTTGCAAAGGAACAGCTTATGCCTGCTGACCTGAAAGACCTGATGGATGACCTCACGCGCCGTATGGACGGTGCGATCGAGAGTCTGCGTCGTGACCTCTCCGGCCTGCGTTCGGGTCGTGCGAGCCCGAACCTGCTGGAGCCGGTGCGTGTTGAGGCTTATGGTTCGGAAGTTCCGCTGTCTCAGGTTGGCTCCATTGCCGTCCCTGAAGCACGGATGCTGACGGTTTCCGTCTGGGACCGCACGGTTGTGGGTGCCGTTGAGCGCGCGATCCGTGATAGCGGTCTTGGCCTTAATCCGTCTGCGGATGGACAGACCATTCGCGTACCCATTCCTGTGCTGACGGAAGAGCGTCGTAATGAACTGGCTCGTGCCGCGAACCGCTATGCGGAAAACGGTAAGATTGCCATTCGCGGCGTGCGCCGTGATGGGATGGAGCAGGCGAAGGCGCTCGAAAAGAAGGGTGAAATCAGCCAGGACGATCTGAAGACCTGGTCTGATTCCATTCAGAAGCTGACGGACCAGTACGTCAAGAAAGTTGATGACACGCTCGCGGATAAAGAGCGCGAGATCAAGCAGGTCTGACCTTTCTCTTGACGATCGGATCCGTACCTAAACCCAGTGTGGCCGCTCCTTTGTCTTCTCATGGAGAGAGGAGAGCCGTTCCCGTGCATGTCGCCATGATCATGGATGGTAATGGCCGGTGGGCGCGTTCGCGCAGTCTTCCCGTCGTGGCCGGGCACCGGAAAGGGGCGGAGTCCGTGCAGGACTGTGTCAAATCCGCGATCCGTCAAGGTGTGCGTTATCTGACGCTGTACGCATTTTCTTCAGAGAACTGGCGTCGGTCTGCGGAAGAGATTGGTGATCTGACATCTCTTCTGCGTTTTTACCTGCGTCACAAGCTCAACGAGCTTCACGAACAGGGCGTGCGTCTGAGGGTCATTGGCGAGCCGGAGCGTTTTGAAGGGGCCTTGCGGGAAGAACTGCGGCGGGCTGAAGCCAAAACCATCAATAACAAAACGCTGACGCTCACTTTGGCGCTTTCCTATGGCGGTCGCGCGGATATTGCACAGGCTGCCAGACGTCTTGCCGAGCAGGTCGCAAACGGAGAGTTGGCCTCTTCCGATATTACGGAAGAGCGATTGGCTGGTGCTCTCCAGACGTCAGATATGCCAGATCCTGATCTGGTGATCCGGACGAGCGGGGAATGTCGGCTGTCCAATTTTCTGCTTTGGCAGAGTGCTTACGCCGAACTGGTTTTCATGGATGTGCTGTGGCCGGATTTTGGTGAAGCTGAGTTTGTTCAGGCTCTGTCTCATTTTGCTGGCCGTCAGCGGCGTTTTGGTGGTCGACCGGTATGAGTGGTTCCTCACGCTGGTCTGATCTGAAGCTGCGCCTTTCTTCTGCCGTTGTTCTGGTTGCTGTCGCCGGGGCCTGCCTCTGGCAGGGTGGCATGATTTACAATGCGCTCATCTTGCTCGCGATGTTCGGATTGGTGTGGGAAGGGGAAACCCTGATCCGTCAGCCATTGCCGACATGGCGAGGGATACTTCTTCTGTGCTGGCCACTTGTTTCAGGTGTTGCTGCCCTGCGAGGAGAATGGAGTGGTGCGTTCTGGATGGTCTGGCCAAGCCTTGTGTTTGGTGTGCCTGCCTGCATCCCGGTCATTGTGTCTATTCTGGGGGGGCTTTCGTTGCTTTGGCTGCGGCACCTTCCAGCCGGTTTCGAGAGCGTGCTGTTCGTGCTGTGCGTTGTGATCGCCAGTGATAGTTTCGCATATCTGTCGGGTCGTATTTTTGGTGGCCCCAAGCTGGCCCCTTCCATTTCACCGGGAAAAACACGTTCAGGGGCAATCGGGGGGCTCGTGGGGGCTTCTCTGGCGGGCGGCGCTGTGGCTTGGCTGTCTGGTCTGGGATTTGTTGGTGGCGGTCTGGTTTGGGGCGCTGTTCTGGGTGTTTTCTCCCAAAGCGGCGATTTGCTCGAAAGTGCGGCCAAGCGTCGTCTTGGCGTCAAGGATTCCGGGGTACTTATTCCAGGTCATGGTGGTTTGCTGGACCGGTTTGACGGCCTTCTCGCTGCGGCTCCATTAGCCGCTCTCTTGTCTCTGGCAGCCTTTGGACAGGTGTTCTGGTCTGTCACTCCTGCGGATCTGGTCGGCGGGTCTGCACATCATACCATTCCTCAGGGGAGTTCTTCTCATGACTGACGGTTCTGTGGCCAAGCCTCGCCGGATCAGTGTTCTTGGCAGTACGGGCAGTATCGGCACGTCAACGGTTGATCTGCTGAAGCGCATGGCTGGAGATATCGAGGTTCGTGCGCTGGTTGGTGGTCGCAATGTTGCGCTTCTGGCGGAGCAGGCACGTGAACTGCGTGCGGAGATTGCGGTCATACATGATGAAGGTTTGCATGAGGAATTAAAGTCCCGGCTTGCTGGAAGTGGCATCCGGACGGCTGCTGGCCGCCAGGCGGTTATTGAAGCAGGCGCCATGGAAGCGGACTGGACCATGGCCGCGATTACCGGTGCCGCCGGACTCGAGCCCACCCTTGCTGCTGCCCGCAACGGTCATGCGATTGCACTGGCGAACAAGGAGGCACTTGTCTGCGCTGGGGATGTCATGCTTCGCGCTGTCGGTGAGGCTGGAGCGACGCTGCTGCCAGTCGATTCCGAGCATAATGCGATTGCTCAGGCGCTCGGCGGATGTGACATGAGCACCGTCGAGAAAATCGTTCTGACGGCTTCTGGTGGTCCGTTTCGTCAGTCTTCCCTTGAAGACATGCGTGCCGCGACCCCGGAGAAGGCGCTGAAGCACCCGACCTGGACAATGGGTGCCAAGATCACGATTGATTCTGCGTCAATGGCGAACAAGGGCCTTGAAGTCATTGAGGCTGCCCGCCTGTTTGGCCTGACGGAAGACCGGATTGATGTGCTGGTGCACCCGCAGTCTGTGGTGCATGGGCTGGTACAGTTCCGGGATGGCAGTCTGGTGGCCCAGATGGGCTCCGCCGATATGCGTATTCCCATCGCGCACACTCTTGCATGGCCGCAGCGTATGGAAACGCCGTGTCAGAGGTTGGATCTGGCCGCGTTCGGACGTCTTGATTTCGAAGCCCCGGATGAAATTCGGTTTGTTCCGCTCCGGCTGGCACGACAGGTTCTTCGGGCAGGAGGGGCGGCTCCGGCTGTTTTCTCAGCGGCGAATGAAATTGCCGTTGATGCTTTTTTGAACCGTCGGATCGGATTTCTTGGTATTGGTGAGACGATCGACAGCGCCCTTCAGGCCATGACCGAAAACCCTGAATTGACGACGCTGGACGAAGTTCTGGAATGGGACGCTCGCGGGCGTGCGCTTGCCGAGGAGCATATCCTTCGGGAGAGCGGTCGTCTGCGGAATACAGTGAGCGAGAACGCCCTGCATGCATGATCTTCTGCGCACCATTATTGCCTATGTTCTGATCCTGGGCATTCTGGTTTTCATTCACGAGTTGGGACACTACCTCGCTGCACGCTGGCGGGGTGTGAAGGTCGAGACGTTTTCCATCGGTTTCGGGCCAGCTCTGCGGCGTTGGTATGACAAGTCTGGAACGGAATGGCGTTTGAGCGCTATTCCGCTGGGAGGATATGTCAAACCGCATGGGTTTGAAGGGCCGGACGACGCGACAGACGAGCAGAAAGCAGCCTGGATTCCGGGGCGGACATTCCACGATAAACCTGTGGGCTCACGGGCTCTGGTGATTGTCATGGGACCGGTTTTCAATTTTCTGTTTGCGATCGTTGCCTTCACGCTTTTGTTCGCAACGGTTGGAAAGCCCGAACTTCGGAATGATATTTCTCAGGTTGTTGCGGGGAGTGCTGCGGAAAAGGCCGGTGTGAAAACGGGTGATGTGATCACGCGTATCGGCTCGCTTTCCATTGCTGGTCCGGAAGATGTGATGGGAACTGTCGCGTCTCATCCGAACGATACGACAACTCTCGGAATTCGTCGTAATGGGACAGATCTGACGTTGCCGGTCACGATCGGTGCCGTGAAAGGTGGCTCCCATGCCACTGGCGTGCTGGGCGTGGGTTTTGCTGCTTCTCCTGGGCATCCTGTTTCACCGGTCAAGGCGGCTGTGATGGGCGTGCAGGAAACATGGACGATGTCTGTGCGCACGTTGCAGGGTGTGTGGCAGATCCTTTCCGGGCAGCGCAGTCCGAAAGAACTTGGCGGGACGATCCGAATCGCACAGATGTCTGGTCAGGTTGCCAGCTACGGCATGGCGAGCATCGTGTCATTCATGGCGCTCCTGTCTATCAATCTGGGCCTTATCAACCTGTTTCCAATCCCTGTTCTGGATGGTGGAAGACTGATCTTTTACGCGGTTGAGGCTATCAAGGGACGGCCTGTTTCACGGCGGGTACAAGAGGTCAGTATGCAGGTCGGAATGGCACTTATCGGCGCACTTTTCCTCTTTTCCACGGTGAATGACCTGACAAATATTGGGTTGTTCCACTGGATGTTTCACACGGGAAGCTAGGTTGGGATACGACCCGTAACTCTTCGTGAGTGAAGGGAGATCTTGCATGGTGGGGGGATTTTCGGATACCTCCGCCAATGGCGTATCGTCTCACGCGCATGCGAAAAATCTGTTTACAAGGAAAACCGGTTTGTCAGGATCACGGTCAAGAGGTTCCCGGTCCCCGAACATGCGTCTGATGCTGCTTGCATCTGCATGTCTTCTCCCGACCGCCCTCGGCGTGGCGGAGGCCCGCTCTGTACGTCAGCACCAGACATCCGGTGCAGCCTCAGGCAACAACGTGATCCAGGCCATTACGGTCTCTGGCAACACGCGTATCGAAACCAGCACGGTCCTGTCTTACATGGTCGCCCAGCCGGGGGATTCTTTTAACCAGGATGATCTCGACCGGTCTCTGAAGTCGCTTTATGCGACCGGCCTGTTCAAGGACGTTACGCTTCATCGTGATGGCAACACGCTTCTGGTCAATCTGGTTGAGAATCCTATCGTCAACCGGATTGTCTTTGAGGGTAATCATGCGCTGAAGGACGAAGATCTCCGCAAGGAAATCAGCCTTCGCCCCCGCGCTGTCTTCTCGTCCCAGACCACTGCTGCCGATCGTCAGAAGATCCTGAACCAGTATGCTGGAAAAGCGCGCTTCGGTGCCACGGTTACGCCACAGATCATCAAGCTGTCACACAACCGTGTGGATGTGGTCTTCAAAATCAATGAGGCCCAGCAGACGCTGATCCACAAAATTGTGTTTGTGGGCAACCATGCGTTCAGTGAAGCTCGTCTGGCACAGGTGATTTCCTCCAAGGAAAATGCCTGGTACCGGTTCTTCTCCTCTTCGGATGAATATAATCCTGAACGCATCAAGTACGATGCTGAGTTGCTGCGCCGCTTCTATCTGCATAATGGATATGTTGATTTCCACATGGTGGACGCGACGGGAGAGCTTTCTCCTGATCACAAGTCTTTCTATGTGACGTTCACCATCCATGAAGGCGATCAATATCGTATCGGCAAGATGGACGTTCGCTCCAACGTGCGTCATGTGACGCCTGAGATGGTGCGGCCCAAAATCCAGTTGTTCAAGCATCAGATTTATGATGGCACTGCGATCCAGCACAACACTACAGACATGCAAGAGTGGCTGCAGGCGCAGGGGCATCCCTTCGCTATGGTGCGTTCTGAAATTGCCCGTAATCCTGAGAAACGGATTGTGGATCTGCTCTTTGACGTGACTGAAGGCCCGCATGTGTATGTCGAGCGCATCGACATCAACGGCAATACCATCACGCGTGATAACGTGATTCGCCGTAACCTGCCGATGGCTGAGGGCGACCCGTACACCCCGTTTGACAAGAAGTACTCCAAACTGGCTTTGCAGGATCTTGGGTATTTCAGCACGGTCTCAGTGGATCAGACGCAGGGTTCTGCGCCTGATCGCGTCAACGTTGCAGCGAATGTGGTTGAAAAGCCGACGGGCGAATTCTCGCTGGGTGGCGGTTACTCAACGGACGTTGGTGTGCTGGGTAATGCCTCGATCAAGCAGCATAACATGCTGGGAACGGGTATCGACGCCGGTATTTCCGGAACGGTTGCCTATTACGAGAAGCAGGCTGACATCTCCATTACGGACCCGTACTTCCTGAACCGTAACCTTGTTGCTGGTGCTGACTTCTACTTTATCCAGAACAATTATCAGACATATCAGAGCTATAAAGAGTCCCAGTATGGTATGAGCCTGCGTCTTGGATATGCGTATAACCGCTATCTTTCGCAGTCTTTCAGCTACACACTGGTCGATCGTCAGGTTGGTAACTTCTATGATGCTGCCGCCATTGCTAAAGACCCTGATCTGATGCAGTGGGCTCCTTCCATTTACGTGCAGCAATCTGCCGGATGGTCGGTTCTTTCCCAGTTGAGCACCTCTTTGACCTACGATCGTCGTGATCGTCGCATGAATCCTCATGAAGGATACATGATGAAGGTTGGTGGTGATTTTGCTGGTTTGGGCGGCGACGCCAAGTACTATCGTGTCAAGGCGGATGGTGCTTACTACATCCCGCTGGATCGGATCATGGGCAATCATGACTGGACCGTGCAGTTCAAGGGTGGCGTTGGATATATGGGCGACTGGAGTTCCAGTGGGCGCCGGAATATCATTGATAACTTCTATCTTGGTGGTGAAAACCTGCGAGGCTTCCTGCAGGGTGGTGTCGGACCTCGCTCTGGCCATATCTGCAATGGCCTAACGAGTGAAAATAAATGTAATTATCTTCCGTCTCAGGGACAGGAAGATCTGTTGGGTGGCCGCTTCATGTATACGGCTTCTGCACAGGTCAACTTCCCACTGCCGATGGGAGACGATTTGGGTATTGCAGGGCGTTACTTCCTGGATGCCGGCAGCTTGGCCAGTGTCCGTGTGAAGAACAAGTACACGGATTACTCCCGTCGCAATCAGTCAGACTACCCGTACACCCCGATCACGGGTGACACTCTGACACCTCGTGTTTCTACGGGTCTTGGTATTTCCTGGAAGAGCCCGTTCGGCCTCGTGAACATTGACGGTGCTATTCCGCTGCGTAAGGAAAAGGGCGATCGCCTTTACCCGCTGCGCTTTGGCTTCGGGCAGCAGTTCTAAGACTGCGTGCCCGATTTCAAGACTCACGCAATTCTATCCCCTTCTCCAGAGGTGGTCATGACCCTTCATTCCCTGATGCGCCCGGTTTCAGCCGGTGCGCTTCTGGCGGCGACGATCCTTGCCGTTGCTCCTTCCGCTCACGCTCAGTCTGCCAATAATGGTGGCTGGTTTGTTCCGAAGGCTGCTCATCCGGAGGCTTCTGCTCCGGTTGCGCGGCCAGCGCCTCGTCGCAGCGTACCAGTTGCAGCAGAAGCCCCGGCTGAAGAAGATCAGGGGGCTCCGAATACGCAGCAGGCGCCGCCGGTTCTCCCTCTGCCGCCAATTCCGAATCCGCCTACAGTTGCCAAGGCTGCTCCGCCGCCAGCAGCGATTATCGGTGTGATTAATGTTCAGGCTGTCATGCAGATGTCCTCTGCGGCACAGGAAATCCAGCAGGTTCTGGGTACACGTCGTGACAAGCTGGCTCAGGCCGTGCAGCGCGAAGAAGGGGCCTGGCGTGGAGAGCAGCAGAAGCTGCAGTCCGAGGCCCGTACCCTGACGGCGGATCAGATCCAGCTTCGGGAGCGTCACTTGCAGGAGCGTCGCGCCAAGGATCAGCGCGATTTCGGCAATCAGGCTCGCATCATTCAGGAAGCCGCCCAGGTTGCTTTCCACCAGATCGAGCGCGAGCTTGAGCAGGGCAATGGCATCATTGCGGCTGTTGCTGGTGCGCATAACATGAATCTTGTTCTGCATGCAGAACAGGTTGTGTTGCATGTTGGCGAGCAGGACATCACGGAAGAAGTTGCGAACCAGCTGAATAAAACGCTGCCGCATGTCTTTATTCCGGGTGAGGGCGTTGATCCGGAGCAGCTTGCAAAGTCTGGCAAGATGCCCACCACGGCTGACGAGCAGCGTAGTCCGCAAGGGCCTGAGCAGGCTCCAGCTGCTGCAGCACCGGCACAGCCTGAGTCCGTTCTCCGTCAGCATCACTGAGGTTCGAGCCTGTGGGTGATACGATGTCTACCGAGACCCGTCCGGGCGACGAGCGCTTTTTCCTGAGGGCCGGGCCTTTTGGGCTCGCCCGTCTGGCGGAAGTGTCTGGAAGTGATGTGCGTCCCGCTGCAGAAGGTCAGAATGAGACCGCATTGTTTCGTGGTGTCGCTCCTCTGCATGTTGCAGGGCCTGAAGATGTCAGTTTTCTGGATAACCGGCGTTATTTGCCGTTACTGGAAAACACGAAGGCTGGTGCAGTTATTCTTGCTCCGGCTTTTGCTGACAAGCTGCCAGCCCGGACCGCTGGTTTGGTCTGCAAGACGCCTTATCTTGCCTGGGCGCGAATTGCAGCAGCGTTTCATCCAGCTCCGTCTTCCAGTGGGGTTCGGCATCCTTCGGCTTACGTGAGCGAGAAGGCTGAGATCGGCGATAATGTTGAGATCGGGCCGTTTGCCGTTATTGAAGATGGCGCGAAGATTGGCAGTGGAAGCCTGATCGGGTCGCATGCCCTGATTGGACGAAGCGTTGAGGTTGGCGAGCGCTGCCGGATTGGCAGTCATGTCAGTCTGACGCATGCGCGTGTCGGTCATCGGGTGACGTTGTATCCAGGCGCCCGTATTGGACAGGACGGTTTTGGCTTCGCTGTCGGTCCGGGGGGCTTCGAAACTGTTCCTCAGCTTGGGTTAGTCGTGATCGGAGACGATGTCGAAATCGGTGCCAACTCCACCATTGACCGAGGGTCCATGCGGGATACGGTTATTGGAGCAGGGACGCGGATCGATAATCTGGTGCAGATTGGTCACAATGCTCAGTTGGGTCGATGCTGCATCGTGGTTTCACAGGCTGGTATTTCCGGTTCCACCGAGCTTGGTGATTTTGTGACGATTGCTGCCCAGGCGGGCCTGATCGGTCATATCAAGATCGGGGATAAGGCCCGCGTCGGCGCGCAATGCGGCGTTATGTCCGATGTTGATGCAGGGGCGGATGTCATCGGCAGTCCGGCCATGCCGTTCCGTGAGTTTTTCCGGAACGTGGCGACGTTGCGGAAGCTCTCCAAGAAGAGCTCCGACTGACCTGAACGGGTGATGGATGGTATCCCTTGGCCAGTTTTGCTAAGGGAGGCCCATCGTACTGCTCGGAGAGCAGAAAACTGACAAGATTTCCCCCGAAAGGGTTATGGTGAAGAAGATGGATCGAGTGGACGCTCCGGCTGAAAAGACGACCCCGGCAGAAGGGGCATCAGGAACACATCAGGTTCCTGAGAGCATCGACATTCTGCAGATCATGCAGGCGATCCCTCATCGCTATCCTTTCCTCCTGATCGACAAGATGCAGGAAATCAAGGCAGGTGAATCTGCGGTTGGCATCAAGAATGTCACGGTGAATGAGCCTTTCTTTCAAGGACATTTCCCCTCCCATCCGGTGATGCCAGGCGTTTTGATCATCGAAGCCATGGCCCAAACGGCAGCAACGCTGGTTGTTTTGACGCTCGGCAAGGCTTTTGAAGGCAAGCTGGTGTATTTCATGACCATTGAGGGGGCTAAGTTCCGCCGTCCTGTGGGGCCGGGTGATCAGCTTCGCATTGAGGTGGTCAAGGAGCGTTCCAGGGCGAATGTCTGGAAGTTCAAGGGTATTGCCCGTGTTGACGGCGTTGCCGTTGCAGAGGCAACCTTCAGTGCCATGATCATGGGCTGAACTGATGCAGATTGCAGGAAAACGATCCGAGAGTGCCGAGATCCATGCGACCGCTCTTGTCGATGAGCGTGCGCGGATTGGAGATAACGTCCGTATTGGTCCGTGGTGTATGGTTGGACCTCATGTGACGCTTGGCGACGGTGTGCACCTGCATGCTTCGGTTATCGTCGATGGTCATACCACCCTTCGCGAAGGAGTGGAGGTTTATCCTTTCGTCACGATCGGGATGGCGCCGCAGGATCTCAAATATGCCGGCGAGCCAACGCTTTGTGAGATTGGGGCGAACACGGTCATTCGTGAAAACGTGACGATCCATCGTGGAACGGCACAGGGGCACGCTCTGACCAAGATCGGTGCATCCTGTCTGATTATGGCCAATGCCCATGTGGCGCATGACTGTGTTCTGGGTGATCGCGTGATCATCGTGAACAATGTCGTCATGGGAGGGCATGTTGAAATTGCTGATGACGCCAAGGTCATGGGGTCAGCTGCGCTTCATCAGTTCGTTCGCATCGGTCGTGGCGCGGTTGTCGGTGGGGTCTGTGGGGTCGAGATGGATGTCATTCCCTATGGTAGCGTTCTCGGAAACCGCGCCCGTCTTGTTGGTTTGAACTGGATCGGGTTGAAGCGATCCGGTGTTGGGCCGGATGAGATGCAGGCCATGCGTCGGGCTTTCCGGACATTGTATCCCCGTCACGGGAGCACGGATGTTGTTCTGGAAGCCCGGATCGCAGAAGTTCGCCGTGAATATGGGCATTTGCAGCGCATCGCAGAAATGCTTGATTTTATGGAAGCGCCGAGCCGCCGTGGACTAACGCGCGTAGCCCGGAATGAGGGGCTGTCCGAAACCGAAGGAGCCTGAGTATGCCAGGGGGAGGGTGCGTCGGTATTCTGGCCGGGGCAGGCCCCTTGCCTGCACAGGTGGCTGCGGCTGCTCTGGAAAAAGGGAAGTCGGTTTTTGTCGTCGGCTTCCGGGATTTTGCAGATACGGCTCTTTTGGCCCCTTATCCACATGAGATCATTCGTCTTGCAGCCGTTGGCGAGACCCTGGCGGCGCTTAAAAAACATGGTTGCCGTGAACTGGTTCTGATTGGTCCTGTAAGGCGCCCTGCCTGGCGCGACCTTCGACCTGATGCAGAGGGTGCTCGCATTCTTGCGCGTCTGGGGCGTGCCATTTTCCTGGGAGATGATGGCCTCTTGGGCGCGGTTGTCCGGGTTCTGGGGGAAGAAGGCTTCATTGTCCGCGGAGCGCATGAATTTCTGGATCATGCCACGGGTCGTAGCGGAACGCTTGGTCGCGTTCTTCCTGATGAGCAGGCCTGTCAGGATATCGCGCGGGGTGTACAGGTTCTGCGTGCGATGGCAGCGCTGGACATCGGGCAGGGATGTGTGGTGCAGAGCGGCCTGGTGCTTGCTGTTGAAGCCCTTGAAGGTACGGATGCCATGCTGGGTCGTTGCGGCAAGTTGATGCAGGCTGGCAGCGGGGGTGTTCTTATCAAGATGCCCAAGAGTGGGCAGGATCTGAGGGCGGATATGCCCACGATTGGCCCGGAAACTCTTGAAAATGCTGCCCGGAACGGATTGCGTGGAGTGGCGTTTCAGCCTGGTGTAACCCTTCTGACAGACCCGGATCGCTGCGTGGCTTTGGCTGACCGGTACGGGCTGTTTCTTTATGGGCTGACGACCGAAGATCTTAAGGAAGAAAAATGAGCACATTCCTGCACACGATGGTCCGCATCCGGGACATTGATCGCAGTCTGGCGTTCTACAGCCTTCTGGGAATGAAGGAACTGCGTCGCAAAGAGGTTCGCGAAGGGCGTTATACGCTGGTCTTTGTCGGATTCGCGGATAACGAGCACGGACAGGCCGAAATCGAATTGACCTATAACTGGGATCAGGACGCCGACTATGAAGTCGGTACGGGGTTTGGGCACTTTGCGATTGGCGTGCCCGATGTGGCGGCGTTGGTTGAGACTGTCCGCTCGGGTGGTGGCACTGTAACGCGCGAGGCAGGGCCGTTGAAGTTCGGAACGATCATTATTGCCTTCGTTCAGGACCCGGATGGGTACAAGATCGAGCTTATCGAGAAGAAGCCGACGTCTTCAGAAGACTGAGAGCTTTTTCTAGGGACTGAATGATCGTCTCTGCGTTCTGGCGTACAGAATCGTCTGTGTGGGATGACAGAATGTCGGCGCAGAGCAGGGCAGGAGACAGGGCATTTCGTAAATCGTGGCGGAATGCGCTGGATTCGACCGTCTGAGACGGTGTTGGAGTCGGTTTTTGGCTCATATCCTCAGCTTCCTGGTGGTCTGGCATTGACAGGCGGGGACCCGGTGAGTACAAGCCCGGGTCTCATTCACCGGGCGTTTCGTGCGCCCGATCGACGCGGATGTCCAGAGGGGCGTCTGCATGGTTTTAAAGGATCGATGTCATGAAGCGCACGTATCAACCCTCCAAGCTGGTTCGTAAGCGTCGTCACGGTTTCCGTGCACGTTCTGCTACAGTCGGTGGCCGTCGCGTGCTGGCAAACCGCCGCACCAAGGGTCGCTCGAAGCTTTCCGCCTGAGCGCGAACTCTACAGTTGGCCGCCTGAAAAAGCGGCCGCAGTTTCTGCGTGTTGCCGGGAAAGGGCGTAAAGTCGCTACTCCGGGAATGGTTGTGCAGATTCTGCAGGATGATGCCCAGCCTGAAAGTCGTGTCGGGTTTACGGTCACGAAAAAGGTCGGGAATTCGGTCATCCGAAACCGCACAAAACGCCGCCTCAGAGAGGCGCTGCGTCTTGTAGCGCGTGAGGACGGTCTCCCAACAGGAGACTTTGTCCTGATCGGTCGAGACGGTACGCGCCGACGCGATTTTTCTCTGCTTCAGGAAGATCTCCGCAAAGCCCTTCGTAAGGGTGCGGAAAAATGACTGGCTTTTTTAGTAAGCCTGTCACCCTCTTCCTGCTTGCACTGATTGATTCCTACAAACTTTTTGTTAGCCCTTATCTGGGGCGAAATTGCCGGTTTGAGCCGGGGTGTAGCACTTACGCCATCATAGTGATTAAATCGCATGGTCCCTTGCGTGGAGGATGGCTGGCACTCAGGAGACTCCTGCGCTGTCATCCCTGGTCAAAAGGGGGCTGTGACCTTCCTCCTGAACGCCATCAGCATTAAAAAATACCGCTAGCTATTGTTTTGATCGCGGTTTTCGGCCACTTGAGGCTCAGCATTCCTCCGTAGAGACGAAAGACCGGCATCCGCCCGATGGAAATCAAGCGCATCATTGCGGCCACTATCCTCTCGGCCCTCATCCTGATCGGTTTCGACTATTTCATGCCGAAACCCCATCAGGACAATCATCCCGCTGTCACGCAGACTGCTGCAACACAGTCCCCGTCAACTCCGGCTCAGGCGGCGCCTTCAGAGGCTGCTCCCGAACAGACGGTAACGGCGCGACGTATCGCAATCACGAGCGAAGACGTACAGGGCTCCCTGAACCTCAAGGGTGCGCTTCTGGATGATGCGGTGCTGACGAAGTATCGCGCCACACTCGCGAAGGACAGTCCGCTGGTTCGTCTGCTGGACAGGCCTGGCAGCGAGCATCCGAATTTCTTTGTCATTGGCTGGAACAACGCTCCAGGCTCGAATGCGAAGGTTCCTGATCTGAATACGGTCTGGAGCAGTGCAGACGAGGCTCTGTCACCAGGTCATCCGGTAACGCTGAAGTGGGATAATGGCGAAGGGCTGATCTTTACGATCCAGATCTCGATTGATGAGCATTACATGTTCTCGGTCGTGCAGTCCGTGGCAAACCATTCTGCGCAGCCGGTCGCTCTTGTTCCTTTTCAGCGCGTTCAGCGTGATTATCAGGCTGCAGAAGGGTTCTGGACCGCCCATGAAGGCCCGATCGCTGTCATGGATGGTCGTCTGAATGACGAGACCTACAAGAATGTCCGCAAGGGGGCCGAGCATCCGGATCATACGTTCTGGGCCAAGGCTGGTACCGGCGGCTGGGGCGGCATCAGCGACAAGTACTGGCTGACGGCTGTTGCTCCAGAAGCGACCGCTGCCGTGACGGCCAGTTTTGCGTATGTTCCGGGCAATCCGGGATCGTACCAGATTGGTTTTGCTCCGCAGGCTCCTCAGCAGGTCATGCCAAATGGCACGATCACACAGGCGAGCCACCTCTTCGCCGGAGCAAAGGTTCCAAGCCTGCTTCAGGCCTACAGCCACGATTTGCATATCACGGATTTCGATAAGGCTATTGATTTTGGCTGGTTCAGCTTCCTGACGCGTCCGATCCTGTATCTGCTGCACTGGCTGTATCTGCATCTGGGTAACTTCGGACTGGCGCTGATGGCGCTGACGCTGATCGTCAAGATCGTGCTGTTCCCGCTGGCGTCCAAGGCTGCCACGTCTTCTGCGCGGATGCGTCTTCTGGCTCCGAAGATCAAGGAGATCCGCGAGAAGAACAAGGACTACCCGATGGTGATGAACCAGAAGGTTATGGCCCTGTATCGCGAAGAGGGCGTGAACCCGGCCAGTGGCTGTCTGCCAGTTCTGATCCAGGCCCCGATCTTCTTCTGCCTCTATAAAATGCTGAACATCAGCATTGACGAGCGTCATGCACCGTTCTTCGGCTGGATCCGTGATCTTTCCGTCCCGGACCCGACGAACATCTTCAATCTGTTCGGTCTGATCCCTTTTGACCCGACGGTTTACTTTTCCTTTTTGCACATCAGTGTCTGGGGAGCCGCTTTGGGTGTCACGTTCTGGCTGCTTCAGCGCCAGACGATGGTGAGCATGGATCCGGCGCAGGCGCGCATCATGCAGTTCATGCCGCTGGTTTATGTGTTCGTGATGTCCGGGTTCCCGGCCAGTCTTCTGGTCTATTACACCTGGAACAACCTGCTGACCTTCGCGCAGCAGACCTTTATCCAGAGCCGTGCCACGTTGCCGGTTCCTGTTACCAAGAACGGACGCTGAGACATCATGAAAGAGGTCGCAGGCCCTCCTACTCCTGAGCAGATTGAAGACGGGCGTCTTCTTTTTGCCGGAGAGTGTGAGTTTTTCTTCGGATCGCAGAAGATCGAGCAGTTGCCTCCGGTTGGGCGGCCAGAAGTTGCGTTTGCGGGGCGATCGAATGTTGGTAAGTCCAGCATCATCAATGCTCTGACAGGGCGCAAGGCACTCGCCCGCGCATCTTCCGAGCCCGGTCGTACCAAGCAGCTCAACTTCTTTAATCTGTCAGACCGTATTTCCCTTGTGGACATGCCGGGCTACGGGTTTGCGAAAGCTGCAAAGTCCGTCAAGGAAGATTGGCAGAACATGATGTTCGCTTATCTTCGTGGACGGACGACGCTGGCTCGCGTCATTCTGCTTCTTGATGCGCGGATCGAACTCAAGGCCTCTGATAAAGATGTCATGGAGCTTCTGGACCGGGCCGCGGTTGTTTTTCAGATTGTTCTGACCAAGTGCGATCAGGTGCGGCCTAATGCTCTGAAAGCCAAGATAGCGGATGTGGAGGCCCTGGCGCTCAAGCACGCTGCGGCTTATCCGCGTATTGTTTGCACCAGTAGTCAGACCGGCGAAGGTATCGAAGATCTGCGTGCGGAAATCGCCCGTTTCGCAGATCCTGCCAAGACCTCAGTGGAAGGATAAGTCCGGCCGTGAGCAAAAAGACCCACAGTGACAAGCTGCCGGAAATCCCGCCAGCCGTGAACATGGATGACGCCCAGCAGCAGGCGGCTATCCTTGCCAGTGCTCTTCCCTATCTGCGGCGTTATGCCGGTGACACCATTGTCGTGAAGTATGGTGGCCATGCGATGGGTGAGGGAAAGCTGGCCAGCGCGTTTGGCTACGATATCGCCCTGCTCAAGCTGGTCGGGATTAACCCGATTGTTGTGCATGGCGGTGGCCCGCAGATCAGTTCCATGCTGGATCGTTTGCAGATCCGTTCCCAGTTCATTGATGGCCTTCGCGTGACAGATGCTGCGATGGTGGACGTCATTGAAATGGTTCTGGCCGGCAGCGTGAACAAGCAGGTGGCTGAACTGATCAACCAGGCTGGCGCCATGGCTGTGGGGATTTCAGGCAAGGATGGAAGCCTGATTAAAGCGCGCAAGCTGACCCGCACGCGTCGTGATCCTGACAGCCAGATCGAAAGCGTCATTGATCTTGGGTTTGTTGGTCAACCTGAGAAGATTGATCCGCGCGTCCTTTACGCTCTTCTGGGTTCCGGGCTGATCCCTGTGATTGCTCCGGTTGGTGCGGGCGAGAACGGTGAGACGTACAACATCAATGCTGATACAGCAGCGGGTGCGATTGCTGGTGCCGTGCATGCTTCACGTCTGCTGATGCTGACGGATGTTCCGGGTGTTCTGGATCGCAATGGCAAGCTGATCGAGGAACTGAGTGCTGAGGAAGCGCGCAACCTTATCAAGGATGGTACAATTTCGGGAGGCATGATCCCGAAGGTTGAGACTTGTCTGGATGCTGTTCAGAGTGGTGCCAAAGCGGCTGTCATTCTGGATGGTCGTGTGCCCCATACCTGCCTGCTGGAACTTTTTACACGGGCCGGGCCGGGAACCCTCATCAAAGCCTGAACCGGATTATGGCGCTTCGTAAGAGAAGCGCCATTTTTTTTGCTCATCCAGCGCGTCATGAAGGGCTTGGGTGGCTCGTTCAAGCAGGAGTTCCGGCGAAGAGTCCTGATCGTTTGGTTCCCGGCTGATCAGGCCAATATACAAAGGCAAATGCATCGGCGGGTCTATCAGTAAGGGAATCCCGTGTGCTGTCATGCGTTCTGCGCGTTCGGCCATGGCAAAACGATCCCCGCCGTCCATCCAGAGTGCGAAGGTATTCCCGCTGAGACGCGCGATGGCGTCAGTCGGACGGACGGCTTTGCGTAGCAGCGCGATGCATTGGATCAGTGCCTCTTCTCCAGCCTGAAAGCCGATATTTTGGGTAATGTCTGTCAGGCCGGGAACGTATGCGACCATCAGTGTCGCGGGTAGACATTCCCGATCCAGGCGGGGAGTACGCCTTTTCATTTCATCTTTCAGGCCATCCCAATTCAAAAGATTGGAAGCGAGGTCGTAATGGCATTCTTCCAGGACGCGCCGATGAAGAGCGTCATGCTCCTGTGTGGCGGCGATGAGAGACATGACAGTCTGGAGAAGTTCAATGTCTTCTTGAGACCAGAGTGTCTTTTTCCAGCAGATCAAGCCGAGCGGAGACTGGCTGCGAATGGCTTCGCAAATCAGAACCGCATACTTCGCATCCGCTGAAAACCGGATGGCAGCCAGGCTTGGGACGAAAGTATTTTCCTGCAAACACTCCTGCAAACCCTGCGGGAATGGGGCTGACTTATGAAGAATACTGTCGTCTGTTGGTGGCATAAAGGAGCTGAAGAGAAGAGTATCAGCCTGCAACTCCTCCTGAAGAATTGTGAGGGCAGCAGCGATGCCCAGACGCGGTAGAATGGCCTGGCGCATTGCCGTCAGAACCTTCCGGATTACAGGTAGCGGCGTGGATGTAGACTCCTGCCGCATAAGAGGATCGGGAAGACGCAGTCCGGTATCAGGGTGTGCCATAGAGGCTCCAGGCTGGTGATGAGGTAAAGTCAGCCCTGCAGCTTAGGGCGCAACGGGTTAATCATTCCATGGAACGGCTTTGAATGGGTCAGAAACGTTCTTCGCCGGTTTCTGAAGCAGGATGCCCCTGTGTTTTTTCATAGGCTTAATAGGTTAACGGAAGCTTAATGGGTGAGGTGATCTGGCTGAAAGGGGAAAGAGCCGTTGACAGGTAAAGCCGGGGAACGCATGGTCCGGCGGTTTTCTGCTCCTTTTCCGGATGGTTCTGATGCCTCACGATACGCTTCGCACCGCCATTGACGCTCTTTGGGAGCGTCGTACCACTCTGAACGCACAGACAGACGGAGAAGATCGCGAGGTCATCGAAACCGCGCTTAAAGGTCTTGATGCCGGTACGCTGCGTGTCGCTGAGCCGAGCGAAGATGGCTGGGTTGTGCATGAATGGCTGAAGAAGGCTGTTCTGCTGTCTTTCCGCCTGAATGACAGCCGCGTCATGGTTGGCGGTTGTGGTGGCCAGCCGGCTTTTGACAAGGTTCCTCTGAAGTTCGAAGGCTGGGATCAGTTCCGTTTTGCGGAAGCCGGTTTCCGTGCGGTTCCGGGCGCGATCGTTCGTCGCTCGGCTTTCATCGCCCCGAATGTTGTTCTGATGCCAAGCTTCGTGAATGTTGGCGCGCGCGTTGACAGTGGTACCATGATTGACACCTGGGCGACCGTCGGGTCCTGCGCGCAGATTGGCAAGAACTGCCATATCAGTGGTGGCGCTGGCATTGGTGGCGTTCTGGAGCCGCTCCAGGCTGCTCCGGTCATTATTGAAGATGACTGCTTCATCGGTGCACGTTCGGAAGTTGCTGAAGGCGTGATCGTGGAGAAGGGCTCTGTTCTTTCCATGGGCGTATTCATCGGTGCGTCCACGAAGATTGTGGATCGTGCGACGGGTGAGATCTTCATGGGCCGCGTTCCAGCTTACTCTGTCGTCATTCCAGGTACACTACCGCCGAAGGAGCCGGGTCAGCCATCTCTGGCCTGTGCTGTGATCGTCAAGCGCGTTGACGAGCGTACGCGCTCCAAGACGTCCATCAACGAACTCCTGCGCGACTGAGTCATGCCGACCCCATCTTTCCCAAGTGATCCTGTTGCTCTTGCTCAGGATCTGATCCGTTGCCAGTCCGTCACGCCTGCCGATGATGGAGCGCAGGCTCTTCTGGCCTCGGTACTGGAAGGGATGGGGTTTGAGGTCACGCATCTTCCTTTTGGACCAGAGGATGCGCCGACCCCGAATTTTTATGCCCGGATCGGGACGGGAAGTCCGTCTCTCTGTTTCGCAGGACATACGGATGTTGTTCCCCCCGGTGAGGGCTGGGTGCACGATCCGTTCTCTGCCGAAATCCATGATGGCCGTCTCTATGGGCGTGGCATTGCGGACATGAAGGGGGGCGTGGCCTGTTCCGTTGCAGCTATCGCCCGATTTCTGGAAAGCCGTCCGCTCAAGGGATCGATTTCTCTTCTTATTACGGGGGATGAGGAAGGTCCGGCGCATTTTGGCACGAAGCCCGTCATCGAATGGCTGGCCGCGCGGGGGGAAGTGCCGGATTTCTGCCTGCTGGGTGAGCCAACCAACCCTTCCGTTCTTGGTGATACCATCAAGATTGGCCGTCGCGGCAGCATGAATGCTGAAATTACCGTCCGTGGGGTGCAGGGGCATGTGGCCTATCCCCATCTGGCGGATAATCCTGTTCATCGTCTTCTGGCGGCTCTGACTGAACTGACAGGCTGCTGCCTTGATGAAGGGACGGAATGGTTTTCACCGTCGTCTTTGCAGGTGACGAGTGTCGATGTCGGGAACCCGGCGACGAATATTATTCCGGCTGATGCGCGGGCTCGCTTGAACATTCGATTCAATGACAGCCATACGGGAGATGGTCTGGCGGGCTGGATTCGGGACGTTGTAAGCCGTCATGCGCCGGACAGCGACGTGAAGATCGAGATCAGCGGCGAGGCATTCCTGACGCAGCCGGGACCGGCTGTGAACTGTCTGGAACAGGCTGTTCAGGACGTGACGGGACGTCGCCCGAAGCTTGATACGGGTGGCGGAACATCCGATGCCCGTTTCATTTCTCAGTACTGTGCTGTTGCAGAGTTCGGTCTTGTGGGTGCGACCATGCACAAGCGGGACGAGCATGTTGACGTTTCGACCCTTGAAGACCTGACCCGTATTTACCTGACGTTCATGGAAAGATTTGGCCTGTGACCCCAGACCGCCCGACTGGCATGCCTCCAGCAGGGGGGATGAATGTTCCGCTTGGCGTGTGGCTTCTGGGTCGAGGGCGTGGGATTGGGATCAACTGTTTCGCGCCTGGCATGCAGCCGCTTATGGCGGCGCTGGCGCCGACTGTAGCGATTGCGCTGATCGGAATTTTCGGGGCCTTTTTCATGCCCGCAGAGCAGCGCGGGCTGCGGCTGACACAGGCGTTGGTGCAGTTGGTCTGCACGCTGCTTCAGCTTGTGGTGTCCGAGCGTTATGCGGCCTATGCCGGGCGTAAAGGGCTTTGGTCCCGTTATGCAACGGCTTCTCTGTGGTGTGCGTGGCTGCCTCTGCTGATGATGATTATGGCGCAGGGCGTGATGCGGATGGTCATGCCCGGTAGTGCTTCGTCTCCCGCAGCAGTTGCGGGAGTGGCAGCGGGTGTGCAGCTCTACAGTCTTTGGCTAACCTGGTATGTCACGCGCGTTGGCCTGATGATGACGGCGTTGCAGGCGGTCATCATGACGGTTCTGCAGACACTCAGTGCGCTCTTGCTGTTCGGTCTGCTTTGGCTGCTTCCGCCGCACTACAACGCTCTTGTTGATCTGTTCGGGGGCGTTTGACGTCTTAGGCGAACGGATCTTCAGGGTAGCCGACGCCTGTCAGGCATAAGCCGTCTGGCGGGGATGTCGGCCCTGCGGCACAGCGGTTTTTCGCTTCTAGAATGTCCCGCATTTTTTCTGCTGGCCACTGGCGTGATCCGACCATGACGAGTGAGCCGACCATATTCCGGACCTGATGGTGCAGGAAGGATCGGGCTTGTGTATCGACAAGGACGAGGTCACCCTCACGGTGGATTTTTAAAACATCCAGAGTACGGACCGCGCTTTTGGCCTGACAGGCGATGGCCCGGAAGGATGTGAAATCGTGCGTTCCGAGCAGGAAGTTCGCACCGTCCTGCATGAGATCCACGTCCAGAGGTCGCTTAACGTGCCAGACATGGTTTTCCTGCAAGGCGGGGCGTGCCTGACGGTTGAGGATGGTAAACCGGTAGCTGCGCCACGTCGCGGAGAAGCGGGCGCTCCAGTCCAGAGTGACGGGCGCGGCCTGAAGCACGACGACGGGGTGGGGCTTAAGGTAATACCCCATGCCATCGCGGATCTGACGATCATTGATCGGCGCATCCGCCGGGAAATCGAGATGGATCACCATGCCGGAGGCGTGGACGCCTGCATCCGTGCGCCCCGCTGTGATGCTGGAGACGGCACGGCCGCCGACCAGTTTCGAGGCAGCAGCCTCAATCAGGGTCTGGATGGAGAGGCCGTCTTTCTGGCGCTGCCAGCCGACGTAATTTGTGCCGTCATATTCAATCTTTAAGGCCCAGCGTGCGATGTCGTCCTCAGCCAAGACGGGTCCCCTTCGGGACGGCTTGTCCTCGTACGAAATCGCTGGCGTTCATCATGCTGCGTCCGGGTTTCTGAATACGCTCGATGCGGAGCGCGCCGGTGCCGCAGGCAATCGTCAGAGCGTCATCAATGGCAGTCCCCGCGTCGGAGCCGGACTGTTCAGGCACGGGTGTTGCGGCACCAATCTTGAGCACCACATCATCCAATGTCGTGAATGCGCCGGGCCATGGGGTCAGGCCACGGATCTGACGGTCAATCTCTTCGCAACTGCGGGACCAGTCGATCCGCCCATCTTCCCGCTTGAGCATATGCGCGTAGGTCACGCCCTCTTCAGGCTGGGGGGCGGCGACAGGCTGTTCCTGCAAGGCGCGAACGATCAGTCGCCCACCGATTTCCGCCAGACGGTCATGTAGCGTGCTGGCTGTGTCGGACGCACTGATGGGAGTGGCTTCTTCTAGCAGCACGGCGCCGGTGTCGAGGCCTTCATCCATCTGCATGATCGAGACGCCGCTCTGGCTGTCTCCCGCAACGATTGATGACTGGATCGGGGAGGCACCGCGCCAGCGGGGAAGGAGGCTGGCATGGATGTTCAGACAGCCGAGACGGGGCGCATCGAGCATGGCCTTGGGCAGGATCAGCCCGTAAGCCGCGACGACGGCAGCATCGGCGTTGAGCGCGGCAAAAGCTTCGTGCTCTGCCATGTCCTTGCGGACGCGTGCAGGCGTACGGACGTCTATTCCAGCAGCTTCCGCCGCTTCATGGACAGGCGAGCGACGCACAGCCTTGCCGCGCCCTGCGGGGCGGGGAGGCTGCGTATAGACCGCAACGATCTCGTGTCCTGCGGCCATGAGGGCATGCAGGGCCGGGACCGCGAAATCCGGCGTGCCCATGAAGATCAGACGCATCGGTGATTAACGCCTTCCCAGCTTCTGCTCTTTGGCAAGGCGGCGCATGATCATGTTGCGCTTGAGCGTGGACAGATGATCCACGAACAGGACGCCATCCAGATGATCCATTTCATGCTGGATGCAGGTCGCCAGAAGGCCATCCGCATCCCGCTCGATGATCTCGCCGGCAAGGTCACGGTAACGGACGCGGATCGATTCGGGGCGGATCACTTCGGCATACTGGTTCGGCAGGGAGAGGCAGCCTTCTTCCCGGACGGCCATCTGCTCGGAATCCGTGACGATTTCCGGATTGATCAGAACCATCGGCTCGCGGGGTGCATCTTCCTCGGCGACATCCACGAGGGCAAAGCGCATGCCAAGGCCGACCTGCGGCGCGGCGAGGCCGATGCCGGGGGCCTTGTACATGGCGGAAAACATGCCTGGAAGCCGCTCACGCAGGAACGCCATGTCTTCCGCGCGCACTTCGCGGGCGACCTGACGCAGCACGGGGGCCGGGGCAATCAGGATCGGGGTCGGGGGCACCGCATCGATGCCGGACAGGAAATCGAATTCGCTCATGCTCTGCGATGTAGCGAGGGTGAGGCTTTTGTGCCAGTCCTGAGGGGCATTTCCCAAGGCAGAACTTGCATCTTTGGGGTGCTCCACCATATCCTGTGCTGATGTCAGGTGCCTCATGGAGGGTCTGATACCCATTGTCTCGCTCATGGAGGAGGCTCAAGCCCTATGTCCGGTCGTCTGTTTACGTCACCCATGTTTCTTGGTTTCGATCATCTTGAGCAGATGCTTGAGCGCGCGTCCAAATCTACGTCCGACGGTTATCCGCCCTACAATATCGAACAACTGAGCCAGACAGCCCTGCGGATCACGCTGGCTGTGGCGGGGTTTGTGATGGATGATCTTCAGATCACGCAGGAAGACAACCAGCTTGTGATCCGTGGTCGCCAGACAGATGACAGTCAGGGCCGCGTGTTCCTCCATCGTGGGATTGCTGCACGGCAGTTCCACAAGGCGTTCGTTTTGGCGGAAGGCATCGAAATTGGTGGGGCTTGGCTTGATAACGGCCTGCTGCATATCGATCTTCTGCGTCCCGAGCCGGAAGTTCGCGTAAAGCGGATAGCCATCACGCAGGGTCGTCGGACGACAGGCACGCCTCAGACTGTGCAGCACGAAGTCGTTCCGCCCGTGGTCAAGCCACGCCGGGCACGACCGGTGCGCGATCTTGACGACGAATAAACCGTTTTTTGACAGCTTGTATGTTTTAACCTGACTGGCGCCAGAGAAGCCCACAGGTTTCAGTAAGGATCAGGAATTGAACAATCCGTTCGAAAACAGTGATGGGCACGAAGAGGCGCTCCCGGCAGATCTGAGGCGGATCACGGGACCACAGCTTCGTACGCTGGGCATGTCTCAGCTCGCCTATGTGAGATCCGTCATGCATGACGGTGAGCTGATGGTGGCAATCCATGCTGCCGATGGCACACCCATGGCCGTGGCAGATGACGAGGAAAGCGCCATGGACGCGATCCTCGAACATGAAATGATTCCTACTCTTCTTCAGTAAGGTTCAGGCGTGAGCACCAATCCCGACATTACTCGTCATCTTGAAGAAAACCGTCTGGCCGGTGTCGTGACCCATAACGGTCTGGCCTATCTGGCCGGGCAGGTCGCGGATGACGCTACGCTGGATACGGAAGGCCAGACAGCTGACATTCTGCGCCAGATCGACGCGCTTTTGGCGGATCTGGGTACGGACAAGACGCGTATCCTGTCTGTTCAGATCTTCCTGACCGACATCAACGAGATCGGGAATATGAACAAGGCCTGGGATGTGTGGCTGGATAAGGGGCACAAGCCTGCCCGTGCTACCGTCGAAGCCAAGCTGGCTGATCCGGAATGGCGGGTGGAAATTACGGCGATTGCTGCCCTGCGCTGAACAGAAAGCAGCGCCTCTCAATAAAAAAAGCGGTACGGCCGACGAGGGCTGTACCGCTTTTTTTTGTTTCTCCGGGACCATTCAGATCCCAACCTAAGCGTTATTCAAACGTCCCAGAGACGGAGACAACTGCAGCGAAGCCTGTGCCGACGCTATAGGTTGGCTGGGACGCGGAGAGTGTTTTGCCATAGACGCCGCGTGTTGTTGTGGCATTGCCAGAGAAGCCGTTGACCTGTGCCAGATAGTGACTGTCCCCGACATTCATGAGGCTCAGCATGGCTTTCGGGCGGACCCGACCAATTTTCGGAAGGTAGCGACCCAGCGAAATATCGGACGTGATGTAGGATGGAATGGATTGGTCGTTCATCAGCGTTGCGTACTGGGAGTCCGTATAGCGCAGGTTGAAGTTCGCGAAATTAGTACCGTCGTCGTAGGTTAGGCCCAGAGCGCCGGTGAATTTTGGGGATGCGACTTCCTGCTTGCCCTTCGTGCGGAGATAGTCGCCCTGATAGGCGATGTTGTTGCCGACACGCGTATGCATGAACTGCCCGGACGCATAGGCGCTGATATGGTGCCAGGGACGCGTTGAAATTTCAGCCTGCACGCCTTGTGCACTTTCGCCACCCGCGTCGATCGGCTGGCTGATCATGATGGTGGAGTTGGGGAGATACGAGACGCTGGTGATCTGGTGATGCGTCAGGTTGTAATTGAACAGCGCCACGTTCAGCATGATATCGCCCGAATGGCGGTACCCGATTTCCTCGCCGATCATGTATTCCGGCTGAAAATTAGCCAGCGGAAGTGAAACAGCATTCGCGCTTGTGAAGCTGTAAACCGGAACCTGTGCCTGGAAGGAAGACGGTGCGCGGTAGCCGGTCGTGCCGTTCACGTAAATCTGGTTTTTCGGATCAAACTGGTAGCTGATCAGGACCTGAGGGATGGGAACAAACATGTTCTCCACGGACTTGAAATTGGCTCCTGGCAGATCCTGACTGAAGCTGCGGGAGATCATGTTGGCACGCAGGCCTGCGTCGATGGTCAGGCGGTCATGGAAGAGTTTGACCTGGTCTTCCAGGCCGATGGCGTTCAGTTGCTGGAAGCCATTGATGTTGTACTGACTGACAGACACGTTGTTGAAGGCCGTCAGGTAGCCGTTATTTTCCGTGTACTGACCGGATGCGTTGACCGGATAATGGTTCTGATATTCGGTATGAACCGCATAGGAATACCAGTAGGAGAGCTTCAGCGTGTTGAAGCCGCGATGCCATGCCCCCACAAGATTGATGCCGCTGGACGTCTGGACCCATGGGTGAATACTGATGGCCGTAACATTCCCTGTCTGGCCTTCATACCCGTTCAGGGATGAATACTGCTGGGTGCCAACATAGCCGTTGGATGCCGGAATATTGACGCCGTAATTATTGGGACCAAATGTCTCGATGGCATAGGGTTCTGCATCAAGCGTCAGGCCATGTCCGAAATCGAAATGGTTTTTCAGCGCCCCTACCACGGCATTCGTTGCTTTGGTGTTGAGCTTGTAATAGAGCGTGTCGCCCTTCGTATATGTTGCGTGCGTGTTGTAGCCAGTACCGTATGTTTTCCACTGTGCCAGCGTCGGGTAGAGCCATTCGGTCTGGTTGGCTTTGTTATATCCAAAAATCAGTTCGGAACTGCTTTTGGGAGCCCAGCGCTTTTCGATGGCGGCGTCCACATGCCAGCGATCCATCTGGCCCGGACCGCGCCAGAGATTGGCGCTGGAATAAGAGCCGGATGCAAAAGCCCGAACGCCACTATGCCCGATTTCACCCGTGTCGAACCGGACGAACTCTTTGTTTGTGCTGTGCGTGCCGCCGGAGGCTTCCGCATAGGCTGTCATTTTGTCTGCGGGATGGCGCAGGGACAGTGTCATCTGAGCGCCATCGGCGTTATAAACTGGCGCTGTGAGATCTGATGATCCTTGGCTAACCGAAACAGATCCCAGGTTCTCGTTATCGACCATGGCGGACGTATAAGCGCCATAGGTGAATGGATCGGCGAGAGGAATGCCTTCATACACCATGCCGATCTGCGTCTGATCCAGACCGCGGATATGAATGGTCTCTGCCGTTGTGCTCAACGGTCCTTCGTTAGTGGCCTGCACGCCGGGTAGGCTGGATGCCAGAACGCCGGGCGTAACGGTCGGGGCCTGTTTGGAAATATACTCCTGAGTGATGGCGCTGATGGTTTTGGCTTCCGTATGATGTACCATCATTCCACCGCCCAATACCCGGCGGCTGGCATGGATGCTCATGCTCTCGGCTGAATGGCCTTCCAGATCATGGGGTACTTTCGGTGCAGCTTTTGGAGCAGGGGCAACAGGCGTCTGTTTGATCTGATTTTTCCCGGCGTGATGGACGCGAGCTTGAGCCGGACCGGTGCTGCAGACCAATGCTGGAACGAGTGCGGAGGCACAAAGCAGATAAAAAGAACGTCTTTTGTAGGAAGGCATCGTTATTCCATCACACGGCACGTTTGGCTTGGGGCCGCCTCCCGGAAGGAGGCACGGGTGGAACTACGGACGCTTCCAGATCATTTCAAAGGATGTTTTTATGACTGTGGAATGAAACAAATAAGTCATCATCATAAAACGTTCAAAATATTACAGTTGTCATACGTCTTGGAGTGCTCTGTCATCGCGCCGCCTCTGACAAATGGATGACGTCACATGAACCGCTTTGCGTACGGACTGTTTTTTTCTTTTCTTGGCCTTTCATCTACTGCTTTTGCCGAGGGGTTTCCGAATGATTTACACCTGAATCAGGTTCAGATTATTGGAACCCACAACAGTTATCGGACGGATATTTCGCCTGCTACGTTGAAATGGCTCCAGGCTGTGTCCCCGAAAGCCGCAGAAGCGCTGGATTACAAGCACACAACATTAGATCGACAGCTTGATAGCGGTGTTCGTCAACTCGAAATCGATATTTATGCCGATACTCAGGGCGGCCAGTACAGTCATCCAAAGGGACCAGAGTGGGAACGTAAAAGCGGCATTACTCCCGATACTGATCCGGCGTCTGCTGCTGCCATGCAAGGTACCGATTTCAAAGTCATGCATATTGTAGACATTGACCAGCACTCGAACTGCGAGCCTTTCAGCAAATGTCTTCAGATCATTCGGAAGTGGTCAGATGACCATCCTGAGCATTTCCCGATCTTTATTGATATTGAAACAAAACAGGACATTCCGTTTAAAAGTGACAAGCTGACTTTTACGGTTCCTGAGACATTTACGCCTGTAACTTATGATCGTCTGGACAGGGAAATCACGGATATTATCGGTCGTGATCATCTTCTGATTCCTGATGATGTTCGGGGGACGGCCTCTTCGGTCAATGAGGCGATCCGAACCAAAGGCTGGCCGACACTGGCGTCTGCGCGCGGCAAGATCATCTTTGTGCTGGATCGTCCTCAGGATACGGCCCGTTATGTGTTGAACCACTCGGGTCTGAAAGGGCGCGTTTTGTTCACGAATGGTCGACCGGGTGATCCGGATGCGGCTTATACGGAGGTCAATGAAGGGTTCGCTGGTCAGAAAGGCGCGTCTTTTGATAACGCTGAGGCTGCTCGGAAAATCCCGGAACTGGTGCGACAGGGTTATCTCGTGCGGACACGAGCAGATGCCAACACGATTGAGGCGCGCCAGAATGATCTGAGCCGCCGGGAGGTCTCTTTCAAGAGCGGTGCCCAGATCATCAGCACCGATTATCCGGCTATCGAGCCTGCGCAGTGGCATGATTACAAGGTGCAGTTTGCCAATCAGGCAGTTGCTCGATGCAATCCGGTCAATGCGCCCAAGGACTGTCATGACGGCGCATTGATTAAGGACTGAATTTTTCAGGCTCGCAGATTATGAAGGGCGAGCAGATGCTTGCCCTTTTTTGTAGATCAGAGCGTGGCGTCGAACACGACGTGTTCTGCCGTTTCGTCGCCGCTTTTCATGCAGTACGCCGCGAACATTGCAATCACGACGAAGCATCCCATCGGAACAATGTATGCAAGCTGCATGTTTCCGCCGGTAGCGTCTGAGATGTAGCCTTGCAGAAGCGGAAGAATGCCGCCGCCACTGATGCTCATCACCAGAATGGAGCCGCCATATGCGCGGTCATGACCAAGTTCATCGACCGTCAGGCCATAGATGGTTGGCCAGCACGGACCCAGCAGTCCACTGACGAGGATGGCCGCGTACACAGCCGTGAAGTCATGCACCATGACTGCATAGCCCAGCGCAACGATGCAGAGCAGGCTGTAGACAAACAGAACCCGCGCCGGGCGTGCGTGCCGCATGAAGAAGTTGGCTACCAGCTTGCCGATAAAGAACGCGCAGAATGAGGCGATCAGGTACACTGAGGCCTGTCGTTCGTTAATGTGCCCCAGACGCATGGAGAGGCGGATGATGAAACTCCAGACCCCAACCTGAGCGCCGACATATAAAAACTGTGTCAGGATACCGAGGACGAAGCGCTTGTTAGCGAACAGACGTTTGAGAGCCCCGGTCGTATCCAGTTCGTGGCTACGCTGCTGATCACGTCCTTTGCAGGCCGGATAACGTGTGACGCCAATGGCGATCATGACGACCAGCAGCACCCCAAGGATATAGATGTACGGCTCAAGAGTGGCGTGGATCATGCCAAGCTGATGCTGCCAGGCCTGAGCGGCTGGCATGGCGGAAAGCTGCTCACGAGACAGATCGCCATCCTTGAAAATCAGATAGGCGCCCATGCTGGACCCGAGAATGGCGCCAATTGGCTGAAACGCGCTGGCAAAGTTCAGGCGATGCGTTCCGCGTCCCGGAGGGCCGAGCAGGGTGCAATAGGTATCGGCAGCAGTCTCAATGAAGACCAGTCCCGCTGCGACGACAAAAAGAGCGACGAAAAAGATCTGGTATGTCGCGAAGTGAGCGGCGGGGAAGAACAGGCAGCAGCCGATCAGGTATAGGAACAGCCCCAACTGGATGGACCATTTGTAGCTGAAACGCTTGATGATCATACCTGCTGGAATGCCGAGCACGAAATAGCTGATGTAGAATGAGAACTGCACGAGGGCGGACTGGAAATCCGACAGCATGAAGGCTTTACGGAACTGCCCGATCAGCACGTCATTGAGGCTCATTGCACAGCCCCAAAGAGAGAACAGACAACAGAGCAGCCCAAAGGCCAGCAATGGTGTGCGGTTCAGGTAAAAGCCGTCCGGAAGCTGGACGATAGGGTCAGATTTGGCCACAGATTGCCTCACGGAACTGGATTGAGCGCTAAAGATAAAAATCGCCCCCTTCACGCCGGTGTCAGCATGAAGGGTATGGGTTTGTTGTTATATTAAGTGCACATATCACACATATAATGTTTTAAAAGCGCTATTCCCTGATTTGTTCAATGTCTTGGCTTTTTGAGGGGATCACATTGCATGGAGGTTCCGGGTCAGGGAGAGCGGACTGTGCCATCTGGGATAACGCACGCATGACCCGACACCGGGGCTTATGACGCCATAAATGTAAGGTGTATCGGGATGAAGGGGCTTTTCTAGGGGTTCCGCCCATGCGGGGATAAGGGTAAGTCCCGACAGCCATTTATTCCCAGCTCCCAGTGCCTCCGAGGACCCATGATTCGTCTCGATAACATCAGCAAGCATAACGGCCAGCGCGTCATCTTCATCGAGGCCTCGGCCGCTTTGCTGAAAGGCGAAAAGGTGGGGTTGGTAGGGCCGAACGGCGCGGGAAAGTCCACGCTGTTTCGTCTCATCACGAAACAGGAAGAGCCTGATGAAGGCAATGTCCTGACGGATCGTGGTGTGACCATTGGGTTCTTCAGCCAGGATGTGGGTGAAATGTCTGGCCATAGCGCCGTGGCTGAAGTCATGAACGGTGCGGGGGCCGTTTCGGAAGTTGCGTCAGAGTTGGCTGAACTGGAAGCGGCCATGGCGGACCCGGAACGCATGGATGAGCTGGACAGCATCATCGAGCGCTTCGGTGAAGTGCAGAGCCGGTTTGAGGATCTTGGCGGATACGCGCTGGATGGGAAGGCACGTGAGGTTCTGCATGGTCTTGGCTTTAGCCAGGAAATGATGGATGGCGATGTTGGGCGCCTGTCTGGTGGTTGGAAAATGCGTGTGGCTCTGGCCCGCATTCTTCTGATGAAGCCTGATGTGATGCTGCTTGATGAGCCGAGCAACCATCTTGATCTGGAAAGCCTGATTTGGCTGGAGCAGTTCCTGTCCGGTTATGACGGCGCTCTGCTCATGACGTCTCATGACCGTGCCTTCATGAACCGCATCATCAACAAGGTGATTGAGATTGATGGTGGGAACCTCACAACCTATTCCGGCGACTATGAGTTCTATGAAGAGCAGCGCGCCCTGAACGAGAAGCACCAGCAGGCTCAGTTCGAACGTCAGCAGGCCATGCTGGCGAAGGAAATCAACTTCATCGAACGTTTCAAGGCCCGTGCGTCTCATGCAGCGCAGGTTCAGAGCCGTGTGAAGAAGCTCGACAAGATCGACCGTGTCGAGCCGCCGAAGCGTCGTCAGGCCATGAGTTTTGAATTCGCGCCTGCGCCGCGTTCAGGAGATGTGGTGGTCAACATTCAGGGTGTGGACAAGCGCTACGGAAGCCGCACGATCTATGATGGGCTGGATCTGATGATCCGCCGTCGGGAACGCTGCTGCATCATGGGAGTCAACGGTGCGGGCAAGTCCACGTTGTTGAAGCTGGTGACGGGGACGACTGAGCCGGATGCTGGAACGGTCACGATTGGAAGCAACGTCAAGGTTGGTTACTTCGCCCAGCATGCCATGGATCTTCTGGATGGCGACAAGACCATCTTTGAGACGCTGGAATATGCCTTCCCACAGGCCAATCAGGGAGCGTTGCGCTCGCTGGCGGGTGGTTTTGGTTTTTCGGGCGATGAAGTGGAAAAGAGCTGTCGGGTTCTGTCTGGTGGCGAAAAGGCGCGTCTGGTGATGGCACTGATGCTGTTCGATCCGCCGAATTTCCTTGTGCTCGACGAACCGACCAACCATCTGGACATGGCCACCAAGGAAATGCTGATTACGGCCCTTGCGGATTATGATGGCACGATGCTGTTCGTTTCCCATGATCGTCACTTTTTGGCGGCTCTGTCTAATCGCGTTCTGGAACTGACGCCTGAGGGTATTCACCAGTATGGGGGTGGGTACTCGGAGTATGTCGCGCGGACTGGGCAGGAAGCTCCGGGTCTGCATTAAGGCGTTCCGGGCGAGGGGGATAAAGATGGCAGGTTGGAAGATGTGCCTTCTGATCGGAGCCTGTTTCCTCGCATTCCCTGCGCTGGCTCAGCACTACAACGCGGCTACTGCCCCGTGCAAACAGGCCGGAAGCGGCGTGGACCAAGTCAACTGTCTGACAGTGGCCGCAAAGCAGGCTGATAAGGAACTGGACGCTGTTTACAATCGGATCCTGACGGTATTGGCAGACAGCCGGAAAGCCCAGCTACAGGAAGCACAGCAGGCTTGGCTTCATTATCGTGACAAGACCTGTAAGGCGGAGCACGATCTGTTTGAAGGTGGTACTGCGGGGCTGGCGGCGCTTCCTGCCTGTCGGGAAGCCCTAGCGCGACATCGGATTTCCGATCTCAGGGACGGTTACTGGTGGCTGGCCGAGAAGTTTGGAGCGAGGCAAAACGCTGCTCCTCCGCATCCGCATGGAGAGGCGTCTCCTTGATCGCGGTTATTTTCATACAGGAAATAACCCATTAAATGATAAAAGTTTTTTGTAGAGCATTTTTCAAAAAATTTAAAAATAATATTCGACTGGGAAAGTATTAGTGAAAGTATTATTGCACAGATCCGAGCGATTTATCGCCGTCGTGGCCGTTCAGAACATGCGTCAGTTCATCGACAAGGCATAGTCGGCCGTTGTTGAACTGGTAAAAAGCGATGACTTTGATCTGGCTCTGCTTGCCTGAGAGGCGGGTGGCTCGAGCAATATGCACCGTCGCGGCTTGATTGCCTTGGCAGACAATTTGCTGGATGTCGATTTCGAGCATTTTCAGAAGGCGTCTTAAAGACATAGCGTGGTTTTGAAACTCGTCGAGTGTCATCTCGCGACCATCGACAAACTGGCGGTAGTCCGGTGTCATAAAAGCTGACAGTGCTGCCGGGTCTGACGAGAAGTCGGTGAAAGCTGCAAAAATTTTCCGGATGATCTGTTCTGGATTGAAGTCTGACATGGGGATGTCCTCCGTAAACTTGTAAGGACACGATATCGGGATTGTCTTTGGCGTTCTTCCGATCTCAAGCCATACTTCGACTCATATGCGCCAAATAATAATCTTGGGGTCTGTCCGGATGAGTGACACATCGCCGTGGCTTTTTGGAAAAAACCTGCAACAGGATACGCGACGGGAAACGGAGGGTCACTTGCATGTCGAAGGACAGCTCCTGGGTATTGAAAGCGGTGTAGTGGGCATCAGGGGCGCGGCGGCTTACTGGCTGGTTGGCCCGGGATCGGTTCTCTGGTTGCCTCCCAGGTTTTGCCATGAGGCTCGCTCTCATGGAGCAGTAGCGGGGTGGAGTCTCTATGTTTGTCCTGGGGCGTGTGCTGATCTGCCGCAAGAGCCATTTCTTGCAGAATGTTCCCGCCTTCTTGGGGCTCAGGCAGAGCGGTTGTCGCAAACTGCTGAAGGGTCTCAATGGTCCCCGCCTGTGGCGCGTCTGGCGGAGAGTTTCTGGGACGAATTTCTGTCTGTGCCGCGAAGAAACGCGTCCCTGCCTTTTCCTCAATCCTCCCGGCTTGGTCGGGTGACAGAGGTACTCTGTGCAAATCCGGCTGATCGCCGTGCCCAGAAAGACTGGGCTGCTCTGGCGGGACTGTCTGTCCGCTCATTTGTGCGACATTTCACGGCCGAAACGCAGATGCCTTTTTCAATCTGGAAGCAACGTCTTCGTATCCTGAATGCTCAGGAGAGGTTGGTGCGTGGTGAGACTGTAACCTCTGTTGCTTTCAGTGTCGGCTATGAAAGTCTTGGCGCCTTTGCTGAGGCTTTCAAAAAGAACACAGGATTAAGCCCCAGCGATTACGGCAAACAGCGTAGCGTGCGGCATCTGGGCTAAGCTGCCGGCACTTTTCTGTTGTCAGAGATGCAGTCCGAAGCGTGGTCCGATCCACGTCATTGCACCATACAAGGCAATCGTCAGGCAGCAGCCGAGGGTGAGGGAGATCCAGAAATCATATCCATGCCGTAGCAGGACCGGGATCAACAAAAACATGGGTAATGATGGCATCACATACCAGAATGTCGCCTCGGCATGGGCGGCCATGTTCGCGGGGTCTGGTTTGTCGTTCCACAGCCAGATCATGCCTAGCACCGAAACGAGCGGCAGAGAGGCAATAAGTGCGCCAAAGCCTGGATAACGTCGGGCTAGCGTGGACGCGATCGCGATCAGCATTCCGGAGATCAGGGCTTTTATGGCGAGATGCAGCATGGAGCAGACCCTAACGGCCAATAAGGCAAGAAGCTATCAGGACGTTTTCTTCAACCGGCGTCTCTGGCTCGATTTTGCGATGCCCAGACCTTCGCGGTACTTCGCAACGGTGCGGCGCTGAATGGCAAAGCCCTCTTTTTGAAGCAGGGTTGTCAGGGCATCGTCTGGTAAAATGTCGTCTCCTTCTGCAGCGATAAGAGCGCGCAAACGGTGCTGAATGGCGCTGGCGCTTTGAACGGAGCCGTCACTGGCCTGAAGGGCTGTTGAGAAGAACATGCGAAGTGGCACGATGCCGCGTGGCGTATCCATGTACTTGCCGTTTACAACACGACTGATCGTGCTTTCGTGCACGTCTATTGTTGTCGCGAGCTCGCGCATGGTGAGAGGGCGGAGGGCAGAGATTCCGTCTTCAAAGAAAGCGGCCTGCTGGCGGATGATTTCTGCTCCGACTTTCAAAATGGTCTGGCGACGCATCTTCAGCGCCCGGATGACGGCGCTGGCTTCATTGGCATAGGTTTGGAGTTGTCGCCCTGTCTCCGTGCTGCCGTCGATGTGCCGTTGAATATCCGTGTCCACATGGCAACGAGGCAGGGCGCGATGGTTGAATGTCAGGCGAAAACCGTCCCCGTTCCTGCGGACGATCAGATCGGGCTGGATCGGGTGGACGGGATGACGCGGGTCGAAACCAGGACGGGGATTGAGGGCCTGAATTTCTGTCAGCATATCGAGAAGGTCATCCTGCTCAAGCTGACATTTCTGTCGGAGAAGCCGCCAGTCACGCCGGGCTAGCAGGTCCAGATTGGCCAGCAGGATTTTCATGGCGGGGTCGAGCCGACCACAGCGTTCCAATTGCACAGCCAGACACTCTTCCAGTGATCGGCAGAACAGGCCGGCAGGGTCCAGTCGCATCAGAATGCGTCGGATAGACTCAAGAGCGGCTGTTTCCATGCCGAGAACGTGTGCGATGTCGGAAACAGGCTCGGGAAGGCGCCCTGCATCGTCGAGGCTGGCCAGAAGATAGAGGGCAGCGGCCCGATCCCGGTGTTCAGGAAAGGTCAGGTGGATCTGGCTGCTAAGATCGTCATGGAGGGAAGGGCCGGGAGCGGCGGTTTCAGGTTGTTCCGCTCCTGAGGTGAAACGATCTGGATCGTCGTCATGATAATCGGGCGCTTCGGCAGGTTCTGGAAGCGCGACTGTATCGGCTGGCTCAAGAACGAGCAGGGGGTTGAGTTCTGCAATCTGCTGGAGAGACTGCGTCAGTTCCTGATGACCCAGTTGCAGCATTGCAATCGCCTGACGCAACTGTGGCGTCATAACGAGCGACTGCGACTGACGCTGTATCAGACCGGGACTGAGCATCCCGTCAGATTAGAGCGAGAAGTTCTCTCCAAGATAGACCCGGCGCACATCTTCGTTCGCGACGATGGCTTCCGGTGTGCCTTCCATCAGAACCTGACCGCCATGCATGATGTAGGCGCGGTCAATGACTTCAAGCGTTTCGCGGACGTTATGGTCCGTAATTAGCACGCCGATGCCACGATCCTTGAGGTGGGACACAAGATCGCGAATTTCACCCACGGCGATTGGGTCAATACCGGCCAGAGGCTCATCAAGCAGAATGTAGTTCGGCTGACTGGCCAGAGCGCGGGCAATTTCCAGACGACGACGCTCACCGCCAGACAGCGCCAGAGACGGGGAACGGCGAAGATGCGTGATGCCGAACTCGGCCAGAAGGCCGTTCAACATGGTTTCGCGCTTTTCAGGATCGGATTCGATCACTTCCAGCGCCGCCATGATGTTCTGTTCGACGTTCAGCCCACGGAAAATGCTGGCTTCCTGCGGTAGGTAGCCAACGCCAAGGCGGGCACGACGATACATCGGAAGCTGCGTGATGTCTGCACCATCCAGCGTGATGGACCCCGTGTCAGGCTGAACCAGTCCCACGATCATATAGAAGCTGGTGGTTTTGCCCGCGCCGTTCGGTCCGAGCAGACCCACGGCTTCGCCACGCTGAACCTGAAGCGAGACGTTTTTGACGACGGCACGCTTCTTGTAAGTCTTGCCAATACCGCTGGCGACAAGGCCGGTCTGAAGCACGGGAGCTGTGGAAGGTGTCTCGGTCACTTTGGGGCCTGGCTGCTGTTGGCTTCGTTGGGAACGACAAGTCCCTGAATAGGAGAGTCCGATCCTGGCAGCATCGTGGCAATCCCGGTTTTCATGTTCACGATGGCCTGCGACCCGTTGTTCTGGTTCTGGCCCTGCGTCACGTGAACATGGCCGATCAGGCGGGCAATCTGCGTCGCGAAAACATAGACGCCACGGTCACCCGTTGCGGTCTGGGTCTGCGTGCGCAGGACAACGTGGCCCCAGCCATAGGCACGATCCAGCTTGGACGATCCGCCACCGAGTGGATTACCATCTGTGCTGGCAGGTTGGGGCTGGCCGGCGGGTGCAGGGGAATCCGGGGCGCTGAAGGAGACTAGAACGTCTGCCTTGACCTGCTTGCCATCATTAGTCGTGACGGTTGCATCTCCACGGCCAACGGACATGCGGGTCTTGGAATGATATTCCATGACGTCCCGTGCCGTCAGAACGTCCTGTGGCGTCGTCAGCTTCAGGTGCTTGCCCGTCATGACCATGACGGCCTGATCCATGTCGTACAGGGCGTGATCGCCCCAGCCCTGATCTGTCTGGTTATAGATATGGACGTTCCCGCGTGCCTCGATGCGATACAGCTCAAGCGAGCCGCCCATCGGGTCGGCTTCGCCGCTCTGGCCATTTGCTGGCGGCGGCGGTGTTGGCTGGCCGTCGGGCGCTGTCTTTTTGCGGAGATATCCGATGAGTGTATCGGCATCGACCGTCACATCACCACGGACGGCGCGGGCGCCCCCTGTCAGGGTGACGGTCTGGGCGTTGCGGTCGTAGATTTCTTCGTTTTTCCAGAACAGTTTGACAGCCTCGCCATGAGACATGTCCAGCCCGTCCGCATAGGCGGCGGGAGTGGCTGCGGTCGCGAGAAGAAGTCCTGCAATGGGAAGCAGTCGGCTGATGCGGCTCATCATTTCTCTGTCTTGGCTCCTTCCTGGCGGAGGCGGGCCGCCGGGGAAGGGGGACCGTTATCATCATTGCGGACCGTCAGACCCGGTCCTGTAAACTGCATGATACCCGCATGCTGGTCCAGGAAATAGCCCTGAGCATCCTGCGTGCCAAATGGTCCTTCGGCGTGCACCCAGTCCCGCGATGCAATCACGTCCTGTTTCAGGTCCATATCCGCAGATGGACCGTTCATGAGTGTGCCGTCATCGCGATACAGGACGACGTGGTCATCAAGGTTCAGGGTCTGTTCATGCTGCATGTAAACGCCGCGATCGGCCTTGATATGAGCCCAGGAATTCCCTGAAAGCTCAATATCCGCCACAGGGTCCACCAGATCCACACGGTCAGGCCCCTGCTGATGCGTGGTGCGGGCCGTGATCATGTAGAGATGGTTATGCGCGTCCAGACCGCGATAGACGGCATTTTCCATGTTGCCGCTTTCGACGCGAAGCCGGGCCATTTCTTTCAGGGCCGCACGGTTCTGGTTCACGAGATGGGAAATCTCAGGCCAGGCCGCAATTGAACTGAGCAGAACCAGTGCCAAGCCGGGAAGGGCCCATTTGGCGAAACCCAGCAGGGACCGCCTGCGGGCGAGCTGCTCTGCATTTGGAGCGGTACGCACCCTGTCAAAAGCCGCACGGCGGAGGGCATCGAGTTTGGCAAGGCTCTCGCTGCGGTTCTCGGCGAAATCATCACGCCGGGGGCGTTTGTCGTCCTGAGGCGTGCTCATG
The DNA here is from genome assembly GCF_015244665.1 of Gluconobacter japonicus. Taxonomy (NCBI): domain Bacteria; kingdom Pseudomonadati; phylum Pseudomonadota; class Alphaproteobacteria; order Acetobacterales; family Acetobacteraceae; genus Gluconobacter; species Gluconobacter japonicus. The sequence goes on from NZ_JABCQN010000001.1 coordinate 494,274, forward strand.
CCAGACCAGCCCGCAAAAGATCATGCAGGTGAATGATGCCCTGTGGTTGCCCATCTTCGCCCACGACGAAAAGACTTGTGATGGGTTTGGAGCGTGCATTCATAAGAAGCAGAACGTCCTGTGCCAGAGTCGCGGGGGTGGTCGTGATCGGTGACCGGTTCATCACTTCTTCAGCCGTTGTCGCATCGAGATCACGGTGCAGGGCACGGCGGAGGTCTGCATCCGTGATGAGGCCGCAGAGGACACCTGCGTCGTCTGTAACACCCATGCACCCGAAAGCCTTGCGTGTCATCTCCAGAATAACCGACCGGAGTGAAAGGCTGTTCTTCCCGAGAGGCAAAGCGTCGCCGGTGTGCATCAGTTCCCGCACTGGTCGCAGTCTGGCGCCTAGGCGGCCGCCGGGATGGAAGGTCTGAAAATCATTGGCGGTAAAGCCACGTTTTTCGAGGAGCGCAATGGCCAGCGCGTCGCCCAGAGCAAGCTGGAGAAGTGTGCTGGTCGTTGGAGCCAGCCCCATGGGGCAGGCTTCTCTGGCTTTTGGAAGCACGAGCGCAATTTCCGACGCACGGGCGAGCGCAGATGTTTCAACGGAGGTTATCGCAATCACGCCCAGCTTTTTATGGGCGGCGTATGCCAGAATTGCGGCAAGCTCGGCAGTTTCTCCAGAATTGGACAGGGCCAGAATCAGGTCGCCCGGTGCCACCATGCCTAGATCCCCATGAGAGGCTTCGGCAGGATGCACAAAAAGGGAGGGGGTGCCGGTGGAGGCCAGAGTGGCTTGGATCTTGCGCCCTATATGTCCGGATTTGCCAATACCCGTGACAATCAGACGACCAGCGCAGTTCAGAATACGGTCCACAGCCTGTGTGAAGGCAGATCCGAGCGAGGACTGAAAGGCTGCTTCCAGCGCCTCAAGGCCCTGACGTTCCGCTGCAAGAGTGTGCAGGGCTGAGGGAAGCGGCGAGACAGCGTGGCAGGTCATGATTCCGGAGCCGGATTGTGATTAGGCGCGGTGCGCGAAAATATCGGGATCTTCATATCCCAGAAGGTCAAGACGGGCGCGGGCCGATAGAAAATCAAAGCAGGACTGTGCCAGTTCACGGCGATTTTCACGGATCAGCATGGCTTCCAGTTTCTCCCACAGAGCGTGCAGATGTAGCACGTCAGACGCAGCATAGCGCATCTGGTCTTCCGTGAGGACGTCTGCGCCCCAGTCAGAACTCTGCTGGTGCTTGCTCATCTCGACACCCAGCAGATCGCGGCACAGATAGGCGAGGCCATGGCGGTCCGTGAAGGTATAGACCAGCCGCGCGGCAATCTTGGTGCAAATGACGGAAGAAACGGTGATGCCCAGAGCGTGCTGGAGAACGGCCACGTCAAAGCGTGCGAAGTGCATCAGCTTCGTGATGGACTCATCCGACAGAAGAGCCTTGAGATTGGGGCAGTCATAACCGCGCCCACCCAGGGAAACGGGTTTGATCTGCACAAGATGCGCTTCACCGTCACCGGCGGAAAGCTGCACGAGGCAGAGACGATCTCTGTGGGGATTGAGACCCATGGTCTCGGTATCGATGGCGACAACAGGGCCAATATCAAAATCGTCCGGCAGGTCGCCGTCATGAAGATGGATGGCGTTCTGCTGGCTCATGTTGTTGTCACCAATTTTTTAGAAGCTCAGAGGGGGAGGCTTATAAAGCCTGACCGTCTGTGGTGCCCAGAAGAAGACTCGAACTTCCACGTCCTTTCGGACACAGGTACCTGAAACCTGCGCGTCTACCAATTCCGCCATCTGGGCTCAGAAAGCACCGAGTTTTTCAGTTTCCTGAGGCATCCCGGGTTGGTGAAGAGGCGTTTAGCCCGACTGTAGGGACGCGTCAACTGTCTGTATGAAAGAAAAGAAGAAAATGGAGAAACTTTTTTCCGGGACGTCGCCACGCAAGGTGGCGGTCCTTGGCGGCGGTGGCTTTATTGGCCGCAGTTTTGTCAGGAAACTGGTGGCGACAGGGCATGTCGTTCGGGTTGGTAGTCAAAATCCTGAGGCGATTCAGGGGCTTGGAGCGGCAAGAGGAACGGGGCGTGTCGAGTTCCTGAAAGTCTCTGTCAATGATGCGGAGCAACTGGACCGGCTGTTTGATGGAGCGGATGCGGCGGTTAATCTGGTTTCGGTCATGACGCCGGATGTGCGCGTTCTTCACAAGATCAATGTTGAAGGCGCTCATCTGGCTGCTGTCCGGGCGCAGCGTGCAGGGGTGAAGAGTTATGTTCACATGTCTGCAATCGGGGCTTCGCTCACATCGCCGGGCGCTTACGGCCGGAGCAAAGGGGCCGCTGAGCAGGTTGTCAGGCGTGTGTTTCCGGATGCTGGATTGTTGCGTCCTTCGGTTGTGTTCGGCCCTGAAGACAGTTTCTTCAATCTGTTTGCTCTGATCGCCGCAGTCTCGCCTGTTCTGCCGGTTTTTGCTCAGCACACACGCTATCAGCCGGTTTTTGTCGAAGACGTTGCGGAAGCTTTGCTGCGTTTGCTGCAGCCTGAGCATGTGGGACGTATCGTCGAGGCTGGTGGCCCTGACATTCTCAGTATGCGGGAGATGATGGCGTTTGTTCTGGAGGCATCTGGTCGTCACAGGTTTCTGTTACCGATCCCGACGGCGCTTGCCCGTCTTGAAGCCTCTGTGCTGGAGAAGCTGCCGGGCCATCTGCTGACGCGGGATCAGGTGGCAATGATGTCTGTTGATAATGTGGTGCATCCGGGGCCGGACAATTTGCAGACGCTGGATATCCATCCGGTGTCCATGCGGATGGTGGTGCCGGAGTATCTGAAGACGGGAGTTTTCAAGCTCTATCGACAGCTCAAATCCTAATTGGTCCATATCGGACCTAAATAATGTGGGATTTCTGCAATGAAAGCGGCGATCTAAATGCGGTTTTTAGTTATAGGTAAGTATCACTGACTGTTATCACGTAAAGTGACGGAATAGCTGGTACTCCACCGATTTCGTACGTTCCACGGAACATATGGTTTGTTTAGGAGACACGGCGCATGGCCGAACGGATGTTGCAGTTCGTCAATCACCCACAGATCCTTCCGGAGAAGCGCGATGCTGCTGAGCGTCGTGCGGATTTTGGAGAGATTTATCGTGGGTTTGCGACGAGCCGTGCTGAAGAGCAGGCCTCCCGCTGCTCTCAATGCGGTATTCCGTTCTGCTCCGTGCATTGCCCGCTGGGCAACAACATTCCAGACTGGCTGAAGCTGACGGCGGAAGACCGTCTGCAGGAAGCCTATGAAATGTCTTCGGCTACCAACACTTTCCCGGAAATCTGTGGCCGTATCTGCCCGCAGGATCGTCTGTGCGAAGGCAATTGCGTCATCCAGAAGGGGTTCGAGAGTGTCACGATAGGTGCTGTCGAACGCTTTATTACGGAAAATGCCTTCGAGCAGGGGTGGGTGCAGCCGCGTCTGCCGGATCGTGAACTGGGTCTTAGTGTCGGCATCGTGGGATCTGGGCCGGCTGGTCTGGCCTGCGCAGAGCGTCTGCGGGCGCGCGGCTATGAGGTTCATGTTTATGAGCGTCAGGACCGCGTGGGTGGCCTGCTGACATACGGTATTCCCAGCTTCAAGCTTGAAAAGCATGTCGTGGTCCGTCGTCACAAGCTGCTGGAAGAGCAGGGCATCATCTTCCATCTTTCCACGCCGATCGGTGCGGGCGAGGGGGAGACGTCACTGGATGATCTGCGGACGCGTCATAACGCGGTGTTCCTCGGAACGGGCGTTTATCGTTCGCGCTCTGTGGACGTGCCGGGTGCTGACCTGAACGGCGTTGTGGATGCGATTGACTTCCTGACGGCCTCGAACCGTCGTGGATATGATGAAGATCCCGGCGAAGATGTTGGCCTTCATGCCAAGGGCCGTCGTGTTGTGGTCATTGGGGGTGGTGATACGGCCATGGACTGCGTTCGGACGTCCATCCGTCAGGGCGCCGAAAAGGTCACCTGCGTCTATCGTCGTGACCGTGCGAATATGCCGGGCTCCCGTCAGGAAGTTTACAATGCCGAGGAAGAAGGCGCGAACTTCGAGTGGCTTGCTGCACCGGAAGAGTTTCTTGGCGAGAGCACCGTTGAAGGCGTGAAGGTTCTGAAAATGCGTCTTGGCGCACCGGATGCCACGGGCCGCCGTTCCATCGAAGGCACGGGCCAACATTCCATTATTGAAGGCGATCTTGTGATCCGCGCGCTGGGTTTCGATCCGGAAGACCTGCCGGGCCAGTGGCAGCAGCCGGAGCTTGCCGTGACGCGCTGGGGCACGCTGACGGTTCCGCCGGGTGGTTTCCAGACGAGCCTGCCGGGCGTGTTCGCTGGTGGCGATATTGTCCGTGGTGCCAGCCTCGTTGTCTGGGCCATCAAGGACGGCCGTGATGCGGCTGACGCAATGCATCTTTCTCTGACCAAGACCCTGGCGCTGGAGGCCGCGGAATGACACAGAACACCGATTTCATCCGCGAATACGCTGAGAACGTCGAGCGCCTGAAGGGGCTGTATGACCCGACGCAGGAGCGCGATTCCTGTGGCGTGGGCCTTGTCGCGGCGCTGGATGGCAAGCCGTCCCGTGCGGTCGTGAAGGCTGGTATCGAGGCTCTGGGGAACATCTGGCACCGTGGCGCTGTCGATGCTGATGGCAAGACGGGCGATGGTGCTGGCATCCATGTCGAGATCCCGCAGGATTTCTTCGCCGAAGCCATTCATAACAGCTCCAGCGACGATACGATCGATGGTCGTATTGCCGTTGGCATGGTGTTCCTGCCGAAGACGGATCTGGCGTCGCAGGAAGCCGGTCGTCAGATCATCGAAACCGAGGTTCTGAACTTCGGCTACGGGATCTATGGCTGGCGTCAGGTGCCGATCGACACGGCCTGCATTGGCGAAAAGGCCAACCAGACGCGCCCTGAGATCGAACAGATCATGATCCGCAATACGCTGGGTCGTTCGGAGGATGAGTTCGAGCGTGATCTGTATGTGCTGCGTCGCCGCATCGAGAAGCAGGCGACCCGCCAGCAGGTGGATCTGTATATCTGCTCGCTATCCTGCCGCTCCGTCATCTATAAGGGCATGTTCCTGGCCGAGAACCTGACGGACTTCTATCCGGATCTGCTGGACGAGCGCTTCGTCTCGCGTTTTGCGATCTACCATCAGCGTTACTCGACCAACACGTTCCCGACCTGGAAGCTGGCTCAGCCCTTCCGCAAGGTGGCGCATAACGGTGAGATCAACACGATCTCCGGCAATACCAACTGGATGCGGTCGCACGAAACGCGCCTTTCACATGCGGCGCTCGATCCTTATATGGAGGATCTGAAGCCAGTCGTGCAGGCTGCGGGTTCGGATACGGCCGCACTGGATAACGTCTTCGAACTCATGACCTTCGGTGGCCGCAGCGCGCCGATGGCCAAGATGATGCTCATTCCGGCCTCCAGCGGTGCGAACTCTGCGATTTCTCCGGCAGCGCGCGCCATGTTCCGCTACTGCAATGCGGTCATCGAACCGTGGGACGGTCCGGCTGCGGTCTGTGCAACGGATGGTCGCTGGGTCATCGCCGGGCTGGACCGTGCGGGTCTGCGTCCGCTGCGGTATTCCATCACGAATGACAACCTGCTGATCGTGGGGTCGGAAGCGGGCATGGTCCGTGTGCCGGAAGCGCGGATTCAGCGTCGCGGGCGCCTTGGTCCGGGGCAGACACTGGCGCTCGACCTCAAGGAAGGTCGTCTCTATCAGCCGGATGAACTGCTTGAAATGCTGGCCTCCCGTCAGGATTTCCAGTCCTGGGTCAAGCGCATCCGTAATATCGAGCCGATCGTGCGGGATGTGATCGAGCCGGACGGTATGGCCGCAGACGTGCTGCGTCGCCAGCAGATGGCCGTCAGCCTGACGCATGAAGAGCTGGAAACCATCCTTCATCCGATGGTTGAGACGGCCGCCGAAGCCCTTGGCTCCATGGGTGACGACACGCCGCTTCAGGTTCTGTCCAAGATCTATCGTGGGCTGTCGCACTATTTCCGTCAAGGCTTCAGCCAGGTTACGAACCCGCCGATCGACTCTCTGCGTGAAACGCGGGTGATGAGCCTGATCACGCGTCTGGGCAATCTGGGGAATATCCTCGATGAGCGCCCGGAACAGTGCGATCTGCTTCAGCTTCCCAGCCCGGTTCTGACGGTTGGTGAGTTTGATGAACTGCGGAAAGTCTGCGGTGAGAATGCGGCCCTGATCGACTGTACTTTCCCGGTTGAGGATGGCGAAGAAGGTCTGCGTGCGGCGATCGCCTCCATCCGGGTTCAGGCGGAAGATCATGTTCGTGGGGGTTGCACCCATCTGTTCCTGACGGATGAGAACACCGGTCCGGATCGCGTGGCTGTGCCGATGATCCTTGCGACGGCTGCCGTGCATGTTCATCTGGTGCGTCATTCCCTGCGGACATTCACGTCCCTGAACGTTCGGACGTCCAGCGCTATCGACGTTCACGCCATTGCCGTGACGATCGGTGTTGGTGCGACGACGGTGAACCCGGCGCTGGCTCAGCACAGTATTGCAGACCGTTTGCGTCGTGGCCTGTTTGGCCAGATGACGATGCGTGAGGCGATGGAGCGTTACCGCAAGGCGGTGGACAAGGGTCTGCTCAAGATCATGTCCAAGTTCGGGATTTCAATCATCTCGGCTTACCGCGGTGGCTACAACTTCGAAGCCATTGGTCTGTCCCGTGCGCTGGTGGCCGAGTTCTTCCCTGGCATGCCGTCACGTATTTCCGGCATTGGTCTGCCGGGTATCGCCCGCAACATCCTGAAGGCTCATGCGGCTGCGTGGGATCAGAAGGTTGAAGCGCTTCCGGTCGGTGGCCGCTACAAGCTGCGTCGTCAGGGCGAGACACATGCGTTCTCCGGCCAGCTTGTGCACATGCTGCAAAGTGCTGTCTCGGCCAACAGCTACACGTTGTATCGCCGTTACGCGGATGCGGTGCGTCAGATGCCGCCGGTTGCACTTCGTGACCTGCTGGACTTCAAGGCGCCTCATGCACCGATCCCGGTGGACGAGGTTGAAAGCATCACGCAGATCCGTCGTCGCCTTGTCGCGCCGGGCATCTCGCTGGGTGCCCTGAGCCCGGAAGCGCATGAGACGCTGGCGATTGCCATGAACCGGATTGGCGCGAAGTCTGATTCTGGTGAGGGTGGCGAGGATGCCGAGCGTTCCAAGCCGCGCCCGAACGGGGACAATGCGTCTTCCGCGATCAAGCAGGTGGCGTCTGGTCGTTTCGGTGTGACCGCGCAGTATCTGAATGACTGCCGCGAAATCGAAATCAAGATGGCCCAGGGCGCGAAGCCGGGCGAGGGTGGACAGCTTCCGGGCTTCAAGGTCACGGAACTGATCGGCCGCCTGCGTCATGCGACGCCGGGTGTGACGCTGATTTCTCCGCCGCCGCATCACGATATCTATTCGATCGAGGATCTGGCCCAGCTCATCTACGATCTGAAGCAGGTCAACCCAACGGCAACCGTCACCGTGAAGCTGGTTGCCCGGACGGGTATCGGCACGATTGCGGCGGGTGTGGCGAAGGCGAAGGCAGATGCCATCCTGATCTCCGGTCATTCCGGCGGTACGGGTGCCAGCCCGCAGTCTTCGATCCATTACGCGGGTCTGCCGTGGGAAATGGGTTTGTCCGAAGCGCATCAGGTTCTGATGCTCAACCGTCTGCGTCATCGTCTGGTGCTGCGGACGGATGGCGGTATCAAGACGGGCCGTGACGTGGTCATGGCGGCGATGCTGGGTGCGGAAGAGTTCGGTATTGGTACGGCCGCACTGGTGGCCATGGGCTGCATCATGGTGCGTCAGTGCCATTCCAATACCTGCCCTGTCGGCGTCTGCGTTCAGGACGAAAAGCTGCGTGCGAAGTTCGAAGGCTCCCCGGAGAAGGTCATCAACCTCTTCACGCTGATTGCTGAAGACATTCGCCATATCCTTGCCGATCTGGGTGTTCGCTCCCTTGAGGAGGTCATTGGCCGCACGGATATGCTGCGTCAGGTGTCTCGCGGCGCGGACTATCTGGATGATCTGGATCTGAACTCCCTGCTGGTGCAGGCCGATCCGGGTGAACATGCGCGTTACTGCACCCGTGAGGGCCGTAACGAGGTTCCGGAAACGCTGGACGCGCAGATCGTGGCCGATGCGATCCCGCTGTTTGAGCGTCGTGAGAAGCTGCATCTGCATTACAACGTGCAGAACACGCATCGCGCGATCGGGACGCGTATTTCCGGCATGATCACCCGTCAGTTCGGGATGCATGAACTGCCAGAGGGTCAGCTTACGTTGTCGCTCCGTGGGTCGGCGGGTCAGTCTCTTGGTGCCTTCGCGGTGCAGGGTCTGAAGATGATCGTGGAAGGGGATTCCAACGATTACGTCGGCAAGGGTCTGTCCGGTGCGACGATTGTTGTCCGTCAGTCTCCGGCGTCCACGTGGCGTTCGGAAGAGAACGCGATCATTGGCAACACGGTTCTGTACGGTGCAACGAGCGGCAAGCTCTTTGCGGCTGGGCAGGCTGGTGAGCGCTTCGCGGTTCGTAACTCCGGTGCGACGGCTGTTGTTGAAGGCTGTGGCTCGAACGGTTGCGAGTACATGACTGGCGGCAAGGTCGTGATCCTCGGCGAGACGGGCGACAACTTTGGCGCAGGATTCACGGGCGGTATGGCCTATGTGCTTGATCCAAAGGACCGTTTTGAATCCCGCATCAATCCGGACACGGTGATGTGGAACCGCGTGCAGCCTGGCAGCCGCTGGGACGTTGAGCTACGGGCGCTTGTCGAGCAGCATGTGGAAGAAACGGGCAGTACTTACGCTGCTGACCTGCTGCATTGCTGGGAGCACACGCTGGAGCAGTTCTGGCACATCGTTCCCCGCGAATATGCCAAGGTCATTGGCTATGTGCAGGAAGATCTGTCCAAGCTTTCAGCCTGATTGATTTGATCGAGTAAAGTCTGAAAAGCCCCGCATCAGGTTTTGGTGCGGGGCTTTTTTCTTTGTCTCAGGACTGAAGCTTTTTGGCCAAGGTGGCGAGCGCAACGATCTGACCGGCAATAAACTTGCAGGTAGGTTCGTCTATGAATTTCAGCGTTTCGGGGTCTACTTTCCCTGCGACCATGCCAATCATGACTTCGGGACGATTAAGAACAAAGGCGTCCAGAAACACCATATTCTGTCGGAGGTTGTATTGCGCTCTGGCACCCCCGATCATCCCGGGGGACGCCGTCTGGATGGCGACAGGTTTGCCGCTGAAAGGTTGGGGCGAGACGCGGGAGAGCCAGTCGATGGCATTCTTCAGGACGCCGGGAATGGAATAATTATATTCCGGGGTCACGATGATGACGCCGTCTGCGGCCCGGATCTGTTCCGCCATGGCCAGAACGGGGGGCGGAAAGCCTGCGTCCTGAACATCTGCGTTGTAGTGGGGAAAGTCCCCGATTGATCCGAGCGGGGTAATGGAAACCCCTTCCGGTGCAAGTTCTGGCAAAGCCCGCGCAACCGACGCGTTAAAAGAGGCCTTGCGGAGACTTCCGAGCAGGGTGACGAAATGCAGAGGCGTGTCGTTGGGCATGAACTGGTCTCCGTCGAAAAGCTGGTTTTTCGTTGTCATGACCCGAAGGGAAGCGGATCATGACACAAAGCAGGAGTCAGGCTGCGTTTTTCAGCATTCCATGAGGATCGAGAACGAATTTGCGCGGAGCGCCGTTATCGAAATCATGGTAGCCGCGTGGGGCGTCTTCCAGTGAAATTACGGTTGCGTTGACGATATCGGCGATGGGAAGACGTCCATGCAGAATGGCCTGCATCAGTTGCCGGTTATAACGCAGAACGGGGGTCTGACCGGTGTGGAACGACTGGCTTTTGGCCCAGCCCTGACCCAGTCGGAGCGTTAGGTTGCCTTTCTGCGCCGCAGCTTCATGGGCGCCCGGATCTTCCGTCACATACAGGCCTGGAATACCGATGGCCCCGGCTGGGCGGGTGACTTCCATGGCCTGATTGAGAATGACGGCTGGTTGTTCCTTTCCGTCATATCCCCTGGCTTCGAAACCGACGGCATCAATGAAGCTATCGACCTCCGGTGTTCCGATGGCCTGTTCGATGAGGTCTCCAAGTCTGTCGTGGTTCTGGAGGTTGATAGGTTCAAATCCGACGGACTTGGCATGGGCGAGGCGTTCAGGGTTGAAATCGCCGATCATAACGACGGCGGCCCCGAGAATGCGTGCCGATGCGGCTGCTGCCATCCCGACGGGTCCTGCACCCGCGATATAGACCGTTGAGCCCACACCCACCTTGGCATTGATGGCACCATGGAAGCCGGTGGGGAGAATATCGGTCAGCATGGTGAGGTCTCTGATGCGCTCGAGTGCCTGAGCCTTGTCAGGGAAGCGCAGCAGATTGAAATCTGCATAAGGGACCATGACGTAGCGGGCTTGCCCGCCGATCCAGCCGCCCATATCCACATAGCCATAGGCGCCGCCCGCGCGACTGGCATTCACTGTCAGGCATACGCCCGTATGTTGTTCGCGGCAGCATCGGCAGCGCCCACAGGCGACGTTGAAGGGTACGGAGACCAGATCGCCCTTGCGGACCATCTCGACATCAGAGCCTGTTTCGATGACTTCGCCGGTGATCTCGTGGCCGAGGACCAGCCCGGATGGTGCTGTTGTACGGCCTCGGACCATATGCTGGTCGGAGCCGCAGATATTGGTGGAGACGACTTTGAGAATGACGCCGTGGTCAATCTTCCGGCCATCGGGTGTTTCCATTCTGGGGTCGTCGATCCGCTGGACTTCAACATGATTGGGGCCGAGATAAACGACCCCCCTGTTTTCGTCAGACATGGCTTCTCTCCAGGTTCGGGCAGCGGCCATCCCTTGCGGCCGGGGTCGCCCGGCACGACGAAATATTGTCGTACACTGACCTCAACGTCCGTCGCGTTCAACGGCAACCGTGACATAGAAATACAGCCATATGATCGCTCGATTGTGATGGACACGTCCTGAGAACGGCCTCGTCGGACGTCTAAAAATTCCCCTTCCTGTCAGGCTGAAACAATCAGGCCTTTGAGTGGATTTGTTTTTGGGCCGGGAAAGACCGTTGGAAGCGCCCATGGTGGCAGATGAAGATGATCACACAGGACACCTGCGGCTACGGCACGCAGATCTGTTGTGGGAGCGAGATCCCGGTTTTCAAAGAGCTGGCTGGGGCGAAGGTCGGGCCATGTGCCGCCGACTTTTCCCCTCGCAACGGCACCTCCGGCAAGGAACGTGACAGTGCCGGTGCCGTGGTCCGTTCCGCCGCTGCTGTTCATGCGGACAGTTCTGCCAAACTCCGTCAGGGCAAAGGTGACCGTGCGCTTCCAGTTTTCGCCCAGACTTTCACGCAAAGCTCCAATCCCGCGATCAAGCTGGGCGAGGGGGCTTCCCAGTCGTCCAAGCTGAGCGGCATGGGTGTCCCATCCTCCGATTTCCAGTGCGGCGATCCGGGGACCATGGGATGTGGCCAGCATTTGCCCTGCGGCGGTGGAAAGCTGTGTGAAAGCGTCGATTTTGTGAGGTTTTCCTGTGGCGGCTGGTGTCTTCATGTCCGTCATGGCCGCGTCCGAGAAGCCTCTGGCTTTCAGGCCGTTTCGGAAAGCCGGCCCGGTGATGGGGTCGGATGCGTTCAGGGCAACGATCTGGTTGTAAAGATCCTCGTCCGGGTGCTGGCTTCCAGCGGGCGCATAGCTTCCGACCTTGGCAGATCCGCGGAGCAGAAGGGGAACTGTCAGCCCCATGGCCAGCCCGTATCCATCCGGTCTGTTGGTCTTCCCTTGCAGGACGGATACAGCCCGGTTCAGCCAGCCGCTGCTCAGACGGTTATCGGCACCGCTTTCCAGATAGTCCTGCGCTTCAAAGTGGGAGCGGCTGCGGTAATGGCCTGCCACGGCATGAATAGGCAGCATCTGGCCTTCGCCATAAAGGCGGTGAAGCGTCTGAAGGGAGGGGTGCAGCCCGTAGAAGCCGCCCAGATCGAGGAGGCCGCCATCCTGTCCGGGTTCAGGAAGAACAAGGTCCCGGCGATGTGTTCTGAGATCGGCATCTCCGTATGGGGTGACAGCCGACAGGCCATCCAGTGCGCCCCGAAGGATAATGACCACAAAGCGTGGATCATCCGGCCCGCCGGGTGAACCGGCAAACGCGAGAGAGGAACGCCCGAGTGTCCAGCTTGCAGCCAGACCCAGCAGGGCAGTGCGACGATGGATCATCATAGGTCAACGCCTCTGGAATTCGGGTGAAGAGAAGAGCAGGGCCAGCGTATCCTGACGGGAGCCGGCATGATGCATGGCGAGTTGGGTCTGGGGCCGGAGTGCCGGGCCTAGGGCGATATGGGCGATCTCCATTGGGTCTCCGGCCCGGACATGAGCCGCCATTCGCCATGCCCAGTCCGTGCGGACCAGCATATCCGCAGGTGCACTCCAGTCTGCCGCAGTGTCACTCCAGCCGTTTGGCAATGGGGCCGTCCATAACGGTTGCCCCAGCGAAGCGAAGGCCGCGTAAAGCTGATGGGCGGGAGAATGCGGGTCGTCTGGCTGGCTGGGTTCTCCACCCAAAGACAGGGCCCGCATGACGGCGGTGGCATAGTCCATGGGGGAGCGGAACTTGCTGCCAGAGCGGTTCGTATCGTGAAGGTCTGCCAAGGCAAGAGAGGCTTCCCGCAGATCTCCTTCACTGTCCCGAAGGACAGACGCAATATGGGTGATATCCTGCGGTGAAGGTGTGTCAGAAATGAAATGCCCGACCATCTGGGTTGCGATGTGGCGGTACGTTGCAGGGTGCGTGCCGAGGAAGTGCAGGGCCTGTATGCCGCCCTCTTCACCTTCCGGGAAGGTCTGACCCATGACGGTTTTTTCTCCTGGTTCATGAGCTTTTTTCCGAAGCACGAAGCCGGGTTGTTCGGTCTTCATGTCGATGCTCCAGCCTGTCAGGACGGCTGCGAAGGACGTGACGTCTGTTTGGGTGTAGCCAGAGGCTGGCGAGACCGTGTGCAGTTCCAGACATTCACGGGCCAGATTTTCGTTTAGCCCGTGATGGCTTTTGCGCCGTGCCGGGCTGGTGGGGCCGATGGACGATGTGTTGTCCAGATACATCAGCATGACCGGATGACGCATCACGGCGAGGAGCATATCCGAGAAGCGTCCTGTTACATGTGGGCGAATGGCCTCACGCATATAGGCGCCAATGACCGCTCTTGTGCCGCCCTGACGCAGGCTGACCGTGAAGTGATTGAACCAGAACCAGGCAAGCCGCTCGCGGAATGGCTGGTCCGTCACAAGCAGATTGTCGAGCTGGGTTGCGACTTCCGCCTGAAAGATCGGCTTGATCAAAGGGTCGCCCTGTATTTTGGTTTTGCGCTGTTCCCGCAGAGCGATCAGCCCATCCGGGGATGATCCGACGTTCCTGAAAATGGCTGCATCCGGCTCATTGAGCTGCTGCGAAAGCCATTCCCGGAGAGGCATGTCAGAGGCTTTACTGTCCCGCTGGCCCCAGCCGAATCTGTTGATCGCACTGACAAATCGCATGACACTCTCACGATCTCCGTTGAACGGGCGTGGCTCGATCCTATCGAAAGCTGCTCGTCTTATGTGGCGAAATCTGGACGGCTTTGTATGAAAATGTCAGGCACGTTCTCTGGAACGCATGCTTTTGCAGGCAAACAGATTTTGGGATTGTTTCATATTTAAAATAAAATCAGGATACCCCATAGGGTATAGAGTTAGTCATTACTTTATACCTGATGGGGGTTTATTTGCGATTTTGATGTCTCTCTGGGTATTTACAATGCAAAGCGAGTGATCTTTTCTGCGCCAGAAGATTTGAACAAGGTTGCGGACGCTGGTTTCAGGGCAGTTCAGGAACGGTCGGGATTTCTCTGCCACGACAGGTCGTTGGCTGCTGGTGATCTGCGTTCTGTTGGGGCTGTTTGGACAGCTTGCTCTTCAGAGCCAGTCCATGCCCGATGAAACCCCGCGTGCCACATTTGAGCGCCTGACAGGACTGAGCATCGGACCGGATACGCCTCCAGCCCCATCAGAAGTGATGATGATGCCAATGAGGCACACGGGGATGTCAGGAATGGTGCATCATTCCGGGCATCACCATCATCATGATGCAGCTTGCCCGCTGTGCCCCTTGCTGCATCTTCCAGCCGTTGTTCTGCTGGCAACGGTTCTTGTTCTGCTTACGCTTATCCGCTGGTCCCGCTGGCGCTATCGGAGCCATGCCGTTCGTGCGCCTCCGGTCGGGCGGGTTACGCATCTGCCACCAGCCACCGGGCCTCCGCACTTCGTCTGAAATCACGTCACTGCCGACCGCATCTTTCTCCAGGCCTGGGAGAAAGATGGCCGGCTCTCTGTGTTTCATCGAAGGTTATGGATCATGTTTTTTCCGAATGCTCGGCGTGTGTCACGTCCGGGACTGTTGCTGTGTGGCTGCGCGCTTGTCTTTTCCCTGAACCCGGCTTTTGCGGACGATACGGATAACGCGCAGACCCGGAAGTCTCCTTCCACAGAATTCATTACCGTCAATGGGGTGCGGCACACCGCAACAACGGACCCGGATGTGACAAGCCTGTTCAAGCGCAGTCTGGGGTTTAGTGCCTATTCCGCGGGCGGTGTGTCGGCGCTTCCTGTGCTCAATGGCATGGCCGATGACCGGGTGGCGACATTTGTGGACGGGATGCGCATGCAGGCCGCATGCCCTAATCACATGAATCCGGCCATGTCCTATATTGATCCGGATATGGTGTCGTCCGCTGTGGCCATTGCGGGGATTACGTCGGTCAGCCAGGGCGGGGACAGTACGGGCGGCACGATTGAGGTCAATCGCAAGGACCCGATCTTTTCAAAAAGTTCGAAGATCCTCGTGACCGGTCATGCGAAGGGAGAATATCGCAGTAACGGTGGTGGTTCGGGTGCGTCCGGTTCGGTGACAGTCGCTAATGACTGGCTCAGTCTGCGGTACACGGGATCTTACAGCCATGCGAGCGACTACCATGCCGGAGGTGGCGGGCGACGTGTTTTGTCCACGAACTATCTGAGTTTCAATCATGCTGTCACGCTCGGCGTTCGCAAGGAAAATCATCTGCTGTCCCTGACGGTCGGGCAGCAGGATATTCCGTATGAAGGGTTTCCGAACCAGTACATGGATATGACCAACAATCGGTCCACGTTTGTGAACGGAAAATATACGGGCGATTTCAACTGGGGAACGCTCGAAGCGCGCGGGTTCTGGCAGCGTGTTGATCACGCGATGAACATGCTCTCCGACAAGGGAGGGCATACGGCCTCGACCGGGATGCCGATGAATACGGACACCCGGACTGCGGGTTATTCCATCAAGGCCACGATCCCGCTTGGCCCGAGACATACGCTGGGAATTGGCAGTTCATTCGATCATAACGGCCTGAATGACTGGTGGCCGCCGCTTTTGAACAGCATGATGATGGGGCCGGACACCTTCCATAATGTGAATAACGGGCATCGGGATCGGCTGGGGCATTATATTGAATGGAAAGCCCAGTGGACGTCTCGTTTCTCCACAGAACTCGGTCTGCGCAACGATCTGGTCATGATGAATACGGGAAAGGTAGCGCCTTATTCCTGGACCAGCATGATGAGTATGGCGGATGCCGCCGCTGCAAAGGCCTTCAACGCGGCCTCCCGGGGGCGAACCGATACCAATTTCGACGTCACGGCGACGGGGCGATGGCAGGCGCTTGAGAGTCTGACCATTGAGGGTGGTTATGCACGCAAGACCCGTTCCCCCAACCTTTATGAGCGGTATGCCTGGGGGCGAGGGGCCATGGCGTCCACAATGATCGGCTGGTTCGGGGATGGGAACGGTTATGTTGGCAATCTCAATCTGACGCCTGAAATTGCCAATACGGTCAGCACGACGGTTACGCTGCACGATCCGCATGGGCATGGCTGGGAAATCAAGGTTCAGCCCTATTATACCTACACGCATCACTACATAAACGTCGTGAATATCGGGACGCTTTCCAGTGGACGGTCCATGCTTCAGTTCGCCAACCACAACGCGCAGAGCTATGGCATCAACAGTTCGATGTTCGCCCGGCTTTGGAATAGCACGATGTATGGTCAGGGTGAGGTTCAGGCCAATCTGAACTGGGTTCGCGGGCAGGATCTTGTGTCTCACGCCGGACTCTATCACCAGATGCCAACGAACGGCGTGATAACGCTGCGGGAAACATTCCAGAACTGGAGCGGGCATGTGGATGTCACGCTCGTCAAATCCAAAGAGAGCGTGGATCGACTGCGTCAGGAACCACGGACGCCCGGTTATGCGTTGCTCGGATTGGGTGGCAGCTATCACTGGCGGTATTTTACGCTGGATGGCAGTATCGATAACGTTCTGGATCAGAAATATTATCTGCCGCTTGGGGGGATGTCTCTGGGGGATTATCAGGCGACCGGCTATCTTGGTCCGCTGCTGGGGCTGGGGCGTTCTTTCAACCTGAGCCTGACCGCGTCTTTCTGACAATCATGTCAGTCCCGGAGACTGTCAGAGGTTTTCCGGGACAGACTTGAAGGCAACCTTGCAAGCCCGTTACCCTGCGGTTCATCTGTCGGCATCATGGTGCCAACTTAACGAACAGCAGAGGGGTTCATGGAAAATCACGTCAATACGTTGTGGGGCCAGTTTTACGGCTGGCTACCAACACTTCTGAGTTACGCTGGACAGCTTGTTCTGGCGATTGTGGTGCTACTGGTTGGCTGGTCCATCATCAATATGGTAACCCGCGGCATGGGGCGCATGATGGCCGCCAGCAATATTGAGCCGACGCTTCGCGGCTTTCTGCTGAGTGTTGTCGGCTTGCTGCTGAAGGCCCTTCTGCTCATTAGCGTTGCATCGATGGTGGGTATTGCCACGACCTCCTTCGTCGCTGTCCTGGGGGCGGCTGGTCTTGCTGTCGGCATGGCTCTTCAGGGCAGTCTCGCGAATTTTGCGGGCGGTGTGCTGATCCTGCTGTTCCGTCCGTTCAAGGTCGGGGATTCTATCACGGCTGCAGGCAATACAGGAACGGTTGTCTCAATCGAGATGTTCCGAACCGTGTTGCAGGATTCCACGAACGACATTGTGTATGTTCCGAACGGTACGCTCTCGAACAATGTCGTCATTAACAGCTCACAGTCTGAACGGCTGCTCGCATCGGTGAGTCTGCTGATTGATTACAATGACGATATCGACAAGGCCCGCGCGCTGCTTCTGGACCTGTTTCAGAACGATGCTCTTGTTCTCAAAGCACCGGCTCCATCCGTTTCATTCCTGCCTAAGCCAGCCAATATTGCCGTGACGCTGGGCTTCTGGTGTGCGCCGGGTAATGTGACACCGCTGGTTGCCAAGTATTCTGAAGCCTCCATTCAGGTTTTGAAGAAAGAAGGCTTCCGTCTGGGTGTTACCGCTCGTACTGCGGCCTGAGTAGAGCTGGCCTGTTGGAGAAGTGTTTCCCAGCAGGTCACAGACATTTTCTATTGATCCGTATGATGAGGTTATCAGGGTGAGGCGACTGTAATCTGGGTAGGCCGTCATCAATGGTATTTTGATAGGAGGATGTGATGTCCGGCAAAGCATACCATATCCTGCGTGTCGTCTTGGCTGTGTCATGTTTTTCCGTCTGTGCGACGGCTCATGCTGCGCTTGATCTCTCAGCAGAGGGGGAGCGCCAGCTCATTATTGCGGATAACGATTACAACGGGCCAGGAGGCTCGGACATCCAGTCTCTCATCCCGCTCCTGGCGTCCAAAAAAATTTAATTTCTGGGTCTGACTGTGGCAACAGGAGATGGATGGGAAAATGCCGAATCAGAACATCTTCGCAGGTTTCTGGAATTGGCAGGAAGGACGGATATTCCAGTTTTTGATGGGGCGATATATCCGCCTCTGAATACGGTTGATCGTATGCGTCTGCATGAGGAACAATATGGTGTTCTTCCGTGGAAAGGGGTTTGGGGTGGCAGTGGGTCCATTAAGGACGCACTCGCAGAGGAACCCGTTTTGACCCCGCTTCCTGAAGGCAGACCTGTTTTGCAAGCGAGCCATGAACAAGCAGCCCAGTTTATGATCCGGGCCGTGCACGCTCATCCCCATCGAGTAACGATATTTGAAGCGGGCGCAATGACCAATCTGGCGCTTGCAATCAGGCTTGACCCGGAGTTTCCCAAACTTGCCCGACAATTGATTTTTATGGGCGGCCTTGTGGATACCAATATGTCCGCAATTAATGGGAATGCCGCGTTTACAGATGATTTCAACATGGTGTTTGATCCCGAAGCTGCGCATATCACCCTAACGGTTCCGTGGGCCAAAATCACAGTTGTTGGGAATATTTCATCTGACCTGGTCCTGTCCAAAGAGCATCTTGCCAATATTGCTCAATCCCGGCGTCCGGTTGCGCAGTATGTTGTAAAATACATGAAACCCATGCTGCTCTGGGACGAGATGGCTGCGGCGATTGTTGTGGACCCGTCCCTTATTACGAAATCTCAGGAATTATATATGGATGTCGATACCATTCCGGGGATTAACTACGGCCGTGTGCATCTTTGGAAACGCGATCAAGCTCCATTTCGAACGGGAGTGAAATCCATGACAATCGTTGAAGGCGTGGATGAACAGAAATTCCTTGATAGGTTTATTCAGAACGCCAAAGCGCTTTAAACGGACGGACGGACGGTAAATCAAAGGATACACAATGTCAGAATGGAAGCTGAAAAAGGACGGGAACCTCGATATTTCGAGTGTAACAGCCTATCGTACAGTTGTTGTACAGGATGGTGCTGTCGTGTTGCAGATCAAGTCTGCAACGTCTCCCGAACACTTGCCTGCAGGAGACAAGCTTGAGCAGTTTTCACTTTCTCCTCAAACTGCGGCCGAACTGGGGCGTGAGTTACTGGAGGCCGCTCAGGTTCTTTTGAAGAAACAGTGAGGGTATAATCCCGGCAGGCATGAAGTGATCTGAGTAACAGAGATCGCTTCGTGTTTCTGCTAAAGACAAACGCTTTAAGATCAGTGCGAGACAGGGAATGGTTAGACCACTCTCAAACCTGCTAAAAACTAATAATTTCTGAGATTGGTGGTGGACCCGACTCAACTAGATAAATCTATGGAAAAACAAAGTTTTATCGGGTCAAACCATCTAATCTATTCTGTGGAAAAACAACGCGCGAATCTGTGGACTGTCAAACCGGATTCAGCTTGTCTGCTTGCTCAGGCAGCCGTTTCCGTCATCGGCAACCCCTTATCCTTGATCAGACGTTTGAGAGTATGGATGACCTGCGCACCTGTGATCAGACGGGTACATTCAAACTGCCTGTCAGTTCCTTTATGCCGTGGACACCAGAAGAAATCCTGATGATCGAACTGATGCTTCGGGTCATTCCAGCAGGAATTGCAGGTGTGCCAGTTGATGATGCGGTACGGCGTGGCAAACTCGTTGTCCGGATGCGTAAAACCGGAAATCATCACAACCGGCGTCCCTGCCGCATGTGCCAGCCATGCCAGACCGCTGGAGAGGCCAATGAAGAAACTGGCATGCTTCAACCAGCGCGCCCGCTCCGACAGAGGCCGGTTCCCCGTCTCATCCTCGGCGCCATGAGGAATGTGATTGTACACATACCCCGTCCCATGAAACGTCTTCTGATCAATGCAGATTACGCGATACCCTGAAGCCTTCAGAAATGCGATGACCTCCTGCCAGCCTGCCGGGTTGTTCCAGTATTTGCACTGCGTACTGGCCTGCGTGGCAATGACAACATACGGTCCCTCGATGGGAGGCGTATCGCCATCCTGGATCGTGATGGGTGGCGGAGTATCATCCCAGGGATTAACTCCCAGAATATAGGCTGCCGTCCGATGCAGGCCGACATGACGGAAATCCGTCGGCTGATGCGTGAACTCGGTGTCTGTAAAGAACAGACCGATATTGTAGCTGGCGTAGAACCCCGCCGTGAAATCCTTGTTCGCCTTGGCCTCATCATGACCCACAAGCGTGATATCCGGGTTAGCTTCCTTGACCAAAGGCAGGATCACGTCCGCAACAGAACACGTCACCTTGGCGCCACTTTCCTGCGCTAGGCGCAGAACCGCAGGCAACCAGGCAATGGTATCGCCAAGCGTTCCAACAGGAAGCTGTACCAGAACCGGTTTCCCTTCCAGTGACAACTCGTGATGCAGCACGCTTTCACGGGTGCCATCCGGCTTTTCCAGCCAGACATCAATCAGGAACGGGACAAAGAACTTCTTGGTCGAGGCGACCATTCCGCCCTTCAGGCGGGCATCGAACAGAATATTGCCCGTGGCATAGTCCGACAACCGGACGTGCCACTGACCAATCTCAGGGGCTATGTCTGGCACCATGACCCGCGCGCCGTCATTGAAGTCAAAGCGCACGCCCTGACCGCCTTCGACGACAGGAACAGGAGAAATGGCAAGATAGGGAGATTTCGTCTCTGTCTCGACGGCAGGCGAAGCACCCGAACCAGAGGACTGGAGAGGCACTGGAGCCTCCTCTGTCTGGGTTGGTATGGAAGTCACATCAGACGCAGACATACGCCTCCTTCAAATCGCACGCTAGAGCATTAAAAAAGGATCTGATAAAACAAGAAGGTCATGATTATTGACCATTTATAATATGGAAGCCAGTACCAAAATATTGGTCATCAAAAGCTACCTTCGGGATCGTAAATTTACGCTGGATTCGGACATAAATGCCGAATCGAAGGAATAATATTTACAAAGAAAATTATCGTTTTCTCGAATGAAGGGATTTTCTATCAAAAATTATTACGATCAAAAATCTTCTTATCATTTCTACATTTTTTCAAATTCCTCTTTGAGAAAATAAACGTTGTCCCCTGTTTCATTAAGAAATCGTTAAAACGAGAGGCGAAGCCAAACGCAAAAAACGCTTGAGATGAAACACTAGGACATGGAGGGTTCGAAAAACCCCCTGGTTTTGAGGTCTGCTCTGTGATTCCATTCGTCCGATTCTGACTGAGGGAATGACGCTATGAAGCAGCCGGGATTTTTTGACGTTGAAGAGCGGCTTGCCCGGTTGAGCGGGCTGGGTGATCAGCTCGAAGCATTTTCCCGGATTGTGGATTTTGAAGTGTTCCGTCCTGATCTGGAGAAGGCACTGGCTTATTCAGACGGAAGCAAAGGCGGGCGACCGCCATTTGATCCTGTGCTGATGTTCAA
Source organism: Gluconobacter japonicus (assembly GCF_015244665.1). Taxonomy (NCBI): domain Bacteria; kingdom Pseudomonadati; phylum Pseudomonadota; class Alphaproteobacteria; order Acetobacterales; family Acetobacteraceae; genus Gluconobacter; species Gluconobacter japonicus. The sequence goes on from NZ_JABCQN010000001.1 coordinate 515,590, forward strand.
AATTCTGGTGATCCAGACGCTGAACAATCTGTCCGACGAGCGGACGGAGTATCTGATCAATGATCGCCTGTCCTTCATGCGTTTCCTTGGTCTGGGACTGTCGAACCGTGTGCCGGACGCCAAAACACTCTGGCTGTTCCGCGAGCGCCTGACGCGGGCTGGTGCGATTGAAAGGCTGTTTGATCGTTTTGATACAACCCTGCGCAACGCGGGCTATCTGCCGATGTCGGGCCAGATCCTGGATGCAACATTGGTAGCGGCTCCGAAGCAGCGCAATACGAACGCTGAGAAAGCCGACCTCCGGGCAGGACGTATTCCAGAAGACTGGCAGGACAAGCCGGCAAAGCTGTCGCACAAGGATCGCCATGCGCGCTGGACGCTGAAGTTCACGAAAGCAAAACGGCAGGATGACGGGACGATCCCCACAACGGATCTCGCTATCCCGTTCTTTGGCTATAAATCGCATGTTTCCATCGATCGGAAATACCGGTTCATCCGGAAATGGAAAACAACGCATGCCGCCGCCAATGATGGCGCGCGATTGAGAGAGGGGCTGCTGGATAAAACCAATACGGCCTCAAGTGTTTGGGCTGACACGGCCTATCGCTCAAAAGCCAACGAAGACTTCATAGAAAAGCAGGGCTTTGTCTCCAAGGTTCATCGCAAAAAGCCGCATCTCAAACCGATGCCCCGGCATATCCAGCGATCCAACGCAGGGAAGTCCGTGATCCGATCCCGCGTCGAGCACGTCTTTGCCGATCAGAAATCTCAGACCGGACTCTTCATCCGAACTGTCGGTATCACCCGGGCCACCATGAGGATCGGGCTCGCCAATATCGTCTACAACATGCGCCGCTTCCTCTTCCTCGAGCGGATCAGCGCGAGCGCGTAGTCATCCAGAGGGGGCAGCAATCAATCTGCTCAAAACGCAGACCGGATGCCATCGCAGAAACCGTTAATTACATCGCCAGAAGCCTGAAATCACAAACGAAGCACATAAACCAACGGTTCTTCGATCGCTCCACATGGTTTGGTTTTTCCTCTCACTGTTGTTGCTCAAAAGATAACACTCGAGCGCTCCGGTGAAACTGTTCAATGAGCCACCATCCACGACATTTTTCCTTCGTTTCTTGTGGCTTGTCGGTGAGGATAAAAGACCATGGCGACTTATAACGTTTCGTCGGGGCAGGTTGCTTCGAATGAGCTCGTGTATGGAGACGTTGAAACCGTCTCGAGCGGCGGCGTTACGCAAGACCAGCACAATGGCGGTCAGCGGTTTGTTCTTTCCGGCGGTATCGTCCGTAACGGCGTCGTCAGTAGTGGAGGTAAGGATTATATCTCCAGTGGAGGGTCCTCATTCCAAGGGGTCATTCAGAGTGGCGGCATTCGATATCTCTCTGCAGGTGCAACGGCTGACAATCCGTTCATCGCGGGAGGTGGCACTGTTAGTGCTGCAACCGGCGCAACAGTGCTGGCTGTTAACGCCTTTAGTGGTGGTGTTTTAAGCGCCGCCACCGGAGCTGTGATCAGCGGCGGTAATGTGGCAACAGGAGCCGTGATTACAGCAAATGCTGGAACGCTTCTGGAGGGCACAATCAACGTCTCTTCAGGCTCTACAGTGACAAATGGGACGCTTACCGGCTCTGGTGCAGCGCTGAGTGCTTATACCGGGTCTGTTATTAGCAACGTCAGTGTCGGGAGCAGCACGCGCCTCTATCTGGGGTCTGGTGCTACGGGGTCTGCCAATCTCGTCAATGGTGGCACACTTGAGATCGCAGGGGGAGCTACCCCCAGCAATAACCGATTTGGAAGCGGAACGGGTGGAACTATCATCATTGATAGTGGCACTACCTGGAGCAACAATAACACGACAAGCTTGGGCGTAACTTCTGGTAATACTTTGATTGTCCAGAGTGGAGGTGTTGTCACAGGCACTGTGATTGCATCCGGCGGAACGACAGTTATTTCTTCCGGCGGTATTTTACGCGGGACGCAGGCGGTTGTTTCCGGTGCTACCCTTTCCATTAATACCGTTAATTCCGGCGCAACGGTTAATGTTCAGTCGGGAGGTGTCGTATCGGGCCTTACCACAGTCGCGAGCGCGGGTGTTCTCAGTGCTGCCAGTAACTATATTTATAGTGGCACTGTAACCAATTATGGAGCGGTTTACGGCGGAACACTCTCAGGTTCTGCGCAGTTGATTGCTTCGGGGTCGGGGGCAAACTCCCTCACGTCAGGTGTATCGATTGAAAGTGGCGGGCGCCTGTATCTGGGCTCTGGCGCAACCGGATCCGCTAATCTGGTTAACGGCGGAACTCTGGAAATTGCCAGCGGCGCAACCCCAAGCAGCAATCGGTTTGGCAGTGGAACTGGCGGCACGATTATCATTGATAACGGGGTAACATGGAGTAATGCCAACAGCGCGGCTTATAACGTAACATCCGGAAACACGCTTGTTATTCAGAGCGGAGGTACAGTTTCTGGCACTGTGATTGCGGCTGGCGGTAAGACTATTATTTCTTCCGGTGGTGTTATCGCGGGTACGCAAACCGTCTCTTCCGGTGGTACACTGGTTCTGAATGGAACTGCGGGCACCGGCGTTGTCTCGCTGGCGGGTGACGGTGCAAATCTGGTCATCAGCGGCACGACAATGCCGACCAACACCATTTCCAACTGGTCTCCGACGGATACGATCGAGCTTGCGTCCATTCCTGCCGCAAGTGTCACCAGTGTTACTACAACATCTACCGGCATCACATTTTACACCAAAGGTGGCAGCTACTCGCTGAACGTACCGGGTGCCAGCAACTACGGTTATACGCTCTCGTCTGACAGCAATGGCGGCCTGATCTACACGACTTGCTTTGCAGAAGGCACCTCGCTGATGACGCCGGATGGCGAAGCAACTGTCGAAACCCTCGTGCCCGGTACCTTGGTCATGACGCCGAAGGGCGCGATGCCCGTCAAATGGTTGGGTCATCGTTCCATCACGGTAGCAAGCCAGCCTGTTCCTGAAGACAACTGGCTCGTTCGCATCCGTGAGGGCGCTCTGGCTGATGGTGTTCCGTCCCGTGATCTGCTGGTCACGCAGGAGCACTGCATGGTCTTCGAGGGCAAGCTCGTCCCGGCCCGTATGCTGGTCAATGGCACCTCAATCCTGATTGATCGCACGATCAACAGCTACACCTACTACCACGTTGAACTGGACAGCCATGAAGCGGTCTGGGCTGAAAACGCACTGACCGAGAGCTATCTCGACACAGGCAACCGTGATCAGTTCGACAACCACACCGTAACGGCCCTTTTCGGAGGCTCCAGAAAAACGGGCGGTTCATCAACGCTACCGCTGGAAACCTCCCGCGCCTTCGTTGAGCCGATCCATGCAGCCATTGCGGCACGTGCCACCAGTGCTGCGCCTCAGCCGGAACTGACCACAGACCCGGACCTGCATCTGGTCACGAACTTTGGCCAGGTTATTCGTCCGCTGCGTACGGCGCACGATCGGGTCATGTTCATGATCCCCGCAAATGTTGCGACTGTGCGTCTCATCTCCCGGACCAGCCGTCCGAGTGACACGATCGGACCATTTGTGGATGATCGTCGTGATCTCGGTGTGCTGGTAGGAGAGGTGTCTCTGTTTGCCGCTCGTCAGACAACGAACCTGACAACACATCTGTCGATAGCTGATCTGTCAGGCTGGCATGGTCTGGAATCCTCCACCTATCGTTGGACGGATGGCAACGCGGCTCTGCCACTCCAGAGTCATGTCACGCTGAACAGAGACCCCAGTGTGCTTTCCATTCAGATCGTCTCTAGCGGACCCTATCTGATGGACGCTCCTGTGGCTCAGACCGAACTGCGTCAGGTCGGTTAACAGGCTCTAAGGGCCAATGGGGAGGCATTTGCCTCCCCATTTCATAATTTAATTACTCAACCAATTAAAAGCTGGCTCTACGCCAAGCCCCAATAAATATAGACATTTCATTTCGTTCAGAGGTGCTAACTCCGGCATGCTCGGACCTGATCACGAAGTCCGATATAATCTCCTATCCAGCGCATCACCTGCGACTGCGGGCTTTTTCGGATCTCACTCGCTAATTCCTTTTGCTCAGCATCTGAGTACGAAACGAGGGTAGGGCACATAGCGGATAGAGGTGCAGCTTGTTAGGGCAAGCCCGAGAACAATCCACTTCATGCGTTTCCTCTGTTTGATCGCGCTAAAATGTCGCTCTCAGTCGCTGGTTTATCTGTTTCAGCTTGGGCCATAGTTGAGGTCCGATAGAGTGCGTCTTCTGCCTCTTTGACGTCCTGGTCAGCCCTATCGGCTTTCTGCGATTTGCCCCCTGAGGAAGGTGTCAAACCTGCCGAAAAACTGGCGGAAGATAGCAATTTCTGAGATTGGTGGTGGACCCGACGCAACTAGATAAATCTATTCAAAACAGTAGCTTATCTCGTCAAACCATCGAATTCCTACAACGGAAAGTCCACGCGCGAATCGACGCTGTGTCAAACCTTATTTTATGATCGTTGGTGTCATTCTGATAGCGATAGTTATGGCAAAATTTATTTTGGGAAACAGAAAATGAAGAATTACAAAGAAGACTTTGACGAATTCATGATTGGTGTGAATGGAGATAACCCCATAGGAATTTGGTGGTCGCTTGGTCTTAGCGATCATGATGAACTTTCGTTAAAAGAGAAGTTCAATTTATTTAAAGAATTTTTCTGTTTTGCAATAAAAGAGAATAGGATTATTGAATACGATTTGAAAAAAAATGTCGCTATTTTTTCTAGAGATGAGCCTGACGTAGTTTTTGATAGAATATTCTCAGATTTCCCGTGGGATAAAGTCGATGAAAATTCTAGTGATGAAAATAAGTATTTTGATATATACATGCATACAAAGTTTGATGGATGGGCGACTTTGTGTGCAGGAACGCATCTATTTATTCCGGAATAATAAATTTTCTTATCTATTGAATATTGCAGAATTTATGGATGCGAGACATTTGGATCGCGCTTTGAATTAAGGCAGGACAGTCCTGCCTGTGTGTGCGGATCTCGGCCGCCATTTCCTTCTGGAAATCAGCCATCCAGGGATGCAGGGCAGGGCACACCACCTTGATGCGTGGTTGCCCACACCCAGCCAGCACCAGGCACAATAGAACAGCTCGCATTATGCTTTTCCCTTATTTAGAGCATCCAGAAGCTCATCAACGGCCTGCGGAGCATCTGCACCGCGCTGTTCCATGGCTCGCAGCTGCGTCACCTGAGACTCTGCGTCTTTGACGTCCTGATCAGCCGTATCGGCCTTCTGCGATTTGCCCCCGGCTCGATAGAGCCCGAGGGCCGACGCCACAGCCACAAGGACCATGACGCCGACAATCGCCAGATTGGCGGTATTCACTGAGCTGGCGCCTGAGTGACGGGACCAGCAGCGATGACGCGCTCCAGATCCGTGGCACCTTCCAGTGTCTTGGTCAGAGCAGCATCGAATGCCGTGATATCAACATGCTCGGCCAGCTTCGACATGGATGCAGCCAGAACGCCCTGAAGCACGAGGCCACCAACGCTGATGCCCTGCTGAACCGTAGGCGTGTCAGCCTTGCCCAGAGACTGATTCACGAGACCTTCAAGGGCCGTTACAGAACTAAAAGCCATAACTGTTTCTTCCATAAAAAAAGCCACCTCGATGGGCGGCGTTGCATCCGACGGTCTGACAGCAGGATTGCTGCCTCCTTCGGAGATCTGAGGAATGAGGATGATCGAACCGGGTCCGACGGACGGGTTCAGTCAGGTAGGCGCTTTGGGCTTGCCCTTGCTGTCCAGGATTGGCACGCCACTGTCTGCGCCTGCCTTTTTCAAGAGCGGTGCTTCAGCCCGTGTCGTCATGACGGCCGTGAGCCCGATCTTGTACATGGCGGCAGCATATTTCTGCTCGAAGGCCAGAAAGCTCAGAAGCTGATACGGCCTCACCCAGATCGATCCCGGATCCGGCGGCGCAATCCTGGACCGCAGGAAGCCGCAGAGATTCAGCAGCATCGACGTCAGAACAAGAAAGATGCCACCCCAGAGCAGGACTTGAGGCGGGAGCAAGCCGAGAAGGTCAGACCATTGCATGGCTCGGCCCCATGACTGTCCGCTTGCCCAGGAACACGTCCCGTTCATAGGCGCGGCGCGTGGTCAGACCAGCCAGTTCGACCAGGTGCCCTTTCACAGTTGCCTTGTTCCAGCGTGTCAACTCATTGGCCGCACCAACGTAACAGCCGGCATTGAGCTTGCGCAGCAGCGTGGAACTTTCCACGGCCGGTGTGCCGACGTTGTACTGCCAGGACAGAAGAGCGGCCCGCTGGACGTCTGAAAGCGCAACCTTGACCAGGCGTGACAAAGAGGCGTCCAGAGCCATGACAGATTGCAGCAGCAGGCTGGCAGCATCCGCCTCACTGATAGGGGGCGTTTTGGCCGTGACGGGCTTGCCGTCCTTCAGCCAGCGGCTGCCGTAACCGATCGTCCAGTACCCGGCAGGGCAGACATACGGCTTCGACCGGAATCCTTCGAAACCGGGCAGCTTTAAGAGCGTCATGGCGAGCACGACGGCAGTTTCAGTCATAGGATTAATACCTAACAATTATTTTTTACGGATTGTGAGTCTGGATCTAAGTCGATTATGGTTTCATTGGAATAACCAAAGGAAAAACCAATGCCATACGTAGTAAGCTTTGAAGACTACAAAAAGAAAGCAATCATGTCCGCTTTTATAAAGGCGGGAGATATTGCTTTTTACGCTCAAGGCAGAGCAAATATAATGTTATCTCAATTACATAAAGATAGAAGTCATCAATCGGACTATGAGGAAGACTTTTTTCATTTTAAGATTGACTATGATTTTTTCAAGGAGAACGGCTTTATAGATTTCCGAGATGGAAGAATATTTTTCTCGGAAAAAAAGAAGCCTGATCTTAAATCCAAGAATTATGTCGCAATTTTGCTACATAATCCTTTAGAAGATATACCCAATTACGAAAACGATGATGCGTGTATAGATTGGGTGTATGTATCATTTTCTAAAATAGAACACGATTTATTCTTAAAAAAATATCCTAATGCGAAAATTATTTCGGTTTAGTTTTATTTTATAGATACAACAAGGTGAACTACTCCGGATCCAAGAATTGACGTCGCTAGGGTGACAAGTGCTGTAACCACAGCCTTGCCACCCATGACCCGATCAACCTTGGATCCGAGAGCTTTGATTCCGGCTTCCAGATCTTCCTTCAGGTCGTTAATCTGGGTGCGCAGGGACGCGATCTCCGAGCGCATTTCCACCCGAAGATCGGAATACTTGTCCCCCAGTCCTTCGACCTGAGTTTCGAGCTTCAGGGCGCGATCCTGCAATTCCCGGATCAGGTCGTCTTTGCTGGATGGTGCGATCTGGAGTGGCAACGGGGTCAGAGCGTCAGGCATGGTTTTTCCATAAAAGAAGCCGCCCGGAGGCAGCTGTCAGAGAACGTCAGAAAAGAAGGGCCAGTGATCAGGCCATGATTGGGTCAGGCCGCGCCGGCAAAGCCGTGCTGGTCGTGTCCGTGCCATCCGCGATGGCTGCGATCGCCTTCACATAGGCCTTCATCGGATCCGTGAAGGCTTCACCCATCGCGGCGGCCAGGTTGACCTGATACTGGATCCAGGCCTGTTCGGATTTTGCCTGGTCAGGAAGTGGCACAGGAACAGGCGGCGGCGTGTAGTCGATCAGCTGGCCGTCCTGAACGCCCTTGTTTCCCTTGTCCGAATAGTCTCCACCCAGAGCCTGCCAGTCAGCAGCGGACAGAAGCAGGAGATCATCAAGCGCCGGGAGGTTCTTATGAGACCCAAGGGTCCACAGGTCGTACCAGCCCGTAACAGCAGCAGGCTGCGCGGCCGTATGATCGAATTTCGCTGCATAGCGGCTGGCATAGACCAGAGCGCCGCCTGAGACCGGAATATTCGTCGCCCCAACCGTTTCGGCAAACTGGTCTGCTGTCAGGGCAATCAGATCAGACACAGCCGGCAATGCCAACACATTGATCTGTGCCTGGACGTTGTTCGTAGTCCCGGCCCAGACGTCCAGGACACCCGTGACGACAGATCCGTCTGTGGTTGCATAATAGCGGGCGGGATAGGCTGCTTTGATTGCATCGAGTGCAGTTGTCATATCGTTTTGTCCTATCGAGGCCCGGACGCAATCACAGAAATCTGCTGCGAGGCGTTGGAGTTCGAATTGATTGTAAATCCGCCTGAGTCGGCGTTGGTCCACCACAGATCAAGGCGCTGGGTTGTGTTGAAATTGATGCTGTCCGGGCTTCCGGAAAATCCGGACGGGAAATTCACCCGCTGACCATTCTGGATGACGACCTGCCAGCAGTGCAGCTTTTTCGACCTGTCCAGCGGCAGGTCTCCGATCTGGGCCAGAATGTAACTGGTGAGAGATCCGTCCGGCTTGTAACCGCTCAGGTAAGGCGCATTGGCGCTGTTGCTGAAATTGACTGCGTTGATCTTCAGATCCCCACTGGATCCGGAGGTTGTCGGCTGCGTCGTGACGTACGTGCCGGTCGGCTGTTTGTTATTGATCTGGCTCTGAAGATAGGCGGCCGTGTCCGTCAGGGCCTGTGACTGCGCATAGTTGCCAATGGGCTGGGCATAACTGCGGATCTGGTTGGAGACGTTCGCGTTCGTGGGGACAGCCAGAGCGCCCCAGGTCGTCAGGAACTGGAAATAGGCAGCGCTATTGTCCTCGGTCGGGGCATTGACCAGCTGGATATTCAGGACTGGCAGGTTGCCACCACCGACATCCTTGTTGATGAACCGGTTCTGGGCATCGACAGCGGGCAGAGCCTGCTGAGACCCCCAGTTCGTCACGGACGGAACAAGCGCCTCGACAATGACCTGAAGCCGGGACAGAGATCCACTTTGTGCCGTGATATCACCCCGCAGCGCCAGAGACCCGTTGCTATCGAGGACAGGCGTGTAGGACGCTGGCACCCAGGAATAGACCCGAACGGTTCCAGTGAAATTCAGCGCCTGCGCCGTATTCTGCGTCGTGCCTGTCACGGTTTGCCGGCTCAGGGTATTCGGTGTCCCGACTGCCAGGACGCCCACACCCCATTCGGCCTGCGTGCCATCATCAGCAAAATAGAACACCTGCCCGCCACCCGGAGCCGCCGAGGCGAAAGAGCGTCGGTCCTGGACGGCACCATTCAGCACGAACGAGGCCGTGCCCGGATTGGTGGCCGTCTCCAGGACAAGATCAAGAAGAAGCGGTGCTGCCACGTCAAAGCCTTTCCGTCAGTGTGAAGGTTTGGGCATGCCGGTCGGCTGGCCCGAAGGGATTGGAGAGATCACCGCCCGACAGACGCCCGAACAGTGCCGTGTGTGCCAGCGCAGCCGAACTGACAGACGGATCCGGCACGAACAGGATATTTTGCCCCGTAGCTGCGACACGCTGGATTTGTCGCAGCACCACTGCATCCGCATCGCCGTAGGACTGATGCGCGATCGACAGTCCGCGCTGGACGTAGCGTGCATCTACGAACTCGCCACCTGACAGCGTCGTGGTGCTCTGTTGCCCCACCGTCAGGCTTTCGGTGCTTTCGGAGGAATAGTTCCGCACGGGCTGCCAGAGTGGCCCGGCATAGGCCAGCGGGATCGAAATGAAGCCGTCCGGATTACTGGCATCCCAGACCGTGATTTCAAGAGAGTCACCAGACACAGGCGCTGCCAAAATCCGCAGGCACTGCCCGTTCTGGATATTGGCACCAGCCGTCTGATCGAACGTCACGGTCGCACCGTTCCGGATCTGGATGCGCCAGGTTGCTGCTGTCGTCAGGTTGGTCCGGTGCAGGCTGATCGCCCGGATCGACTGGACAGAGCCAAGTGCTGCCTTGACGTCAGCACTCCATCCGGTGCCCCCGGCTGCCACGCGCCAGGCTAGGCTTGCCGCGCCCTGCTGGTTTTGCAGGTTGGTAACGGGCAGGCCAGAAACGCCATTGCCGGACAACGCAGCCGGCAGCAGTACATTCTGCCAGCCAATGCCGCAGTTTTGCATTTTCAGACCAGTATTGTGAGGGTTGTCGTATTGCCGGAGCTGGTGACGTGTTCACTGACCACAATCCCCGGAACAGCGGATTTCGCACCTGGCACAGGCGCCTGAAGCGATACCGCATCCCCGAGATCCACAGCCAAAGCCACGGATTGCGGCACGTCTACCGCCCAGAGGTGACGGCGCTTGCCCCAGACCGATCCGTGCCAGTGCGCTATCCCCACGGCATCCGCCTGATTGGCCAGAGCCGTGGAGATCAGCGCGGGATCGTTTGGAACGCGCCACTGAGCTTTGACGGTCGTATCAAACCACACAGCACCCCGGTCGCTTTCGGCAATCAGGGACTGACGATCCGCCGAGGCCTGCGGATGCAAACCGGATCCGGAGGTCTGGATTGTGAAATTGTGCTGCCAGCCAATCCGCCAGCGCCAGGTTGGCGGATCCAGAGAACTGTCCAGAGACACGGGCGAAATCGCGCTGATGACGTCCGTGGTCAGGGTGAGGACCGGATCCCCCGCATCCGCAGGATCCTGCAACCGGATCGGCCGTAGGGTGCCTGTCCGTGTCGGGACCAGGGAAACGCCCAGACCCGACAGCAGCGTGCTGACCGCCTGACGGCCTGTCACACTGCTGGACCCGTCCCAGAACCAGCCGCCCGCATACGGTGCCAGGCTGGACGTCGCAGTCCAGGCCGCATCGATATAGGCAGAGGGCATCACCATGTCTTCGATCAGGAACTGTCGCAGAACGTCCAGAACGTTGGCGGGAGCTGCCCCCGATCGAAAGCGCCCCACCGCATCGACGGTGATTCCATAGACGGGTTTGGTGCCCAGTCGGATCCAGGTGCCCGCACTGCTGGACAGAACGGTGTACGTGCCGGGATCCGGAGACGTGGCGTAAAGATCAGTGACGGTACCGCCGAAAGCGATGCCGGCATAACCGCCCTCATACAGCGCCACCACATCAGCGGGACCGTCTGACAGCTGATAGACATAATTGCTGCTGTCGATCAGAACAGGCGTGACGTTGCAGACCGTACCCCGTAGCCGTGGAATGTCACGGCCGACGACGTTGCTATCGCCGTCCAGACGCCCGGTGCCCCCATAAACCGAGACAGGAACAGTCCCGTCCAGCCAGTAGGTGGCATCGAGCAGCGTGATGGACACGCTGTTTAGACCCGGCTGCCAGTTTTTCCCCAGGCCCGCGAACACGGGACGGAGGGAGCCAGAGGCCGGATCCGTCCAGATCTGCCGTGCCGTATCCCAGAGACGTTCGCCCTCCCGGAGCGTAACGGGAAGATGGTCATTCACACGGCTTTGCAGCAGACCATCCAGAACGCCGTCCGGATTGGCCAGCGTCAGGATCCCGATAGAGAACGATCCGCCCAACGCATCTGCTGACAGGGTCAGGGACCGTGACAGATCCAGCGCCTGCGTGACATAGGGCGGATAAGGGATGTGGTTCTCATCCACATAGCCCGCATCCGAGAACCGCAGGGTTTCGACGGATTCCGGATTATCCGGAAACTGCGTCAAAGCGCCCCACGGCACATTTCCCCACCCCTGAACCGCTGCCGGCTGCGTGACGGCCGGCAGAACAATTTCCAGTTCGACTGTGCGAAACCTCATGCCGCCCTCGGCCGTGTGGCGTCGGTGACAGCCTGAAGCTGTTGCTGTTTCTGCATTGCTTCCACCACTTTCAGGAGGGTTGCCATCTGATCCGATACCGCCTTGGTGGCGTCTGTCTGCTGGTTGGCCAGTTTCTGGACCAGATTGGCCGTGATCTTGTCGCTATCCGACTGGCCAAGCGCTTTGAGGATATTCGAAACCTGCGTGAAATCCGTGCTGTATCCGGTGCCAGACCCCTGCCACGTCTTGGACGTGGACAGGAAAGTGCTGGCGTCGGACTGGATCCGCGACAGGGCATCGTAATCCCCGCCCATGGCCGCCTGATAATCGCTCATCAGGTTGTCGTTGGCGCTCTGGTACTGCGCCTGGGCAGACAGCGGCGACGCGTCAGACGTATTCAGCCCCCGCGCATAATCCGTCAGGCTGGAAAACACCGACGTGACAGACTGCTGCGCCTGGGACTGATACTGTTTCAGTTGCGCCACGGACGTGCCGTTGTACTGTTGCTGGATCTGGAGGCGCTCGGCCGCCAGTGTTTTTTCCAGATCGGCCGACTGATCTACGTAGGCCTGCTGGGACGAATACGCATCGCCCAGGAACGAACGCCAGGTGTCTTTCAGCGACTGTCGCTGCTGATCGGCACTGGTATCGAAATTCAGGAGTGCTGCGCCTTCATCATCACCCGTGGCTGTCAGGTAACGCGCCCGGACACCCGCATCAGACTGATTGAGCGTGGTCATGTTGTTCGCATAACCCTGATCGTACAGCGCCTGATACTTGGACGTGATCGAAGACCCATCCAGACCATAGGCCGACGCCTGCGACGCCGCAGCGTCATAGGTCTGTTTCAGCGTCGCCATCTGGTCCACCCAGGACTGTTGCCCTGAAACCGTGGCAGACAGCAGGCTCGGCATCGTCGTGTTGACGAACGTGGAGATCGTGGAGATCTGGGTCTGGAGATCGGACGTGGACAGCGATTTGCCGTCCAGCGCCGTATCGAGCGCCGTTTTCAGATCCCCGGTCGCTTCGGTGAAATTCTGGATCGTGACGGTACCGTCCGAATTGAATTTCGAGACCGAGACACCAAGCTGGTCAACCGTATCCGCCATGGCCTTCAGGCTCTGGATCGCTGCCGTATAGGTGGAGACGTCCGTGATGTCCGAGGGCATCCCCTGAGACAGCGCCTGGTTGAACGTGGCGTCAGAGCTGGTCAGCGTGGAACTTTTCAGAAGATCCGTCAGGGAAACGGACCGCATCGCCGCGTTTTTATTGTTCTTGTCGTTGCGGACCGTGCCCAGATAGCCACCGCCGATATCAGCGCCAGTCGCAGACAGAACGCTGTTGATCGAGGAGATATCCGTCTTCAGCTGCTCCGTGATCGTGTCCGTTTGTGCCTGGTTCCAGGTCTGGCCCAGAGACAGCTGACCATCGATCGTCTGCACCTGGTCGATCGTGTAGGGGTTCTTCTTGTGCCCGAAGAGGCCTCCAAGAAGGCCACCTAAACCGCCGCCCACCAGGCCACCGATCAGCGTCCCAACGCCTGGAATAAACGAGCCGGCCAGCGCACCAATGCCGGAGCCAATTCCGCTGCCCAATGTGCCGTTGGTTCCACCGCCGATACCGCCGAGAGCAGAGCCGAGACCGAAGCCAGCCCCAACGCCGCCAAGCAGGTTGCCGACTGTCGCCGTCCCGAACAGATTGGTTTTCAGTCCGGAGGACAACCACGAGGCACCACCAAGGCCGCCAAGCGAACCATAGGCTGATGCCGCCGACCCCAGCCCACCCAAGGCATCTGCATCGTCCTGTGATCCAATATTCACTGTTGGAATGGAAACGCCTCCCACAGCGCTACCGCCTCCAAAAAGGGAGCCGATACTGCCAAGGGTTGTGCGGCTTTTACCGTCGATGGCACTCAGAAGTGGATTGATGAGCGCCAGCTTGGCGATCATGGAGACCAGCTGGCTTTCGACGCCCTGCATGGCAGATTTGAAAGTCACCCCGCCATTGGAGGCATTGACGAAGGCCTGCGTGAAGTCACCGGAGAGCGTATCCGCTGCTGAGGAAATATCACTGGTCAGCTCATTCAGTGCATCCTGCTGTTGCTGGTAGGCATTCGTGGCTGACTGGATCGCTGCCACGTTCGCCAGATCCGTTTGACTGGCCTTGGACGTGAGATCGGCACCATTCTCCAGAAGGCTGTTCCGCTCTTTCAGGACTGCCATCTGAACCGAAACCGCATCCGAGTTTTGACCCAGAGACGCCGTTTCCGCCTTGATATAATCCAGATCGAGGGACTGGCCATAAGCCTTGCGTGCGGTGGTCACGTCCGCCTGTGCGGCCGCAGACTTGTTCAGGGCATCCGTGAGAGCAGCCAGCTGACGGGCCTGTTCTTTCGTATTCCCTGTCGAGGTATTCTGAATCGTCTCGGACGCTTCCACAGACCGCAGATACTGGTCGAGGCTGCCCTTGCTGCCATCATAGGAAGACAGAAGCGCTTCCTGGGCAGTCGTCTTGCGGGTCATGGACTCGATCGAGGCGTTGAACTCGCCCGTCAGGATCTGCTGTTCCCGCGCTTCAGCCACCAGAATGTCAGCGGTGGAGGCATGGGCCTGACCCATCTTACGGGCAGCGTCCTCGACCTGTTGATCCACCTGGACCATGGCTTTCTGGGCGGCTGATCCAGTCCATGCCGCGTCCGTGGCCTGTTCCTGCTGATGCGCCAGCTCCTGAAGCGGATCCCGGAGTTCGTTCAACGCGCCCTTATGGGTCAGCAGACGATTGGTCAGATCCTGAGTGGACGCCGCATAGTCAGCGTCCGTCACCTTGCCAGCCTTGTGCAGGTCATCCAGTGCCGCCTGGGCAGACGTCAGCTGCTTGATGGCGTTGGTTTGGTCCTGCACCTGGGAGGCCGTAGAACTGTCCGAAGACTTCAGGGCATCGCTGACCTTTCCCTGCATGCTGGCAACAGTCGTGGCACCATAGACTTGGCCGCCCGTCACCTTGTCCGCATAATCCTGGACAGACTGCGGAACAGACTTCGAGCCCTTCAGGTAGGAATCAACATTTCCTTCGCCCCAGTTGTAGGCCATGGCCACAAGCTGCTGATTGCCATCATACTTGGAATAGAGGCGGATCAGGAGCCTTTCAGCAGCCGTCACGTTGCCGGTTGGGTCCGTCAGGTCATTCCCATCAGCATTGGATGGCATCACCTGCATGGCGCCAATGGCCCCAGCAGCCGACATGACCACCTGACCGTTCTTGTACTGACCCGTGGCGCTTTCCACAGGCTGGATCCGGTGTGCCAGGGAGAGGACGTCAGAACTGGCCCCGATCTGAGAACCAACACTGTCAATCAGTCCGGAAATTCCAGACGATGAACCGCTGCGAAGAGTGGCCTGCTGCGCTTCATAGGCCACATGCGCAGGCTGGAAACTGTCCATCCACTTTTTGAGGCTCTGGACTTCCTTTCCCATGGACGCCAGGGCTTCGATCCCCTTGGTAGCAGCAGAAACAATGCCGTCCCCAATAGCATTGGCATAGCTTTTCGCGCCCTCGATCTGAGGAGCCCAGTCGTCCCGCAGGTCATGCAACGACTGTTGGAATGGCGTCAGGCCTTGTTCTGCTGCGCCCTGTGTTGCCGTGCCGACCTGCTGCATGAGCAACTGCCAGGCCTGAAGACGGTTGCCAGAGTTTTGCAGATCTTCGATCTGGCTGACCAAACTCTGATGAACCCCCAGCAGGCCCTTGTCCGCAAAATCCTGGGCCGCTTTGGCCGGATCCGCATAGGCATCCGCCATGGTCTTGGCGGCTTCCGGGACGGTTTCACCCATCACTTCGGCCAGATCCCGAGCCTCGGCTGACAGTGCCTTGAGGCTGGAGCCATCGACTGTCGGCACGGCCGCAAAGGTCGTGGTGACAGATCGGCTATCATCGAGCGATAAGCCGCTGCTGGACGAAAGCTGACGCGCCGCGGCTTCGGCCGACGATGCCATGGCCGTGTAATCGTCGCGGGTCGCTCGCAGGTGCTGTGACAGGGTTGCCAGTTGCTCCTGTTCGGCTTCTGCTGCAGAGCCAACTTTGTAGAGTGCTGCAGCGCCCGCAAGAGCAGCAACAGCTAGACCCCCCGGACCCGCAAGAAAGCCGCCCACGATTTTAACCGTAGAGCCAAAGCCACCCATCACCTGCACCATATTGGGCACCTGATAGAAGGCGGCTTTCATGGCAGAGCCGCCAGACATCACCTGGTCAAAGAACTTATGCGCTTCATCAGCGACGATACCGAACTGATAGCCAGACAGCTTGACCTTGTCGGTCGTGTCCTGGAGCGCATCGCTGGCCCGCTTGGCTGATTTCACTGCTGCGTCATGTGCATCCGACAGCTTCTTGACCTTTGCGGTCTGGGCATCGATCGTGCGGGCAGCTTCTGCCTGCGTGACCTCACCTTTGCGGACACCCTCATTCACCGTTTCAGTGACTTCATTCAGCCTGTCCTGCGCCTTTCGCAGGGCTGTGGCTGATTTCGTGACGGTATCAAGGGTTTTAACCCAACCTTCGGCCGTTTTGGTCGTGCGGGTAATTCTGCTGTCTGTAACTTCGATCGACTCACCAACCCGGTCAAGACCATCCGCAACCTTGTCCAGGGCATTGGCATCTGCCTGCGCCGCAGCTGCGATCTGGCCACGATAGGAAACCTCGATCTGCTCAACTGTCGGCATGATGAAACCTCAGGTTCTTCGGGTAAGTATCAGAGCCGGATAGGTGATCGCTTTTCCGGCTGTTCGGTCTTTGGCGCGTCCATTGCGACGCAGGATGTAGGGCGCATTGTCCAGCAGGCCGGACGGCACCGTGACAAAGGCCCGGGCCGCGTTCACGGTCGGGAATTTTCGCTGAATGGATTGGCGCACAGCTTCGACAATTCCGGGCGGAACGCTCATTTTCATGGCGCCAGTGTCGATCTTGCGAGCGTAAGGCTGAGGATTAACAATCATCACCTCTTTGCCCTCCGGGACGTCAGCCACGTCGTCTGTCCAGGGCTTGCCCTCGACCACGACCACCCAGCTGTCCCGATACCGCCCGGACCGGACAGGGGAACGCTCCTTGCAAAGCTGGAGCGCAGCCTTGGCCGCCAGACCCATCACGTTGAACTTGTAGAGAATGAACCCGTCAGGCCGGACAGAGCTTTCCGGCGCACCCTGACGCCCATCCACGTTCGTGGTCCAGTGCGGAGGAGCATCACCGCGCCTTGCGGCCGTGTCACGGGCATTGATAGCAACCCGTGCCAGATAGGCCGACTGGGCCGCCGGTGACAGCGCCTGATCCCGGAACAGACGGATATTCCGGGCAACACTGCGTGGAGACGCCATGATTATTTCCTCAGAGCGTTCTGGAGATCCTGCGTGATCTGAGTGTTCCGATGCGTGAGGAACACGATGTCCAGAGCCCGCACCAGGCGGAACACAAGCGGGCGTTCGTCCGCCGTGACACCGTTGGCATCACACCACCGATCCACGGCCACCCAGCCGATGGGTTGGGGGCGGGAAATAATCCGGATCGCCCCCATGCCTGCGCCCAGACCATCGGTAATCCAGAGACGGTCGTGCTGGAGATCGTGCCAGGCGCGCCAGGGCACCTCATTCCAGGGATCCGGGAGAACACGGTGCTCCAGAGCCGCTTCGCGGATCTCCGGGATTTCGTTCTCTCCCATGAATTGGCCCCACTCCATCTCCCACTGGAGTGAGGCAATCAGTTTCCCTCAAAAACCTTCGCCTGTTCTTCCCGCTCGGCACCGACACGGCCAGCCGCCATCAGGGACAATGTGACAAGGGCCGGATACTCGCCGCTGGACAGCATGTCGCGGAACGCATCGATCGTCAGATCCTGTCCATCGTCGCCTTCCAGTCCTTTGACGCCCAGCACACATTCCTGGGCCAGAGCCTTGCCCTGACACAGATCGTCGTTCGACGGGGGCAGCGTGTCAGGCGCGTAAAAGCCAGCGCCAGCCCGAACAGAGCGGTTCAGCTCACGCGCTTCTGCCAGACGCAGCGCATACAGCGTGTCACGATAGGCAGGCGTAAAGCCGCGCGTTGTGATGAAGAACGTGTTGCCTTCAGGTCCGACTTCGATTTCTTCGCCCTGGGACACACGGTTACGATCGCGCGAAAAGGCTGACAGCTTTGCCATGTTAATTTTTTCCGTTTGAATTGAGAGTACAAAAAAACCGCCTCGGAGGGCGGCGGATATGTCGTCAGGCTGAATAGCCCCACTGGGCATCGAGCCAGGCGATGCGGCGGACGACCCAGTCCTGAAGATAGAACGGCGCGGAAATCACGTTCGTGCCCCAGGCCGCCGTCTCTTTCAGGTAGAGATCTGATCCGATCGGGCCAGAATATTTCCGGATAATCTCCCAAATATTCTGAGGATCCAGAACACCAGACGTGCGGATCCGGGACCACAGCCGTGCAACGTCTCCTGTTGCTACGAAATAGGAGAACAGTGCGTTCCAGGCCGGATCCCCTGTGTGCACGAAGCCTACATTTTCAGGGAGTGATCCTGCATCTCCCTGATGATTCCAGACACAACCAAGCGTCTCGTCCAGATCGTAGGGGAAGAAATAGGCCGTGCCACCGTTCGCGCTCCAGTCCCAACCGCCGATCATGACGTTGTTATTGAGACTGTCGAACGAGCCGACAATTTCGCAGAAGATCACATAGAGCAGGAACGACGGGACATTCAGAACTGTGTGGGCTGTGGCGGGATCCACAGTGCCGTTCACTACGCCTTTGAAGAAGTCAAAGAACCATTGCACGGCAGCATCTTTTGGCTTCTTTGGAGACGTAAACTCCCATAGATCCGGCTGCCATTCCGTCAGAACATTCTGGGACACATGCTGGGGTTGCAGCAGGTAGTGACCCGGATTTTTCTTGTCCATCAGGAAATCGCCCTCGTCAGCCGAGGTGCGCATCATGCACACGCCAAAGAAAACGCCGTTAAACGACAGGACTGCCGGATGACAGTCTGTCGAAAACAGCGCACTGGTCTGCCGGTCTGTCTGGTTCAGCGTGGCCTGTTTCCAGGTTTCCGGTGGCGCAATCAGAGACGTGGGATAGTCCAGGGAGCGATAGATCCGCCGCCAGAGTTCAGCTGAAACTGATTCACGGACCAAAGACCGATCGAAAAGAGTCGGATTTCCTGGAATATTCCCATACGACTTCAGGGTAATCTTTTTTGACGGCAGCCAGTCTCCAACCGAAACCTCGACGTCGTCGCCCGCAGCATTGGAGACCTTGAGCTTCCAGTTCTTCTTGTCAGCTCCCGCAGAAGACTGGCCCTGAATTTCCAGCGTCGTATTCAGGACCGCCACCGGCTGGCTTCCGACCGAGATCAGAACTGTTCCAGAGACAATATCCCCATTCAGGGGAACACGGGGGACATAAACATCAAAGTACAGGGGACAGTTGCCCCGCTGCAATGACAGAGACGTAGCAGTGAAGACGTCCATTACTGACCTCCAGCAGCCTTGGCAGCCTCAAGAGCAGCAAGTCGCTTTTCCAGATCAGCAATCCGGATCTTCGCAATGCCCAGCATCAGCATGGCAATTTCGTCATACCGGACGGACTGGTGCATCACAGGCTTTCCGGCCGCATCGACTTCCGGGACACGCTTGGACTGGATGCTGGTGCCGATCCGCACGCCTTCCTTGCCGTCTGCGTCCGTGAACTTCTCTTCAACCGGAACAACCATCTGCTCTTCGGTATAAGAGGCATCTTCGCCCCACAGACCAAAGTTGGCTGCATCAAGACCCGCAGCTGAAAATGCAGCCTGGATATCCTGGGCAATGACCCCGATATGCGTCCGAGCATCTGCGCCCTTGGCATCTTCAGCCGCCTTGAGGGTGTAGGTCTTTGGCGTAATCGCATCAAAAACCTGACCGAGCTTGGCACTGTCCGCGTAGGCGGGATCTCCAATCGTGCCGATGACCGTCTTGGCCTGCGCATCAGATGTCTGGATTGTTCCTGTGGCGGCATAGACTGCAGAGAAGCGTGCGCCAGAACTGCCCAAGGAGACGGTGCCGTCTTTCATTGGTTCAAATGAGCCACAATCAATCCGAAGACGTGCATTCGCTGCTGTGCCATCACCACCATCGGCAATCAGAGCGGCGTCGTAAGCCCCAACACTGAACTCGTCATTCGTGGGCGTTCCGTTACGGAAGCTGGCAGGGGCACAGTTGAAGGCCAAAAATTGCCAGTTGCCGCTGTCATGTCTGCCGATAGCGGACTGGATGGAGAAGCCCCGACTGCCAAGAACCGGATTACCCTGCCAACCCCAGGCAACATTGAAGTCCTCAGCCTTCCATGTCGTCGCGTCGTAGCCGTTGTTCTTTTCGAAGAAGGCGAAGCCTCCACGGCCAGTGCCCGGATTGATATTGACCAGGAGCGTGTTGGCATTGATGGCAGAGTCATTCCAGCCAGCCACAGCGCCTTGTCCCAGCATACCATTTTGTTTGGCGCTAAAACTGTTGGCTGCCAGGCACGACACGCCGTCCACAAATCCTGCCACTGACGTTGTCTGCGGAAATTGCAGACTGGTTTTGGCCAGGAAGGTTGCTGTTGCCCCAGAGACAGCATCAGCTGCCTGACCGGCAGCTTGCACAGCCTGGGCAACAGTTTGCTTCAGGGCGGAAAGGGATGTGGCATTCCCAGCCAGGGCCGTGTCGGTGGACAGCAGAAAATCTGCAAGCCTGCGAGAGACCGCGTTGCCTGACGTGTCGTTATACTGAACCGTCAGGGCAGAGGCATCGCCGCCTGTGAACTTGTCGACAGCAACCACGCCCAGGGTGGTTGGGTTTTGATTTGTAGGCATGATTTTCCCAGGTTTCAGAGGGGTGAGAGCAGTGGGCCATTTGCCCAGGTGCCAGCAAAAAACTGGCTGCCATCCGTCATGACGGTTTCACCGTCCGCGTTCAGGGAGAGGCCAGCCGGCAAGGATTTCGTCCCAGCCTGGTACCCAGCTGGCGCGAGGTATCGGCTTCCATCAGCCACCAGATCGGACGGCAGGATCTGCGCATCGGACGGAACAGGGCGCACAAAGCCGTCCTGGTCGATATAGACCCGGCTACCATCCAGTCCGGACACGGCCGTCAACAGGTCTGCCAGCGTGGCGACGGTGTCGCCCGTCTGAAACTGCGTTGCCCCATCCAGCGGAATGGCTGTCGCCAGACGGGCTGGCGTGGTCTGTGTGGCCGGCAGAACCTTCAGCGCCGCGACCAGAGATTTGCCGTCTGTCAGGGACAACTGCCCCAGAGCATCCAGCGCTGCCAGGCCGCCCGCTTTGCCTCGGAAGGAATTTACGGTGTCCGAGGACGCAGTCCCGGCCGCTTCAGCTTTGGCGGCCGCACTGGCAGCAGCCGTTTCCGCAGCCTCTACAGCATCATCCAGACCGATTGCCGCACTGATGGCCTGTGCCAGAACAAGGATTGTGACCTGATTGGCACCTGTTCCGCCGGCTTTGGTGACGATTCCCAGGAGCGCGTCCGTGGAGGACACGCTGTCCGCGAACGGGAGGCCGGAAATCGGCTGCCCTGGTTGATTGGTTGTTGCCATGTTGTCTCTCTATGCGAGCAGCAGCGTGTCTGTTGCCGATCGGAAAACCTGATTGAGCAACGGGACGCCGGCAGGGGATGTGAGGTGACTGGCCCCGTCCGGAGACAGCAGCTGCGCCACGGAAACCTGCTTCACCTGCGAGGTGCCAAGGGTAAGAACCCGGCCATCCGGATCCGTCAGTGCGTTCGGAATGATGGGCGTGCCATCGGCCAGAGATGGCCAGTCCGGCACGTCGTCCGGCTCGCTGTCCAGGTTGATCTGGACAGTCACGGCTTCCGTGTGACGACGCCCCTGCAACGTGTGCAGGGTCAGGCTCACCGGCACCAGTGTGTTCGGTTGGCCACCTGCCAGACAGACAACGGCGAGGCCGTTGACTTTGCCGCACCAGAGCGCTGTCAGGTCCGAGGACGTGACAGGATCCGGAGCCGTGGCAGAGACGGACTGAAGCGTGTCACCCGCATCTGCAAGCCAGCGGCGGGGATCCAGTGCAAACTCCAGGACGTCAGCCGGTGCTTTCGGTGCCCAGCTTTGCCGGATGGAGGGCAGCCGGACACCCCAGAGCGGCGGCGTACTGGACGCCAGCAGCCGCAGGGTCCGCGCCGACGCGACCGTCACGCCTGGACAATGGATGTCAGCCATGACGCAACCTCATGTCAGCCGCCAGAAGCTGGAGGCGTTGCCGGGATCCGGTCGATCTTGAAGGTTCCGCCCGCTGCCAGCGGATTGCCGGAGATGTCGAACGTGGCCACGATCGTGGTGTTCTTGCTGCCGGCATTGATCTGCGGGTTTCGGAGGGCTGCGTTCAGGAATGTGAACACGTAGCTGTTTCCGGCCGCGTCCTTTACCGTAATGGCGATCGGTCCCTGCGTTCCCGCGGCGTAAAGCTGGTATTCATCCCAGGTCTTGAAGAAATACTGGATCTGGCCTGTTGCCAGAATTTCGCCTGGACGGATCCCGCAGGCATCCGCATGGCCCATGCCATAGTCAGCCCCGGAGCCATTCCGGTTCAACGTGATCTGGACCTGACGAATACAGCCAGCAGGTGTCTTGCCCTGAATGGTCAGGCCGGAGAAGTTGCCGACCGTGTCGAAAATCCGGCCTGTCGGGGCTGCCGTATAGGCCGTGGCAGGATCCGCGTCTGCGATGGACTGCCCTTTACAGGTGAAGTCAAACGCGACGGACGAGAAGCTGCCCTGGGCAAAGGTGAGCTGTGCCTGCGTGCAGAAGGAGCCTGGACGGACCAACCATTTTCCGCCCAGCTTTTCGATGACCGTCCAGGTTTTGACGACGGCACCGTTCTGGATCGTGTTGCTGTTCCAGTCTGCCCCAAGGACGGCGGCCAGCATGTCGTCATAGGTGCCATACGACAGGGCACCAGACAGCGTGCCTGAGGTCGTGGTCTGTGTGACGACTTCCTGAGAGGCTTCGATGTCCGTATTGATTTCATCCGGACGCTGCGTTGTGTCCTGAGGGCGGAAGTTTTCGCCCGTGAAACGGGTGCTCTGGAATGTCCCGGTCGCCTGGACGCCGTAAGTCTTCTCCAGACCATAGGCAATGGCCGTGTCATTAGACTGGGCACCGGCCTGATACCCTGCTGTCGAGCCCGTGAAGGCCATGGTTTCACCTCATAAAAAAAGCCACCGCGAGGGTGGCTGTGTCAGACAAAATCAGGGGGATGGCAGAGGCAGGACGATGTCCTGGTACCGATAGGTCACGGCCAGACTGAACCGAACCCACTTTCCTGTCTGGTCACTATCGGGCGGATCGTAAGACTTCCCGTCATAATAGAGACCTTCGGGTGCGGCACCGTCCGGGACGCGGAACGCGACTGACAGGGCCTTGCGGCGTTCGAGCGCAGGCAAGGCCCCATAACCGCGTGGCACGAACAGGTGCAGCCAGATCTGGCCAGTTTCTTCGTCAACAATCTCACCGACGCCAAGGCGATCGCCGTCCGCGCTAGCAACTTCGAACAGAACCCAAGGGTGCTGCTGATCCTCCGTAGCCTGCGCCATCGCATCCAGCACCGGAATGCCAAAAGGCGCCATGGCCGCAGACGCGCGCTGGAACCCGTCCATCCAGACGACCGGAGAGGTCATGTTCCACCTGCTGCAAAGAGTTTCCAGCCGCAGATCTGATCGCCGTCATAAACAGCTGTCGCATCTGTCAGCGTGTAAATCCGATCGCCGTCCTTCAGCTGGTCCATATTGCGCGGGCGACCATATCCAGCAGCTTGCAGCTCATCATTCAGGATTTCCGCCGCGAACGGCATGACCGAAACGCCGGCTTCCAGCGCTGCCCTAGCAGGCGGCGCGGAATAGGCGATCAGGTTCACCGCAACGGGAGCAGGAAGGCTGCCATTATTCGCACGGGACAACGCCATCATGCGGCCTTTACGTCGGATCTGACGACGCCGGCGTTCTGTCTGATACCCCATCAGGCACACCCTGCACTGCGGAAACGTTGCACCAGCCCAGCCGCTTCCGGTGTCAGTCCTCCTAAGGAGGGATCCAGAACAGCCCAGCTTGTGGAGCCCACGCCCTGTTCATTTTCTGATTTCAAAGTCGGATCACGGCCCTGAGCATAGTAGGAGGCAGCTGCGACGCGCCGCACGGCCAGGCAAATGGCTCCCGGAAAATTTCCAGGCTGCACGGTTCCGTCATCCAGAGTGACGGACGGGGTATAACCCGCCTCATAGGTCACGTGATACCGGCCTGCCGGCCAGAAAGGCTGTGTGACATCAGGCCGGTAAAGTTCGCCGCAGTCGTCATCGATGACCAGATCGTTGATGGTGTCTTGCTCAAGCGCTGTTCCGTTTCGTGTGACAGCAATCACGTTGTGAACGGGATAGACGCCAAGGAGCAGAGACAGCGTGCGAGGGAAGGGACGCACAAAGATTTGGTCCTGCCAGGTCTGGGACAGAAGAGGCCGGCCGATAAATGTCAGAACGGCCTCAGTCGCATCCAGAAGGTATCTCTGGAGGTTCGTATCAGACTGGGCATCTGTGATGCCCAGGTCCGCTTTCAGATCCGCCAGAGAGGCCAAAGGCACCAGGGCAGGAGCTGACCCGAGGGGAATGCTTCTCATCGATCAGTCTCCTGCTTGAGGTTAGCCGCCGTTCGCCGGCGCTGCGCCTGTCTGGAGCGCCTTGATGGCCGTACCGGCACCAGGCATGCCGCCGCCGAAGCGCGCATATCCGAAGAAGGCGGTCTGGAGAGCATCGGCATAGCGCTCATTCAGGCGCACGACCGACAGGCCTTTCACGTTTCGGAACTTGTAGTTCTTGAAGTTGCCAAACAGCATCGCCTTATTGCCAGCCCCAATGTCAGGCATGCTCTGATTGATGTTCAAAGGCGAGCCCGCGAACATATCCGGTGCGCCTGCAGCAATGGATGGAGACCAGAGTGGGCGGCCTTCATTGTCCTTCAGCTTGCGCAAAGCCTTGAACGTCATATCGTTCAACATGAACGAAGCGCCCTGACGATAGGCTGGATCCACACTGTGCTGCAGGTCGAGAATGTCATCATAGCCGATGGCAACGGTGGCCGTGGTAGCGCCTACTCCTGCGGCCGTGCAGACACCCTGCGGCATATTCGTGCCGGTCCCTACAGTCAGATCATCTGCCAGAGTACGGCCAAAGCGCGTGGCCAGAGCCGTACGCAGGAAGGCGTCCAGATCAAGGAAGGAATCCTGCATCAGCGTCCAGGGCACTAGTACGGCATCCGTAGCGTACAAATAGGCCAGGACGTTGGAGATTCCGAACTTCAGGTCGCTGGTGCTGATCGTAGTGTTTTCACCAATGATCTTGGCGCGAGCAGATGTGTCGTCGTTCGTTGGCCAGGGAAGGGGCGCACCGGACCCTGTCTGGATCTCGTCGAACAGATCCAGGGACGTGAAGTACCCCTTCAGAGCGACCAGGAGCTGATCGGCAAAGAGGGGAGGAACGAGATAGCCGCCAGCCTGACCGGACTGGGTGCTCTGTGCGGCCCGGAACTCAGTGCCCAGGCGTGCCTGGTTGAGGGCGAAGACACGGTCCTCTCCGGCAAGGTTGTCCATGCCACCACGTAGCCATGCGCCGAAGACACGGACTTCCTGCGTTTCACGATCGCGCTGTTCGTCTGCGCCTCGGCCTTCACCTTCGCCACGGGCCGCAATCTGCACAGCCAGTTCCGCTTCAGCAGCTTCTGCTGTTTCAATGCGATCAATTCGAGCCTTCAGTTCATCTGCCTCGGCCATCATGGCATCGAACTGGGTATTCTGTTCTGCGGTGACGGTTTCGCCGTTGATCAGGGCGCGGGCGTCAGAAATCAGCTTCGCACGCTTGGCGCGTAGTTCCTTGGAACGCATGGAATGTCCTGTTTTAGATAGGAAACGGGCACGCTGCGCCTGAGCGGCGCGCTGCCGTAAATTCATGTCTGATTCTGCCTCCCCTGGAGGTCAGTCAGAGCATGGTCAGAGGGTGTTTTCGGCCTCGGCCAGACGGGCCACGCGTCGACGCGAGCAGAGCGCCATATCGGCCGCCAGTGCGAGGACATCCTTGTCAGGTGTCAGGTCGATCTTGGCGGATGGCGAGGTCGTGCGGTCATCATTCACGATGACATCGGCCAGACCTGCATCTTTGGCCTCTTCGGCCGTAAACCAGGTCTCGGCATCCATCAGTGCAGAGATCTCTTCGACACTCTGGCCTGTTTTGCTGGAATAGAGAGCCGCCATCTGGCCATCTATCTTAGCCATGACACCGGCCGTGGATGTCATGTCGGCTTTGTTGCCGACAACAAGGCCCCAGGCATTGTGAATCATCATGAAAGCATTGGGTGCGATCATGAGCGTATCGCCCGCTAAAGCAATATAGGAGGCTGCCGAGGCTGCCAGACCGTCGATGATGACATTGACCGTGCCATCATGCTGCTTGAGTGAGGCATAGATGGCTAGACCATCGAACACGTCACCGCCTGGGCTGTTGATGCGCAGGTTGATGGGTCCGGGACCGACCTGCGCCAGCTGGTTGGCAAAATCCTTTGCCGTCACCCCCCAAAAGCCGATTTCGTCATACAGCAGGATCTCGGCCGGTTGCCCATCTGCACGGGGACGGCTGGTCAGGGTCTGGGGAAGCCCTGCCTGTGTAAAGGCCAGCAAGGCACGGTTTGAGAACCGGCCTGCCTGGGCATTGTAGCGTTTCATTCCTGTTGCCCTGGTGAAGGTTGAGGAACAGGCGGGGCATTATCTGGCCCCTTCGCTGCCTGTGTTGTCAACGGCACGTTGGTGCTGTTGATCAGTGGCGTGTCGCCGCCCTTCACGGGGGGCCGGTTCTTTTTCCGGCGTGCCTCATTGATGGTGCTGACACCACTGGAAATCTCACTTTGCATGACCGTGGCTGTTTTGGCCGGATCCATGGACAGCAGGCCGTCCCGGTCAAATTCTGCGAACAGACGGGTGCCCGAGAATAGCTTGTAATTCAGCTCGCTTTCGATCCGCCGCAGATCTGCATCGAGCGAAAAGATCAGATACGCCAGCGTATTTTCAGACAGGCCTGTGCCCCACGACGTGGTCTTGTCCGTCTCGTTCAGGAGATGGAGCGGGACGCCAAAGAAGCGGGAAATATCCGCCACTTGGTAACGTCTGGCTTCGATCGTCTGGAGATCCTGTGGCGAGAGCTGAAAGGGCGTGTATTTCGACCCTTCATCTGCGATGACTGTTTTACCCCAGTTGGCCACACCCGATTGAGCCTGTTCCAGCTGCCGTCGAAGCCGATTGAAAGCTGGATCAGACATTTTTCCAGGCACCTGCATAACGCCGCTTGGCATCGAGGCGTTCTGGTGAACACGGCCAGTGCGCTCTTCCATCGAACGCGCTAGGCCGACCGATCCGCGCGCAAAAGACTGGATCCGAGATAGGCCCTTGATCCCGTCAAAGCCCGGTCCGGGAATGTGCAGCATGTCTTCCTGATGCAGCACTTCGCTGTTGCCGTCGTCGTCCGTACAAACGTAGAAATTGATTCCCCGCTTGCCTGGTAGACGGACCACCTGGACCTGCCAAGGCATATAGGCGTCAAAGCCGATGACACGGCCAGCGCCATCGTAGCGGATGGCACTGTAATGATTGCCCCAGAGCAGCATGTTCACGCCCCAGAGTTCCCGCCAGGAGAAAGCTGTAAGAGCGCGCCCTGGAAAAGGTGCAGTCTGCAGCAGTGGCATCAGCCGATGGTTTGGCAGTTCTTCGCGCTGCCCATCTGCCGACAGGCGGTAAATCTTGAGTGGAAGTCCTGCGATGACACCCGCTTCCAAGGTCACGCACCGGTAGACAGCCGAACAGGCCATAGCGGTGCGTTCACTGACAGGTGGCATCCAGTCATCGCTAGTACCTGGAAGACCTAGAAATTCGCCCCAACTGCCAATCTCGGAAAGAGGCGTGCTGGGGTTCTCTAGGCTGTGGGCCATTATAGCTGGTAAGACAGGCTCTTTCCGATCCGATTGAGGACGTTGAGAGCCGCCGAAAATTGAATTCAGGAATCCCATAAATCCTCACGGTCAAAAATGCTTTTGGATCCGGGTGGCTCCGGGTTTTTGGACATGCAGGCCACGGCATCGAACGTGGCCATCAGGGGATCGATCTTCTTTCCGCCCGCCAACTGCTTGGTGATTTCGATGTTGTTGCCGCGTGCCTGGGCTTTGGCATTGCCGACGGCCCAGGCCATGATAGGGCGTCCGCCATGATGGAAAGACCCGTCAGCCAGCTTCCGCTCTAGGGTCTTGATCGGTCCGGTGAGCTTCCATCCCTGGCTCACACCAACGATTTGGCTTTCCTCGATCCCGCGACGGCGAAGCTCAAAAACGATTTCCGCGACCCCAGCCGGATCGAGCCCGATCAGGGCAAGTTTGCCCGTTCGGTTGAGATCCTCTGCGATGTCGCCCAATTCAATGATGTCATCCTGCATGAGTGTGACCAGGACGAGATCCCCTTGTTTCTCGAAGTCGAGATATCGGGGCGCTTCTTCTTTGCGAGTTTTGAGAACATCGCAGAAGACCCAGCTGCGTTGCCAATGCAGCCACTCTTCATTTTCCTCATCACAGCCCAGAACAACCATGGATAGGAAGTCATCCAGCCCACCGCCGTCAATGCCGACGACGAGGACACGAGAGCGTCTGACAAGCTCTTTTAGGGTCAGGTCCGGATCGCCGCACTTTTCCCAGTATTTCGCACCGGCCCAGGCTTTTTCTCTGAGAGAGAGACCGACCTCGACGTTGAGGTGCTTGGCCATCCAGACCCGTAGTGGGCCTTCACCGGCTTCTTTTTGCTGGTCAAACTGACTGAGCAGAAAGTCCTCACTGACTGACAGCCCATAGTTCGGATTGGTGATGTACCAATTGTCCGGATCTTTGTGTTTCTCAGCCTCGATAAGAGAGGCGGGAAACTCATAGATGACCGGAAAGAACTTCTTGTTCTCCAGCTTTCCATCCCGGACAGACCGGGCATACTCCAGCTTCGATTTAAAAACGCCAGCGGGCTCTTCTTCCGACTGGGTGGAGAGGTAGATCACAAAGCCTTCCGGCCGTGAGGACATGCCGCCCATGGCCTCCATGATCATGTTCTCGCCTGTCGGCTTCTTCCCAAATTCCCACAGTTCGTCGATCAGGATCCCGGTGGCCTTCTTACCCACGACTGCCTGCCCATCAGCGGCCACGACCTTGAGCGTGGCACCAGTCTGCCGATGGGTGATAACGCGATTGTACTGCTGGACATGAAAGATTGCGTCCAGGTCGGGATCGTTCAGCACCATGTCCCGAGCCGGTTTAAAGGCGTTGTCAGCTGCTTCCTTGGTCGGTGCCAGAATGAGAAATTCAGCAGACCGCCGCCAGTTCAGGACTAGCTGGGTCAGCATGACGCCGGCAGCGATGGTGGACTTGGTGTTCTTCTTGCTGACCAGCAGGAAGAATTCGTTGATGTGTCGGACGCCTGTATCCGGATCGTAGGATCCGAAGAAGGATGCCGCGAAATCCTTCAGCCAGGGACGGCAGGACTCCCCAATCGTCGGCTCGCCCATCACATCGACGAGCTTCAGGGCATTGAAAACGTCCATGCCCTGCTTGGCAGCGGCAGGGAAAAGAGGTGCGCAGGGGATCAGGCTTTCGCGGGCAACAATCCGCTGTTCCCAATCATGGCAGGCCGTTGACCAGGTGAGGCTCGCAACGGCCGCTGTAATAGCTGCCACCTGTTTGACCGCTTTTTTGATGCCCGATCGTTTTGACGTCGTTTTCCGTACCCGAGAGGTTGTTTTAACCGTCCCGTCGCTTGCCATTGTTCACCACCAGTTTGGGCTGTGTCATGGGAGCAAACCGACCGGAGGACGCCTTTTCAGCTTCATCCTTTTGCTGCTCTTTCTTGCCTTTTTTGGACCCAGCTTTGCCACCTAGGAGCGTGACAGTCTGCGCAATCGTCTTCAGGATATTCGCTCGCATCGAGTGACTGACGGCTTTCATCATCTCAGCCTGGCGTCGTGGACTTTTGTCGTCAGCAGTTTCATCACTGATGGTCTCGATGATTTCATCGAGGTGCTCAGTCGAATGCTCAAGCTCTTCGGTCATACGCCCAGCCAAGCAGAGCAAACGCTCTTCCAGGTCTTCGGGAATGGCTTCCGCGACGACAGGTGAGGGGCGTTTGTGCGCAACTGGACGTTGGTGCGCAGTGGTGCGCACTTTTGGGGTAGAAGTGCGCACCTTTTGCGCGCCCGTTTTCTCCCATCCTTCAGACGCGATGCGCTTGCGCAGGGTGCTTTCAGCAATCCCGAATTGCTTGGCAATCTGGCGGTTTGACAGGCTTCCCGCGCAATAAGCGTTGGCAATTTCCGCCCAGTCTGTTGGCGGTTTCTTCGACATTCTGGACCGTCCTGCGCAGGATGGTGCGCACCTCATTTCGTAATTTCAGGAAAAATTTTCACGCGTGGGACTGGCGCGGTTACGCCCCCTGGGCCGGCCTGAAGATCCGACCCACCCCCTTAAATCCGTACCATTTCGGTATGGTTTAACGTGCCGAGATGAAAAAACAGCAGTTTTCCGCCACTTTCACCAGTTTTTGGCAGTACGCCTTGCTCTGGCCTGCGCCGTCTTGGCCGTGTGGCACGAACCACAGAGCAGCTGGACGTTCTTTGGGTCCAGCTTTGCACCGCCGTCCTTCAGTTCAACGATGTGATCACCGAAGATCCGGCAGCCCGTGCGGCCGCAGCGCTCGCAGACGCGTCCACGCTGTTTGAGGATGGTGGCCATGAGGCCTCGCCATTCCTTCGACACGTAGAACGCATCCGCAGTCTTGGGAGGAACGCGGGTAATGCTGGTGTCCAGCACTGCTAACCCGCTGTTGATGCAACGTAGCAGTGCCATGACACTCTCCCGTGTGGTCTAGTTAGAGATCAGAACTTCACCGCGCTTCCCAGCTGCGTTGGGATTGATCGAGTAGTTCACGTCCACGCGTTCAATCCGGAACCGGTTGAATGTCTCCCGAACCTCAGGGCGATCATTCAAAGACAAGATGAAGCGGCCTTTGATCGATGCCAGAGCATCAGCCATCTGCATGAACTGGTCGCGGCTGAAAGCCGCTGCATAGTCGTTCTCGTTCCCCCAGTAAGGCGGATCCAGGTAGAACAGCGTTTCAGGCCGATCATAACGCGTGATGACATCTGCCCAGGGCAGACACTCGATGACGACGCTTGAGAGGCGTGCATGTACGTCTTCAAGGATCGGTCCAAGCGTAGCGACGTCAAAGCGGGCAGGGCGTCCAACTGAGACGCCGAATGCCTGAACCTTGGTCTTACCTCCGAATGCCATGCGCTGGAGATACAAAAACCGAACAGCACGCTCCAGATCAGTCAAACTGCTCGCTTTAGCACGCCGGAGTCGTTCAAACTCGTCTCGGCTTGTCACCTGCCAGCGGAGCATGTCCATGAGTGGCACGTAATGCCGCTGGAGGATCCGGAAGAGGTTGGCAACATCACGGTTCAGATCGTTGATGACTTCAGCCTTCGACCTGAACGGACGCCGCAGAAATACGCCACCCATGCCAACAAATGGCTCAACATAGGTGGTGTGCGGAATGTCCTTGATCCGGTCGCTAATGGTCTTTGCAAGACCACGCTTTCCACCAAGATAGGGCGCAACAGGACGCACTGGTGCGACAGGGATAAGTCCCTGATTCGACTCCCTCATTTATTTACCCGATAAAAAGCCCCGCCACTGCAGTGGTCGGTGGGGCAGCTTCGCTGTGGGTGTTAGTCGCACCCGGATCAGCTGTGTAGGCAGCTTATCCCCCACCACAAGACTGCGTCCAATCAAATGGCAGGAAGCTGTTCAGGCCTTGGCGATGTCCAAGGGCACCTGAATGAACGCGCTGTCCGGTGATGCGCGCTCGTGGAAACGGATGTAACTGCGAGAGGCATTGACCTTCACCGCGTCAGTGATGGCCTGCATGGCGCGCTTCCATTCCTCATCGTCAATCGAAAGCCGGCGCAAGCCCAGGATCTTCGAGACGTTCAGCTTGCCTTCCTTACCGACATCAAAGGCATCGGTGACGACAGCGCGGATGTTGGCGTTTCCGCCTTCTGTCCAGCGTGTCAGGCAGCTGTCCACTAGCTCCTTGGCGATCTGGAGTTCAGGACCGAACGTGATGGTGTCGCTGATGGCGATAGTGATGCGCTCGCAGCCATCATAAGTCGCCAGCGTCAGATTGCCCTTCGCGCCACCTTTCTTGGCTCCATACTGCTCAGCCAGCAGGTCGAGAAAAGCCCGGATATCGCTGTCAGCATCCTCACGAAACTGGCGCATCCCATCTCGAATGGAGCGGGCACGCTCGAAGAGTTTCTTAACCAGTTCGTCCTGGAGAAGGTCTTCCGGCTTCACGTTAGCACGCGGGACAAGACGTCCTGCGGAATCTGTCATGTAGTCGTCAGGATTGTGGCTCATGCCTGTTCTCGCTTGCGCTTGGCTTCAATCTCACGGGCACGGCGCGCCTCGGCAGCCGCCCAGAGCTTCATTCCAGGCATTCGGGCGTATTGTGCCGTGCGTTCGTAACGCTCGGCGGCGCGTGTCCAGAAATTCACGTTCTCGGCTCTGATTTCATCAGGCGTCTCAGGGCGTCGTCGATATCGGGTGCTCATAGCGTTCTCCAATAATGGCCGACGCCGCGTTTTCGTGAGGCGTCAGTCTTTCAGGTAATTGCCGCCGCCATCGCCCTCTCGGACGTGGGCGTATCGTGTTGTGGTCTTCAGGTCCGAATGTCCCAAAGTCTGCTGGACGACGTGCGCTGGCGCGCCATTGTCCAGGGCGTGTGAGGCGTGGGCGTGCCGGAACCAGTGCGCAGAGGCATCAGGTAATCCGGCACGCTTCGCCGCCCGCTTCACGAGGCGATGTGCCGCTCTCAAGTGAAGAGGGCTCCCATCGTGGCCGGGGACGACAGGCGTATCGGGACGCCAGTCGTCTGCTCTCACAGCCACGATCTCTTTCCACAGCTTTGCGGGGACAAGCACATGGCGTGTCTTGTTTCCCTTGCCGAACACGGAGGCCACGCCTCCCTGTTGACGCCGTGTCATGTCTCGCCATTTGAGGGCGCACATCTCTGAGATGCGCAGCCCCATGAAATACAGAACGCGGAGCGCGACCCGCTTTCGCGGGCAGGGCTCCTGTTCGATGATGCGCTTTACATCCTCTTCCGTGAGGATCCGCTCACTGAGACGATCGTGCCCGCGCTCCAAGCGAAGCGCTGCGCCAACGTCCACATCCAGAAAACCAACGCGGACCCCGAAGGCCAGAGCCGATTTGACGGACGCCAACTTTCGACGGCGCGTGGCGTCTGATCCTGTGAGGCTGTCAAACCAGCCTTGCAGGTCATCCAGGACAACATCCGCAAGCGGCTTACCTGCCCACTGGCGGAATGCGTCCACATCTGCACGATAGGCGCGGGACGTGTTCGTAGACCTGTTGTGAAGCCACATATTCACGAGGCGATCATCATCAGAGATACGGGGCCTTTTCGCGTCCGTCGCTGGCGCCATTGGCCCAACTCTCCGACAAGGTATTGAATTATAAAGGTTTCCGATCCTGCGGAGACCCTGAAAAACCGTCAGATAACGCTGATTATCTGACGGGTTATAGACCCATCCAGAGGGTTATCTGACACTCTGTCCTGATAGGCGTGTCAGATAACTCCGGGTTATCGTGTCGGCTTTTGCCCCGATCAATCAGACGGCGATCCGCCTTTCTTTCGACCACAATCACCCAGCTTAGGACCGCGTGCCAGGACAGATTGATACAATCCTGAGCCACCAGCTTCTATTGCCTGGGCTTCGAGATCCCGACCAAAGCTGGCGAGGATTTTTCGTATTGTTGCGGGACTGGCCTGCATGATGCGGCTGTCCCAGGCGTTGCTGTCCCAGGCGTTGCTGTCCCAGGCGTTGCTGTGCCAGCGATGATCTGTGCACCGAACGACCGTAGAACCTGCCAATCGCAGGAATTTTTCGCGCTTTCCGCCCCAGACTGAGACATCGGCGCGATGGATAAAGGTGCGATTGAAGATGACGGGCACGCAAAGTGCCCGCGCACCATTTACCGCCAGCACAAAATAGTGCTGCGCGCCGCGACGGCACACGTCGCCTGCGCTCGCAGGTGCGAGTGTCCGCATTTCTGATTCACTTTTGGGGGAGGCGAAACGCCAATAAAAAAAGACGTGGACCGTTTCCAGTCACACGCCTTCGTAGAGCTTAGATGTCTACAGTCCGTTCCTGTTTCAGGTCAAGCAATTCGTAAAATTCGTTCATGAAAATCACACCATTTTCGCTGTGCAGCGTCTAAGTAATGCCGTTTGAAAAGCATATAAATCGAAAACTTCTGTTCAAAATAATGCCAAGGACGACGTTGTCTGACCTCGATTTTAATTAGAGTAAAAAAACAGGCTGTTCGTCTATCAAAGCTATATCATCCGTATGATCCAAAAAAAGTTTTTTTACAATATGTTTCTAAGTCTATTTTCGTGTGATAATGAGCATAGGCGACAATGTGTCGAATTTTACGGTAAGTAAAAATAATTAATTTTGGGGGTTTTTGTCGTGGCAAAAAGAATTAGCATAATTAATTTTAAAGGCGGTGTCGGTAAAACTACACTATCTTTCAATTTAGCTGCAGGATTGGCGCGGTATCATAATAGTAGGGTTCTTTTGGTTGATGTTGATCATCAAAGTAGCCTTTCTATAGTTTCTTTAACTGCTTCAGTTTGGTCTGAATGTGTTGATAATCACCGTACTGTGAATGAGATATTTGAGACATTTGTTGGGCAAGGGCATTTCATGCCTGGTGCTGATATCATTGAGAGGAGGGCGGTAAAGAATTCTAGAAACTATAATTCTTTAGATGTACTACCAGCAAGTCTTGAACTTGATGATATTGAAATTGACCTGACAGCTTCACATCAGGGTAATGCCATTCATTCAGAATGGAATAAAAGAACTCTTATCTGTCAATGGCTTGAACATGCAAATATTGATGATGAATACGATTATATCATATTTGACTGTCCTCCTGCGACAAAGATTGTTTCACAGAATGCTATTGCAGCCAGTCATGGTTATATATTGCCGGTAGTGCCTGAGGCGGTTATGGAGCGAGGGGCACCGCATTTAGTCAACATGATTCGTCATGGGATAGATGAACGATTGAATGCACTTTCTCGCATGGGCTCGCACCGGTCGATGTATGTCCGGCAAACTCAACTGATCGCTCTGGCGATCACTCGCATTAGAACGCATGGACCTGCTGCCTCTGGTTATACTAATGATCACACTCTTCATCTTGCCTCTTTGCAGCGGCGTTGGGGACCTAATTTAGTCCAGCCATATATCGAAGAGGGTGTTGGGGTGTCAGAATGTTTGGCTTCAGGAAGACCAGTTTATGATCACCCGCAGGATCAAAACGTAGGTGGTAGGAACTTAGATAGCATGTATCGTCAGCTTACCGACGTCCTCAAAGCTCGGATTGACCGTCTATGAAAAATAAAACACCAATATCAAAAAAAACTACGGCTCATGATCTTTTTTCAGATCATGAGCTTTCGCGCTTTCTTTTAAAGCTGGCAAATCAATATAATGATAAGGTTTTTGGTAATATCAAACTATCGGCTTCGTTACGTGATTTGGCAGGAAGATTAAAGAATGATAAAAATCATAATTTATTAGAAGAGAATTCTAAAAAAAATATCGATTACTCTTACGAATACTATGTTGGTTCTCGTGAAAAAATATCTGACGTCACTGTTGATTGGGTTATAAATATAATCAAAAACAATAAGGCTACTAAAAAATATTTAGTTGATATAGGTCATTTCAGATTTGGAATACCTGAAGCCTCTCTGAAAAAATTGAATATTGAGGGAGTAAGAAATGTTATACTTAATTCCTGTAGTCATGAAATGTCTATAAAAACCATAGAAAATGCAGCTTCGTCTTCAGGGAAGACTAGAAAAACTTAAGCATAAGATAGTTTTATGATGTAATCTTTAGTAATTTTCTAAAATTACTAAAGATTTTTATTTTAATTATTTAAATAATATTTCCATAGTGATCCACTAGCTGTTCTAAGAGCATCTCTACTGCTCCAGTAATTACTTGACGGTTTTTTCTGTATTGCTCAGCAATCTTTCCCAGCGACAGTCCGTCCAACACCAACAGCACCAGCAGATCCGACGCATAACGCCCCAATGTGCGCCTGACTCCCTCACACCGCGCTACTGCGGCAGAACGGGCAATCAGCATGTCGTGGATGTCGCCACCGCCAGATCCACGACGCTCAGGATCTGATGCTCCCATGATTCCAGTCTCGAAATCCCGCGCCCAACGTTGGGCGGCGTCGACGTGGCGTTGGGTGATCGTGCCGGAACGCAGCAAGCCGTAGAGGCCAGCTCCACGGCGTAGGACGTTGGTTGGTGGTCTGTCTTTTCCTTGCTCCAGTTCAGCTAGAGCGATGCGGTTTTTCCAAGCCCCCTGCATGGGGACGGCGTCTTCAATTGGTCGAGTTGCCTCAGCGGCAGTAGTCATTTGCATTCCACGTTCATGTGGGGTTGCGCTTCATAAATCGGCCGTCGGCATCCCGGTTCGAGGTGAGCCGAGCCAGACGGGCCTGGAGTGTGACAATCTCCAGGGCTTGATCCGCCACGGTCCGCTCCAGTGCCAGGGCAGCACGCTGCGCCTGGTCACGTTCAGAGCGGACCGTGAGGAATTCAGAATGGGTGAAAGAGGCGAGGGCGCGCCGGAGTGCCTTCATGCGGCCTGAGCCTGCGGGCGGTACCAGTCCAGATACGCGGCGCGCTCAACAGGGCAGGCGGGAAGAGCATGCTTCTTGGCCAACTCCGGCCATTCGCGCTTCACGGCTGAGTAGTCCCGCTGGAGGTGGAATGCTTCACTCCAAATCTTCTGCGCCTTGGCATAAGCCTCCAGCGCACGGTCTTCCCAGTCTTCACGAGGGGTAGGCTCTGGCACTGGGGTAGTCGAAACGCCGGCTTGATGATCCGCCCAGAAGCGTTCGATAGGCTTGCGAAAGGCGCCCATTTTATACGCTGTGTCGCCGTTCAGAGCCATTTTCTCGGTGTGCTGCTTTACAGCCTCGACCAGAACATCAGCCGGGATGCCGTCCCGAAGGAAGCGACCGCAAATGCTCTTGGCGAAACCAGCCTGACCGTCCGGGAGACGTCCAATCTTGAGAACGCGGGCGACGGTCTGGGAGATCAGGGCTTCTGAAATCTCAATAGCCGGTTTCCCGGTTTCGGTTTCAGCCGGTTTCGTAGAATTAGAATCAGAAGCGGATATATCTTTCTCTACTTCTAGATCTACGGGAAACCCAGAAACCGGTTTTGAAACCGAAACCCCGGAAACCAAAACCGTTTTTGAAAACTGGTTTTGGTTTTCAGTTTCGGAAACTGCCCCACCACTGATTGATGACAGCAGTCGCATTTCACGCTGCTCGACGGCTTCGCGCTCACGGCGTTCCCGTGCCTGCTTGGATGTCTCGCCTTTGCGTGGGCGTCCACCTTTGGCGGCATTCGTACGAGAGGTCATCACTTTCACTGAGGCTTCCGGTGCGAACTCTCCAGCGTCCTGACGCTCCTGGAACTCTTCCAGGCGGCGTTGCTTTTTAGCGCGGGCCGCAGCGCGTTCTTCGCGCCGGATCTGACGTTCCACGAGGTGAGGGCTGTAGAGCGCGCCGTCTTCATCGCGCAGTATGAACCGTGTGAACTCGAGTTCCGGCAGTACACGTTGCAGCACATCGACACGCTCGCACGCCATCTGCGCCACTTGAGCATCATCCAGTGCACGGCCGCCAACGCGGAACACGACGTCCCGAGCAGCTTTGAGGGCATCCATCAGAGAGTGGAACACACCCCGCTGTTCAGCCGGCAGAACCTTCAGGAATGCCATCGATGGAACATCGTCACGGTCAAACGTGGCAGGGATCTGGATCGTCATGGCTGCGATCCCTTCTTGATACGGGAACGAACGGCACGAAGACCATGGCTCACTGCCGTCTGCAGCTTGCAGAGTTCGGCTTCGAGTTCGACGGCTTCACCATCATCGATAACGCCGTCTGCCATGATTCGGACAGTCGTCGTCATCGTGTCGCCTGCGCGCTTGGCCACCAGTTCCATGCTGGATGGAATATGTCCTTCCCCGACATGAACTGGCACCAGGACATATCCGAGATGTTGCGCCATGACCGAGAGAATCAGGGGTTCCTGGGCAAACTCATCGAGGGCGACAGCCACGTCCACCGGAATGACCGAGGGAGAATGGCGCTTCTGGTATTCAGAGATCCGCGCACGACTGACACGCGAAACCTCAGCCGCTGGATCTACACCGCCGATAGCTTTGACGGCCATCTGAGTGGCTGTCTTGATGCGGGAAACCAGCGTCATGCGCGATCTCCTTGCATAGTGGTCGAGGACTCGCATCCTCGACCACGATCGTCCATCCTGTAGTCACCACAACAAACAGGAGACGATTCCATGAATGGATTTATGCCTGAAGCAAGATTAGAGGCTTTAGAAGAGCAGGTAAAACTTCTCGTTTCTGGACTGAATGCGATTTCAAACGACAAGATACCAAGAATAACTGTCTCAGAAATTGAGGGCGCTACAGTCATAGACACCATTATTGATGACGACACGATTAGTGACGTTGAAGCTGCTATAAGTGATGCCAAGCGTCTCTCAGAGAAAGCCCAGCAGGACACGCGCCGCCTGGAAAGTTCAGTGCGGATTTTGCGATACATTTCTGCAAGGCTTTTAGAGGCTGCAATCACGCTAGACCCTGAAGATGTTCTCCAGGAAGCTGAAAGCTGGATTAATGATGCAGGCGCAGGAAAAATCAGGATCGCAGCAGGGCTTGAAGAGCGTGCTGCCCTCAAAGAGATCGAAGAACTAAGAAAAATCGTTTCTTCAATCGAATAAGCAAGCAAGACAGCATCTTGCTGACGGCGGCATGAGCGGAGTTTACGCCTGAGGGTATGAAGGATGCTCATGCTGCTTTATTTTCATCTGAGAAAAGGTCAGGACGAAGCTGATGCGCATCGATACCTGTCACTCGGGACACGGGACCAAGGTGCTTTCTGGGCACTTTTTCCCACTGCGAAACAGCCTGCGTTGTTACATTGCAGGCCGCAGCAATTTCTTTCACTGCGAACCGGCGGCTTCTGATTTGGGAAAGGATCTCCGTGCACATAAAATAACCTTACCGCCGGTAAGGTATTTATGCAACAGAACTAAGAAGGCAGGAATAAAAACGTCTGTCATGTCAGTCTAATGACTGATCGCAAGCCATCTCGAAAAAATCCTCCCACCCCAGCTGCTATAGCAATGGGGAAGCGGATAAGAACACAACGAGAACATTTAGGGTTTACCCAGGCAGAACTTGCAGCCATGCTAGGGGTCAGCGAAAACGCCGTCACACAATATGAATCCGGGCGTTCTTCGCCTAGGAGGGAGCGTGTCCCAGCGCTTTTGAAAATATTGGGTAAATCGATCAACTGGCTACTAACCGGCGAAGAGCCAGAGGAAGAGGTCAAAGCGCAGACTCGGCAAGAGCAAGCGATTCTAATAAAGGCACGTCAGCTCTCTCCGGAGAGCCAAGAAATCCTGTTGCGAATGATAGACGCGCTAAAAAAATAACTTACCGCCGGTAAGTTTTCTCTTGATGGCAAACATTACCGCCGGTAAGGGTTTTCATCGCCAGAATGCGATGGAGATTCTTATGTCGGCGTTTCATTTAGAAACAGTTTGTCATTCAAGCCACCCCTCGACGGTTATCAGTTTCGACGTTGCGAAAGCGCTTATCATCCTGCGCCGCAACATGCCGGACAGCTTTCATAACCTTTCAGGCTTAAAGCTTGTCGCGTCCCGC
Organism: Gluconobacter japonicus; assembly: GCF_015244665.1. Lineage (NCBI taxonomy): Bacteria > Pseudomonadati > Pseudomonadota > Alphaproteobacteria > Acetobacterales > Acetobacteraceae > Gluconobacter > Gluconobacter japonicus. The sequence continues at coordinate 555,307 of NZ_JABCQN010000001.1, forward strand.
GCTTATGTTCCTGTTTTCGTCATACTTGGCGAAGCCGATCACTGGGACATGGTTGCGAATTATGCCCTGCAGCATCAGGACGCGCTTCTGCCCAATGGTATCCGTTGGGCATTCGTGACGGTTTTCCGTGACATTGCGAACACATGGCGCTGCCGTGCGCCTTCGCGCCAGCTGACCCATGACCTGGGAGCTGCAGCATGATGCGTCCGCTTCATCCTCTCCTGCGTGGTCATACCGATCAGACGTTTGCAGAATATCTGTCTGATCGCCCGCTGGCAGTTCAACAGAAAGCACGGGAGCGGCGCGTGTGCCTGGTGCATGCACGCGCAAGAGCTGCTGATGCGTCTATTCCGGGCATCGCCAAGGCGTATGCCGCAACGGCTGAAGCTGTTGAGGCGGAACTAGTCGCTCTGCTGCACGCCACAAAGCCGGCAGAGGCCATCCCGTTTCCAGAGCCTCCGATGCGTGGTCCTCAGACCTTGCAGGATCTGCTGATGCGTACCGAGGCCGCAAAGGCGTCCGGTCGCCTTGCTGGCTTCCTGCGTTTTTGCACCGACCTTCTGCCAGGAGAGCGCGATGTTCACTGACCTTCTGGATCTGTTGCTGCCGTGTGGGCTGGTGGCTTTCATTTACGGGGCAGGGCTTGTGACCGGGTTGATGATCAAGTCTGCCGACAATTGGGCACAGTCTTTCAATGGGAGGACCGCGCCATGAAAGGAGAGGCAAGATCTCCGGACATGTTCACGGTCTGCATGCTTGGCGTTCGCCCTCGTCCATACGCTGGTCAGCGTTACGCGGAATACCGGGATGCCGAACGTCAGGCCAAGGAAGATGTCCGCACGACGTTCTGTGATCACGACATCTATTTGGGTATGCGTCTGGTCGCGACTGTCTGTGCGCCGTCCATGGCCGGAAAAATCAAGGTTGACTTGACCGAACTGGGGAGCCGCTACGCATGAGTGGCCGTATCGTCCAGATGGCTCCCAAGGTGCTGGATATTGGGGATGCTGCGTCCTATCTGGCGATGTCAGTTGGGACATTCAGGGCGCATGTTCTTCCGCATGTGCGTCAGATTGCTTTGTCAGCGCGGCGTCGGGGCTATCTGGTGTCTGACCTGGATCGCTGGATTGATCTGCAGGCGGGTGGGGAAGGTGTGGCAGTCTCTGTTTCCGCCAATCCCTGGGACGCGATGAGTTGACCACGCTGCGACTGCCTTACATTCAGCGTTTTAAGGATCGGCACGGGAAAGTTCGGTATTACTTCCGCAAGAAGGGGCAGAAGAGCATTCCGCTGCCAGATCTGCGCGATCCGGGCTTCATTGCTGCGTACCAGGCTGCTGTTTCTGGTGCTGAGCCACGAGGGCTCGATGCTGCAAAGGTTACGCCGACGGGAAGTCTGAGGGATGTGATCGAGTCTTGGTACGCCACGGCTCATTTTAAGACGCTCGAAGAGAGTACCAAGGCTGTGTACCGGCGCTTGCTGGAGCGTATGCGCGGCGCGGATTATGCTGCGAACCCGGTTTTACTGATGGAAAGCCGGCATGTCCGGATGATCATGGCCCGGCATAATGACTCGCCCACGACGGCCAATCGAATGTTGCGGCTGCTCTCAATGTTGATGGAGCACGCCATTCATATGGGGTGGGCGGAGAATAACCCGACGGCGGGCGTTCCGCGCATGAAGATCAAGAGCGATGGCATCCGCTCATGGACGGATGACGAGATCGCTCGATATGAGGCGCGCTGGCCAAGTGGCACGAGAGAGCGTCTGGCACTGGCTCTTCTGCTCTACACGGGGCAGCGCCGCAGTGATGTTGTGAAGATGGGGTCGCGCTCACTGACGGGTCATGGCATTCATGTCCGGCAGCAGAAGACAGGCACTGAGTTGGTTATTCCCATTCATGAGCAGTTGCGGATCGAACTGGATCAGTGGCAGCCGAATGGAGCAGGGACGTTTCTGGCGACTGAGAAGGGTCGCCCTATGTCCGTGAACAATTTCTACAATCAGTTCATCGACTGGTGCCGTGAGGCGGGTCTTCCGCCTGGATGCAGTCCGCACGGGTTGCGCAAAGCTGCGGCCCGTAGATTGGCAGAAGCTGGCTGCACAACGCATCAGATCGCCGCCATTACAGGACACCGGAGTTTGGCAGAAGTGGCCCGCTATACGCGGGCTGCCGAACAGGTGGAGTTGGCACGTTCCGCGATATTGAGGTTGAGGGGTTGAACTGAACTGAACGGAACTGAATCTTTCCGATTTGGTTGACAAAACAATAATAATTTCGTATTTGGTTGCGGGAGAGATCGTCAAGCCAAACGGGAGTGTAAAAGATGGCTGATCCAGAGCTTTTTTTTAAAGATCAGCTGTCAGTTCGTAGCCAGGCAGCCATCCCGACTGTATTCAAAACGGCTTACGCCGCTGCTGAAAGTCTGATTCAAGAGAGTCCCATTCTCCAAGTTGAAAGCGCCCGTGATAACAAAGGGCGTGTTATAACTTGGTCAGTAGATCTTGCGATCAAAAGAGCTATCGAAACAGGAGCAATCTCATGTGACTACCGATGGCAGCCGTTTGCGAAACCTACGGGTCGATACCTGGAATTGATATTTTCTCACTCGACTGCTTCTATCAGCCAGGTTGACGATCCTCACAGGCAGCCTCGGAATGTTGTATTTCGAGAGAATGCTAGACTTAATTCTCCGGATTTGTTGACCCCTTTAGAAAGTGAAGCACCTGTAGTTGGCCGTCCTCATTTCATTCTGGTCCACGGTTATCAAACACTAGAGTTTGCTCACTTTGGTATACCTTCTTCGCGTTCGAAGAGGGCATGGGCTTGGCTGTCTCCCGACTTAATGAAGCTTCCACATGCCGTGCCATTTGAGGGGCCGGAAGTAGAAGATACAGATATAGACTTTAATGAAGTGGGCCTACTGAAAGATGAGATCGAGCGTTGGGTGAAGGACAATGATGAATAACAATAATATCCTTCAGTTTCCGACGGCCGCCCAGTCTTCACGTGACGGGCGGCTTTTGATTCCTGCTCGTTTTACTGAGGCAAGATTGGCTGCGCGTCTTACTCAAACTGAGTTGGCGTCACGTATTGGTGTGAGTCGTCAAGCCGTCTCGTCGTATGAGATGGGTAGCAAACAGCCTGCTCCGGAGGTCTTACTACAGATATCAGAAGAACTAAGGCAGCCGCTGAATTTCTTTACTAAGCCAGAGACCGAAACATTTGGGCGTCAAACTGCAAACTTTTTCAGAAAAAAAGGAGCAGATACAAAGCGGCGGGATCAGGCATGTGAAGTCTACTCAAAATGGTTCGCAAGAACTGTTTATGCCTTTGACCATATTGCTAACTTTCCAAAAGTGGATTTGCCTAGCTTTGAGCCTGCCCATACTCAAGCGGAGGGATATTCTGATGAAGAAATTGAGCATTATGCCGAAGAAACACGGCAACATTTTGGATTGGGTCTAGGGCCGATCTCCAACGTGATTCGCCTTTTGGAAACAAAAGGAGTCTCGATTTGTAGATTTGAAATGCCTGCCGAAAATGTGGAAGCTTTTTCTTATTGGGTTGGCGAGCGGCCATTCATTTTTTTAGCTTCTGATAAAAGAAGTGCCGTTCGCCGTCGTTTCGATGTGGCGCATGAATTGGCACATTTATGTCTGCATAGGTGGGTCGGTGAAGAGGAGTTGGATGATCCTCAAAGACTTAAAAGAATTGAAGCGGAAGCCGATCATTTCGCGGGAGCTTTTTTGCTTCCACGTAAGTCGTTTCCCAATGAAGTATATTCAACTCGTGTCGAATCTTTCGTAGATCTTAAAGCCAGATGGAAAGTTGCAATTCAAGCGATGGTTTATAGGTGTAAAGACCTAGGAATTTTCGATGAACGACAAATTGTAAATATGTACAAGCAGATCTCTTATAAAAAATGGAGAACTGTGGAACCGCTGGACTCAGGTGTGACGGCAATTGGATTTGAAGATCCAATCCTACTTAAGCGAGTAGCCGAGCTTGTCTTTAAAAGTGGACGATACCCAGTTGATGAATTGAAAGCGGATCTGGCGCTTTCTGGCTCTACTTTGGAGCAATTGCTAGGTTTGGATGAAGGGTCTCTGACTCGACGCACAGATGTGCGTTGGGAGCCTACACTAAAGTAGAGAAAAATTATTAAATCTTGGAAAAAAGGCTCTAAAGCTCACCTTGGGCTTTAGAGCAATTGTCAAACCCGTCTTGGAAGGTGTCAAACCTACCGAAAAACTGGCGGAAGATAGCGATTTCTGAGATTGGTGGTGGACCCGACGCGATTCGAACGCGTGACCTTTGCCTTCGGAGGGCAACGCTCTATCCAGCTGAGCTACGGGTCCGTCGGGTTTCCAATAGACGGTTCAGGATGGGCTTGCCAAGCCCCAATCGGCATTTTGTTCAATCACGGTTGAGCTGTTGCTTTCCAGAGGGCTGCGGCAATGTCGCCGCCCGAGGGTAAAGCTTGGTCTGGCGTCAGTATCCATGAGGCTACGTCTTGTGCGGTAATCCGTTTGTCACGGCTTATCAGATGGTGGGCTGTCGGAAATTCATCCAGTCGGACGGCGGCGGGGAGGCGCTTCAGAAACCGTGCGGTGTATGAGGGCAGGACGAACTGGTCTCGACCGCCGAATACCATGAGCATTGGCGTTCTGATGTATGGGGCGGCGTTGAACGCTGCGGTCATGAGGTGGGTCAGGCCAGCAAGTGGATGAACTGTTGAACTGTGCTGGGTCAACGGGTCGAAATACATGCGACGCAGGGCATGAATGTTGTCGCTTGCAACGTGTTCTCCGGGGACGGCTGATCCATCCAGTTTCCAGTGAGGGGCGACTGTGTCGATACCATCCAGAACAGTCTGCCATGGCTCACCGATTTTCATGATGGCTGGAGCGAGCAGAATTGTGCCTGATAGCTCTGGTGGCGGATCGGTGGCGAGAAGCAGGGCGACCGCTCCGCCCATGCTTTCGCCCATGACATAAAGAGGGAGGCCGGGATAACGGCTGTGAAGCCACGCAAGCTCTTCCCGCGTGTCCTGAATCATGCGCGCTGTGCTGCTCCAGCCACCTTCGTCCTGTGTTGCGCCGAACCCGCGCTGATCCGGTGCAACGATTTCGATACCGGCAGCGCTTAGGGGCGGGGCAAAGAACTCCCACGCATCCCGGCTGTCTCCGAAGCCATGAAGGGCCAGAATAGCGGCCTTCAAGGAGTGTGCGGCGGGATAAATTCTTAAAGGAATGTGAGCGCCATCCGACATGCTGAGCGTCACATCCGGGAGGATGAGGGCTGTTTCTTTTGCTGTTGGGTGCAGGTCCGGCATTGGGCGGTGTGTGCAGGCTCCGAGAAGCAGCGTACAGGCTGCAAAGCAGACGAAGGTGCAGGAAAGACGCCGCAGGCGGTTTGAAACGGAGGGGAATGAGCCTATCATCGCAGGGATTTTAGAGCGTCCGCCCCTTCCGGGCGAGAAGGGAGATATTCGTGCCGTCTGAAACGCCTCATCTGGTTCTGATTGATGGGTCTGGGTTCATTTTCCGTGCTTTCCATGCCCTGCCGCCCATGACGAGCCCGGATGGCGTGCCGGTCAATGCGGTTTATGGCTTCACGAATATGCTGACGCGCCTGCTGCGCGACCATGTTGGCACACATCTGGCTGTTATTTTTGATGCCGGACGGTACACGTTCCGCAACGAGATTTACCCGCAGTACAAGGCACATCGTCCCGAGCCACCGGAAGATCTGCGCCCGCAGTTCGGCCTGATTCGGGATGCGACTGCGGCTTTTAATGTGCCTGCGATTGAACTGGCCGGTTGGGAAGCGGACGATCTGATCGCGAGCTATGCCAAGGCCGTTGTGGCACAAGGCGGCCGCTGTACGATCATCTCGTCGGACAAGGATCTGATGCAGTTGATCTGCCCTGGCGTCGAACTGATGGACCCGATGAAGCAAAAGCCGATTCGGGAAGCGGAAGTTGAGGCCAAGTTTGGTGTGCGGCCGGATCAGGTTGTCGATGTTCAGGCCCTAATGGGGGACTCTACCGACAACGTGCCGGGCGTGCCGGGCATTGGTGCGAAGGGCGCGGCCCAGCTTATTAATGAATATGGCACGCTGGAAAAGGTTCTGGATGCTGCGGAGGGCATGAAAGCCTCCAAGCGACGTCAGAACCTGATCGAGTTTGCGGATGCCGCCCGGATGTCTCGCAAGCTGGTTCTGCTGGCGGATGATGTGCCGTTGCCGCAGCCGATTGAGGAACTGGGGTGCCGTGAGCCGGTTCAGGAAACGCTCCGGGACTGGCTCGACACGATGGGCTTCCATTCCACGATCCAGCGGATGGGCCTTGGCTTGGCCGCAAAGCCAAGGCCCACGCCTCGTCCCAAAGCAGCCGCTCCGGCAGAGGGTGAAGCGCCGACCGTGACGCTCTCTGAAGCGTCCTATGGGCCGTATGAGACCGTCACGGATTTCGAGGCGCTGGATCGCTGGATTGCCGACGCACGGGCAGCCGGATTTGTGGCTGTGGATACGGAGACGGACAGTCTCAATGCGCGTCAGGCCAATATGGTTGGGTTGTCGCTGTCTGTCGCGCCGGGGAGGGCCTGTTATGTGCCGTTCCTGCATGAGGGCAAGCGGGATCTGTTGCAGGATGGGCCGGACGATCAGCCGACCGATCAGCAGCTTGATCGTACGGAGACGCTGAAGCGCCTTGAGCCGTTAATGCGCGATTCATCCGTTCTGAAGATCTTCCAGAACGCGAAATATGATCTGACGGTGTTCCGTAAGGCCGGGCTGCCTGAAATTACACCGATCGACGATACGATGCTCATCTCCTATGCGCAGTCTGCGGGAGAGCACGGGCAGGGCATGGATGAACTGTCGCAGCTTCATCTAGGGCATACGCCGATCACGTATGATTCTGTGACAGGGACGGGTCGTAAGCGCATTCCGTTCGCTGAAGTGCCGCTGGATCAGGCGACGGCCTATGCGGCGGAAGATGCTGATGTCACGCTGCGGCTATGGCAGGTGCTTCGTCCGCAACTGCGTCTGCGTCAGTCACTGGCCCTCTATGAAGAAATCGAGCGTCCTCTGATTGAAGTTCTGACGGATATGGAAGACGTCGGGATCAAAGTGGATGCGGTCGAACTGCGGCGCATGTCGGCCGATTTTGCGACGCGTATGGCTGTGATCGAGAAGGATATTCACGAGCAGGTTGGGCGCAGTTTCAATGTGGGTTCTCCCAAGCAGCTTGGTGAGATCCTGTTCGATGAAATGGAGCTTCCGGGCGGGAAACGCACCAAGAGCGGCTCCTGGGGAACGGACTCATCCGTTCTGGAAGCACTGGCGGAGCAGGGGCATGACCTGCCGCAGAAGATCCTGTCCTGGCGTCAGTTGGCCAAGCTGAAATCCACTTACGCCGATGCACTGGTTGAGCAGATGGACCAAGGGACGCAACGTGTTCACACGTCCTTCCAGATGGCCATTACGACCACCGGACGTCTCTCTTCCAATGAGCCGAACCTTCAGAACATTCCCATTCGGACCGAAGAAGGCGCGCTGATCCGCAAGGCCTTCGTGGCGGCTCCGGGACATGTTCTGGTGTCGGCGGATTACAGTCAGATCGAATTGCGACTTCTGGCCCATGTGGCGAAGATCGAGCCTTTGCTGGAGGCGTTCCATCTGGGGCAGGATATTCATGCCCGCACGGCCTCCGAAGTGTTCGGTATTCCCATTGAAGGTATGGACCCGCTGACCCGTCGTCGGGCCAAGGCCATCAACTTCGGCATTATTTACGGGATTTCAGCGTTCGGTCTGGGGCGCCAGCTTCAGATTTCGCCGGGTGAGGCACGCTCTTACATTGATGCGTATTTTGCTCGCTATCCCGGTATTCGCGCCTATATGGACCGAACCAAGGAAGAGGCGAAGGAACATGGTTACGTTCTGACGCCGTTTGGTCGCCGCTGTTATGTGCCGGGCATCAAGGACAAGAACGGCGCTCGCCGGTCCTATGCGGAACGTCAGGCCATCAATGCGCCGCTTCAGGGTGGCGCTGCTGACATCATCAAGCGCGCGATGGTGCGTCTGGCGAGAAAACTGCCTGAGACGGGCCTGAAGGCGCAGATGCTGCTTCAGGTGCATGACGAACTGCTCTTCGAAGTTCAGGAGCAGGATGCGCAGAAATTGGCGGATTTCGTCCGTCAGGAAATGGAAAGTGCCGCAAAGCTGGATGTGGCGCTTGAGGTTGAAACCGGTATCGGCCCGAGCTGGGCTGACGCACACTGAGAGACTGAACGAGCATGGAAACCCAACACGAACGCCGCAAGCGGGTCAGCAATCGCATTATCTGGGGAGTGCTGGCAGTTGCGGCGGTTCTGGCCGGGGTCGGCTTCCAGTTGGCCTCTCATGGCGGGCCGGGACTTCTTGTGCAGTCCAACGGAAATGAAGTCGGTGGCAGCTTCCGCCTTGATTCCCTTGGGGAAAGTACGGTCACGGAAGGAGACTTCCACGGAACCTGGATGCTGGTGTGGTTCTTCGACACGAACTGCCCGGAAGATCGCTGCCAGCCCGTGCTGAAGAGCATGGAGCAGGCTTATCAGACGCTCCATGCAGAAGGCGTGCGTGTCTCGCCGCTGGCAGTGTCTTTAGATCCGTTTGATGAGAATGAAGCTCTCAGGAACTACGTTATTCCGGTTGCGCCTCATGTCATGCCGTTCACGGGAACGCCCAACATGATCAAGGCCATGACGGCCGAATATCATGCACCGGATGAAAAAGAGGGCGACCATTACGTTCCGGCTCCGCGGATTGTCATCATGGATCCGAATGCCCGGTATGCGGGTACGATTGATGCGACCGGTGATGCCGATGCCCTGATTGCGCGCCTGCGCCAACTTGCAAAGCGCTGAGTGACGATGCGGTTGTCGGCTCTGGTCCTTGCCTTGTCTCTTGGTGTGGCAGGAAGTGCCCTTGCACAAGAGCAGACACCGCCAGATTGGGATGGGCAGACGCTCGGTAGCCCGCATCGTGGAGGGACGCTCCGTCTGACGGCGGATGGTCCAGGAGGAACGCTGGACCCGCAGGTCAATTACGGCACGCAGTACATGCAGGTGTTCGTCAACATGTACGACCCTCTGCTGACGTTCCGTCAGGCGCGCGGTCCTTCAGGGCTGGATGTTGTGCCTGATCTGGCCGAAGCCATGCCGACCATCAGTCCGGATGGTTTGACATGGACGCTGCATCTGCGATCTGGCCTGAAATTTTCGGACGGATCGCCTGTCCGTGTTGAGGACGTCGTTGCGTCTTTCCGCCGGATCTATCGGGTTGGTAGCCCGACGGCCGCCTCGTTTTATGGTGGGATTGTCGGGGCAAAAGAGTGCCTGGATGCGCCAGATCATTGCACGTTGCCAGGCGTTGAAGGTCATCCGGATGGCACAATTGTTTTTCATCTGACGCATCAGGATGGAGAGTTTCTCTACAAGCTGGCATTTCCTCATGCCGTCATTCTGCCCGCCGGAATTTCGTCTCACGATCTTGGAAATGCGACAGCACCGGGGACGGGACCTTACCGGATCACGCATTACGATCCCGAGCACGGACTATCTCTGGAGCGGAACGCCTACTTTCACGTCTGGAATCCTCAGGCGCAGACGGATGGGTTCGTCGATCATATCGAGTACAGTTTTGGTCTGTCGGACGAAGCGCAGATTACGGCCGTTGAGCAGGGGCAATATGACTGGATGCTGGATGCCAAGCCCTCCGACCGACTGGGAGAACTGGGGGCGAAATATACGTCCCAAGTGCATATCGAGCCGCTTCTTGGTCTCTATTATCTGGCGATGAATGTTCATGAAAAACCGTTTACGGATCAGCGGGTCCGGCAGGCGGTCAGTCTGGCGGTAAATCGTCATGCCATGACGATCCTGTTTGGTGGGAGTGCCATTTCTGAACCGCTCTGCCAGATGGTGCCTCATGGTATTCCGGGTGCGGATCTTGGGTTATCCTGCCCTCAAAATCTTGAAGAAGCGCAGCGGTTGGTTCGGGAAGCAGGAGCGGAGGGGCAGGCGGTTACATTGGTTGTCCCTAATCGCGCTATCGAACTGGGCATGGGGACGTATTTGCGAAACGTGCTCCAGCAGATTGGCCTGAAAGCGCAGTTACGTCCGATTACAGCGGGTCTGGCGGACTCTTACGAGCAGAATACGGCGAACCATGTTCAGATCGCTCTGGCCTATTGGTTTGCCGACTATCCGTCCGCGTCGACGTTTCTGGATGATCTGTTCGGGTGCGATAACTACCATCCAAATTCCGCCATTTCCCCAAACTTTACCGGCTTCTGTGATCAGCATGTTCAGAGCCTGTTCGAGCAGGCTAAGGCGCAGACTGACCCCGCCAAAGCCGCGCCCATCTGGCAGGAGGCGGGGCACGAGATCATGCGGCAGATGCCGGGTGCACCGATGATCCAGATGAAAACCATTGATTTTGTATCGAAAAGGCTGGGGAATTATTATTCTACGCTTTTGAACCACATGCTGTTTTCGCATATCTGGGTGAAATAGCGCCCGAACGAGAATAATATTGTGTAAATAGTCTTTGCTGATGCCTCCCCTGTATTGCGTGGCCTGCAAGGAGACGATTCATGAGAGTTTTGTTCGTTAGACTCATGGGCGTGTGTCTTGTTGTTTTGAATATCGGGAAAGCGAGTACGCAGGAAACACAGAAATCATCTGATGACTGCATCAAGGCTGCGGTTGTTCTTCCTCTGCTGGGTGGCCCGGGAGACGCCCCGATTATTCCGGTCAAGGTCAACGGCGTGGATGCGGCCATGTATGTCAGCCCAATGTTCGGGCGCGTTATGGTTCACGATGCCGGAAAGCTGTGGTTCCCGCGTGGAGCGGAGATGCCCTTGAAAGCCCAGAATGGCGCGGTGACGTTAACCTCCCGAACGCTCCTTGATGATGTGCAGATCGGACCAATGGATCTGGGAGAAATGGCTGCCAATCTTCTGGACGGTCAGGCTGAGCACCGTGTCGATGGCCGGCCCCTTATTGGAATGCTGGGACTGGGGAACGAGGTATTCTCCGGGACCGATGTTCTCTTCGACATTCCCAACGGAAAGCTGGCGTTTCTGAAGTTTCGAACAGACAGGGCCTGCAAGGATGCGGCGCATCGTCTCATGGGGGCTCAGGCACATGTTGTGGAACTGCGGCGTGGAGCACTGATTGCTGTTCGCGCCAATACAACATCTCAGGATATGATTCTTGACCCGGATTTATCAGAAACGGTTTTACCGACATCCTGGGAAGACGCCCTGAGCCTGACGTCGGATGACATCCGGCATGAACCGATCGTGACGACCCGGTATGTCGGGATATCGGTCGGGCACCAGTCTGTTCTTAATGGGCTGGATATTGGCGGTTATAATCCAGGTCCTCTGAATGTGCTGTTCCAGTCTGATATTTCGACTGCAGCCCTTGGGGGAGATGTCTTCAGGAAGGCGGCTGTTTTGCTGGACAGGCACGCTGGTCAGGCGTTTTTCCTTCCTGAACCAGACAATACGTCTCGCCCGACGCTGCATTTCCATTTTGATGAAAATCACGCTGGACATACAGCCGTCACACAGAGTACCGGACAGATTGAGGCGGGTGTGAAGTGAAGCTTTATGCAGGGATTACTTCACACCCATTGGGTATTTTTACAGCCCAATATCCGTACGTAAAATTTTGTCTTCCCACTGAATGGCTGACGCGCCTTCATAAGCAAGACGACGGGCCTCTTCTGGCGTAGCGGCCTTGGCGCAGACTGTCAGAACGCGTCCACCATCCGCGACAAGAACGCCGTCGACCAGCTTTGTTCCGGCATGAAAAACCGAGACGCCCGGGACGGCTTCGGCGCGGTCTATGCCCGAAATGCGTCCACCTTTTTTCGGAGCATCCGGGTACCCGTTGGCAGCCAGAACCAATGAGATGGAGGCTTCGTCGGAGAACTCGGCGGCGGCATGGTCGAGATTACCATCTGCGAGAGCGGCAAGGATCGGGAGCAGGTCTGACTTGAGGCGGATCAGGAGTGCCTGTGCTTCCGGATCACCGAAGCGGACATTGTACTCGATCAGCTTTGGGCCTTCATTGGTCAGCATCAGGCCAGCGAAAATCACGCCACGGAAAGGTGTTCCGCGACGCACCATTTCCGCCAGCATCGGACGAACGCTGAGGTCCAGAGCTTTTTCCTGAGCCGTGCGATCAAAGCCGGGCGGAGGGGAGATAGCGCCCATTCCTCCTGTGTTCGGCCCTGTGTCTCCGTCGCCCAGACGTTTGTGGTCGCGGGCAGCACCGATCAGAACGGCCTTGTCGTCTGAGCAGAACGCGAACAGCGAGACTTCTTCGCCCACCAGACATTCTTCAATGACCAGCGGCATACCGAGCTTGCGAATGGCGTCTTCCGCTTCTTCGATGCTCTGGGCGACGACCACGCCTTTACCGGCTGCCAGACCATCTGCCTTTACAACGATCGGCGCACCGCGACGGCGAACGAATTCAAGGGCCGGGGCTTCGTCTTCGAAGCGTTCCCATTTTGCTGTTGGAATATCAGCGGCATCCGCAACGTCTTTGGTGAACGCCTTGCTGCCTTCCAGAAGGGCTGCAGCCTTGGTAGGGCCAGCGCAGGGAATGCCAGCTTCGGCACAGGCATCCGCCAGACCGACCACCAGAGGTGCTTCAGGGCCGGGAACGATCAGGTCGATGTTCTGCTCTTTTGCAAAAGCGACAAGTCCTGCAACGTCATCGGCCTTCAGGGGAACGAGCGTTGCCAGAGAGGCCATGCCCGGGTTGCCGGGAGCGGCATAAAGCGCTGAAAGACTGGGCGAGCGCGCCAGACATGTTGCCAGGGCGTGCTCGCGCCCTCCGGAACCGACCAGCAAAACGCGCATTCCGCTCTCCCTTTTCATCTGCGGGTCCCTGAGATCAGGGCTTCGTCTGAGGGCGTGCGTAGCATAGACTGGCGCCATGATGGAGAGTGATGCCGCGTCCATGCGCGGGAATGTGCCGCAATATTCAGTTTCCGAGATTTCCGGAGCCATCAAGCGCACGCTTGAGACCGGATTCGGTCGCGTTCGGGTGCGTGGAGAAGTCACGGAGCTTAAGCGCTACCCGTCCGGGCATGTCTATCTGTCCCTCAAAGATGAGGGCGGAAAGATTTCCGGCGTGATCTGGCGCGGAACCGTGTCCCGTCTGGGGATGGCGCCTGAGAACGGCAATGAAGTCATCGCGACGGGGAAGGTCTCGTCTTACGGAGAGCGGTCCAGTTATCAGCTCATCATCGACCGCATGGAGTTTGCGGGCGAGGGCGCGCTTCTGGCGAACATTGAACGCCTGCGTCGGAAACTGCTGGAAGAGGGCCTGTTCGAGGCTGACCGCAAAAAGCCGATCCCGTTCCTGCCGACGCTTGTCGGTGTTGTGACGTCCCGCGCGGGGGCGGTGCTGCACGATATTAAGACGACGATCGAGCGTCGTTTTCCGCGTGATGTCCTGCTGTGGCCCGTGACTGTGCAGGGGGAAGGGGCTGCGGCCCAGATTGCAGCAGCGATTGAAGGGATGGCGCAAAGACTGCGCCGACCGGATGTTCTGATTGTTGCGCGTGGCGGCGGGTCGCTGGAAGACCTCATGGCGTTCAATGACGAGCGCGTTTTGCGTGCCGTTGCGGCGTGTCCCATCCCGGTGATTTCTGCGGTCGGGCATGAGACGGATACGACGCTGATTGATCTCGTCTCCGATCGACGTGCGCCAACCCCAACGGCGGCGGCGGAAATGGCCGTTCCGCTACGCTCCGAACTGGTGGCCGATTTGGCGCATCGTACGGCTCGTCTGGCGGGTGGGTTGAGCCGGATCATGCAGGTGTCTCGCGGGCGGCTTGAACAGGCTACGGCCGGGTTGCCGGATCTGCCGTCTCTTCTGGCGACCGCACGCATGAGACTGGACGATCGCAGTCAGCGCCTTGAACTGGCACTTCCGGCCTATGTGATGCGGATCAGAAGCCGGCTGGATGCGCCTTTGCATCAGTTGCCCTCGCCGGAACTGATCGTCAGTCGTGCCCGGGCGGCGTTGACTGCACCCTCCCGTCAGCTTCCGTCACCTGTGCTGATGATTGAACGCCGGGGAAGTGCGCTTCAGAAGGCAGAAACAGCTCTGGTGACGGCATGGCAGAACGTGGCGCAGCGTTTCCATCTTCGTGTAGAGCGGCAGCGGTTGTCTCCCGAGACGCTTAACGGGGCCATTCGTCTTCAAAAAGCACGTCTGGCAGGGTTAGGAAGCCATCTGGAAGCCGTGTCCCCCAAAGCCATTCTGAGCCGTGGTTATGTGCTGGTTCAGGATAGCAAAGGGCGCCCGGTTACCAGTTCGAAGGCTACTCCTGTTAATGACCGTATTGTTCTCTCTTTCGCTGATGGCGAACGTGGGGCAAAACTGGATGCTCTGACGTTTCAGGGCGATCTCGGGCTTTAATCATGAAGTGCCGGGCCGTTGCCCGGCTTGTAATCCGGAGTTCACATGCGTCCGTTCTGGTTGAGCCTTGTTGTCCTGCCTCTTCTGGCGGCTTGTGCCGAACAGCCTGCTGCTCCAGCCCAGACGGCTGTGCAGGCTCCGGCACAGAAGATCCCTCCGCAGGATTTTGCACCTGGGCTGGCTGAAGAAGCGCCACATACAGGGCAGAAAGTGCTGCTCAATGATCCTTCTGCACCAATAAATACGCCTTTGTGCGGCACGGCGCTGCATGAAGCCAATCAGGCTGGTGCAGCAGTCTATGCTCAGGGGCTGGCAAGCACTGCGTCCTCCTGTCCGCAGAATGCCTGTTTCGAGCCTTTGACGGGCACGTTTATTGCGGCTGATGGCAACAAGAGCGTGTGCCGGTAAAAGTTTTCAGCTCAGATTGAGCTGTCGCATTTCCCTATCATTCACCGTGCTTTAAGATGCGCCTCACAAAAGAGTGAGGCTTGCGATGACTGATAATCTGAAGTGCCCCAAATGTGGGTCCGAACATGTCTATCCGGATGGTACCCTCTGGGTCTGTCCGGATTGTGCAAATGAATGGAATCCTGAAGCCGAAGGCCAGGGTGATGCGGGTGAGGGAAGCTCCGTCATCAAGGACGCGAACGGAAATGTTCTCGTCGATGGGGATAGTGTGACCGTTGTGAAGGACCTTAAAGTCAAAGGATCTTCGCTCGTCGTGAAAAGCGGCACCAAGGTGAAGAACATCCGTCTGGTTGATGCGACGGACGGGCACAACATTGCCTGCAAGATCACCGGGATTGGCGCTATGAATCTCAAGTCGGAATTCGTCAAAAAATCCTGATTGCCCTTCTGGTCAGGTTGATTTTCCCATTCGGCCCTTGCGGATCTTCCGTGAGGGCCGAATGCGTTTTGGCGATTTTCAGGAAAGGGGATGTGCAGGCATGGATGTTATTCTGGGTGGAACAGGCCATGTGGGGCGGGCTGTAGCAGAGACTGTTCGGGCTGCAGGTCACGATGTGACGATTGTGGGTCGGCATGTTCGTGCGGAAGCGGGCGAGGGGTTTAAAGCTGTCTCTTTGGACGTACTGGATACAATGGCTTTACGAGCCTTGTTTCAGACAGCGCGCAGGGTATTTGTTCTGAACCCACCTGCTGCTGTGTCAGGTGATACGGATGTTGAGGAGCACAGAACAGTTCGTTCTCTCCTCACAGCGCTTCAGGGCGTTCGTTTGGAAAAGCTGGTGGTACTCTCAACTTATGGTGCCCAGCCTGGCGCGCACTGCGGAGATCTGGGCGTACTTTACGAACTGGAACAAGGTGTTGCTAACCTGAATATGCCGGTTTGTATTGTGCGGGCTGCCTATTACATGACGAACTGGATTGGGCTTCTGGAGAGTGTCAGAGCCACAGGGGTGATGAAGACGCTGCTGCCGTCTGCTCAGGCCTTCCCGATGGTGGCGCCAGAAGATGTTGGGCATTTCGCAGGGCAAATTCTGCTTTCCGAAGAAGGTCAGGGCGAGATCTACCATATCGAAGGTCCAAAAACTTACACGCCAGACGAGGTCGCAGAAGTGCTCTGTGATCTTCTGGGACGACCTGTTCGGGCTGAGGCTGTTCCTCAGGATCAGTGGTACGCGACTTACCTTGCCAATGGCTTTTCTACTGAAGCGGCTCGATCTTATGCCACGATGACAGGAATTTTTGTTCATCAGTGTTATGAGGCGCCAACAGGCCCGTGGCGCGGTTCAACAGATCTTGCCACCTGTCTGAAACGCTACCTTTAGGATTTGGAAACAAGCAACAAAAAAGCCGACCGGAGGGGTATCCGGTCGGCTTTTTTTTTAGACGTTATGGAAACGTTTCTTAGCGCTTCCACCATCCGACGCGGCGTGTCGCCGGGGGAAGTTCGTCAATGTTGATTGGCTGAAGAGTATTGTCTTCACCCGTCGTGTCTTCGGCCTTGGCTTTTGTAGCCTTGGTCGTGCGACGCGTGCGCTTCGGCTTGGCCGGAGCCTCCTCCTCGGGAACGGGTGCCGTTTCGACTGTCGCTTCCTCAGCCTTGGTGGCTGCGGCTTTTGTCGTGCGACGGGCGCGAGTGCGCTTTGGCTTGGCTTCGGCCTCTTCAGTTGCTGCCGGAGCAGGAACCTCGACGGCAACCTCTTCCACCACAACTGGCGTCACGATGTCTGCCTTGACCGCCTTCGTGTTGCGGCGACCGCGGCCACGCTTCGGTTTTTCCTGTGCTTCAGGAGCAGGCTCAGCCACTGTTTCCGTGATGGTAGCAATCGGAGCTGCTTCAATCACGATCGGGGTAGGCTGTGCTGTAGAGGTGCGAACCGGGCGGGCTGCCTGTTCCATCTCTGCCTGTTCAATCACGTCGAAGATGTCGAAGCTGCCACCGAACGGATCAGCCGGTGTCGGTCCAACATAGCTGCGCTGCTGAAATGCCGGACGCTCTTCGCGACGACGCTGGTTGTGCGTCGGTGCCTGACGAGGCTGCTGCTGCAGGGGAGCCTCAGGCTGCGCAGGTGCAGGCACTGGGGTTTCGGCAACAGCTTCGTCTTCCTTCTGAACGCGCTTGAAGCGGGTCCGGCGACGTCCCGGAATGAGCCCGGTTTCTTCGTTGTCCTGCTCCTGAGGCTGCGAAGGCTGCTCGACTTCGGTCTCAGAAACATTCTGCTGAATCGTCTCGTTCTCGGAAGACTGATCCCGGCGACCACGACGACGACGACGACGGCGGCGGCGATTGCCGTTGTTGCCTTCCTCCTCGTCACTGGTCTCCAGCTCGACGTCTTCGGCCCGCACAGATGCCGTAGCAGCCTCTGGAATAATAGCCTGCGGAAGCGTCGGAGCTTCGTCTTCGATGATCTCGATCGTACGAACCGTCTGAGGCGCTGCAACTTGAGCAGGGACATGAGCGGCAGCGGCCGTCTGCGGCCGCAGGCGTTCGATGCGCATCTCGGATGCTGGCAGGTCTTCTTCTGTCCGGAAGATCACACGCATACGATGGCGCTGCTCGATGTCCGACAGCCAGTCGCGCTTGTGGTTCAGGATGTAGAGCGCAATGCTTGAACCGATATAGACTTCGATTTCAGAAGCCCGCTGGCGGGTGCCTTCTTCGTCAATGGCGCGAAGCACATGCAGGGCGGAACTTTCCGTGCCGCGGATAAAGCCGGTGCCCTGACAGTGCGGGCACGGCGTCAGCAGGGATTCCGCGATGGACGGACGCAGACGCTGACGGGACATTTCGAGCAGGCCGAAATGGGAAATATGCCCGACCTGAATGCGTGCGCGGTCCGTACGCAGGGAGTCCTTGAGGCGCTTCTCGACCTGGGCGTTGTGACGGCGGCTCTCCATGTCGATGAAATCGATCACGACGAGACCAGCCAGATCACGCAGGCGGAGTTGACGTGCGACTTCTTCCGCAGCTTCGAGGTTGGTCCGCAGGGCGGTTTCCTCGATGTTGCGCTGGGAGGTGGACTTGCCGGAGTTCACGTCAATGGCGACCAGTGCTTCCGTCTGGTTGATGACGAGGTAGCCACCAGACTTCAGGCGTGCTGTCGGCGAGAACATCGCATCCAGATGGCCCTCAACGTTGTAACGCGCGAAGAGGCTCTGACCGCGGTTCTGCCACAGCTTCACCTTGCCAGCGTTGTGCGGCATCAGCAGGCGCATGAATTCGCGGGCACTCTTCCAGGCAGATTCACCGTCGACCATGATGTCTTCGATGTCTTTGGAGAACAGATCGCGGATCGCGCGCTTGATGAGGCTTGCTTCTTCATAAACCAGCGTCGGCGCGACGGAAGACAGCGCATGTGAGCGAATGTCATCCCACAACTGGAGCAGGTATTCGCAGTCGCGGATGATTTCCGGTCCCGGGCGTCCTGCACCGGCTGTCCGGACAATCATGGCCATCGACTTGGGCAGGTTCAGTTCCGCAATCAGATCACGCAGACGACGGCGATCGGTGTCGGACGTGATCTTGCGTGACACGCCACCGCCACGCAGGGCATTCGGCATCAGGACACAGTAGCGACCGGCGAGGGAGACATAGGTGGTCAGGGCAGCGCCCTTGTTGCCACGCTCTTCCTTCACGACCTGCACGAGCAGGACCTGACGACGGCGAATGACTTCCTGGATCTTGTAGTTGCGCAGGAAGCGGGCCGTGCGACGGGACGCGGCATTTTCCTCGCCGGTGTCGTGTTCACCACCGACGGTTTCCGGGGCGCGACGATCCTGGTTTTCGGTCTCGTCGGTGTCGTCAGAGACGGTTTCTTCTTCACTTTCCGGAAGATCAGTGCGCTGTTCGGACGCAACGTCTTCTTCCTGAAGGGCCAGAAGTTTTTCGCGGTCTGCAACCGGGATCTGGAAGTAATCCGGATGAATTTCGCTGAAGGCGAGGAAGCCGTGACGGTTTCCGCCGTATTCTACGAAAGCGGCCTGAAGGCTCGGCTCAACGCGAATGACCTTGGCGAGGTAGATGTTGCCCTTGAGCTGTTTCTTGGACGATGTCTCGACGTCGTAATCTTCAACGCGGTCACCGTCCATGACCACAACACGCGTTTCTTCCGCGTGTGTGGTGTCGATAAGCATACGCTTGGTCATGGAAAACTGAACTCCACGATGTTCCAGTGTGGCGCTTTGGGCCAGAGGGAACACCTGATTGTACGGGGTGGAGGGGGCGCATCAGTCGGAATACCAGTCCGCGGGACGCATCTGGTCCCGTTCCGGCTAGGCTCCTGACTGTGATCACGTCGCGTGACATTCGACCCCTGACAGACGTCCGGTCCATGGTCTGGTCCCGGATGAAAACGCATTCCGGTCAGGGTGTTATCCTGTGCCGGACTGAACTAATCCTGCCGGAGTAACCCGATCAGGACATGGCACAGAAAATGTCAGGCGCATGTCAAACGATGGGGCGTCACGGCTCGGACAATGGAGGCGGGAGCGCTGCGGGGAAAAGGGTAAAAGCCCACAAACGATCAGACCGCTCTCTTCAGGTCCTTGATGTGCAGGATGACTTAAAGAAGGGCTGCTGGCAAGCGGGGCTTTTGCGGGCTCTCCAAAAGGTGCGTCGCCTTGTTTCAGACATTGTCCTGTGTCTGTATTGTTCAGGGTCATGAAACGATCGAAAAGACGCAGGATAGACGAATGCTGACGCGACGCACGGTACTGGAAGGTCTTGCCTGTCTGTCAGCGGCAATCCCGCTGGATGCAACTGCCCGCACGAAGCATTCTACGCATCATCTCCCGACCGGAGGAACGCTTCATGCGCCTGCGGTACATCGTAATGTAGCCCCTCCAAAACCGCTTGTGATGCTGGACCCAGGCCATGGGGGAAAAGATCCGGGCGCCATTGGTATTTCCGGTACGTATGAGAAACATATTGCGGAGGCCGCCGCGACGGAACTTCAAAGACAGCTTCTGGCATCGGGGCAATACCGTGTCGCAATGACACGGTCTGAAGACCGGTTTATCCCTCTAGAGGGGCGTGTCGAACTGGCGCAGCAGCATCAGGCGCATCTCTTTATTTCCATGCATGCCGATGCGCTGCATGACCGCGATGTCCGTGGGGCCAGTGTCTATACGCTCTCCAGCGGTGCATCAGATGCGCAGACCGCGGCTTTGGCTCAAACGGAAAACAGTGCGGACCGTTTTGGTGGCCCTGCGTTTCATGGGATGTCCCCGGATGTGCAGCAGATCCTGTCCAGCCTTGTTTCGGAAGAAACCCGACGTGGGTCAGCGCATATGGCATCGAGTGTGGTCGGGGCGTTCCGGAACCGGATTGGCCTGCTGACGCATCCGTCCCGGCATGCCGCGTTTGTTGTTCTGAAATCTGCAGAGATACCGTCTGTTCTTGTTGAGATGGGGTTCATGTCTAACCGGTTGGATGAAGCGGCTTTGCGTCAGGCTGTGCATCGAATGCAGGTAGCGAGTGCGATGAAAACCGCTGTTGACAGATATTTTTCTGCGCAGCCCAGGCTTATGGCTGGCTGATTTTTGGCCGACCTTGGCGGAACGCATGGCAGAGTTTTTGGTCATGTGGGTTGCGCATAACGAAAGAATCGGACATTTTCCGTCGCCATGACATTTCTTTCGATCCTCTCGCTTCGACTTATCGGCCCCTGAACGCCATATCTTAGGCGGGCAGCGTTCCGTTGCGTTCAGGGGATGACAGACCAGAAAATTTCCTGACCAGCGAGAAGATCAAGACATGACTTTCCAACATCCGTCTTTCGGTACGATTTCCGACGACCGCGTTATCATTTTCGATACAACGCTGCGTGACGGTGAGCAGTCCCCCGGTTTCTCCATGAACCTCGAAGAGAAGCTCCGCATGGCGCATGCGTTGAGCGCTCTGGGAGTGGATGTTATTGAGGCAGGCTTCCCGGTTGCTTCCAAGGACGATTTTGAAAGCGTTCGTAGCATTGCCGAGCAGGTACGCGGATCTGTGATCTGCGGTTTGGCCCGTAGCGGTGGCAAACGCGACATTGAGTCCTGCGGTGAAGCCCTGAAGGGCGCTGAACGCTCCCGTATTCATAACTTCATTTCCACATCTCCGCTGCACATGAAGTACAAGCTGCGAATGGAGCCGGAAACGGTTCTGGACATCATTGCGTCTGGCAACCAGAAGGCCCGTCAGTACACGGACGATGTAGAGTGGTCTGCTGAAGATGGTTCTCGGACGGATCCGGACTTCCTGTGCCGCTGCGTTGAAGTCGCCATCAAGAATGGTGCGAACACCATCAATATTCCGGACACTGTAGGCTTTGCGACACCGGAAGAAATGCGCCGCATTTTCACGATGCTGCGTGAGCGTGTCCCGGGTGCGGATCAGGTGATTTTCTCCACGCATAATCACAACGATCTGGGTCTGGGCGTTGCCAATACACTGGCTGCTGTCGAAGGCGGTGCGCGTCAGATCGAGTGCACGATCAACGGTATTGGCGAGCGTGCCGGTAATGCTGCGCTGGAAGAAATCGTGATGGCGCTGCGGACGCGTCACGATCAGTACGGCAAGGTGACCGGCATCGAGACGCCGAAGCTGCTGGGCATGTCCCGGATGCTGGCAACGATTACGGGCTTTGACGTGCAGCCCAACAAAGCCATCGTTGGCCGGAACGCTTTTGCGCATGAAAGTGGCATCCATCAGGACGGCGTTCTGAAGAACGCAGCCACTTATGAGATCATGACGCCGGAAAGCGTGGGCTGGAACAAGAGCTCACTGGTGATGGGCAAGCATTCCGGCCGTGCCGCATTCCGCGACAAGCTGGCTCAGCTTGGTTACCCGCCGCTGGAAGAAGAAGCCCTGAACGCCGCCTTCGCGCGTTTCAAGGATCTGGCTGACAGCAAGAAGGTCGTGTTCGATGACGACATCTGCGCGCTGGTCGATGATGAAAGCCGTGATCATGAGCGCATTCACCTGATCTCGCTGGAAGTGGCTTCGGGGACGAAGCAGAAGGCGCAGGTCAAGCTGGAAATCAGCGTCGATGGTGCGACGCAGTATGCGGCCGTAAGTGGAAATGGGCCGGTTGACGCGGCATTCCGGGCTATTGGTGAAGCTTTCCCGCACTCTGCTGAACTGGCACTGTTTTCCGTGGCAAACGTGACGGAAGGAACCGATGCTCAGGCCCGCACGACCGTTCGTTTGCAGGAAAACGGCAAGCTTGTAGACGGCCAGGGTGCGGATTCCGACACGGTTGTATCCGCCGTGCGTGCTTATATCCATGCCCTGAACAAGCTGCTGACCAAGCGTGAGCGCACGGAGCCTGAAGCGCTCTGAGCGTTCGCGATTGATGAGAGATCCTTAAAGAACGAATAATTATCGTTCTTTAAGGATCTGGACAAAGATATCACGATTGATATTGTCTTCTTCTAAATTTGGAAGGGACAGCTATGCCGCATTCGTGGCTTTATTCGGCATCTGGTCTATTTGTAGGCTTTCTGGTTGGTATGACCGGAGTGGGGGGTGGGTCCCTCATGACGCCGTTGCTGATCCTGCTTTTTGGTGCCAAGCCGCAGTCAGCTGTTGGGACAGATCTTCTTTACGCCGCCATTACGAAAATCGTTGGAACGGGGCTCAACCGCCATATGGGGGTTGTGAATTGGCGGATTGTGGGCTGGCAGATGGCTGGCAGTATTCCTGCGGGTCTGGTGTGCCTGCTGTTCCTGCATCACGAAGGCATGTCTGACGCGGCATCCCGGTTGATCCGGATTGTTCTTGGCGTTGCTCTTCTTTTGACGGCGCCGGCTATTCTTCTGAAGCCCCGACTTAGGCGCTGGGCAGAAGGGCGCATACCCCTGAGTGAGCGGATGGAGACAATCCTGACGGTTCTTCTGGGTGTTCTTCTGGGAACGCTGGTGACGCTGTCTTCGGTTGGGGCGGGTGCTGTCGGAATGGCCGCGCTGACGATGCTTTATCCGCGCTTAAACACCCGAACGCTTGTTGCAACCGATATTGCTCATGCTGTGCCGCTGACGCTGATTGCAGGCGGCGGCCACTGGCTTGAAGGTGCCGTTGATACGGCTGTTCTTCTGGCGCTTCTGGTAGGATCCATTCCCGGGATCATTCTGGGTACATTGTGTGCAGGGAAGCTGCATGAAGACACACAGAGATGGGTTCTGGGTATTCTTCTGGCTGTCATTGGTATCCGGATGATCTGACATCCGGATACCGTTAAGCCTCAGTAGCCGTAGTTGCTCTGCTGAGGATAACCATTGTTGTAACCCTGCGGGTATCCGTTCTGGCAGTTCGTGTTGGGCGGACACCGATACTGCTGTTGCGGATACGTCGGATACTGGCCGTTCTGCTGGTATCCCTGCTGAGGGTAATTGCCCTGTTGCTGGGGATAGCCGTTCTGGTACCCGCCCTGCTGATAGCCCGGACGGTTTGGGGTTGTTACGGCCCCTGTTGCAGCACCGAGAGCGCCACCAGCCAGAGCGCCAATTGCCGCGCCGCGGCCACCACCCGCCAGAGCGCCGATTGCAGCGCCTGTTCCGCCACCTAAAAGGCCGCCGCCCAGAGCACGGGAGCCTGGATCATAGTTCCCCTGGCAGCCGCCGAGAGACAGAACGGTCGCGAAAGCTCCAATCAGAGCCATTCCCCGGAAAGCGGGGCGGGCGATAACGGACCTCATATCAAAAATCCTTAGATATCATGGTTACTGAGCCTGTATAAGACTTAGTAACTGTTCCGTGAACGTCGGCTTGGCGTTGTTGCAGCGCCGACTGCCGCGCCTGTACCACCGCCTGCCAGTGCGCCGATAGCTGCGCCGCTACCGCCACCAGCAATGGCTCCGAGCGCAGCGCCCGCACCTGCGCCGATGAGGGCACCGGATCCAGCGCGCGCGCCGCTGTCGTATGGATTGCCGCAGCCAGCAAGCGCTGCGCCGCACAGGGTCAGGACGGCAATGAGGCGAGGAGTCTTCATGTTGGTCATGTGTTTTGTCCTGTTCGATGCTCCGTCTCCTTCTGCTGACTGCAGAGGGGAAAGAGTTTGGAAACCCAATTATGGTAACGTAGGAAACGTGACTGAAGGGTGGCGGGATTAAGGCTGTAAAAAATTTTTTTCCGTGTCTGACAAGCGCGTGATGAAAAGTTGTTCCTGTTTGATGACATTATACGGCACGGAACCCTTGCTGAACGGTGGCCGCGACGTTAAGTCCACCCGCGGGGAGCCCGCCCCGCATTACACTCTGTGATCTCTCCGCTCGCAGAGCTGCGCCAGGAGTTTTGGATGTTTTCTCGTCTGCTGGGTCTCATGTCTGCTGACATGGCGATCGACCTCGGCACTGCCAACACGCTCGTTTACGTCAAAGGCCGGGGCATTGTGCTCGATGAGCCGTCTGTTGTTGCCATTGCTGAAGTGCGTGGCAAAAAGCAGGTTCTTGCGGTTGGCAACGAAGCCAAGCAGATGGTCGGGCGAACACCTGGCAACATCACGGCGATCCGTCCGCTGCGTGATGGCGTGATTGCGGATTTTGAAGTTGCTGAAGAGATGATCAAGCACTTCATTCGCAAGGTGCATAATCGCCGGGCTTTTGCGAGCCCGCAGATCATCATCTGTGTTCCATCCGGGGCAACGGCTGTTGAGAGACGCGCGATTCAGGAAAGCGCAGAAAGTGCTGGCGCTCGTAAAGTCATGCTGATCGAGGAGCCGATGGCTGCCGCGATCGGTGCTGGCCTTCCGGTCACGGAGCCTTCGGGCAGCATGATCGTCGATATTGGCGGTGGTACGACGGAAGTCGCGGTGATTTCGCTGGGCGGCATCGTCTATGCGCGTTCTGCCCGTGTGGGCGGGGACAAGATGGATGAAGCCATCATTTCCTACATCCGCAAGACCTATAATCTGCTGGTCGGTGAAAGCTCGGCTGAACGCATCAAGATCGAACTTGGTGCGGCCATGATGCCGGATGATCCGTCCAACCCGGATGGACCGATCACGGAAATCAAGGGACGTGATCTGATCAACGGTGTTCCTCGTGAAGTGATGGTCAGTCAGGCGCAGATTGCTGAAAGTCTGGCAGAGCCTGTCATGCAGATCGTGGATGCGGTGACGACGGCGCTTGAAAATACCCCGCCTGAACTGGCTGCCGATATTGTGGACAAGGGCATTGTTCTCTCGGGTGGTGGAGCGTTGCTGTATCGTCTTGATGAGGTGCTGCGTCTTTACACCGGCCTTCCGGTCACTGTTGCCGAAAATGCTCTCTCCTGCGTGGCGCTGGGAACAGGTCGCGCACTGGAAGAAATGCGTCGTCTGCGCAGCGTACTGAGCAGCATGTACTGACCCCGGACTCTCACCGGTGTTTTCCATCCATACCCGGCAGGTGCTTGCGAGAGCGGCCCTGCCAATTCTGATCCTGCTGGCGGTGGCGTTGGTATTGCTCGGGCTGGTCCGGCGACCGGTGGTGGATGGGGTGCGTCTGAGGGCGACGGATATTCTGGCTCCTGCGTATCAGGCGCTTGTCTATCCGCAGACGCGGGTTCAGGAATGGCTGGTCGATTTGCGCGGGGCGACGGATCTCGCCAAGGAAAATGTCAGTCTGCGCGATGAAAACCGTGCATTGCGGCATTGGTACGACGTGGCGGTGGCACTTGCAGCGGAAAATGCGCGCCTGAAAAACAGTCTGCACTGGATACCGGAAAGCGCTCCTCAATACGTGACGGGCCGTGTGACGCGGGATGATGGTGGCCCTTATTCCCGTGCTGTGCTGTTGGACGTTGGAAGCGGGCATCAGGTGCATACGGGGGATGTGGCGCTCGATTCGGCAGGTTTGCTTGGGCGTGTGACGGAAATTGGCCCGCATACTGTGCGTGTTTTGCTGATCAATGATGATGCAAGCCGTATTCCGGTGACCCTTTCTGGCTCTCACGGTGATGCCATCATGGCGGGTGATGACACGGATAATCCACGTCTGATCTATTACCCGCAGGATCATCATCCGGTTGAAGGTGAGCGGGTCGAGACACATGGTCAGAGCACCATGCCAGCCGGGCTACCCATTGGAACCGTGCATTATCTGGCCCCTAATCGGCCTGTGGTTATGCCGGATGCCGATCTGCGGCGGCTGGATATTGTTCGGGTGTTTGATTACGGAGAGGACGGAGGCCAGGCCCCGGATGCTCCGGGCCGCGTCAAGGTCCGTCGTCCCTCCGAGGAACCCTCCCTGCCAGGTGGATTGCCTTTTCCAAAACTGCCCGGAATGCCGGAGACCTTGGGAAAGGGGGGGCAATAAGCCATGGTGGCCGAAAACTCTACGCCCCATCTGCACTCTGCTGTGGAGCCACGCCAGACATTGCGTCGGCGGCTGGACATTATCGCGCGGGCGGCCATGCCTTCGCTGTTCATTGTGCTGGTTGCCGTTCTGCTTTCTGCACCTTTTGGTATCCCGGGGCAGTCTGAGCTTCAGTTCGGAATTGCCATATGCACTGTCTGGTTCTGGGCTTTTAGCCGGCCAAGATCCATGCCAGCCTGGGCAGTCTTTCTCTGTGGTCTGAGTGTTGAGATTTTCAGTTTTGGCCCACCGGGGGCCGTTCTGTTGTCCCTGCTGGTTATTTATGGCGTTGCCCATCACTGGCGATACGGACTGTCGCGTCTGGGCTTTGTGTCCTGCTGGCTGATTTTCAGCTTTTTTGCGGCTCTGGCATCCTTTTTTCAGTGGGCTCTCGTCTGTATCCATGCTTTTGCGCTATTATCTCCGGCTCCGGGCCTCTTTCAGGCTGCGCTGACAATCGGTATCTATCCCAGCCTGACTGCGTTGTTTGTCTGGGGACGCCGCACGTTTGCCAATCCCGATCAGGCCTGACTGCGCAATTTTCGCGTGTTTCACGCAAAATGCTGCCTTTTTTCCGGACTTGAACGCCAGACCTGATGTCTTCCAGAAAACGCCCTTTTTGGTCCCTGATGCGCTCACGACGCCAGGATGCGCCCGTGCGCTCCGGGCGGGGTGTTTTCACGCGTCGTGCGCTGGTCGTGATGGCCGTGCAGGCGGGCGTTCTTGGGGCATTGGGGCGACGGCTTTATAATATTCAGACAGTTGAGGGCGATCATCTGCGTCAGCTTGCGGAGCGTAACCGCACCAGCAAGCGCCTTTTGGCGCCAGCACGCGGAACAATTCATGATCGCTTTGGAGTGGCGCTTGCAGACAACAAGGTGAGTTGGCGTGCGCTGCTGATGCCGGAGGAAACGACGGACATTGCCGCGGTGATTGATCGGTTCTCGCAGATTGTTCCGTTGGATGAACACGACCACGCCCGGATTGAGCGTGATCTGAAGCATGTTCACAAATATGTGCCAGTCACGCTGCATGAGTTTCTGTCCTGGGACGACATGGCGCGGATTGAGCTGAATGCTCCATCCCTTCCGGGTGTTCTTGTCGATGTCGGGTCGACCCGACTGTATCCGTTTCAGGATCTGACCGCTCATCTTGTTGGCTATGTTGCGCCTCCGAATGAAGAGGATGTAGCTAAGGATACGACGCTTTCCCTGCCCGGGATGCGTGTCGGGCGTGCAGGGATCGAGCAGACGCAGGAAGTTTTACTGCGCGGTGATCCTGGCTCTGTGGAAATGGAAGTCAACGCGCTGGGTCGTGTGATCGGCGAAATTGATCGCGTTGAGGGACAGCAGGGCGAGGACGTACGTCTGACGCTAGATGTGGACCTTCAAGGAAAGGTTCTGGAGTATCTCGGAGACCGTGTGGCCAGTTCCGTTGTGATGGATTGCCGGAATGGCGAGGTCCTTGCGATGGTTAGCACGCCGTCTTTTGATCCATCACTGTTCGATTCAGGCGTAAGCCATGCCCAGTGGAACGAATGGGCGAATGATCCACGCACCCCGTTGGTCGACAAGGCTGTGTCTGGTCTTTATCCGCCGGGATCGACGTTCAAGCCTGCCGTCGCACTGGGCGCCTTGAAAGCGGGAGCGGTCACGGCGCAGGATCGCTTCAACTGTCCGGGTTATTTCGACATGGGCGGGGTGCGGTTCCACTGCTGGAACCGCTGGGGCCATGGTATGGTCAATATGCGTGATGCCCTGAAATATTCCTGCGACGTCTATTTTTACGAGGTGGCCCGCCGATGCGGAATGGATCCGGTCAAGGCAGTCGGTAACGCCATGGGACTGGGTGTCAAACTGGATATCGAACTGCCACATGTTCGCTCCGGGGTGATTCCGACACCCGAGTGGCGTCAGCAGCATGGTTTTCACTGGAACGGTGGGGATACCGTCAATGCGGGTATCGGGCAGGGCTTTGTGCAGGTGACGCCGCTGGCGTTGGCGACTTATGTGTCTCGCATTGCGTCGGGCAGGAATGTCCAACCTCATCTGATCCGGGCCACGAATGATCAGATGTCGAGCCTGGCATCGCTGGACGCCGTTCCGGTGGTGGACGTTCCGAAGGAACATCTGGATGTCATTCGGGGCGGAATGTTTGCGGTGGTGAACGAACCGCATGGATCGGCTCCCAAGGCGCGGCTGGATTTACCGGATGTGCAGATGGCAGGCAAAACCGGGTCAGCGCAGGTGCGGCGTGTCTCTCGTGCGTTGCGGGAGTCCGGGCATTTCAATTCCATGAATCTGCCATGGGAATATCGCCCTCATGCGCTGTTCATCTGCTTCGCGCCTTATG
The DNA here is from genome assembly GCF_015244665.1 of Gluconobacter japonicus. Classification (NCBI taxonomy): domain Bacteria; kingdom Pseudomonadati; phylum Pseudomonadota; class Alphaproteobacteria; order Acetobacterales; family Acetobacteraceae; genus Gluconobacter; species Gluconobacter japonicus. Next base: position 583,938 of record NZ_JABCQN010000001.1, read on the forward strand.
ATAATCCACGATATGCGGTGTCTGTCGTGGTTGAGCATGGCAATGCTGGTGCTGATGAAGCGGCACCTTTGGCTAAGCAGATCATGATGGAAGCTTTGGCGCGAGACCCTGCGAATCAGCCTCAGCCAACGGGGCAGACCGTGGCGCAGAAGGAGCCTGTTCAGGGATGAGAGGCGGTGTCGTGAATGCATTCGGCTTTCTGAAGTCCGACAAGAGACTGCTGCGGGCAGAGCCGGATTTCCGCCCCATGGCCCGGTTGCTTCAGGTGAACTGGCTGTATGTTCTGCTGGTTTGTCTGTTGGCTGGTGTTGGCTATATCGCGCTTTATTCGGCCGGAGGCGGATCGGCAAAGCCGTTTGCCGGGCCGCAGATGGTCCGGTTCGGCTTCGGGCTTGTAATGATGATTGCCGTGGCGCTCGTCAGTCCGCGGATCCTTCGCATGGTGTCCGTTCCGATTTATCTTCTCTCTATTGCGCTACTTGGTCTCGTGCTGCGGATGGGGCATGTGGGCAAGGGGGCCGAGCGCTGGATCAATCTGGCAGGAATGCAGTTTCAGCCGTCTGAATTTGCCAAGATCGGTCTGGTTCTGATGCTGGCGACCTGGTTCCACAGGATTGGAAACGAGCGGATGGGCAATCCGCTGCGTCTCGTCATTCCCGCTATCCTGACGCTTCTGCCTGTTGTTCTGGTTCTGAAGGAGCCAAATCTGGGAACGGCGACCATTATTGGCGTTATCGGGGCCACTTTGTTCTTCGCGGCTGGAATGCGGCTCTGGCAGATCGTTCTTCTGGTGGCACCCATCCCGTTTCTGGGGAAGTTCATTTATGGCCATCTGCATGACTACCAGAAGGCCCGCATCGATACCTTCCTGCATCCTGAACATGATCCTCTGGGGGCTGGCTACAACATCATCCAGTCCAAGATTGCCTTGGGTTCTGGTGGCATGTGGGGCGAGGGGTATCTGCATGGCAGTCAGGGGCAGCTGAACTTCTTGCCGGAAAAGCAGACGGACTTCATTTTCACCATGATTGGTGAGGAATGGGGTTTTGCGGGCGGTATTGCCGTCATCGGTCTGCTGATGGTTCTGACGTTGGGAGCAACGCTCATTGCCATACGGAGCCGCAATCAGTTCGGGCGACTGCTCGGGCTTGGCATTGCGATGGATTTCTTCCTGTATTGTGCTGTCAATCTGTCGATGGTGATGGGCGCCATTCCAGTCGGTGGGGTGCCGCTCCCGCTGATTTCCTATGGCGGTTCGGCCATGCTGACGATGATGTTCGGTTTTGGGCTTCTGATGTCCGCCTGGGTTCATCGCAATGAGCGTGACCCAGGATTTGAGGACGAAGACGACTGATTTTCAGAGTTCCAGAAGAACTTTGGATGAGCTTTTTCGGTCCAGAGACGCGTCAAAAGCGTCTTTGTACTGAGCCAGCGGAAAGCTGTGGGTGATGAGACCGTCCGCAATCCACGGATTGTCTGCGAGGATTTTCAGTGCCTCTGCGAACTCTTCATCAAAGCGGAATGTTCCTCGATAGTCGATTTCCCGCGCGATAATCTGTCCTAGAGGGGCTGGTACATCGCCCGGTGGGAAAATCCCGACCTGACCGAGGGTGCCGCCTTTCTGTGTACGGGCGATTGCGGTCGGGAGGGCAGGGATGACGCCCGTGGCCTCAAAAACGATTTCGTACTCTGCGTCATGAGTGTCACGACCAGTGTTGACTGTGCCGGTTGCGCCGAGTTTGTGTGCGACGTCGAGGGCAAAGTCTTGCAAGTCGGTTGCGACAATCTCTGACGCGCCAGCGACTTTGAGACCTGCCACAATCAGGGCGCCAATCGGGCCGGCTCCCTGAACCATGATGCGTTTGCCCTTAACATCCCCGGCGCGCGCAATCGCATGGAGGGCGACAGAGAAGGGTTCGGCAAGGCTGGCGCGTTTCACGTCCAGACCTGCTGGCAGCGGATAAAGCTGGGATGTTTCGACAACCATGTCCCGCCGGAAACCGCCATCCGTATGGGGAAGAAATGCAGCGCTGCCAAAAAAGCGCATATTCCGGCACAGATGCTTCGCGCCTCGCTCGCATTCGGGGCAGTGCCCACACGGGCGAGCCGGATGAATGGCGACAGCCTCGCCGATCCGGAAGCGTGTCTCGTCGGGGCTGACAGCTTCCACAATTCCGGAAACCTCGTGGCCAAGAATCATTGGTTCGCGCAGGACGGAAGCGCCAGCACCGCCATGCAAAAAGTAATGCATGTCCGACCCGCAGATCCCACCCCAGGCGGGACGTATGAGCGCCTGACCTGCTTTGAGTGGCGGCACGGCAACGGTTTCCAAACGCAGATCACCTTTTTCATGAATAACCAGAGCTTTGGTTGTCTGAGGAGCGGAAATGCCGGGCATGGCTTTGCCTCTTTCATCTGAGCAGCGTAAATGACGGTCCTCAGATATGGCCGATCTTGTGCGCTAAAGGCAGTCACGTTTGGGCGACGCGGAAGGCATGTGAAGCTGTCGGGCTGCCATCTGTAATCAGATGGATCTTTATACTGTGGGAGAAGATCGAATTGAGGGGTTCGCGTGCGACGCTCTGTGGAGACTCCAACGCCATCCACTGCGATCCGGGTCCGTGTTGAGGAACGTGGCGACTGGGCCGGACCACCACGCTCCCATCAGATTCAGCCCTCGATCTGACCGAAATCGGCGATCAGGGCTGTGGTTGTGCGGAAGGTCGCCAGAAGCTTCAGGCGGTTGGCGCGAATGTCAGCTTCCGGGGCGTTGACGGTAACAGCATCGAAAAAGCGGTCCAATGTCGGGCGCAGTGCTGCAATCGCCTGCATCGCATCGGTGAAACGCTCGTTTTTCAGGGCCGTCTCGATTGCAGGCACGGCACTGTTCAGACCATCTGCCAGAGCGCGCTCTTCATCCTGTGCGTAGAGAGACGCATCCGGTGTTCCCTTGTGAGGGCCGTCCTTCTTGTCTTCGATGCGCAGAATGTTGGCGGCGCGCTTGGCTGCGGCGAGAAGGTTCTTGCCGTCTTCCGTCTGGATCATGTCAGACAGCGCCGAGGTACGAGCCAGAAGGCGTACAAGATCGCCATCCAGACCGCCTGCCAGTGTGGCGGCCAGAACGTCATGGCGTTCGCCTTCGCTGCGGAGCTGAACGCGCAGACGGTCTGCCATAAAGTCCGGAAGTTTGGCGAGTTCCCCGCCGGTGCGACCATTGGCCGCCTTGGCAAAGAGGTCCGTCAGATTCAGACGCAGACCGTTGTCACGAATGGTGCGGATCACACCCAGCGCAGCCCGGCGCAGGCCATACGGGTCGCCCGAGCCGGTTGGTGTCTCGCCAATCGCAAAGAAGCCAGCCAGCAGATCCAGACGGTCCGCAAGGGCTACGGCAACCGAGACAGGGGCCTTTGCCGTATCGTCGGACTGCCCGCGCGGCATGTAATGCTCGGCCACAGCCTTCGAAACAGCGTCGCCTTCGCCATCATGTGCTGCGTAATAGCCGCCCATGACGCCCTGAAGTTCCGGGAACTCGCCGACCATACCGGTTGTCAGATCAGCTTTAGACAGCAGACCTGCGCGCTTTGCCTGTTCGATCTGCTCTCCGCTCAGGCCTATGGCCGCAGCGACCGTTCCGGCAAGATCGGAAATCCGCTTCGCACGCTCGCCCTGTGTTCCCAGCTTCGCATGGAACGTCACGGCATCGAGGGCTGCCACGCGGTCCGCGAGCTTGGTCTTGCGGTCTAGATCCCAGAAGTGTCGGGCATCGGCGAAACGGGCACGCAGAACGCGCTCGTTTCCGGCGATCGTCAGCTTGCCGCCGTCCTTGAACGGCAGGTTGGCAACGAAAGCGAAGAACGGCGCGGCTTTGCCGTCTGCATTGCGCAGGGCAAAGTAACGCTGATTGATGCGCATCGAGACCTGCATGACTTCGGCGGGCAGATCCATGAAAGCATCGTCGATGCGGCCCAGAAGCGGAACCGGATATTCGACCAGACCGGCGACTTCATCGACCAGTCCTTCGTCTTCCACAACCGTAATGCCCTGCTGTTCAGCCAGACGGTGGACACCGGTACGGATCATGTCGCGGCGCTTGTCCGCGTCAACGATGACGGAGCGTGTTTCCAGCTCTTCCAGCCAGTGATCTGCCGAACGGACTTCAAACCCGCCGGGCGCCAGAAAGCGATGGCCTTCGGACAGGTTGGAGGACTTCAGGCCGTGGGCATCGTCGCCATCGCGGGCGAGCGAGAAGGGAACAACCTTGCCATCAAGAAGGCAGGTGATGCGGCGGAGCGGGCGCACCCATGAGAAGTTTGAGCCTGCACCCCAGCGCATGGACTTGGCCCAGGGGAACTTCCACAGAAGGTCCGGTACAACTTCGGCGACGCGGCTTTCCGCGCTCACGGGATCAAGCTGTTTGTTGAGAACCCAGAAGCCATTTTCCAGCGTGAGTTCGTCAGTCGTTACGCCATGCTTGCGGGTAAAGCCTTCCAGAGCCTTTTCCGGTGCGCCTTCGCGAGGGCCGCGCTCGGAGACGGTACGAGCTGGGATTTCGGCATCGACGTTCAGAACGGTCGCGATGCGGCGGGTGCCGTAGAACGTCTGAACATCGGATGGATTAAGGCCATCGAGCGCCTTGGTCAGAAGGGCGCCGAGTTCGCTGGCAGCTTTGGGCTGCATGCCTGCCGGGATTTCCTCGCAGAACAGTTCAAGCAACAGTTCAGCCATTGGACGTCTCCTCCTCGCCAGCAAGCCACGCTTCACAAGAGGCTTTCGCCAGCGTCCGGACACGTCCGATATAGGATGCGCGTTCAGAGACGGAAATCACGCCGCGGGCATCCAGAAGATTGAAATAATGGGAAGCCTTCAGGCACTGATCGAACGCAGGCTGTGCGACGCCCGCTTCCGCCAGACGAATGGACTCTTTTTCCGCATTGTTGAAATGCGTGAGCAGCATCTGAGTGTCGGCCAGTTCAAAGTTGTGACGGGAGTAGTCACGCTCGGCCCGCAGGAATACATCGCCATACGTCAGGCCCTTGCCGTTGAAATCCAAGTCGTAAACGTTCTCGACGCCCTGAACATACATGGCCAGCCGTTCCAGACCGTAAGTCAGTTCGGTAGAAGGCATGACGGTCGGGATACCGCCAACCTGCTGGAAATACGTGAACTGCGTGACTTCCATGCCGTCACACCAGACTTCCCAGCCCAGACCCCAGGCGCCGATCGTCGGGTTTTCCCAGTCGTCTTCTACGAATCGGATATCGTGCTTTTCGGGATCGATCCCGATGGCCCGATAACTCTCCAGAAGCAGGTTCTGGCTCTCTTCCGGGGTTGGCTTCAGCAGGACCTGATACTGGTAATAGTGCTGGAGGCGGTTCGGGTTCTCACCGTAACGACCGTCGGACGGGCGGCGGCAGGGTTGCACATAGGCGGCGGCCCATGGCTTTGAGCCCAGCGCGCGCAGGGTCGTATGAGGGGAGAGCGTTCCGGCTCCGACTTCTGTGTCGTAGGGCTGCAAAATGGCGCAGCCCTTTTCAGACCAGAATTGATGAAGGCGCAGGATCAGATCCTGAAAGCTGAGCGGCCGGGTCGCAGACAATTCGATAGGCTCCGGTTGGCAAAATTGGCCGCTACCTTACAGCCTGCGGTTCATAACCGGAAGTGAGGGGAATGACGAAGCTGCAGATCAGCGTTCAAGGAGCATTGTAAAAGGTGTACGTGCTCTTCAGGGCGTTTCAGTGTGAGAATGCGTAACGCTAAAAACGGCCGAGGACAGGCAACTTCTGAGCATGGCTGCATGTTGCATGGTTCAGCTATGCTGACTTGGAGCGCGAGATGCCGCTGACAGGCATTATGTGCATCCCTTGTCGATTAAGCTTGGGTGCCTCATATGATGAGGGAACGTAACTTCTTCGTCTGGAAGGATCAGAGACGATGAACAACGAAGAACGCGAAGTCATCTCCCGCTTTATTGGCCGTGTTGGTGGTGTGCAGCAGGGTGGTGGTTTTAGTCAGCAGCAGACGCCTGCGCTGCCGCCAATCGACCCGGAAGCTGATCGCTTTATTGCTGAGAATTTCCAGAAATATCCGGAAGCCCGGTATCGCGTGACGCAGATGGCTGTTGTGCAGGAAGCGGCTCTGGCTCAAGCGCAGAACCGTATCCGCCAGCTTGAGTTCCAGCTCCAGCAGGCTCAGCAGCAGCTTCAGCAAGCGCAGCAGAACCGGTCGTCCGGTAGCGGCGGCGGGCTGTTTGGCGGGTTGTTCAGTGGCGGTAATCGTCAGCAGGCGTCCTCGCCACCTCCGGGTTGGGGACCGCAGGCTGGTGCAATGCCGCCTCCGAACTTCCAGCCTCAGCAGCAGTATGGCTATCCGCCGGGATATCAGCCTGGCATGTTTCAGCGTGGCGGGTCCGGCTTCCTCGGCTCTGCTCTGACGACTGCAGCCGGTGTTGCCGGTGGCATGATGGCAGCCAACGCGCTTGAAGGCCTGTTCAGCGATCACCATTCAGGCAGTGAAGCCGGTGGTTTTGGTGGTGGCGAGACCATCATCAATAATAACTATGGCGATGCGGGCAGCGATCCGTTCGGTGGTGCTGGCACTGATGCAGGAAACGGCTTCTCCGACTCTGACTTCGGCGGTGGCGATTTCGGTGGCGGAGACTTTGGTGGCGGTGGCGACGACATGTTCTGACAGGCTGCCCTGTTTCGCCTGATATTGAAGAGTTTCAGAAGACCCGCTTGGTTCCGCCCAGCGGGTTTTTTGCTGTTTGCCAACCCGAACGCTTATGGTGCGTTGGCTTCGTAACGTGTTTTTCCATTTCCAGGGGTTTTCTGATGAGCACCAATGACTTCCGCGATCTGGTAGCCTTCAAGGATCTCGAGGACGGGCAGATCACCTCTTTTTCCATCAATGGAACCTCCGTTGTTCTGGTGAAGGACGGCGAGGATGTGCATGCCCTTGGAGGAAAGTGTCCGCACAAGGAAGCACCAATGGAGCAGGGTGCTTTCTGTCGAACTGAGAAGGGCAGCGTACTGGTCTGTCCGTGGCACAAAGCGGTGTTTGATGCGGTGGATGGAAGTCTTGTTGAGCCACTCGCTCTTGAGCCGCTGCCGCGTTACCCCGTTGAGATCGTGGATGGTCGTGTTCTGGTTGGAAGCGAGCCAATGAAGCGTGAAGCACCATTGGAGAGGCAGGAGGATGAGAGTGTTCTCATTCTCGGTGCAGGAGCGGCCGGGATTATGGCGGCAATTACTCTGCGGCAAGAGGGTTTTGCGGGCACGATCACGATGGTCACTGAGGAGAAGTATCGTCCTTATGACCGTACGGCCCTAAGCAAGACCGTTCTGCTTAGTGAGCCCGAGAAAGCGCACGCTCCTTCGCTTCGTAGTGAGTCTTTCTATGGCCAGAACCGGATCAGTGTGAAGCATGGAAGAATTGCGGCCTTTGACCCCGCAACGAGAATGGCGACACTCTCGGATGGCAGTGTTCTGACGGCAGATCATGTTCTGATCGCGACTGGAAGCCGGTCGCAGATGCTGGACCTTCCGGGCGCTGATCTGAAGCGCGTCTTTACGCTTCATAGCGAAAAAGATGCAGAGGGCATTGCCCGTGTGATTGATCCCGATCAGGCGGTTACCATCATTGGAGCAGGATTTATTGGTCTTGAGGTGGCATCCTGCCTGCGTCAGCGCGGTGTCGGCGTGACAATCATCGCGGATACGGACGTGCCGATGGAGAAGCATTTTGGTCGTGAGATTGGAATGCGTCTGCGGCAATTGCATGAAGATAATGGTGTAGCGTTCATTTCGGATGCCAAGGCTGTCAAAATCTACGGAGACAAAAAAGCCGAAGGCGTTGAACTGGATGATGGGATGAAGCTTCCGGCATCTTTTGTACTGGCTGGCGTCGGGGTGACTCCCGTAACGGATTATATCGACGGACTGGATCGGGACGAGGATGGCGCGATTGTCGTCGATCGTCTGATGCGTGCGGCTCCGGGCGTTTATGCAGCAGGCGATGCCTCGGCGATCCTTCATGATGGTAAGCCGCGGCGAATCGAGCATTGGCGTCATGCGCAAATTCAGGGCCGCATCGCCGCGCTGACCATGATGGGGCATGAGACGACCCATCTGCCGACGCCCTGGTTCTGGACGCAGCAGTTCGGCAAGAAGATCGAGCTGCTTGGATGGGGCGAAGGGTTCGATAACGTCAGCCTTGAGGGAGATATCAAGGGCTTCAGCTTCCTTGCGACCTATCTCAAGGACGGAAAGCCCGTTGCGCTGGCGGGTGCTGGTCATGCGTATGACATGGCCAGAGCCGCCGTTGATTTCGATGGATTTGTGCAGGAAAAGGTCTGAACCGCGCACGAAGCTTGACATGAGCGGGCCGTCCCGGCTTCCTGCGCCCACTTATCCGCCAGGACGTTGAAGAGGCCCGACATGCATCCATACCGCACCCATGACTGTAGCGCCCTGCGTGAACAGGACGCCGGACAGACCGTCCGCCTGTCCGGCTGGGTGCACAGCAAGCGCGACCATGGTGGCCTGCTGTTCATCGATCTGCGTGACCATTATGGCGTCACGCAGGTTGTTATCCCGGCTGGCACGGACCTGCTGGAAAAGGCCGAGCGCCTTCGCGTTGAGAGCGTCATTACCGTCACCGGCAAGGTTGTGGTCCGTCAGGGTTCCCAGCGAAACCCGAACCTGCCGACGGGTGATATCGAAGTTCTTGCCGAAGAGCTGGAAGTCCGTTCCAACGCGGCTGTTCTGCCGTTCCAGGTGGCAGGTCAGGAAAACTACCCTGAAGAGCTGCGCCTGAAGTACCGCTACATCGATCTCCGTCGCGAGAAGATGCACCAGAACATCATGCTCCGCAGCAAGGTCATCACCAGCCTGCGTCAGCGCATGATCGAGCAGGGCTTCACTGAGTTTCAGACTCCGATCCTGACGGCATCTTCCCCGGAAGGTGCGCGTGACTTCCTTGTGCCGGCGCGTCTGCATCCGGGCAAGTTCTATGCGCTTCCGCAGGCTCCGCAGCAGTTCAAGCAGCTTGCGATGGTGGCGGGTTTTGACCGCTACTTCCAGATTGCTCCGTGCTTCCGCGATGAAGCTTCCCGCGCTGACCGTAGCCCGGGCGAGTTCTATCAGCTCGACTTTGAGATGTCCTTCGTCACGCAGGAAGACGTCTTCACGGTTCTGGAGCCGGTTCTGGCTGGAGTGTTCAATGAATTCACGCCCGAAGGCTGGAAGATCACGGACGGTGCATTCCCGCGCATTCCGTATGCTGACGCCATGCGTGATTACGGCTCCGACAAGCCGGATCTGCGGAACCCGCTGATCATCAAGGACGTGACGGAGGCCTTCCGGGACTCCGGTTTTGGTCTGTTCGCCAAGATTGCGGCTTCCGGTGGTCAGATCCGTGCGATCCCGGCACCGGGTGCAGGCGATCGTCCGCGTGGCTTCTTTGACAAGCTGAACACCTGGGCGCGTGAAAGCGGTGCGGGTGGTCTGGGCTACATCATTTTCGAGGCAGAAGGCGGCAAGGGGCCGATTGCCAAGAACCTTGAAGCTGATCGCGTCGAGAGCATCCGTGAGATCTGTGGCCTGAAGGCTGGCGATGCCGTGTTCTTTGCTGCTGGCAAAGGTGACGAAGTTGCCAAGTTCTCTGGTGTTGTCCGCACAAAGGTAGCGACAGAGCTGGACCTGATCGAGAAGAACGCCTTCCGCTTCTGCTGGGTCGTGGACTTCCCGATGTTCGAGCTCAACGAAGAGACGGGCAAGGTCGACTTCTCCCACAACCCGTTCTCTATGCCGCAGGGTGGTCTGGACGCGCTGAACACGCAGGACCCGCTGACGATCAACGCCTACCAGTACGACATCGTCTGCAATGGCGTGGAACTGTCTTCCGGCGCAATCCGGAACCATCTGCCGGAAGTCATGCTGCGCGCCTTTGAAATCGCAGGTTATGGCCCGGAAGTGGTGGAAGAGCGCTTCGGTGGCATGCTGAACGCCTTCCGTTACGGCGCTCCGCCGCATGGTGGTGCTGCTCCGGGTGTGGACCGTATCGTGATGCTGCTGGCGGATGAGCCGAACATCCGTGAGGTCATTCTTTTCCCGCTGAACCAGAGCGGCGAAGACCTGATGATGGAAGCTCCGGCCCCGGTCGAGCCTGCCCGTCTGAAGGAACTGCATCTGGCGCTGGATCTGCCGAAGCCAAAGCCTGCCGTTACGAAGTAAGAGTTCCCACTTTTGAGAACGAACAAGCCGATGCTCCAGATGGGGCATCGGCTTTTTTATTGGGAAAACAGATTTTTAATGAAAGGTATAAAACCACCTTCCATCATTGTGTATTCAATATCATTCGTTTCCGCTCTGGTAGAGTCTCACAACTGTATTTGAATAGACCGCACGCGGTTGTCTGCATTCGGAATATGATTTTGAGAGTAAAAAACTTTTCCAGAGAATGACCGTTTCTTGAGGTATCTGTAGCGATCAAGAAAGGTTATCCGGTGAGTAGCACCCTTCCAGAACAAAGCGGCGGAACTGTCCAGGACCGTGTGCAGCAGGGCCGCCGGAATGCGTTTCTTTTTGCCGGGGCTGCTGGTCTCGCCGGGCTGATGTTTGGTCTGGATACGGGAGTGATCGCGGGGGCGCTCAAGTTTCTGGGCCAGGACCTGAAGGCGAATGATCGTGCGCTGGAATGGATCGTCTCGTCCCTGATGCTGGGGGCCGCGGCGGGCTCTCTGCTCGCCATTCCGCTGTCCCACCATCGCGGGCGGCGAGGGGCCATGTTTTATGCGGGGTTACTGTTCCTGCTCGGAACCGCGCTTTGTTCCCTGACATCGTCCATTCCCGTCATGATTCTGGGCCGTGTCTGCCTCGGGCTGGGCGTCGGTTTCGCGTCTTTCTCTGCGCCGCTCTATATTGCCGAAATCACTGAGAAGAGCCGTCGTGGCAAGATGATCTCCATGTATCAGCTCGTCATTACGGCGGGTATGCTGCTGGCGCTCCTGTCAGACAGTCTGCTGTCCTACGGGGGGCACTGGCGCTGGATGCTGGGTATTCTGGCAGTCCCTACGGTGGTGTTCATTCTCGCAACGATGCAGGTGCCGTATTCGCCGCGCTGGCTGGCCATGCGTGGGCGGCGGAAAGAAGCGCATACTGTTCTTCAGCAGGTTCGGGGATCCAAGCAGCACGCGACGGAGGAACTGAACCGGATTGAGGAGAACCTTCGAAAGACTGAAGGCAACGGGTTTGCATTCCTGAAGTCTTCACCAGGCTTCCGGAAAACCTTTACACTTGGAATTGGATTGCAGGTTTTTCAGCAATTCGCGGGCATTAACATCCTGATGTATTACGCTCCGCATATTCTGGAGCATCTTGGCTTTTCCACGTCAGCGGCAGTCTGGTGCACAACCTTGCTCGGTCTGGCCAATATAGTCTCGACATTTGGGGCAATTCTACTGATTGACCGATGGGGGCGGCGTCCGCTCTTACTGGTCAGTACGGTCGTGGCCTCTCTGAGCCTCGCTATATTCGGAACGCTGCTCTATCTGCACGTTGGCGGGGTGTTTGGTCAGATCGCCATTGTCAGCCTGCTTGTGCTGTTCATTCTGGGTTACGCTTTCGGGGAAGGACCGATCCCCTGGACGATGTGCACCGAAATTCAGCCGCTTCAGGGGCGTACGCTGGCCATCGCATGCTCTACGTTTGCCAACTGGATGACGAACTGGCTCATCAGTAACGTGTTCCTCTCCGTGATGGGGGCCATTCATGACTACGGTGTGTTCTGGCTGCTGGCGGGCTTCAATGCAGTGTTTTTCCTGATTGGGTATTTCTTCGTTCCGGAGACAAAAGACTGCTCGTTGGAAGAGATTGAGGATCGGCTTAAGGCCGGGTTCCCTCTCCGGGAAATCGGACAGCCCAGCCGCTTGAAGGCGGATACAGCCATGGTTGTGCAGGAGCGTGACTCGCTTCCTGTCTGATACAAAGACGCTTGCAATGTAAGGCCTTGTTTCGGGGGAGGGGGCTTATGTTCATAATGACGGCCAGAACGTCTGGAAGATCTCGGTATGTCGCTCCCCGATGAAATGTCCGTTCTTCGCCGCGCTCGTTTGGGCGCGGAATTTCTGGCCCTTTATGGTGGTGGACCAATTCTTGTTCTGCTGGAGCGTCGGGCCGGATTACTCTTTGGCTTAATCTGGACTGGCGCTCTTCTGGCTTTTCTATGGATGCGTCATGATCGTCCCAAGCCATATGTATTCAGGGTCGAGATTTGGAAAATATTTGTCAGGTTTGCGATTTTTGCACCATTGATAGCGCTGCTGACGTGGTTTTTCTGGCCCGATACGTTCCTGAGCCTGCCACGACAGAAGCCGCTCTTCTGGCTGATGATCATGTGTTTGTATCCGCTGCTCTCCGTCTGGCCTCAGGAAGTTCTGTATCGGGCATTTCTCTTCCGTCGATACAGCAATCTTTTCCGAAGTATTCCAGTGACGATCGTAGCCAGTGCCGTTGCATTTGGCTTTGCACATATTCTGTTTCTGAACTGGATTGCCGTGGGCATGACGCTCATAGGGGGAATGCTGTTTGCTGGTGACTACAGTCGTCATCGTTCTCTTACCCTGACCTGTTTTGAACACAGCCTGTATGGATGTCTCATTTTCACGGTGGGGTTAGGACGGTTTTTCTATACAGGTGCGGCGTGGAATCAATGATAAATGGAAATCTTACTATTCCATGATGTCTATATTGAACATGATGAGTGGAGCTTATCGTAAGAGCAAGGTTTCAGGGAGAGCCGATGCTTTCCTGACCTCTTAACGGAGCAGACATATGGCCAGCTTTACGACATCTGACGGAGCAGAAATTTATTTCAAGGATTGGGGAGCAGGAAAGCCCGTCCTTTTCAGCCATGGCTGGCCGCTCAGTGCAGATATGTGGGATTCACAGATGCTGTTTCTGGCGCAGAACGGTTACCGCGTGATTGCTTTTGATCGGCGCGGTTTCGGACGGTCTAGCCAGCCTTGGGACGGCAATACCTACGACCGCTTTGCCGATGATATTGCAGAACTGATCGAAACCCTGGACCTGAGAGACGTGACGCTGGTCGGCTTCTCGATGGGGGGCGGGGATGTCACCCGGTATCTGACGCGCCATGGTAGTGACCGTGTTGCGAAGTTGGTGCTTCTGGGGGCTGTCACACCTGTTTTCATGAAGCAGAATGATCATCCGGAAGGGGTCGAGGCGGCGGTTTTCGATGGCATCATCGAAGGCTTGGTGAAAGACCGTGCCCAGTTTCTGAAAGACTTCGCCGTTCCCTTTTATGGGATTAATCATGGGGCGGAGATTTCTGATGGCGTTCTGGGGCAGACGCAGCAAATTGCCCTTCAGGCATCCTTGCGGAGCACGATTGAATGCGTCAGGGCGTTCTCAGGGCTGGATTATCGGGAAGACATGAAACGGATCACGGTCCCGACCCTGATTATTCATGGGGATGATGATCAGATTGTGCCTTTTGAAGCCACGGGTGCCTTGACGGCAAAACTGGTTCCAGATGCGGTTCTCAAGGTCTATGCGGGTGCACCGCATGGTTTTGCGGTCACCCATGGTGACCAGCTCAACGCGGATCTTCTGTCTTTTCTGCAATCCTGATCAGAAAGACCCCGGCCAGAAACAGGCCGGGGTCTTTTTTGCTCAATGCTACGCCGCGTCAGCGTAAAACGGATAGTCGGTATATCCGCGTGCATCGCCGCCATAGAAGGTGGAGCGATCATAGGAGTTCAGAGGCCAGTTCTGACGCAGCCGCTCGACCAGATCCGGGTTTGCGAGAAATGAGCGACCAAAAGCAATCAGATCCGCCTCTCCGGAAGTCAGCAGGGCTTTGGCGCTTTGCCGGTCAAATCCGCCGGCAGCAATAATGGTGCGGGAAAAGACCTGCCGAAGCGTCCCTGCATCCACAGGGTTCGGTTCTGCATCGCCCCCGATGCGAGGTTGCACGACGTGGAGATACCCAGCGCCCAGACGATCCAGTTCAGAGGCCACATAGCGGAATGTTGCCGGGCGATTGCTGTCCACCATGGAGCCATAGCGTCCGCTTGGGGTCACACGCACACCAACGCGATCCGGTCCCCACACGCTCATGGCAGCCTGCGTGACTTCCAGCAGGAAGCGGGCGCGATTTTCGAGCGAGCCGCCATAGTCATCTGTCCGGGTGTTACTGCCATCCTGAAGAAACTGGTCTGGCAAATATCCATTTGCACCATGGATTTCCACGCCATCACATCCGGCTTTCAGGGCGCGTTCGGCAGCCTGTTCGTAATCCTTGATGATTCCGGGAATTTCATTCCGATCAAGCGCGCGGGGCATGTCGTAAGGCACCGTTCCATTGAGCGTCCAGGCGTCTCCATCGGCACGAATGGCCGATGGAGCAACGGGGGCAATGCCATCCGGCTGAAGGATGCGTGCTGATTGACGGCCAACATGCCAGAGCTGAAGAATCATTCTGCCGCCCTTGGCGTGAACGGCATCCGTGATGTTCTTCCATCCCGGGATTTGGCTGTCATCATAGATTCCGGCGGCGCGTTCGAAGCCATACCCCGTGAGCGAGACGGGGGAGGCTTCGGAAATCAGCAACCCTCCTTCCGTTGCACGCTGGCTGTAATAGGTCCGCATCAGGTCATTCGGGAGATTGCCTTCACTGGCTCTCATTCGGGTGAGGGGGGCCATGACAATGCGATGGCTCAAGCGTGTTGGCCCAACGAAACGTGGTGTGAACAGAAGGTTCGTCATGATGCGGTTCCGGTCTTTGAGGAGACTGTCCGGAGTGGATGCGTCTCATGACCGTGAGAGTGGCTATTCTCATTAGGCGGATGTAGACTGTTTTTAATAATATTTGTTATTCTCAAAAGGAATAAACATGGACCGCTTTCAGGCTATGACGGTGTTTGCTCGTGTTGTGGAAGCTGGTTCTTTTTCAGGCGCTGCCCGGTTGTTGAATATGGGGCAGCCCTCCGTTTCCAAGATCATTGCACAGCTTGAAGCGCATCTGGGCACAATCCTCTTGTTGCGCTCGACGCATGGTCTTGCGCCGACAGAGGCAGGTCAGCGCTATTACGAACGCATCGTCAGAATTCTTGAAGACGCCATGGAGGCTGACAGTCTTGCCCGAGGGAGTGACAGAGAACTCACAGGGCATTTGAGGATTGCATTGCCGACGACTTTCGGCCGTCTGCATCTGATACCCAGACTGGGAGAATTTACGGCTCGGTATCCAAATCTTGCTCTGGATGTGCAGATGGATGACAGGCGTGTGGATCTGATTGCGGAAGGGATCGACATGGCCCTCAGGATTGGTCGTCCGGAAGAGACGTCCGTCGTTGGGCGGCGTCTGGCGTGGGGTCATCGTTCCCTTCTGGCCAGCCCGGCCTATCTGGAGCAGACGACCATGCCGACTTGCCCGGAAGATCTGAAGAATCATCGGATGATTCTTTATTCGCAGGCTCGTCAGATTCGAACGACATTCACGAAAGGAGAGGAAACGCAGGACGTCTCTTTGCACCCCGATCTATGCCTGAGTGCGGCGGAGGGAATTCGTGCTGCCGTCCTTTCAGGGCAGGGAATGACCGTTGCAGCAGACTGGATGTTCGCTCCCGAACTGATTTCCGGTGAGGTGCAGCGTTGCTTGCCTGACTGGTCTCTGCCGCCGGTGGAACTCTAGCTCTTGCTTCCAGCCGGGCGGATGGTCAGCGCCAAGGTTCGCGCCAGGGCTGATTTTTTTGCCGAGCGGGTACAGCCGTCTTTGGGTTTGGAAAATTGAATCTTCTGAGCCGCGGAGACGTTACAGAATGAAGATCGGAATCTTTTTTCCGCCACAGATCGGCCCAATCACTGCCTTGTGAGATCTGCAAAGTGCCGCCTTTCACACCGTTACCGTGAAAGGAGCGAGACGTATGCTGAAACATCTATCGGGCTTGCTCGCTGTTTCGACACTTTTTGTGGGTGCAATGGCATTGCCGCCGCTGAGCGGGACAGCGCATGCTCAGTTTGTCCCCTATAATGGACCGTATCGACAGACGCCTCCCCCACCGCCTCGTCCGCCTAGGGAGAAAATTCCTCCTCATGCGAGAGGGATGCGATGGGTTCCTGGACACTGGGTCTGGATTGGAAACGGTTATCAGTGGACGCCGGGCCGTATGGTCCGCATCCGGCCTCCTGCACCTCCACGGCCGGCTCCCGCCCCGTTTTATCCCCGATAAAAGTTCTAAGACCGCCCCAGTTGGACGGTCTTTTTTTAGCTTAAGGTGACGAGGACAGGAACGTGATCGGACGCTTTTTCTGTAGCCCGCTCGTCACGGTCGATTGTGAAAGAGACAAGCCGTTCGGCCACACGCGGGGACAGAAGGGCATGGTCGATGCGTAGGCCCGAGTTCCGCTGGAACGCAGCGGCCTGGTAATCCCAGAAGGTATAATGGCGGCCCGTCGGCTGAACAGCGCGCAGGGCATCCGTCAGACCGAGCCATTGCAGGCGGTTGAATGCTGCCCGGGTTTCAGGGCGTACCAGTGCGTCGGTTGGGGATAGGGCACCAGGCGCAAGGTCTTCGTCCGTCGGGCAGACGTTGTAGTCGCCGATGAAGGCGAAGGATTTTTCGCTTTCGAGAAATGACTTGGCCCGGTTGGCGAGGGCATCGAAGAACGCCATTTTCTTGGCATAACCTTCTTCGCCGCCTGAATTGCCGTTTGGCAGATACAGATTGCCAATCGTGAGACCATCCATGTCCGCTTCGATATAGCGCGCGGTTGGATCTTCAAAACCGGGAAGGTGATGGGTCGTCACTTCAAATGGGCGGCGGCCAATCAACGCAACGCCGTTATAGGCTTTCTGCCCGGTCGTGGCCACGTGTAAGCCAGCCTCATGGAAAACAGTCGGGAACTGGCTGTCCTCGCATTTGATTTCCTGAAGGCAGAGCAGATCACATTCTGGATGGCGTTCCAGCCAGTCCTGAACGAGATGGGCGCGGGCGCGGATGGAATTGATGTTCCAGCTTGCGAAGGTAAAGGACATTCTATCAGGCCAGCGAAAAGCTTGTGCCGCAGCCGCAGGCTGAGGCGGCATTGGGGTTCGTGACCGTGAAATGCGCACCCATCAGCTTGTCTACGAATTCCAGTTCGGCGCCTTCCAGAAGATCGAGGCTGGTTTCATCTACATAAACCGTCGCACCATTGCGTTCGATCACGACGTCATCGTCATTCTTCGTGCGATCCAGCTTGAACTGATACTGGAAGCCGTTGCAGCCACCGGCCAACACGGCAACCCGCAGAGCCAGCCCTTCAGGTTCCGGCTGGGCGGAGATGATTTCCACGATCCGCGCAGCCGCGCTGGCAGACATGGTGAAGGTGGGTGTTTCGGACATGGCTCGTTCCTGATTTCTGAAGCACTGCTGCAAGGCAGGACGGTTCTGGTCCTGATTATATGGCCTGACTACCCCCAAGGGCAAAGGGGGTGAGTTGCGTTGCCATCAGCCTGTCGTAGAATAACATCTATGATCCGGCGAACAGCGTGCGTTTTGCGCCTGCGGATCATCAGGAGAGGGTGTTGATGGCTGCCATTTACGCGGTTCAGGAAAAAGGCGCTCGCGGGAGACTGTATCCGGAAGTGGAAAGCCCGGTTCGTTCACCCTGGCAGCGGGACCGGGATCGTGTTCTGCATTCGGCCGGCTTCCGGACCTTGCAGTACAAGACGCAGGTTTTCATCAACCATGAAGGCGATTTCTTTCGCACCCGTCTGACGCATTCCCTTGAAGTTGCGCAGATTGCCCGTTCAATTGCCCGCAGCCTTGATCTGAACGAGGATCTGACGGAAGCGCTCGCGCTGGCGCACGACATGGGCCACACGCCGTTTGGCCATGCTGGGGAAGATGCTCTTGCTCTGGCCATGCAGGACTGGGGCGGCTTTGATCACAATACGCAGTCCCTTCGTCTCGTAACGTCTCTGGAGACGCGGTATCACGCTTTTGATGGCCTGAACCTGACATGGGAAACGTTGGAGGGGCTGGCCAAGCATAACGGTCCGGTCAAGCGTCCGACACCGTATCTGGCAGAATATGACGCGAAGCATCATCTCGACCTCAGCAGTTATGCGTCTGCCGAGGCACAGGTCGCGGCGATGTCGGATGATATTGCCTATCATGGTCATGATCTGGATGACGGGTTACGTGCCGGGCTGCTGACGTTTGAGGATATTGAGGATCTTCCACTTGTCGGCGATGCGCTTCGTGCCTCCCGTGAGATGGAGCGCCCGACAAATCGTGATGCGGCGGATCAGGCGCAGCGTGTGCGTCATGAAACCATTCGCGTAGTCATTAACGCTCTGGCGACGGATCTGACGGAGCAGACGCGCCGGAATCTGGAGGCTCTTAACCCGCAGTCAGCGGATGATATCCGTCATGCCGATCATGCGGTTGTGGCGTTCAGTCCGGAAATGCGGGAAAAGAACAAGGCGATCCGCAAATTTCTTTATGCGCGCATGTACCGTCACTGGCGGGTCAATCGTATGGCACGGAAAGCCAAGATCGCACTGGCCGAAATCTTCACGATTCTTTCGGAAGAACCGGGCCTTCTGCCAGACCCGCTCAAGGACCGCGCCAAGGCTGCCGATGACATGGAACGGCGGCGTCTGGTGGTAAATTATATTGCCGGAATGACCGATCGTTTCGCGATGGAAGAACATCGACGGTTGACGGACCTCTCCGTGCTGGGCTGATAGAGCCTCTTCAAGACGTTACAGGTTACAGGAATCGAACTGAAAATGGTCGCTGCACCCATTGCCCATACGACTGACTGCCTTTTTGCCCGCACCCGAGACCAGGTGTGCGAGGCCCTGCGGTCCGTTGTCCCCGGCCTGCCGGAAGAGGTGGTGCAGCGCGTTGAAGTGACGCCCCCGCGTGATCCGTCTCACGGTCATATGGCGACGAATGCTGCTTTGCTGGCTGCCAAGCCTGCGAAGCGTAAGCCTGCCGATATTGCGGCCGAGCTGGTGCTGAAGCTCGCCGAACTGCCAGACGTCGATCATGCCGAGGCCGCAGGGCCGGGCTTCGTGAACATGACGCTCAAGCCGCATGTGCTTCAGGGTATTGCCAAGACCGTTCTGGAAACAGGCGAGGCTTATGGCCGTTCCACGATGGGGCAGGGCACGCGGGTCAATGTAGAATACGTCTCCGCCAACCCAACCGGCCCGATGCATGTCGGTCATTGTCGTGGTGCCGTGGTGGGTGATGCGCTGGCCAATCTGCTTCAGGCCGCGGGTTTTGGCGTCACGCGCGAGTATTACATCAACGATGCCGGAACGCAGGTTGTGGCTCTGACATGGGCGACATACTGGCGGTATCTTCAGGCGATCGGTACGCAGATTGATGCCGAGACATTCAGTCCGCTGACGCCGAATGGTCTTCAGTATCAGGGGGATTATCTGATCCCGGTGGCTGAGAGCATTGCGGCCAAGCATGGTCGCGCGCTCGCCAACGAAGATGGCAGCCCGGCTGATCCGTCCGTCTGGTTCGAGATCGTCCGTCGTGAGGCGCTTGAGCAGATGATGGCGGCGATCCGTCTGGATCTTGAAGCCCTCGGTATTTCGCATGAAGTGTTTGCCAGCGAAGCCGAAACGCTCGCCAGCGGACGCGTTGATGCCGCTATCGCCAAGCTCGAAAGCAAGGGCCTGCTCTACGAAGGTGTTCTGGAGCCTCCGAAGGGCAAGATGCCGGAAGACTGGGAAGCGCGCCCGCAGACGCTGTTCCGCTCCACGGATTTCGGGGATGATCAGGATCGTGCGCTCCGCAAGTCTGACGGCACGAACACCTATTTCGCCAATGACATCGGGTATCATGCCCAGAAGGCCGAGAATTCAGACGTTCTGATTGACGTGCTTGGCGCGGATCATGGCGGTTACGTCTCCCGGATGCGCGCTGCGATTTCTGCACTGACGGATGGCAAGACCGGCTTTGAAGTCGTGATGTGCCAGATCGTTCGCGTTGTGAAGAACGGCGAGCCGGTAAAGATGTCCAAGCGTGCCGGCACGTTCGTGACGCTGCGTGATCTGTTGGATGAAGTCGGGCGTGATGCCGTGCGCTTTACGATGCTGACCCGTAAGGCTGACGCGCAGATGGAGTTCGATCTGGATGCTGTCGTCGCCCAGACGCGTGATAATCCGGTGTTCTACGTTCAGTACGCTCATGCCCGCTGCCGTTCAGTCCTGCGTTCTGCCGAGACGATGTTCGGAGCTGACGCCGTGACACCTGAAGCCTTGGGCAAGGCCGATCTTTCCGGTCTGTCTTCGGATGTGGAACTGGCGGTGCTGCACCGTATCGCGTCTTTCCCGCGTTCGGTGGAAGCTGCTGCTGCTGCGCGTGAGCCGCACCGTATCGCGACCTATTGCATTGATCTGGCGTCTGACTTCCACGCTCTGTGGAATCGTGGACGTGAGGATACGAC
This sequence comes from Gluconobacter japonicus, assembly GCF_015244665.1. Classification (NCBI taxonomy): domain Bacteria; kingdom Pseudomonadati; phylum Pseudomonadota; class Alphaproteobacteria; order Acetobacterales; family Acetobacteraceae; genus Gluconobacter; species Gluconobacter japonicus. Next base: position 604,418 of record NZ_JABCQN010000001.1, read on the forward strand.
TCTGCGCTTCCTGCATGAAAATGACCGTGAGATGAGCCTCGCCAAGCTGGCTCTGGTCTCCGCAATCGCTGGAACGCTGCGGTGCGCACTGACCATTCTTGGCGTTGTTCCGGTGGAGGAAATGCGATGACCCCTGACAGCGACGACGATCGGAATTTCCGGGACCCGGGAGACTATGGCTCGGGACCTGCTACGCCACCACCGCGTGGCGGGCGTGAGCGCCTGAGCAGCGATTATGACGAAGACGCACCGCCGCGCCGTCGTCCTGCACCGGCTGCGGGGAATATGGAGCGGGCAGGGGGTGTGGCCTCCTTGCTGGGCAGTGATCCGGCAACCCGCAAGCTTGTTGGTGGAGCGGTCGGTATCGGCGCGGTGCTGCTTCTGGCCGTGGGGGGCTGGTCCTTAATGGGTGGTCATCATGGTGGCATTCCCATCATCGGGCCGCCGCCGGGGCCTGTGAAAGATGTTCCAGCCGATCCGGGTGGCATGCAGATCATGGGCAGCGATAGCGGCGACACGGATCTGACCGGGAACGGCGAGGCGCATCTGGCTCCTGGTCCCGAGCAGCCCGATGCAAAGGCGCTGGCGCGCCAGTATGGCGTCCAGCCCGGCACGCCTGCGGCCCCGGCTGACAAGCCTGCCGCAGCGTCGGATGCACCGTCTTCTGACGCTAAACCGTCTGATGGTGCTGTCCCTGCCTCCCCGGATGCGTCTGCTGATAAAGCTCCGGCTGCGGTTCCGGGAACGGCTGCTACGCCCGATGCTGCCAAGGCGCCTGCGGAAACTGCGGCACCTGAAGAGGATGCCGACGACGCAGAGCCAGCGAAGCCTGCTCCGGAGAAGCCGGTCCCTGCGCCGAAGCCGAAGGCTCCTGAAGCCCCGGTTCACAAAGCTGCGCCAGCTGCTCCGGCCAAGCCTGTGCAGAAGCCGCTTCCCCCACCGGAGCCGGTGCCTGAAAATGTTGCGCCAGCCCAGAAGGCAGCCGCAACGCCGAAGGCTGAAACGGGTGGAGCGCGTGAAGTGCAGCTTGCCGCACTCGATAGCGAAGCTGCCGCACGTAAGGAATGGGAGACCCTGCGCCATCAGGCTCCTGCTTTGTTTGCCGGACACTCACCGCTGTTCGAAAAGACCACGCATGGTGACAAGACGTTCGTGCGTCTGCGCATTGGTGGCTTTGAGGATCTGAAGGCGGCCCGTGCGTATTGCGTGAAGCTGCACGCGCAGTCCATCGCCTGCACTCCGGCCCAGTTCTGAGAGACCGGGCTTGAGCGAGGTTCTGCATCTGACGCTGGATGGGTTCGAGGGGCCACTTGATCTGCTTCTCGACCTCGCCCGTGCCCAGAAAGTGGACCTCGCAAAGATTTCCATTCTTCAGCTTGTTGAGCAGTATCTGTCTGTGGTCGAGCAGGCCCGGGCGGAAGCTCGTGCCTTGCGTCTGGAACTTGCGGCGGACTGGCTCGTCATGGCGGCGTGGCTCGCGTGGCTGAAGTCCAAGCTTCTGCTGCCTGCGGAAAGTGGTGGGGAAGACGCGGAAGAGGCGGTCGAGCAGCTTCAGGAACGGTTGATTGAGCTGGAGCGGATGCGTGCTGCGGCTGCATGGCTTATGGAGCGTCCTCGCCTCGGCATTGATGTGTTTCGCCGTGGGGAAGGCGAAGACCATACGGAAATTGATCGTTCCGGCCTGCGCGTTGATCTGTCGGCCCTGATTACGGCCTATCTGTCTGCCCGGCGCCGTACGAACCGTAAGCGCGTCTATGCACCGCGGACGCGTCGGTATTGGAGTGTGCAGGACGCTCTGGCGCGCCTGCGCCGAATGTTGGGAACGGATGCCGTTACGGACTGGCAGACGCTGACATCCCTGCTGCCCGAACATCTGGCCGATGATCCGGAAACCGGTCCGTATGGACGTAACGCTGCACTGGCAGGAACGCTGCTGGCCGGGCTGGAAATGGCGAAGGGCGGGGCCGTGGAACTGCGTCAGCCCGAAGCTTTTGCTGAAATTGAATGGCGGGCGGTGTCGTGACGTCTGACGAGATGCAGCGCGGCTGCCTGCTTCTGGAAGCCCTGATTTTTGCCAATCCGGAACCGGTGCGGCCGTCTGTCATGGCGGAGCTTCTGAAGGCTCAGGGTCTGGATCTGACAGTTCCGGATGTTTTGGCTGCGCTGTCCGAGCGTTATGCGTCTCATGCGATCGAACTTGTCGAGGCTGCCGGGGGCTGGCAGTTCCGGACACGCCCGGAATATGCCTCCGCGCTGACAAAAGTCGTCGAAAAACCGCGTCGTCTGAGCCGAGGGGCGATGGAGACGCTAGCGATCATTGCGTATCATCAACCCTGTACGCGGGCTGAGATCGAAGCCATTCGCGGTGTGTCTCTGGGCCAACCCATTCTGGATGCGCTGCTGGAAGACAGCCTGATTGCTCCAAAAGGGCGCAAGGAAGTTCCCGGCCGCCCGGTTCTGTGGGGCACGACGCCGGCTTTTCTGGAAAGTTTCGGCCTGCCGGATCTGGGTTCATTACCCAAGCGGGAAGATTTCCTTCTGGACAGGGCCCCGACGGAAGCGGCACCAGAAGCGCCTTCCCCCGTAGGCGAGACTGACGGGACGGGCTAGGATTGTTGCATGTTTGACTTCAGTTTCTCGGAAATAGCCCTGTTTGTCGTCGTGGCGATGATTTTCATTCGCCCGAAAGATCTGCCGGTTGCCATCCGCACGCTTTCGAACGGCATCAAAGCCATGCGCCGGATGGCAGGTGAGTTTCAGTCCCATATCGACGATATGGTGCGTGAGGCAGACCTGTCCGAGACGCGCGATCAGCTTCGGGATCTGAAGAATTTCAATCTGCGGGATCGTGTGACCCGCGCCATTGATGGCGATAATTCGATCCGGCGCAGCCTTGAACTGGATACGACCGGCGCATCATCCCGGCCGTCCACGCTCAATGATCTGCCGCAGGTGCCCGCGCCTCCGCCGATGCCACCACCGTCTTTCGGTGGGGGCGAGAGCAAGCCTTACAACGCCATGATGCAGGATCAGGCGGAGGAAGGGCTGAACGACGATATCGTTGATGCGCCTTCCATTCTGCCGCCTGCGACGGCGCGCCGCCTGATGCATGAGCGCCCGCGTTGGCGTGCTCCAGACATTCTGCCTCCCGTCATGGCTATTCATCACGGCAGACGCGTCGCCATTTCAAGCACGGAGAAAGACGCGTGACGGACTCGGATGCCATCAACGACACCCCGATGCCTCTGCTCGATCATATTGTCGAGCTACGCCGTCGGCTGATCTGGTCCATCGGGACGTTCGTGATTGCTTTTGCCATCTGCTATCATTTTGCAGGCGATATCTATCGCTTCCTTGCCGCCCCGCTGGGGGACATCATGCGGCAGAAGGGCGAGCAGCCGCATCTGATCTATACCGCGCTGTATGAGGCGTTCTTTACCTATATTCGGGTGGCAGTCTTCGGGGCGACGTGCCTGTCTTTCCCGATGATTGCCATTCAGGCGTGGATCTTTATCGCGCCTGGTCTGTATCGCAGCGAGAAGAAGGCTTTTGCCCCGTTCCTCGTGGCCACGCCCGTCATGTTCACCATTGGCGCTGCGCTGGCCTACTATGTGGTTTTCCCGTTCGCCTGGAAGTTTTTCCTGTCGTTCCAGACATCCGGAAATGGCGGGATGGATATCGAGCTTCAGGCCAAGGTCTCTGAATATCTGACGCTCGTGACGAAGATGATCCTCGCCTTCGGGATCTGTTTTGAACTGCCGGTGATCCTGACGCTGCTGGTCCGTGTCGGGTTGATCGGAACGGCGCAGCTCAAGAAATTCCGGCGTTATGCAGTTGTGGCGTCCTTCGCCGTGGCGGCCGTGATTGCTCCGCCGGATGCGATTACCATGCTGAGCCTCGCCATTCCGCTTGTGGCGCTGTACGAGGTATCCATTCTTGTGGCGCGGCTGGTTGAGCCGAAGCCCGTGACTGATGAAGAAGACTGACGGAGCCCTGAACCATGCATGACCTGAAAGCCCTGCGCGCCGATCCGGCCGCATTTGACGCTGCTCTTGAGCGTCGGGGCCTGTCACCTGTGGGGCAGAAAATCGTCTCGGAAGATGAAGAGCGCCGTGCCGCTCTGGCCGCGTTGCAGGAGGCTCAGGCCACCCGCAAGACCTTGGCCAAGGAGATCGGACAGGGCAAGCGCACGGGTGCTGATACATCCGCTCTGGAAGCGCAGGCGGTCGAACTGCGTGACCGGATTGTGGGTCTGGAAGAGCGTGCGGCCATCATTGAGAAGAGCATCGACGATGTTCTGGCGTCCCTGCCAAACCAGCTTGACCCGTCCGTGCCGGATGGGAAGAGCGAGGATGAGAACGTCGTCGTTCATTATCGCGGCGAGAAGCGTGACTTCACGTTCGAGCCAAAGCAGCATTTCGAGCTGGGTGAAGCTCTAGGCCTGATGGATTTCCCGACGGCGGCCAAGCTGTCCGGGACGCGCTTTGTCGTTCTCCGCGGTACTCTGGCCCGTCTGGAGCGTGCACTGGGTCAGTTCATGCTGGACACGCATACGACCGAGTTTGGTTACAGCGAAACCAGCGTTCCGCTGCTGGTCAATGACGATGCCATGTATGGCACGGACAAGCTGCCGAAATTTGCGGAAGATTCTTTCCGTACGGAAGATGGTCGCTGGCTGATCCCGACAGCAGAAGTTCCGCTGACGGCCTCTGTCATGGGCGATATTCTGCCGGCCGATGCGCTGCCGATCCGTTTGACGGCATTGTCCCAGTGTTTCCGTTCTGAAGCAGGCTCTGCGGGCCGTGATGTGCGCGGGATGCTGCGCCAGCATCAGTTCACGAAGTGCGAACTCGTTTCCATCGTGAAGCCCGAAGACAGCGATGCCGAACATGAGCGCATGACACAGGCTGCCGAGACCATTCTGGAGCGCCTTGGCATCACGTTCCGCCGTATTCTGCTCTGTGCTGGTGATACGGGTTTTGGTGCAGCCAAGACGTATGATCTGGAAGCGTGGATCCCTGGCCAGCAGGCCTGGCGCGAGATTTCATCCTGCTCCAACACCCGCGCATTTCAGGCACGGCGTATGAAAGCCCGGTATCGCTCCGAGAATGGTCCGGCCTTCGTGAATACGCTGAATGGTTCCGGTCTGGCTGTCGGACGCACCATGATTGCCGTCATGGAAACGTACCAGAACGAAGATGGCAGCATAACCATTCCGGAAGTCCTGCGTTCCTATATGGGTGGATTGACCCGTATAGGTTGAGGATTATTTCTGACATGATGACACGCCGTTCTGCTTTGTCTGTTCTGGCTGGGAGTGCTTTTGCTCTCACGGCTTGTGCGGAGGCCCTGAAACCGCTCAGTGGAACGGTCACATATCGCGAGAGAATGACACTCCCTGCAGGTGCGGTTCTTGTCGTCAGGCTGGAGGATGTGTCTCTCGCGGATGCCCCGGCAAAGATTTTGGCGGAAAGCACTCAGAGCATTCAGGGGACACCGCCTCTTTCATACATTCTGCATGTGCCGGTACTTGAAAGCAGTCGGCGTTATAATCTGCATGCTGAGATCCGTGTCGGCGAACAGCTCCTTTTCACGACTGAGGACGCTCATTCTCCAAGTGAACCTGACATCGTGGTTACAAGGGTCGCAGCGCCCGCAAATGACTTTCCTTACGGCAGTTGGGCTGTTCACGCTCTGAACGGAGAAGTGATCCCTGAGGCAGTTCGGGCCCCTACATTGACGCTGGCGCGTGATGGTCATGTCTTTGGAAGCGGCGGATGTAACAGACTGATGGGACAAGCCGTCCTTGCAGGAAACCGTCTGAAATTTCAGCCTTTTGCAATGACAAGAATGGCTTGTATCGGTTCGGGCATGAAAACCGAGAATGCATTTGTAAAAGCGTTGGATGCAGTGCGCTTTTGGTCTCTGGATCAGAAAGGAAGCCTGATTTTTCAATCTGAAAATATGAAGCCGTTGATAGTCCTGCGCTCTGAAGATATTTCAGAAAAACAGAAATAAAATATCCGAATATTGGAAATATTCTTTTTTGTATTTTAGCTAAGGTAAAATTATCTGTCAGTTTATTATAAACTTCGCGTTGAAATAAAAATTATTTGCAAAACCTCTACGTTTTTACGATAGCACCCTGATTGTTCGTGTTTTTTCTGGTCTTGAGAGCGTGTCTTTTAAAGGCTGAAAGGGGCATGGAACCTGAAGTGTTGTGAAGTCGTGGCGTCAACGACCAAGAGGTAAAGCCGATGGGCTTGGTTGGTAAAGTCGCCATGATTATTTAAGGGTGAGCTTGGGGCGTGTGATGTCTGGCTGCATTATCCGCAGGCTCTTTTCAGGGTGGGGCAGATATTGAACGTAGGGTGGATGAAGGAATGAGTGACGTAACGGACGATACCGCGAAGACACGGATTTCGCCGGGTCTGGAACTGGGGCGACGCATTCGTCTGCTGCGGGAAATGGCTGGCCTCAACCAGCAGCAACTCGCCAATAAGGTCGGGATTTCACGTTCTGCTGTGGCGTTTTGGGAAACTGGGCGTTCAGGCCATGTTGGCAAGCATCTTGGTGCGCTTGCTGAAGCGCTGGGAGTAGATGCCGAAGTTCTGCTCACCGGAATGGCCTATAAGGAAATTCAGGAAACGCTGACGCCGGACGAAAGCATGTTCCTGAACCTGTATCGTCAGCTTAGTCCCCTGATCAAACTTCAGGCGCAGAAATGGGTTGAACGTCGGGTTCGTCAGGCTGAGGAGGACGCGGAGGGCTGAAAAAGCTGTCCCTGTCTGTTTTTTCAGAAAAGAGAAAGCCCCTCCCGTTAGAATGGGAGGGGCTTTTTTTAGCTTCGTTTCCGTGGGCCAGAGGGTTTCCCACGCTTTTTGAAGCCCTCCTTGAAGGGGGGCTTGCCAGATTTGCCAGCGAAGGGCCGATCCCTTCGTTCTTTGGGCTTGAAGTTGCCGCGTTGCTGCTTCTGGCTTTCGCGCATCCGGCTCTGGGTGCGGAGAACCTGTTCGATCCAGTCATTCAGAATGGACGTATTGATTTCTGCGTTTTGTTGCGCCGGATAGGCCTCTGGAAAACGCAGAGCCAGCCAGCGCCATGCGACGAGACGCTTGTGGCGTTTTTCAGCGCGTTCGAGTTCTTCGCGACCTGCCTGTTCCGGATGGGGCAGACGACCGGTGCCTGGGGGAGGGACGGGGCGACCCGCGGCATGGTCAGCAGCCCAGGACACCAGACGCTGGATGCCATTGTCCCGCTCATCAATCGGACACATGGCATAGGTCCAGCGAGTGGTCAGATCCAGACCTTCCACGCCTTCCAGTGCTGCCGCAATCTCAAGAGACTGCTCCATGTCCGCCAGACGGTAATTGGGATCATCCGGGCGTAGAACCGCGCGTTTGATACGGGTCAGAACACCGTAAAGGCTATCGCTGCCAATTTCTTCGGCAACGGCTCGAACGATGTCGGAATCCGGCTGAACCAGAGGGCGTAGTTCCGTGACCGGCTCCGGTGGGGCCGCCAGCATCTGTCGCACAAACGCAGGGCTTCCGGATTCTGCTAGAACACAGACCAGACCTTCTTCGTGCTTGCCGAAACGTCCGGCCCGGCCACCAATCTGTTTGACTTCCTGCGAGATGAGATCGCGTGTCTGGCGTCCGTCAAACTTCCTGAGAGCGCTGAAAACGACGCGACGAATGGAGAGGTTAAGGCCCATCCCGATGGCATCGGTGGCGATCAGAATATCCGCGTCGCCGCTGTTGAAGCGGGCGGCTTCCGCGCGGCGGACTTCGGGGCTGAGAGCGCCATAAACCACCGCAACCCGTCGCCCGCGCGCCATGAGTTCGGCGCGCATGTCCAGCACTTCGCGGCGTGAGAACGCAATGACCGCATCGCCAGCTGTGAGTTCGCTGAGATGAAGTGTGCCGCCCGCCTTGAGGGGGCTTTTGCGTTCGAGGTGGATTTCGTCTACCGGGTCGTCGCAAAGTTCGGCAATGCGTTTGACCAGCGGGATGCAGTCGGCGGCCCCCAGAATAAACACATGGCGTGCTGGAACGCCCATAATGGCGGCGGTCCATGCTGCGCCACGATCGGGGTCCGCCAGCATCTGGGCTTCGTCGATGATGGCGACGTCCACAGGCTTGTGGAACGGGCACATTTCAACCGTCGCCGCCAGATGGCGTGCGCCCGGCATCTCGATGCGCTCTTCACCAGTAGCAAGGGATGCAGGGACGCCACGATTAAGGAGGGCTTCCCGGAATTCGTGCGCCAGAAGACGAAGGGGCGCGAGGGCCAGACCGCTTTCCGCGTTGGCGAGGGCGTTCAGCGCTGTATAGGACTTCCCCGAGTTGGTTGGTCCCGTAACGAGTGTGATGCGGCGCTTGAGGGAACGTGCTGTCCGGAAATGAGCGGCAAACCGGTCCAGCGCGGCAACGCGGGCGATGGCGGCATTACCGACTTTGGTGCCACGTTCCAGAACTTCTGGTCGGGCCGGTGTTGTTCCGCGCCATTCGGGAAGGCGCGCCCGCAGCTTCTTCAGTTCGTCCGGATCGAAGAAGAACAGTTCGATCCCGTCATCACGCGTTTCGCGCTTGGCGATAGGGAGACGGTTTTCGGCAACCCAGCGCAGGGCTTCACGCCGTGAGCAATGGAGAATGCCTGGGACCTCATCGAAGCTGACAAGATTGGCTTCCCATTCCTTCAGACGCTCGAGTTCGCGCTCCCGACGGCGCTCGGCACGGGCCTGAATGTCAGCCTGTTCACGGGCGCGACGCTCTTCGGCCAGACGAAGGTCGTCCTCGAAGCCCAGATCAACGCTGCCGAAAGCGCCTGCAATGCTGCGGGACAGCTTTTCAAGCTGACCGCCTGAAAGAATCAGCCCGGCATCCGCCAGATCAGCCCGGACTTCTTCCAGAACGCTGCGTGGCGAGTCTCCAAGATCCTGCCAACGCGAAACCAGAACATCGTCCAGCGTCAGACGCAGAGCCGCAATGTCGGCACGGGGATCGTGCGTGCGGGCAGCGGCTTCCTGTGTGTCGGCTTTCGTGACCCAGACTTCGCCGGCGCGACGGGCCACATTCATGAGCTGGGAGGCCCATGTTTTGCGGCGCACAATACACAACGCGTCGATCAGGGCTTCAGGAGGGAGGGTCGCCTCGTTCCCCTCAAGCCGACGCGCCACCTGCCGCAAAAGGGCGGGTCGCTCACGCGGAGTAATATCCAACGGCGTTCCGAAGTCGGCTTCAGCCTGATTCAGGGCGCGTTCGGCGGGGGAGAGAGGGGCGTCGCTCACGGAGTCGTCTGTCATGAAAAGACTTTTGCGTCATTCAGCTATCAGGTTCAACGCAGATGGGTTTTCCGAAATGTGATGATTGCGCTAAAAGGTCCGGCTCTTATCAGTCCGAGACCTTTTATCCGCGCCACACCGGAGACAGAAACCGATATGTCCACACCGAGTTTTGCCGCCCCGACTCCTGAGATCGACGAGCCCCTGACGGGCCTGGCACCGTATGAAGGCCATCCGAAACAGTACCGTCTGGCCGAGCCAAGCAAGGAATACGCTCATCTGTATCCTGCAAAGGTTTTGACCGTTCATCACTGGACGGATCGTCTTTTCAGCTTCACGACAACGCGCGATCCGGGCCTTCGGTTTGAGAACGGCCAGTTCGCGATGATTGGCATCGAGGTCGAGGGCAAGCCGCTTCTGCGTGCGTACTCCATTGCCTCAGCCAATTATGAAGATCACATGGAATTCCTTTCCATCGCTGTGCCGGATGGTCCGCTGACCTCCCGTCTGCGTCATGTGAAGGTTGGGGATACGGTTCTGATCGGTCGCAAGCCGGTAGGGACGCTGCTGCTCGACAACCTGAAGCCGGGCCGCAACCTGTACTTCCTGTCCACGGGCACGGGCCTTGCGCCGTTCATGAGCCTCATCAAGGACCCGGAAGCCTACGAGCGCTATGAAAATGTGATCCTCAGCCACACGGTCCGTATTTCGGGCGAACTGGCTTATGAGAACCACATCCGTCATGAACTGCCACAGCATGAATTCCTGGGTGAATTCGTTGCCGAGAAGCTGAAGTACTACCCGGCTGTGACGCGTGAAGATTATGCCGTCACGGATCGCATCACAAAGCTGATCGAAAGCGGCAAGATCTTCGAGGATCTGGGTATCGACAAGCTCGACCCCGAGCATGACCGCGTCATGATCTGCGGTTCGCCGGAAATGCTTGCGGATACGGAAGCACTGCTTGAGCGTATGGGCTTTGAGGAAGGCAACATGAGCCGTCAGGGTTCTTATGTTGTCGAGAAGGCGTTCGCAGAGCGCTGAGACCAGAGGCACGGAAGGCCGGGATTTATGCAGGAATTCGATCTTTTCGTCATCGGAGCCGGGTCGGGTGGGGTACGTTGTGCGCGTATCGCTGCTCAGAACGGCGCGCGCGTCGCGATTGCGGAGCGTCGTCACTGGGGCGGAACCTGCGTCAATCTCGGCTGCGTGCCGAAGAAGCTGATGGTCTACGCGGCGGAATATGGCCGCGAGATCGACGATGCCCGCGCCTATGGGTGGGACGTGACGCCAGGGCCGCATGACTGGCGCACGCTGATTGATGCCAAGGACCGCGAGATTGAGCGCCTGAACGGCATTTACGTCTCAATGCTGAAGAAAGCTGGCGTTGAGCTGTTCACGGGCGATGCGCGCTTTGTGGACGCAAATACGGTTGAAATCGGCCCGTCTGAGCTTGCCCCGGATGCCACGGTTCAAACCGTTCGCGCGAAGAACATCGTCATTGCGACGGGTGGTGCACCGACGCGCCTCGATATTCCCGGCGCAGAGCATGCGATTGTTTCGGATGATGCGTTTCATCTGGAGAACCGGCCCGAGCGCGTTGCCATTATTGGCAGCGGTTATATCGGGATTGAATTTGCAGGGATTTTCGCGGGCCTCGGCTCGCAGGTGGACTTCGTTTACCGTCAGGACCTGCCACTGCGCGGGTTTGACGAGGAAATGCGTCGCCATATCGCAGAACTGGTGCCTCTGAACGGCATCACATCCCATCCGGGCAGCACGCCGGAACGGATTGAGAAGACTCCTGAAGGGTATCGCCTCCACCTGAAGGGTGGAAAGGTCATCGAAACCGACTGCGTCTTCATGGCGACAGGACGGCACCCAAACCTGACATCCCTGCGGCTGGATCTGGCCGGGGTTGAGGTCACGGATGGTCGTATTGTCACGCGTATTGAAGATGCCAAGACGAATGTTCCGGGCATTTATGCCATCGGGGACGTGACCGATACCTATAATCTGACGCCGACCGCTATTGCCGAAGGTCATCTTCTGGCGGAGCGTCTGTTCGGTGAAACGGGCCGTGAATGGTCTTTTGCCACGACGCCAAAAGCCGTGTTCTTCAGCCAGCCGCTCGCTTCGGTGGGTCTGACGGAAGAAGAGGCTGCTGAATACCATACGCTTGATATTTACACCTCGTCTTTCACGCCGATGCGCCAGTCGTTGTCCGGCCGTAAGGGCAAGGCGTTTATGAAGCTGGTTGTGGATTCAAAAAGTCAGGTCGTGCTGGGTGCGCACATGATTGGCCCGGATTCACCGGAAATCATCCAAGGGCTGGCCATTGCCGTCACAGCAGGTCTGACCAAGCGTGATCTGGACCGCACGATCGGTCTTCACCCTACAAGTGCGGAGGAGTTCGTGACCATGCGGACGCCAACGCGCCATGTTCCTCCTTCTTCCGACAAACAGAACTGATACTCCGATGGTTCATGACGATCCTTTGCCGCCCCTGAAGATCATGAGCCATCACATAACAGAGCAGGTGCAGGCGTGAAACTCGGTTGGCTGTTTGCGCCGTCCATCACGTCTGTGATGTTTGCCCTGCGCACGACGATTGCTGCTTTGCTGGCACTTGCGATTGCTCTGTGGATGGAGCTTGGTGAACCGCAATGGGCGGCAATGACGGTCTGGATCGTTGCACAGAACTCGCGCGGCGAAAGTATTTCCAAAGGGCGCTGGCGGCTTGTCGGCACAGTTGTCGGCATGATTACTGCCATCGCCTTGATGGGGATGTTCCCGCAGTATCCTTGGCTCTTCCTGCCAGCGCTGGCGATCTGGGTCGGGCTTTGTGCCGGCCTCGCCACGCTGACGCATAACTTCCGGGGGTATGCACTCGTTCTGGCGGGCTATACCTGCACGATTATCGCGCTTGGTGCCGTTAAAGAGCCAGACAATGTGTTCAATATTGCCATGGCTCGCGGGACATATATTTTTCTCGGCGTAATCTGTGAGATGGTTATGGGAATGGTATTCGTTCCCAATGTGGCGGATCGGGCTCGGGAAGAGCTGCGCAAACGCCTTCAGGCCATTCTTACCAAAGCCAGCGCGGCTCTGACGGATGTTCTGAACCAGAAGCCGAACGCCACGGATACGCTTTGTGCGCTGATGGGGTCGCTTCAAGCGTCCAGTGATCAGATCGAGTTCTCTCGCATCGAAATTCGCAGTCAGGGCAATGAAGTCGAACATGCCTATGTGACGCTGGGTCTTGTAGCGCGTGTGCTGTCACGCGGGCTTGGTCTCAAGACGCGTATGACCTCTGTGTCTCATATTCCGGAAGCGCTTCTTCCGTTCTTGCGGGATATGGGGGTGGCGATTGAAGGGCTGCCCGCACGTCTGGAGAGCGATCGACGCGGTATTGCGGCTCTTGTTCAGACCGAGGCGCTGCTGGCGGAATGTCGAGGGCGGATGCAGGCCGTCCTTCCAAAGGACGATGAGGACTCTCTGAATGAAGGAATCATCCTGACGGGTGTGGAGGTCATGATTTCGGATCTCTGTGAAACGTTGAGATCCTATCGTGCCAGTGTGGACGGCGCACCGATTTCTGAGCGTCACCGCCTCACACGCAATACGGACTGGCGAGCAGCCGTCCGAAACGGGGTGCGGACCATGGCTGCGCTTCTTTTTGGCGCGTATGTCTGGGAAGTAACGGCTTGGCCGCAGGGCAGCGTCTTCCTGACCTTTATTGCGGTGGTCTGTGCCCGGTTTGCGACTTTTGAAAATACCGTTTTGCTCAGCGCGGCGTTTTTCTATGGAGCCGTTTTTGCGGCGTTGGCCAGCATTATTCCCGTGTTTGTCGTGATGCCAGTTACAGCCAGTTATGTGTTTTTCTGTCTGACAGTCGGCTTCTTCATGATGCTTGGCGGCCTTGCGACCCGTAATCCGGCCACGGCTGTTATGGCCGCGTCTTACGGAACGTTCTTCCCCTTCCTGCTAGGCATGGACAATCAGGGACGTATGGATGAGCTGTCCTGGCTCAATACAACAATTGCGCTTCTGTTGGGTCTTGGGGCCGGTGTGGTGATCTTCCGGGCTGTTCTGCCGTTTACGCCGCGTCGGGCGGCGGAAGTTCTGCGTTATCAGCTCAAGCGCAGTCTGCGGCGGCTGGCGCTGCCGGGTGTTGTGATGGACGAATATGTCTGGATCAATGACGGTACGCAGAGCATGGAGCGTGCGGTTCGCTTTGCTGGATCTCTGGAGAGTGACCGTGCGGAAGAAATGCTGCGCGGCACCCTGTCTGTCATGACCGTAGGGCGAAACGTGCTGATGTTGCGAAAGCTGGCCCAGCATGGAAGCCTGCCGGATACGGCGGTGGTCGCTGTGGATGGACTGATCCGGAACCTGCTACGCCGCAAGCTGCCGCTGACCCACACGGCAGCGACTATCGAGCCGACACTCGCAGAACTTTATGCGCTGGAGCGGGAGTCACAGGACACATCCATCCGGCATGACCTCGTTCTCGCCATTGGGTCCCTGCTGATTGTGCAATCGGAACTGCCAACCAGCAGGGCATTCCTCAGAGCGACGACCTGAAGCAGGTCGTGCTGTTCAGGACGCGAGGAACTTCAGAAGATCCTCGTTGACCTGTTCCGCGTGGGTCAGGAACAGACCGTGCGGAGCACCATCATATTCCAGGAAGACTGATCCCGGGATCAGATCTGCTGCGCGGCGTCCAGCGATATCAGCTGGAACGGCGCTGTCGGCAGTGCCGTGGATGATGAGTGTTGGAATAGTGAACGCCTGAAGGTCACTGCGGAAATCTGTTTTTCCCCATGCATCCACGCAGTCGAGGGTTGCCATCGGGCTTGCCATGCTGGCCAGCGTGAAGGACCAGTCGAGCACGCCTTCGCTGACCGGATGATGCAGCATGCTCATGCCATAAAAGCCGGGGAGGAAGCTTTTCAGGAACGCAAAACGGTCCTGCCGGATTTCCTGCTTGATTCCGTCGAACACGGAGATATCGACGCCGTCCGGATTGTCGCCGGTTTTCAGCAGGAACGGAACGATGGATGCCAGAAGCACGGCTTTGGAAATTCTGGCGCGGCCATGGCGGCTCAGATAACGGGCGACTTCACCGCCACCCATCGAGAAACCGACAAGTGTTGCGTCCCAGAGGTCGAGCTGTTCCAGAATGACGGCCAGATCGTCTGCCAGAACGTCATAGTTGTAGCAGTTGATGGGGTGGCCTGAGAGACCGAAGCCGCGACGGTCATAGGTAATGACACGATACCCGGCTTCAACAAGGGCGAGGGTCTGTTTTTCCCACATATCCCCCGTTAGTGGCCAGCCATGAATGAGAACAACGGGGCGGCCTGCGCCCATATCCTTCACATGAAGTCTGGTTCCGTCAGTCGCAGTAATATAGGGCATGGGTTCTGCTCCTCATATGATCTGGCTGGATGATACCAGCCGCATCCTGAAGAGCAGAACCCCGCTGTGTCGGATTGGTTGCGTCTTACCAGCCGTTGCCGCGAGGGGCCGTCCAGCCGTTTCCGGTCGCATCGCCCAACTGCCCGGACTGGGTGTTGTTGCTGCCTTGATAGGCTGAGCCGAACTTGGACAGATTGGCGCCTGTTACGCTGTCACGCTCAACGCCAGCTTCATGATCCGGATCAGGGCCATGCTCGAATTCAGTGCTTGGGGCATCCTGATATCCGGGCGGGAGAGAACGATGGCCACGGGCACGGAAATGCTCGCCGCCATTGGTTTTCTGCTGCGTGGATGGAGCCTGTGCCTGCGTGCTGTTCTGTTGAGGGGCGGCATCGTATGGCTGACCAAATGTCGTGGTCTGAGCCTGAGCTACCCCGCCCAGCAGGGCGGTTGCCAGCAGAGCGTGGCAGAAGAAGCGGGAAAAGGGCAGCATGGAGTCTGGTCCTGAACCAATCATGGAAATCAACGGCCCCATCACCATATGGGAAGCAGAACCGCATACTCTCTTTTATAATCGGCCCGGTTGGGCTGCGGTTCAAGAGTTCTTTTCCCGGATCAGGGAAGCGGGGGATGATATGGAGGATCTCTTTGCGACGCTGAGATGTCGTACCGACATTGCGGAGGGGGCGGTGCTTCTTCCCGGTTTTGCCATATCTTGTGCAGAGCAACTGCTGGAAAGTATCCGGCATCTTGCTCTTGAAACGCCCTTTCGGACCATGAAAACGCCGGGCGGCCGGACCTTGTCTGTTGCGACAACCAGTTGTGGGGACTGTGGCTGGTATACGGATCAGAGGGGATATCGATATGTTCGGACAGATCCGTTAACCGGGAAGCCATGGCCCCAAATGCCAGATATGTTTTTTGAACTGGCCTGTGCCGCAGCAAAAGAGGCTGGCTACCCGGATTTTTCTCCATCTTCATGTCTGATCAACCGCTATAAGTCCGGAGCAAAGATGGGGCTGCATCAGGATCGGGATGAGGATGATCTGTCCTCCCCCATCGTTTCGGTCTCTCTAGGGGTTCCGGCCCGCTTTGCGTTTGGTGGTTTATTAAGGACGGACCCGGTGCAACGGCATGATCTCTTCCATGGAGATGTGGTCGTGTGGGGAGGCATCTCCCGCCTTGCCTGGCATGGGGTTTCGCCCATACGCGAAACATTCCATCCGCAGACAGGTGCCATGCGTTACAATCTGACTTTTCGCGCTATCAACGCGGCGCTTTTTCAGCCATAAACAGCGCCCCGCAATTCTGTTCACTTACTGACCCCCGGAGGGCATTCAATGCACCCCTCGACCAAGACCCAGACGTCCGACAACACGATGTCATGGTCTCCTGCAAGCTGGCGTTCCCGTCCGATCGTCCAGGCTCCGTCTTATGAAGACGAAGCTGCGCTTGCCGCTGTCGAGGCGCGTCTGCATCGATATCCACCGCTGGTTTTTGCGGGGGAAGCCCGCCGTCTGAAGACGCGTCTGGCCGCAGCCTCCCGTGGAGAGGCCTTTGTGCTTCAGGGCGGCGCCTGCGCTGAGAGCTTTGACGAGTTCACGGCCGATATCGTCCGCGATACGTTCCGTGTGCTGCTTCAGATGGCCGTGGTTCTGACATTCGCGGCCAAGGTGCCGGTCGTGAAGATTGGGCGTATGGCAGGTCAGTACGCCAAGCCGCGTTCATCCAACACGGAAACGATCGATGGTGTGACGCTGCCGTGCTACCGCGGTGACATCATCAATGGTCCGGAATTCACGGCAGACGCCCGTATTCCTAACCCGGCCCGTATGGAGACCGGATACTTCCAGTCGGCTGGCGTGATGAACCTGCTGCGCGCTTTCGCAAATGGCGGTTATGCAAACCTGCATCAGGTTCATAGCTGGAACCTCGGCTTTGTTGAGCGTTCCCCGCTGGCGGCGCGCTATCGGGATCTGGCTCATCGCATTGATGAGACGCTGTCCTTCATGCGGGCCTGTGGTTTTGACGCGGCTGCGTCCCAGATTGATGAGACAGAGTTCTACACCTCTCATGAGGCGCTTCTGCTGCCATATGAGCAGGCTCTGACCCGCATCGACAGCACCAGCGGTGACTACTACGACTGCTCTGCGCACTTCCTGTGGATTGGGGATCGCACCCGTCAGCCGGACGGCGCTCATGTAGAGTTCCTGCGCGGCGTTCAGAACCCGATCGGCATCAAGGTTGGTCCGACGACCACGGTTGAGGATCTGGAAAAGCTGCTCGAAATCCTGAACCCGAATGACGAGGCAGGTCGTATCACGCTGATCTCGCGTATGGGTAAGGACAAGGTGCGCGAGCATCTGCCGCCGCTTCTGGATGCCGTTATCAAGACGGGCCGTACGGTCACATGGCTGTGTGACCCGATGCATGGCAACACGACGACGACGTCCAGCAAGGTCAAGACGCGTTCCTTCGAAAGCATTCTCGGAGAAGTCCTTGGTTTCTTCGATGTTTTCGAGGCTGCAGGCCGTCGTCCCGGCGGTATTCACCTTGAAATGACGGGTCAGGACGTCACCGAATGCATTGGTGGCGCGCAGTGTCTGACGGAGGCCGATCTGGGAGATCGGTATGAAACATTCTGTGATCCGCGTCTAAATGCGGAACAGTCGCTTGAAATGGCGTTCCTTCTTGCTCATGAACTGACAGGACGACGAGCAGGAAAGCAGGAATGAACTCTTCCGTTTCTCAACGTGCACTAAACCAGTCCAGCGGCGTCCTTGGCCCGCTGGATCGGAAAACAATAGAATCCCGGACGGACGCGTATTTCGCGCGAACCCGACAGATCGTTGAACATTTCGGGGACTCACAGGTCACCTATGCAGTGTTCATCCGGCGTCCGGTGATTGCGGCTTGTGGCATTGCCGTCACCTGGCTTCGCA
Organism: Gluconobacter japonicus; assembly: GCF_015244665.1. NCBI lineage: Bacteria > Pseudomonadati > Pseudomonadota > Alphaproteobacteria > Acetobacterales > Acetobacteraceae > Gluconobacter > Gluconobacter japonicus. The sequence goes on from NZ_JABCQN010000001.1 coordinate 622,070, forward strand.
ACGTCGCCCAAGAGCAGGGCTTCGATCTTCACATCCGCGAGGTATATGAAGAAGGGCAATGGATTGGAGCCGGTGAGCCCATCCTTTACCTGACCGGCCCTTTCAGCTGCCTCGCTCCTCTGGAAACACTCTTGCTTCAGCGTCTTGGGGCGTGCTGCGTGGCGGCACATAATGCCTATCAGATGTCCATGGCGCTCCCGGATGTTGCATTTCTGGCTATGGAAGCACGCCACTGTGCCGGTTTCGAAATGCAGGAGCAGATGGGCTATGCGGCGGCCGTCGGATCTCAGGCCGCCCAGAAAGAAGGGGCTCGCGGGTTCATTGGGAATGCCAATGACGCGACGTCGGGTTTCTTCGGGCAGGATCATGGGCTTGGCACAATGCCTCATGCTCTGATTGGGTATGCGGGTTCGACCCTGCGCGCTGCTGAAATGTATGTGGATGTTTATCCGGATGATCCGCTGACAATTCTGGTAGATTATTTCGGACAGGAAGTGACGGACGCTCTGGAAGTCTGCCGGCGGTTTCCGGAAAAAGCGGCAGCCGGTCAGTTGAGTGTTCGTCTGGATACGCATGGTGGTCGCTTCCTTGAGGGGCTGGACCCCCAGTCTTCCTATGCCGTACTGGAACGCTACACACCGGGTACGATCCGCCGTTATCGCTCGGATGCGGAATTGCGTGATCTGGTCGGGACGGGGGTTTCGGCCGCTGCCATCTGGCGCATGCGGGAAGCACTGAATGAGGCTGGTTTTCCGAAGGTGAAAATCACGGTGTCTTCAGGGTTCAATGCGTCCAAATGCACCACGATGCGGGATGCTCATGCGCCGATTGATGTGGTTGGAAGTGGTTCTTTTATTCCGGATCGCTGGTCCGAGACCTATGCAACAGCGGACATCGTGGCTTATGACGGCACGCTTCGCGTCAAGGTTGGGCGTGAATTTCTGCTGAACAAGGCACGAGCCGAACAGGGGGCCTCATGAGCGACGAACCGGAAAACACCGAAGCCGAGACCGCAGGACAGGCCCAGTCCTGGAATGTCCGGATTATTGATCTGTCCGGTGCATCCGAGGATGACACTGTTGAAGTCGTGAAAGACTTTATGGATCTGATGCACGCGAATGCCTATGCCCGCGCCTATGTGCGGGATAGCATTGAGCGTTGCCGGGTTCCGGGTGCGACGAGCAAGGAAGTTCTGGAAAGCTGGTTTGCGTTCGGTGAGAATGCCGAAGTGGTGGATGCTGGGGAAGATGGCTGGAAATCTTCCACGGAACTGGAAGATTTTGCCGCCAATCCGGCAACGGATATGGAGCGCGACTGGCGTGCCATTGATCCACGCCGGCTGGTGGATGACGATGAAATCGCCGGGCCGCCAGATGTTGATGACGAAGACGATGATGAGGATGACGAAGACGCTCACGAAGTTATTCGTCACTAAAAAGGATCGCCCCTGCAATCGCAGGGGTTGTCACCCTGCCATGAGAGGCAGGTCATAAAATATCCACATGACTCTGGGATTGTAACTGTTACGTTACATTGACCGATACACCAATAAAGTCATGTCGATGCATATTTTTCAGAAGACATTTCTAGCCGTTTCTCTGCTTGCAGGGCTGGTCTGCTCAACGGCTTATGCCGCAGATATGGCACGCGAGACTTTGCCGAATGGTATGCGTGTCGTTGTGGTTCGCAATCCGCTTGCGCCTGCCGTCAGTGTGCAACTGACCTATATGGTAGGGTCTGCCGAGGCGCCAAAAGGCTTTCCGGGAACTGCTCATGCGCTGGAACACATGATGTTCCGTGGAACGCCCTCTCTGAGTGGGGATCAACTCTCAACGGTGATGGGAACGCTGGGCGGTCAGTTCAATGCTTTCACGCAAACGGACCTGACCCGTTACTACTGTTTGATCCCGGCGCAGGATCTGGATGTGGTTTTGCATATGGAAGCAGACCGGATGCAGCATCTTTCTCTGGACGCGGGGCAATGGGCGAAAGAGCGGGGAGCCATTGAGCAGGAAGTCTCGATGGATCTTTCAAATCCGGGGTACAAAGCGAAAGAACAACTTCTGCCTGTTCTGTTTGCCCATAGTTCTTATGACCATGCCCCTCTCGGAACGCGGTCCTCCTTTGAGGCAACAGATGTAAAACTGCTGCGGGACTTCTATACCAAATGGTATGTCCCGAATAATGCGGTTCTGGTCATTGTAGGGGACGTTGATCCTGCGGCGACCCTGAAGAAAGTTGGGAGGACTTTTGGTTCCATCCCAGCGCGTCCATTGCCAGAGCGTCCACCCATTCCCGTTGAGGGTGTTGTTCCGCAGGCGCTCACTGTGCAAACGAATTATGCCGTTGATAGCGTGGCCCTGCTCTGGAGAGGGCCATCCCTTCGGGACAAGGACGGCCCTGCGGCAGCCGTTCTGGATGCCGTCCTTTCAAGCCGCCGCGGCCCTCTTTACCCGCTGGTTCTCCAGCACAAGGTCTTGGCGGCGGGACTGAACGTCGACAGAAACATTTATACAGGAACCATTAAGGCTTCTCTGACAATTCCCAAAGGGGGTGACACGAAGGCTGCTTTGGCTCTTCTCAAGGCGACGCTTGATGATATCCGGACCAAAGGCGTGTCGTCAGATGTCGTGGAAGGCATGAAAAAGCGGTGGCTGGCATCAAAAGACTTTGAAAAAAACTCCATCCTAGACTTGGGCGACCTCTGGTCCGGTGCTGTTACAGCAGAAAATACTGATAGCCCTGATGCGTCCTTTGATCGCTATGCGAAAGTGACTGTGCAGGACGTCAATGCTCTGGCTCGCAAGCTGCTTGATCCGGAACATGGTGTTGCGATGACGATGTTGGCCTCAGATCATGGCAAGCCGCCAGCCGGTCAAGGCTTTGGAGGCTCGGAAAGTTTCGCAGGGCAGGGAAGTGCGACGGGACCGCTTCCGGATTGGGCCCAACCTGTTAGAAACGTACCCGCACCGCCAGTTTACACAGTCCCGGATGCGGATTTCACACTTCCAAACGGGCTCCGTGTTGTGGTGAGAACCAAGCATGTCAGCCCAACGGTTTTTCTATTCGGCCATATAAAATCCAATGAGAATATTCAGGCACCGGCTGGGAAAGAGGGTGTCGGCGCTCTGACGGCCCAGTTGTTTCCATTTGGTTCAGTAACGCGCGATCGGGAGACACTGGAGAAAAGCCTGGATGACCTGGCGGCCAATGCCGGAGGCGGCGTAAATTTTTCCGTCAGTGGACGGACGCAGGATTTCGATGCGGCTCTCGCTATTCTGGCAGATCTCGAATTGCATCCCGCATTCCCGCAATATGCGTTTGATCTGACGCGCCAGAATATGATCCGCGTGCAGGCTGGTGTTGAGCAGACGCCTGGCTATCGCCTTCAGCAAACCATTACGAAGACACTGTATCCTGCGAACTCTCCGGCGCTTCGTGTGCAGAGTGGGAAGAGTCTTTCTGGCCTGACGCGTGAAGACGTGCTCTCCTATTATCAATCCGTTTATCGGCCAGACATGACGACGATAGAAGTTGTCGGCGATATTTCTGTTGAAGAGGCCCGTAGAAAAATTACGTCAGCGTTCGGGGAATGGAAAGCCACCGGGCCAAAGCCGGACGTTGATCTGGCGGCCATTCCGTTCAATCCGGTTCCAGCGGTTCAGTCTGTCAGCGATCCGGTCCGGTCACAGGATGTCGTCATCATGGCACAGATTAATGCTCATGGATGGAATGACCCCCAACGTTATGACATGACATTGGCCGACATCATGTTGACCCACGGGTTCGACAGCCGTTTGTATCAGGATCTTCGGGTCAGGACGGGTTATGTCTATACGGTTGGATCACAACTCGCCCTTCAGAAGAATTTTGGGAATTACCTGTTCGCTTTTGGTGCAGACCCTGCCTCTGTGAAGGCCGCGCGACAGCATGTCGTGCAGGACCTTCAAGCCATGGTGGAAAAGCCGGTTCCTGTTGAAGAACTGGCCAGAGCCAGAGCGCACATGATTCGGGACATGATCCTGTTAAACGCCGTCGTGACGGCTCCAAGTCGTCTTGATGAAGCCCTGATGTCTCATGGATTGGGCTGGGAGCATCTGAACGATGCAGCCAAAGCCTTTCAGGCAGCGACGCCCGAAAGTGTTCAGGCAGCTTTGAAAAACTATGTTCGCCCGGATGGATTTGCGACCTTCGTGCTGGGGCCGACGCCTTCGGGTTTGAACTGATGGAAGAGCAGAAAGTATTCTGTTTTCGGACCGATGAGGGTATCAGGGGATGAACGCCCCCGACGCCCCGACAGGATAGTGCCGCTTGTGAAGAACCGAATTCTGGTCAGCGCCTGTCTGCTGGGTCAGCCTGTCCGATACGATGGCAAGGCAAAGACCCTTCTGCATCCGCTGCTTCAGCAATGGCAGGAAGAGGAGCGGCTGGTCGTGGTCTGTCCGGAGCTTGCAGGCGGGATGCCTGTTCCACGCCCGCCAGCGGAAATTGGGGCACGGCAGGATGGAAAGGACGTTCTTCTGGGCGAAGCGCGTGTGACTGATACGTCCGGTGCAGATGTAACGGATGAGTTCATAGCGGGAGCTCGGGTTGCCCTGACTGTCGCGCAGGCACAGGGGTGTCGGTTCGCGTTACTCATGGAGGGCAGCCCGTCCTGCGGAAGCCAGCTAATTTATGACGGCAGTTTCAGCGGGCAGAAACATGTCGGAGCGGGTGTAACAGCCGCACTTCTGCGTCAGAACGGGATTCAGGTCTTCAGTCAGGACACGATTGAAGATCTGAGGGCCGCGCTTCAGCAGGCCAGTTAAATCCCGCTTTAAACGGCGTCGGTTCATTTACTACAGATTTGTCATCAACCGCCCGTTTGACCCGGCGGCAGGGATGTCTAAATTCAAAGGATGAACAGTCAGAATCTCTCCGCGGCCACAGGCCTTTCTGCTCCTTCAGCCGAGAGCGTGACTCCGCCGCGCTGGGACCTGTCCGATCTGTACGCATCTCTGGACGATCCTGCGATTGAACAGGATTTCACGGCGCTGACATCCGCTGCCAGCACGTTCAGTGAAACCTGGAAGGGGAAACTGGGACAGGCTGACGGCGCCGCGCTGGCCGCTGCTTTTGTCGAGTATGAGCGGATCGAGGAAGGGCTGGGGCGCATCGGCTCCTTCGCCCAGCTTGGCTTTGCCGCTCATACGACGGATCCGACCTGGGGTCGTTTCACACAGGGTGTGCAGGAACGCATCACGGATATTTCGGCGGATCTGTTGTTCTTCTCGCTGGAACTAAACCGTCTTGAAGATGACGTTCTTGCAAAGATTTCTGCGTCACCGGACATGGCAAAATGGCAGCCGTTCCTACGGGATCTGCGTGTTTTCCGCCCTTACCAGCTTTCCGATGAGGTTGAGCAGGTTCTGATGGACAAGTCGGTGACGGGGCGCAATGCTTGGAACCGACTGTTCGATGAAACCATGGCCAGCCTGACTGTCACGCTTGATGGGGAGACAAAGCCTCTCGGTGTGGCGTTCAACACCCTCACGAGTACAGAACGTGAAAAGCGTGCTGCGGCTGCGGAGCAGATCAGTGCTGTTCTGGCCGACAATTCCCGTCTTCTGACAATGATTACGAACACGCTCGCCAAGGACAAGGCGATCGGGGACAAGCTCCGAGGCTACCCACGTCCGTCCAGCAGTCGCAACCGTGGCAATATGGTTGAAGACGAAGTTGTGGACGCGCTGGTCAGCGCTGTTGATGAGGCTTATCCGCGTCTGTCTCATCGCTACTATGCAATGAAGGCCAAGTGGCTTGGTCTGGACAAGCTGGAGCACTGGGACCGGAATGCGCCTCTGCCGGGCGTGGCGGATACAGTGATTTCTTGGGAGACTGGTAAGGAGATTGTTCTGAACGCCTATACGGGTTTCGATCCGGCGCTTGGGACACTGGTAGACCGCTTCCTGACGCACCCGTGGATTGATGCGGAAGCTGCACCGGGCAAATCTTCGGGTGCTTTTGCCCATCCGACCGTACCGTCCGTTCATCCCTATATCCTGATGAACTATCATGGCCGCTCTCGCGACGTGATGACGCTGGCTCATGAACTGGGTCATGGTGTGCACCAGATTCTTGCAGGTCAGAAGCAGGGTTATCTGAACTCCGCGACACCTCTGACGCTGGCTGAAACAGCGTCTGTCTTCGGTGAGATGCTGACGTTCCAGTCTCTGCTTGATCGAGAAACCGATCCGAAGCGCCGCCGCCATCTTCTGGCGGCGAAAGTGGAGGACATGCTAAACACGGTAGTCCGCCAGATTGCGTTCTATCAGTTTGAAGTGCGCGTACACGATGAGCGCGCTAAGGGTGAGTTGTCCGCAGAGCAGCTTGGCTCCATCTGGCGCGATGTGCAGGAACGCAGCCTCGGCCCGGCGTTTCACTTTACACCGGATTATGACGCTTACTGGTCCTACATTCCGCACTTCGTGCATTCACCGTTCTATGTGTATGCCTATGCCTTCGGGGACTGTCTGGTGAATGCGTTGTATGGCGTCTATCAGGATCAGCCTGAGGGTTTTGCTGACAAATATCGGACCATGCTCGAAGCTGGCGGAACGCTTCGCCACAAGGAATTGCTAGCGCCGTTCGGTCTTGATGCGACGGATCCGGGTTTCTGGCGTAAAGGACTGGATGTAATCTCGGGTCTGATTGATCAGCTCGAGCAGGAGGGCTGAGGGCACCATGGCGCGCGATCTCGATAATACCGGTTTGATGGGCGAACTGCGCCGGATGGCTCGGACATCTGGTGCAGTCGGCGGCATCGCTGCGCGCCTGGCTGGAAACCGTCTTGGCATCAAGACGGACAAGGGTGTTCACGCGGAAGGTCTGAAGTCTTCGCTGGGCAATCTGAAGGGGCCGCTTATGAAGGCGGCCCAGCTTCTTTCCACCATTCCCGGTGCCCTCCCGGATGAGTATGCGGAAGAATTGGCTCATCTTCAGGCCAATGCACCCCCGATGGGCTGGAACTTCGTGCGCCGTCGAATGACGGCGGAACTGGGGGTCGGCTGGGAAAAGAACTTCCGCTCTTTCAGCCATGACGCCGTGGCGGCTGCCTCATTGGGGCAGGTTCATCGGGCCCGTCTGGTTGATGGACGCGAAGTGGCCTGCAAGCTCCAGTACCCGGACATGCAGGGCGCGGTGGATTCCGATCTAAGGCAGTTCCGTGCGGCTCTTGGTGTTTACAAGCGGTTTGAGACGACGATCCGTCAGGACGAGGTTTACACCGAATTGTCCGACCGCCTTCGGGAAGAGCTGGATTACCGTCGGGAAGCCAGCCATCTGCGCCTGTATCGGGACATGCTGTCCGAAACCCCGACTGTGACGGTTCCGGCCCCCATTGAAGAACTGTCCACCGGCCGCTTGCTGACCATGGACTGGGTCTCGGGTCGCAGCATGAAGACGGTGCTGGCGTCTGATGCAACGCAGGAACAGCGGGATGATATGGCGCGGGCGTTGTTCCGGGCCTGGTATACGCCGGTCTATCGCTATGGCGTCATTCACGGTGACCCGCATATGGGCAATTTCACCGTGCGGGATGATTACGGTCTGAACCTGCTGGATTTCGGTGCCGTCCGTATCTTCTCTCCTCGCTTTGTTGAGGGCGTAGTGGATCTGTTCGCGGCTCTGCGGGACAAGGACGAAGACCGTGCCTTCCATGCTTATAGCAAATGGGGCTTTGAAGGGCTTTCCCGCGAAACGGCTGCTGTGCTGAATGAATGGGCGCGGTTCTTCTATCGCCCGCTCATGACGGATCGCGTTTGTGCCATGCAGGAGAGCAATGATCCGGCAGAAGCCAAGCAGGTTTTGGAACGGGTCTATGAAGGGCTGAAGCGTACGGGGGGCGTAAAACTGCCTCGTGAGTTCGTTCTGATGGACCGGTCAGCCATTGGACTGGGCAGCGCGTTCCTGCGTCTGGGAGCACGTCTGAACTGGCATCAGATGTTCCAGGAGTTGATTGAAGGCTTTGACGTTAATGTTCTTGCTGAGCGTCAGAAAGAAGCACTCGCTAAAGCCAAGGTTCCTCCAGCGATTTCGTCTCGCTGAACCAATTGAAAAGGCGCTTCTCTCAGGGAGGCGCCTTTTTTCATGGAATGAGGATCTCGCTTCCGGTTTTGACGCGGTCCAGCGCAATCAGACTGCGATAGCTGGCAACGGCTTCGTTCTGCGCAAACAGGCGGCGCGTTGTTTCTTCGTATGTTGTCATGTCCTGTGAGACGATGATCAGCATGAAGCTGACGCCGCCGGTCACATAATAGCATTGCTGGACTTCTGGCGCGGCGCGAAAGAGAGCCTTGGCCGTATCAACAGTCTGAATCCGTTCGTCCGTCAGCATGACTTCAACAATGGAGGTGATGCCCATCTGAACGGCACGGGCCTCTACTGTGGCGCTGTTGCGGGTAATGACGCCGGATTTTTCCATGGCGGCAATGCGTCTCTGCACAGCCGCAGCAGACAGATTGACCTTCTCGGCAATCTGGCGCTGCGGCATTTTGTTGTCTTTCTGAATGATCCGCAGGATGGCGCGGTCAAACGGGTCCAGGGAGCGGGAGGGCGCAGGAGGCTTCTTGGTCATGGGATGAGTTTTTGTTGCATTTGATCCCCCAATCAAGAGCGCAAAACTCGCCGAACCGATGATATGCCTCTCGTCCCCAGAGGAAAGATCATCGTGAACACATCGTCGCATCATTCAGACAGATCCAGTCAGACCACATTGGGAGTTCTGTGTGGTGCAGGGGCGGGGGCGTTGTGGGGGCTGGTTTTTCTGGCTCCCGAATTGGTGCGGTCTTTTGCGCCTCTTCAGCTTTCTGTAGGACGGTATCTCGCTTACGGTCTTATCGCCGTCATTCTGATTGCTCCCCGCTGGAACCGTGTTTTCTACGCCGTCAAATTTCAGGACTGGAAAGCCCTGTTCTGGCTCTCTTTGTTTGGCAACACGCTCTATTACGTTCTGGTGTCTTCTGCCGTGCATGCCGGGGGGATTGCCCTGACGTCGCTTGTGCTGGGGTTCATGCCGGTGGCTGTGACGATCATTGGCAGTCGGGATAAAGGTGCGGTGCCGCTCAGGTCTCTGCTCCCGTCATTAGGATTATGTGCGGCGGGTGCGGTGTGTATCGGGTGGCAGGCGCTGACCATGCCCTCATCGTCAGGGCAATCCGTGATGGGGTTGGTTTATGCGTTGGCTGCTTTGACGTGCTGGACGACCTATGCCGTGTGGAACAGTCGATGCCTGATGCGTCTGCACCATCTTTCGGTGCATGACTGGAATCTGCTGACCGGGCTGGTCACGGGAGGGCAGGCGGTGGTTCTGTTGCCTATTGCTGTGCTGGTGTCTTCAGGCAGTCACTCCCTGCCGGAATGGGGGCGCTTTGCACTTGTTTCGGCAAGTGTTGCCGTGATTGCCTCTTTGTTCGGAAATGCCCTGTGGAACCGAATGTCCCGACTTTTGCCGCTGACCATGACGGGCCAGATGATCCTGTTCGAGACACTGTTTGGTCTGACTTACGGATTTTTGTGGGAGCAGCGAGCGCCGCGTGTTCTGGAAATGGCGGCGTTTGCTCTGGTGATCGGGAGCGTTCTGTCCTGCGTTGCCGTTCACCGCAGGTATTCAGCCCGCGAGACGCTGCCAGTCGTGGATCTTGCGGCCTGATGAGGTCTGCTTTTGTCAGTGGATGATCGGGCCAGACAGTCTCAGAAGATTTCCTTGATGAGATCATTCCCGATACTGAAACCAGCGCCAGCTTCAACGGAACGGGCAAAGCCAGAATTGAGGATATTGGAAAAGAAACTGTTTTCAGCCAGTTGTTCCACGGCCTGAACAGGAGGCTGTGCTTGATATGGCTGGGGCGAGACATAGGTGTTCTGGCTGTTTGCCGCGCTTTCAAGCGCTGCATGCAATTGCTGGAGCAGGGTTGTGACCTGTTGCTGCTCGGCCTGAAACGAGAGCGCGACTTCCCGCAGATCCAGTGCCCATTCCCGAGCCTGCATGTCTCCGCTCTGGGCCGCACTCTGCATCTTGGCGCCTAGCGTCTGGAGAGAATGTGCGGATTGCTGGGCCTGTTCCTGAAGCTGGTTATATGTCTGCTCGATCGCCTGGACGTCCATGATCGGTTTCCCTTCAAAGATACGCGGCCTGAATACGCCCTCTTGGCGAGTCTCTCCATCCTTTTCAGCAATAAAATGACATAAAGATACGCCGCCGGAACGCCTTCCGTGCTGCTGCGCTCTTGTGATGTTCCCGTTTCTTTCCCATCTTGGATCTCATGGCCAAAAAACCTTCCGCCCTCCGCAATGCGACCGCAATGCCCATGACGGCATTCATTCCTGAAAAGCAGCCTGCAAAGGCCAAGACGCGGAAGTTCGTGGTCAAGGCGGACTATGAGCCGGCAGGCGATCAGCCCACGGCCATTTCCGAACTTGTGCAGGGCGTGGAGAATGGGGAGCGCGATCAGGTTCTGCTGGGCGTGACGGGGTCCGGCAAGACGTTCAGCATGGCGAAGGTCATTGAAGCGACGCAGAAGCCGACGCTCATTCTGGCCCCGAACAAGACTCTCGCCGCGCAGCTTTATGGCGAGATGCGGCAGTTTTTTCCGGATAATGCCGTCGAATATTTCGTCTCGTACTACGACTACTACCAGCCGGAAGCCTATGTTCCGCGGTCGGACACGTATATCGAGAAAGACAGCCAGATCAACGAGCAGATTGACCGGATGCGCCATGCGGCCACGCAGGCACTTCTGGAGCGGAATGACGTTATCATCGTTGCATCCGTGTCCTGTATTTACGGTATCGGGTCGGTTGAGACGTACTCGAAAATGGTCGTTCGGCTTGAGGTCGGGGGCGAGATTGATCGCGAGAAGCTCATCAAGGCCCTTGTTGAACTTCAATATCGTCGAAACGATGCCGGGTTCGAGCGCGGGACGTTCCGGGTGCGTGGAGAGCAGATCGACATTTTCCCGGTCCAGAATGAAGACCGCGCCTGGCGCGTCTCGCTGTTTGGCGACGAGATTGATCAGATCACCGAGTTTGACCCGCTGACGGGTAACAAGACGGCAGATCTTGCGGAAATCAGCGTTTACGCAAACTCCCATTACGTCACGCCGCGCCCAACGTTGAATCAGGCGATGATCGGAATCAAGAACGAGCTTCGTAAGCGGCTGGAGGAATTCACGGCTGATGGAAAACTGCTGGAAGCCGAGCGGCTGTCCCAGCGAACGACCTTCGATCTGGAAATGATCGAGACGACCGGCGCGTGCAAAGGCATCGAGAATTATTCCCGGTATCTGTCTGGCCGTGGGGCGGGCGATCCACCGCCTACATTGTTCGAATATTTGCCCGAAGATGCGCTTCTTATCGTCGATGAAAGTCACGTTACGGTTCCGCAGATTGGCGGCATGGAGCGTGGGGACAGGGCTCGGAAATCCGTTCTTTCCGATTATGGGTTCCGTCTTCCGTCCTGCGTTGATAACCGGCCATTGGCCTTCGGGGAGTGGAATGCCTTCCGGCCCCAAAGTATTTTTGTGTCTGCCACGCCGGGCCCATGGGAAATGGAACAGACAGGCGGCGTCTTTGCCGAGCAGATCATTCGCCCGACAGGTCTGATTGACCCGGTCACGATCGTGAAGCCCGTTGAAGGGCAGGTGGATGATCTGCTTCATGAAGCGCGTGAGACGATTGCGCAGGGTGGGCGTGTCCTTGTCACGACGCTGACCAAGCGCATGGCTGAGGATCTGACGGACTATCTGGGCGAAGCCGGGATCAAGGTCCGGTATCTGCATTCTGATGTGGATACACTGGAGCGGATCGAGATCATTCGGGACCTGCGTCTGGGCGCTTTTGACGTTCTGGTTGGCATTAACCTGCTGCGTGAAGGGTTGGATATTCCAGAATGTGCGCTCGTCGCCATTTTGGACGCAGACAAGGAAGGCTTCCTGCGCTCACGGACGTCACTGATCCAGACGATTGGTCGTGCCGCCCGTAACGTGGATGGGCGTGTGCTGCTCTATGCAGACAAGATGACGGACAGCCTGACCTTCGCCATTGAGGAAACGGCTCGACGTCGGACCCGTCAGATGGAATGGAATGAGGCGCACGGCATTACGCCGATGACGGTTCGTTCCAAGATTGGCGATGCACTGTCGTCCATCTTCGAGCAGGACTATGTCACGGTCGCGCCTGATGAGGCCGGGGATACCGAGCAGTTTGTTGGGAAATCCCTGCCTGTCACCATTCAGGAACTCGAAAAGCGGATGCGTGAAGCCGCTGCCAATCTGGACTTTGAACAGGCGGCGCGTTTGCGTGATGAAGTGCGTCGTCTTGAAGCGATTGATATGGGGTTGGAGCCTCCGCCAGTCGCGACATCGACGGCTGGGCGGCCTGGAGGAGGCAAGAAGCCAAAAGGTCCAACGCCACTTGGTCCAGGCGGCGGCGGGTATGATCCGGCCAAACGCAAACGTGGCGGTCGTCGCTGATCGGGGTATATGGGGCGACCCCGGTTGCCCATGACCGACCGCCACTATCAGGATTGCAGACTGTCATGATTGAATTGAGCCGCGGTAAGAGCCGCCTGACCATCCTCCCCGAAACGGGAGGCGCTGTGGGTGTCTGGCAACGGGACGGGAAAGACATTTTTCTTCCGGTGCCGAACGAAGCCCTGGCCGCGCAGAAGGGGGAGGCCGTTGGGGCATATCCGCTGATTCCCTACTCCAACCGGATCGCGAACGGACGTTTTTCATTTAATGGGCAGGATTATGATCTGGCCCCCAATATGGGCGATCACCCGCACACGATTCATGGCAATGCGTGGGAGCAGGAATGGACGGTCGCCCATCAGGGTACGAGCCATGCTGTCCTGACGCTGGATCATGTTCCGCAGGACAATGACCGGCAATGGCCCTTCGCCTATCGTGCGGTTCTGTCCTATCTGCTGACTGACGATGTGCTCGATGTCCACATGGTCGTCGAAAACCGCGATACGGTCGATCAGCCGGTCGGTTTTGGCTTTCATCCGTTTCTGGCAGCCGAGGGGCTGGCGACACTTTCGTTCGATGCGGAAAAAGTCTGGCTGACTTCACCGGATGGTCTCCCTGTTGAGTCCGTTCCGTGTGAAGGCGAATGGTCTTTTCACGCTGCAAAGGATGCTCACGCGCGGTCCATTGATAATTGCTTTGCAGGTTTTGGGGGAACGGTCGGGCTTGATCGTCCGGACGCAGGCGTAAAAGTCTCAGTAGAAGCTGATCCGATCTTTACACACCTAGTCGTTTTTACGTCTCCTGATGGACCTTTCGTCGCTGTGGAACCGGTGACGAACATGACGGATGCGGTCAATCGACCTGATATTCCGGGCCGGGGGCTGCATATACTCAAGCCGAAAACGCGGATTGGTGGCCGGATGCGTTTTCGTGTCGGGGCCGTCTGATGTCTGAAAAGACGCCGCTTTCGCATTACCTGTCTCCAAAAGGTGCTGCTGTCATGCGTGCGGAGCTTAAGGAACTGGCGCAGAAGGAGCGGCCTCGTATTGTCGAGATCGTATCCTGGGCGGCAGGGAATGGAGATCGGTCCGAAAACGCGGATTATCAGTACGGCAAGCGTCGTCTGCGTGAGATTGATCGTCGGTTGCGCTTTCTGGGTAAGCGGCTGGAAAACGCCGTGATCGTCGATCCGGCGGCTCAGACCACGCGTGATCGCGTGTTCTTTGGGGCAACAGTGACGTATGTCGATGAGGATGACACGGAACATACCGTGACGATTTTGGGTGTGGACGAGTCGGATCTCGTGCGGGGGGAAGTCAGTCTCATTTCCCCGATTGCACGTGCCCTTATGCGTACCCGCGTTGGGGATGTGGCGATGTTGCAGACGCCCCGTGGGCCTGTTGAAATCGAAATCCTGAAAATTACTTACCCTGATCTGCAGGACTGAAGAGGCATCTGTGCAATCTGAACCTCGCATCGGATGTGGTGCCGCCATTCTCGTTGACGGAAAGCTGCTGCTGATCCGCCGCAAAAAAGAGCCTGAAGCCGAATGCTGGGGGCTTCCAGGCGGCAAGGTTGATCTTTTTGAACCTGTTGCCCGCGCGGTTGAGCGGGAAGTGGCTGAAGAACTCGGCGTTACGATTCACGCCCGACAGATGCTGTGTCTGGTGGAACAGTCTGATCCCGCCGCAGGTACGCACTGGATTGCGCCCGTTTATCTGGTCACCGAATTCACAGGCGTACCAGCCCTCATGGAGCCTGAAAAACATAGTGCTTTCGGCTGGTTCGCTCTCGGGGAACTGCCCTCTCCACTGACAACGCCGACCATTCAGGCTGTAGAGGCACTTCACGGACATCCTCTCTAACGACAGGCCCATGCCCCGGCTTTGAAAAAGTCGTGCTGCCCGCTACAGAAGAATTCTCAACGTTTTTTCAGTTGGAGTTTCCGACATGTCCCGCTCACTCCGGGTTGCCGTACAGATGGACCCGCTAGAACAGGTCAATATCGACGGCGACTCCACTTTTGCCCTCATGCTTGAAGCGCAGGCGCGTGGACACGAGCTCTGGGTTTATCCTGTTTCCACCCTCAGCCTGACGGAAGGGCAGGGGAAAGGCGGTCGTCTTCAGGCCCGCGCCCGTCGTGTCGAGGTTCGTCGCGTGCATGGCGACCATGCGACGTTTGGGGAAGAAGAAATCCTTCCGCTGGGTGAGACGGACGTCATTCTGATGCGTCAGGATCCCCCCTTCGACATGGGCTACATCACAGCAACGCATATGCTGGAGCATGTTCATGGTGTCGGTGAGGGCCTGTCTCTGGTCGTGAATGATCCGGTGGCGGTCCGGAATGCGCCGGAAAAGCTGCTGGTAACGCATTTCCCACATCTGATGCCGCCGACACTGGTGGCGTGGGATCCACGGGATATTCTGGCCTTCCGCGAGAAGCATCAGGACATCATCGTCAAGCCGCTTTACGGCAATGGTGGTGCAGGCATTTTCCGTATCAAGCCTGATGATGAGAATCTGAAGGCCCTGTTGGAAATGCATTTTGCACGGACCAACGAGCCTCTGATGATCCAGCGCTATGAACCGGCTGTCCGTCAGGGCGACAAGCGCATTATCCTCGTGGACGGGTACCCGATCGGAGCGATTAACCGTGTTCCGGCGACAGGTGAGGCGCGTTCAAACATGCATGTTGGCGGGCGCGCCGAGCGTGTGGATCTGACGGAACGGGACAAGGAAATCTGTGACGCGATTGGCCCGTATCTTCGCGATCATGGCCTGATTTTCACGGGGATCGACGTGATTGGAGACTGGCTGACGGAAATCAACGTCACCTCACCAACCGGACTTCAGGAACTCGATCGTTTTGAAGGGATCAATAGCGCCGGTTTGATCTGGGACGCTATTGAACGGCGTTACCCGTCCTGAGCTGAAGGAAAGGCGGCTGAAAGCAGAATTCAGCCGTCACTCTTTGCCTCGGGCTCCGGCTTGTAGCGAATGGGCTCCGGTAGCTCGTCGGAAGCGGATGGTTCATCTTTTTCAAATCGGTTTGCAAACCAGGCTACGATCTCTTTGCGAAAATACATGGCGTAGATGCTTGTCCACAGAACAAGGCAAAGCAGGATCAGAAACACAATCAGCATCTGTTGCTTCCAAAATGATGAAAAACGGTCGAGTTAGTGACCATCCGCAACCCGTGTCTTGCCAGATGCATATCCGGAAGGGCAAGAAGGAGCCAACTGAACTACGTTTCCGGATATGCTCTCCAGTCTTGAGGGGAGCGGACACAGAAGGTCGCATAGAATATGTCTTCAACCCTCTCCCCGCGTTCCGCACTGGATGCGGAGGCCGTCAAAGCGGCCTATCGTCGATGGGCCCGCGTTTACGATACTGTTTTTGGCGGTATTTCCGGTTACGGGCGCAAGAGGGCTGTTGAGGCTGTCAATGCTCTTCCGGGTGAACGAGTACTCGAAGTCGGCGTTGGAACGGGACTCGCCCTGCCGTCCTACACGCCAGAGAAACGGATCACCGGCATTGATCTTTCAGAAGACATGCTTGACCGGGCACGGATGCGCGTTCTTCAGGACCGTCTGACGAATGTGGACGATCTTCTGGAAATGGATGCTGAAGCCACGACTTTTGAAGATGACAGTTTCGATATTGCCGTAGCGATGTTCGTGGCTTCCGTTGTGCCACATCCGGATCGTCTTCTGGCGGAGCTCAAGCGTGTTGTTCGGCCGGGCGGGCATATCCTTTTTGTAAATCACTTTCTTGCAACGGGTGGATTGCGCCTGACAGTTGAGCGGGGAATGGCCCGTGCATCCCGTTCACTGGGCTGGCATCCGGACTTCGCGATCGAATCCCTTCTGCCTCCGGAAGACCTGAAACGCGCTACTCTGACGCCTGTTCCGCCTGCAGGGCTGTTTACACTCGTGACATTGCCGCAATGCGAGAGTAAAAGCGACGCCGCAGCCCTGGTCGCCTGATCGGCGTATGGTTCCGGTATTGGCCGGCGCCGAGTATTCCGACGCTCGCTGCGGTATTCCTTGGCAGGGACCGACTACGCGACCATGACTTATCAGGCCTTCGACTCTACCCCCGTTCTTTCCAACAGACGGATCGGAACATCCTTCATTCTGCTGGCGCTGTTTGCCGGTCTTCTGGGTGGGTCGTTGGCGTTGCCATTTCTTCAGACACATCCGACAGCAGGGCTCGCGTTCTGCCACGGGATTCTGATGGCATTTTTCGTGATTTGTCCGGCTGCGCTCGGCGGGTTTGGCCAATGGCTGCTTCCAGCCGAGCTGGGGACGGACAGAACCACGCTTCCTGCTTTCAGTCTGGCCGGTTTCGGTTTTCTGTCTTCGGGCGTTGTCCTGCTGCCGTTGCAACCTCTTCTGGCTCTTGCACTTTGGGCCGTCGGCGTTCTTGCGCTCGCAGTGGATATCATCACGACTGTCCTCGAGGGCCGGACGCGCCTTTTTCGTACGCTGTCTCCACTTGCCTGGTCTATGTTGGCCACGGCTTCAGGCGTGGCAATTGTGGCCCCAACGCTTGCGGCTGTTGTGACCCGCATGCTGATCAATGATGCCCCTGACAGTGCGGCTCAGGGTCTGATCGGGATGCTCCATCTTCCTGAGACGGCGTTGATGCTGACGCCTGCTCTTGGTCTGGTGTGCCATCTTTTGATGCCGCGTCCGGATACGAATAGTTTTTCAGGCCGCGTTGCGCCTTATGTGTTCGGATGTATGTCCGTTCTGGGACCGCTCTGCTGGATGGATAGTCTTTTCGGCGGAATGCCGGGTCTTTCCCAGAGCAGCTTTGTCGCTCTGACGCAGCTTCTTCCGTCTTTTGTGCTTGTGGCGACACTTTGCGTGGATGTCTGGAAGCAGAAGCGCGCCTTGGACGGTACAACGCTTTGGGCGTTGGGGAGCCTCGTTCTTTTCTCGGCGGGCTGGATTGCGGAGTTCATGCCGGGGCATGCGCTCGACCATACTGCTGCGGCATTTGGCGGTGTGATGGCACTCTGTGGCGGGTTCTACGCCTGGATGATGCGTCTTCTGCCAGATCATATTCCTGCGCCTCTCAGTCGTCTTCATGCAGGCCTGACGTTCGTGGGGGCTCTTTGCTCTTTGACGCCGGTTCTGATGCCTGTTGGCGAAGGACTGATGGGCCTTAGCCTGCTGACATTCGGGCTGCTGGGACTGTTCCTGATCAGGGAGACCGGGCGTGCCCGGGTCAGAGCATGAGCGAGACAACCCCTCTAGCCCCGTCGGGGCTTTTTTCTGTTCTGGGCGCTGACGGCGACTCGTCTTTGAAGGACTGGCTTGCGCTCCTGAAACCACGCGTCATTTCACTCGTGGTCTTTACGGGCGCAGCAGGCATGGCGGTTGCGCCGCGATGGCCTTCCATCCCCATCGGGATTATTACCATCCTGTGTATCTGCATTGGGGCAGGAGCCGCCGGTGCGATCAACATGTGGTACGACCGCGACATCGACGCGATTATGAAGCGTACGAATGTCCGACCTATCCCAGACGGACGGATGCCAGCCGATAGTGCGCTGATCTACGGTGTGGTGCTGTCAGTTCTGTCTGTGCTGGTGCTTTGGCTCGCAACCAATGCTCTGGCCGCTGGTATTCTGGCGTTCTCGATCTTCTTCTACAGCGTGATCTACACAATGTGGCTCAAGCGAAGCACGCCACAGAATATCGTTATTGGCGGCGCGGCGGGCGCATTCCCACCCATGATTGGCTGGGCTGCAACCATGAATTCCATGGCTGTTTTGCCTGTCGCCATGTTTGCCATCGTGTTTCTGTGGACGCCGCCGCATTTCTGGTCCCTGTCGCTGTATGCCTGTAAGGATTACGACAAAGCCGGGATTCCGATGTTACCGGTCGTCAAGGGTGCACGACACACGCGCTGGCAAATCCTGCTCTACACATTCATTTTGACGGCTGTTTCGCTGGTTCCGTCTTTCGTCCATGAATGTGGACTGTTCTACACGGTTACAACCAGTCTGCTTGATCTCGGATTTATTCTCTGCGCGGTTCGTGTGCTGATGGATCAGCAGGACGCTCAGGGCGTCAGCCTTACAAAAGACAAGCCCGCACGGTTCGCGTTCCGCTACTCGCTGGCGTATCTGTTCTTCTTGTTCTGTGGATTGTTGGTGGATCGGGTGCTGCTGTCATGAAAACAACAACCGATCTTGCCGCCAAGAGGCGTCAAAGCCGGATCGTGGGAATTGCAGCAGGGGTCATCACCCTCGCTGCAATCTTTTACGTGATTACCCTGATCCGCTTCTAAGAAAGTTTCTCAGCCACCCTGCTGAATGGCTGAGAGGATCCAGTTTCCGCGCCCGTCAGCACGAACAAACGTCCAGAGTTCCGTGACTGTAACCGGCTCGGTCGAACTACCGTCAATGACATTACCAAACGAGTCTGTCGTCACGTCGGTCATGGAATACTGCATGGCGACTGTGGCGTAGGTCAGGTTGCGTTCACGCCAGGCTTCCGAAAGATCACCACGCAGGAACCGGACGTTGGAAACGATATTCCGTGCACCACGGCTCGCCAGATCGGACAACTGTTCGTTGAAGTAGCCTGCCATTTCCGGCGTTGT
This sequence comes from Gluconobacter japonicus, assembly GCF_015244665.1. Classification (NCBI taxonomy): domain Bacteria; kingdom Pseudomonadati; phylum Pseudomonadota; class Alphaproteobacteria; order Acetobacterales; family Acetobacteraceae; genus Gluconobacter; species Gluconobacter japonicus. Next base: position 641,197 of record NZ_JABCQN010000001.1, read on the forward strand.
CATGGACGACAGGGCGCGCATGTTCTGTGCGCTCCAGGCAGACTGGATGTCGAGCAGCAGACGCTGGAAGCTGGTGTAATCGTCGTTGCTTAGCGTCACTGGCGCATTGCCGCTGGCTGCACCAAATGGCGTTGCAGCAGATGAACCAGAGGCGCCCTGACGGCGGTTAAACAGGCGCAGAGCGAACATGATCAGCGCGCCAATCACAAAAACCTGGAACAGGAAGCCAAGGATCGACGTCCCGCCTGTCATGCCGCCGAAGAAGCCGTGTCCGCTCAACATTCCAAAGAGCCCAGCCCCCAGTAGACCGCCCGCAAAGCCCGTCATGAACGGGTGGCGGTTTGGGAAAGAGGGACGGTACCCTGGTGTCATGGGCGCCATAGGGCGAGGGGCGGCGGACTGGGCACCGTAGTTGGACTGCGGCGTCATGGTCCGGTCCATCGGGCGTGTCCAGCTCGGCGTAATGGAGGTCCGGGGAGGCGCGCTCCAGGTACGGGATCCACGGCTGCCCATGGACGACCCTCCACCCGGACGGGCATCAGCGGAACCCAGCACACAAAGAAGTGCACAGGCGATAGAGAAAAGACGAAAATTACGCATCAAAGTCCTGCAATGCTCATGCCATCAATCCGGATGCTCGGCGCATTCACGCTGTTCCGGAAGGAAAGATCACTGGCTGGAACCATCCGGGTGAACATGTCCCGCAGATTCCCGGCAATCGTGAGTTCCGCTACCGGCTCAGCAAGTTCACCGTTGCGGATCATGAAGCCGGAAGCCCCACGGCTGTAATCCCCCGTCAGCATATTGACGGACGATCCCATGAGTTCCGTAACCAGAATCCCTTCCTTTATATCGGAACGCAGTTCAACGGCGGAAAGATCACCCGGTGCAAGATGAAGATTTGTCACACTTGGGCTTGGCGGCCCCGAAACGCCCCGGCTGGCTCGACCATTCGAGCGTAGGTCCAACTGGCGGGCGCTTCGTGAGTCCAGCAGCCAGGTTTGCAAAACGCCGTCGATGACGAGATCCAGCACATTAGCAGCACAGCCTTCCCCATCGAATGGACGCGAAGCGGGGCCGCGGACAAGGCGTGGATTGTCCCTGACCGTCAGACCTGTGCTGAGGATTCGTGTCCCCATTGCTTCTTTCAGGAAGGACGTACCGCGCGCAATCGATGCACCGTTGATCGCGCTGACCAGATGTCCGAGCAGACTGGAGGAAACACGGGGATCATAGATGACGTCATAAGTGCCCGTCTTTGGACGGCCTGGATTAATGCGGGCAACAGCGCGTTCACCAGCCAGACGGCCAACGGTTTCAGGCCTATCCAGATCTTCCAGATGCACGGTGCTGTGATACGCGTAGTCGCGCTGCATGGACGCCCCTTCGCCCGCAAGAACGCTGGCGCTGAGGGAATGGCCGGTGCGGCTGTAGCTGCCCATGAAGCCAGCGGACGTGCCTAAGGCAATCACAGTGCGGCCGTGTCCGACGGATGCGCCGTTAGTGTTGGTGACGCCTGATACCGCCAGAGCGGCCTCTTCGGCTTCTCGGGCGCGGCTCAACAGGGTGTCCATATCTGGTGATGCCGTGTCGGACAGATCCAGCCCTTCAGCATCGAAATGCCCGATCATGGCATCAGGAGCCAACCCTCCAAAGCGGTCTTCCGGCACCACAAGCGCCATGGCGCAGGCCTGTTCGGCCAGACGGTCGAATTCGGCATCATCTAGCACGCTTGTAGAGACGGAAGCTGCTTTCTGGCCACGGAAAACCCGCAGACCGAGGGCTACGCTTTCAGAGCGCTCGATGCCTTCGGGAATGCCTTTCCGCACCATGGCGGACTCGGATTCGTTCCGGATGAAAATGGCGTCGGCATGGTCGGCGCCGTGACGTTTTGCCGCAGCAAGAAGGGCTTCAACGTGACGGGTTGTACTCATGCAGCAAGCCTCGCGGTGATGTCGTTCATCGTCGGCATGTTCTTGACCGGGCCGATGGCGGTGAAGGTTGGTGTGCCAGCGAAAATTTCGCGGGCGACGCGCAGAATGTCCTCTTCCGTCACGGCATCAATCTTTCCGACCGTTTCGGTTACGGGGACAGGGCGACCATGGATCTGGATCTGGCGGGCGAGCTGCTCACAGCGGCTGCCTGTGCTTTCCAGAGACATCAGCAGAGAGGATTTAAGCTGTGCGCGGGCACGGGACAGTTCTTCCGCTGTCAGGCCATCCTGAAGGCGCTTGAGTTCGTCGATCATGACCGGGACAAGTTCGGCCGTCTCGGCTTCACCAGTGCCTGCGTAGAGGCCAAACAGTCCGCTGTCGCTGAAGGGAGAGGCGAAGGAATAAACGCTGTACACCAGACCACGGCGTTCCCGGATTTCCTGGAAGAGACGTGAGGACATGCCGCCGCCCAGAAGGGTGGAGAGGATCATAACCGCGTAATGATCGGGATGGTGATAGCTGACGGACGGGAAGCCCATGACCAGATGGGCCTGATCCAGCTCGCGTGTCGTGCGCAGGTCACCACCCGCATAAGCTGCCCCTCGGGGGCGCGGCGTCTGATGTGTTGGAAGGTCCCGGAAGTGCTCTTTCACCAGATCGACAACCTGCTGATGATGCAGGTTTCCGGCGGCGGCGATCGTGATGTTGTGCGTGGTGTAGTGCTCACGCATGTAGCCCATCAGGGTCTCGCGCGTCATACCGGAGACGAGCTGTTCCGTACCGAGTGTCGGGCGACCCATGGGCTGTTCCGGGAAAGCGCGTTCCTGAAACTGGTCGAAGATGATGTCATCCGGCGTGTCATTCGCCTGACCGATTTCCTGAAGGATCACGCCGCGTTCACGCTCGATCTCGGCATCCAGAAACGTGCTGTGCGTCAGGATATCGCCGATGATGTCCACGCCGAGAGCCAGATCTTCTTTAAGAAGTTTGACGTAGTAGGCTGTGGTTTCACGGGCGGTATAGGCATTGATGTAACCGCCGACATTCTCGATTTCCTCAGCAATACGGGAGGCAGAGCGGCGTTCGGTTCCCTTGAAGGCCATATGTTCAAGGAAATGGGATACACCGTTGTTTTCGGCGGTTTCGTCACGGGTGCCAATCGAGACATACGCCCCGAACGAGATCGTCTCAACGCGATCCATGCGTTCCGTAATGATGGTCAGACCGTTGTCGAGCGTAGTGACTTCAATCGTATCGGGCATGAGTTTCCGTAAGTCATAAAAAGACAGGCTCCCTGAGATGGGGAGCCTGCGGGAAGGAACAAGGTATTAGTGGCTTTTGAGATGGGTACGGACCGCATCCTGAATGCCAGTGATCTGACTGCTCATCGTGTCATAGCGTTCCGGACGCTCGAAAAGATCGGCCAGATGTGGAGGCAGGGCAGCTCTGATGCCGGTCGCTGAGAAGACTGCATCCGGGAATTTGGCGGGATGAGCCGTCGCGGCGGCGATCATCGGAATACCGGGTTCCTGAAAGCGTTTGCCGACAGCCAGACCGATGGCCGTATGCGGATCAGCCAGATAGAGGCTCTCATCATAGAAATGACGCATGGCTTCGCTGGTCTGCTCATCATTGAGCGTCATACCATCGAAGACGTCTTTCATGCGCGTCCAGGCATCATGCGGAACAGCCATACGGCCAGTTTCGCGGAACTCTCTCATGATCGCAGCGCAACGCGTTGGGTTACGGTCCAGAAGTTCGAACAGGAGGCGTTCGAAGTTGGACGAAACCTGAATATCCATCGACGGCGACAGGCTGGGCTCAACCGTGCGGACGCTCATGTCGTTTTCCAGAAGGAAGCGCGTGAGAATGTCGTTGCGGTTTGATCCGATGCACAAACGGCGGATGGGGAGGCCCATCTGGCGGGCAGCCCATGCCGCAAGCACATTACCGAAATTGCCAGTCGGAACGGAGAAGGACACTTCCCGATCTGGCGCGCCGAGAGCCAGCGCTGCACGGACGTAATAGGGAATCTGTGCGGCGATACGTGCCCAGTTGATGGAATTGACGGCGGACAGGGAGACTTCGTCCCGGAACGGCTGGTCGGCGAAGAGCGCCTTGACGATATCCTGACAGGTATCGAAGTCACCTTCGACAGCAATATTCAGAATGTTGTCGTCCGGTACAGTCGTCATCTGGCGACGTTGGACTTCCGAGGTGCGACCCTTCGGGTGGAGAATCACAACCGAGAGGCGTTCACGGCCTCGGCAGGCTTCAATGGCAGCCGAACCGGTATCGCCGGATGTTGCGCCGACGATCGTGACCTTCTGGTTTCGCTGGGTCAGAACATGGTCGAACAGGCGGCCAAGCATCTGCATCGCCATATCTTTGAAGGCGAGCGTCGGACCATGGAACAGTTCGAGCGAGAACAGATCCAGCTCGACTTCGCAAAGCGGTGCTACGGCCGCGTGATCGAAACCGGCATAGGCATCCCGGGCCATATCGCGCAGGGTATCGCGATCAATGGCACCTTCAGAGAACAGGGAAATGACTTCAGCCGTCAGATCTGCGTAGGACAGGGAGCGCCAGTCCCGGAATGTCTGGGGGCTGATTTTGGGCCATGTCTCCGGCATGTAGAGACCGCCGTCTCCAGCAAGGCCGGCAAGCAGAATGTCGGAAAAGTTGGGGGCGTCGGCGGTCAGGTCGCCGCGAGTAGATCGGTAGCGCATGCCGCCTTTATATCACGACCTTCTATGGCAAGGCGATGCGAAGAATGTGCGGTTTTCCATCTTCTGATGTCAGAACACTGACCTCATGATCGCCTGAAACCGCCAGTGCCCCAGCATCAAGAAGACGTTTGTCCCGAAGAAGGATCAGCGGATTGCGGTCGCTACCGAATTTCAGCAATGCCCCATCAGTGATGTCAGACATATAGAAAATATTGTCTGCGGACAGGGTGAGACCGCCCAGGCTAGGTGTGTCACGCCATTCGACGATCCCATCAAGTTGTTCCACGGGCGTGAAAGCCGGGTCGGTAAGAAGGGCGCTGCCAATACGATAAAGGGGGCCACAGGCAGGCATATAGAACAGCCACTGGCCTTTGGCATCCAGCGTTAGAAATCGCACATTTCCGCCTGTCAGCGGATGATTGTCAGGACCATTGGTTATCTGGTCGTTCCGTTTAAGGGGGCGGCGACCTGTTACGGAGGGATCATAGGGAAGAAAACGCTGTGCCTTGCCGTCTCTGAGCGCCACTACAACGAGAGCAGCCTGTCCTTCATCGGTCAGATAAGCGTAATTTCCATAGACCTGAATGGCCGTGAAACGGCTGCCTGCGCTGTGGGCACCTTGAAGAGGAATTGTTTGAAGCAGTTTTCCGTCTGAGGATAACTGAACGAGCGCGGCTTCTGGGGAGGCTGCCAGTCCCCAAAAAATAGTGTCCTGTTTGGTGAGCGCGGAAAGAGGCGGAATTTTTGCTCTTTCAGCCCCATTTTCAGGAAACAAATGTTCCTGATTGGCCGAATCGATGAGGGCAGGTCGTCCATCTACATCCAGCCCCAAGAGAGACAGGGCATTATGCTGCGTCAGGGCCGTAAGCTGAATATTCTCAAGTTGGGCATCCGTCGTAATCCTTGCTGACTGAGGCGCGTCTTTCCACGGATGATCGGCGTACGCAGGAAAAGCGAACAGACAGGACGTTCCCAGAAGAACGGCGGAGACGGAATGCAGAAGCCAGCTTTTCATGGTTCGAGACATCGGCCTGTCTGGAAAATTTGACAAGACCGAAAAGGGATTAATTCTCCAGTGTCAGCTCTGAGCAGGCTTTGTCAGTAAACTTCGCACTTGGAGAAGATGAGCCTGCTTTTTCTGGAATGCGGGAATCTTGGTTTGTTGGGAGGGGCGCTGGGCGCGGATTGGATAGCCAGGGGGCATGTTCATGCTCCACAGGGAAAAGAACAGCCGCATGCATCAGGAGAGCGGAATCGATGGTCTGGCATTCAATGGACCAGCGTTGATCGGGCATACGGGAAATGTAGTGCCCTGACGCAGTTTGTCTGACTTCAATCGGGAAGGTTCGTGTCGTCATACCCTGACGGACTGTCGCGAAAACCAGGCCGGGAACATTGCCTGTCCGTTGTTCAAGATGCATGGTCAGACGCCTCTGATTGTCTTGTTCACACGCACCATGCTGTCCAAAGACTGAATACTTCGTTAACGGCGTTTAATATTCACCGGATATATCGGTACGTTGTGACGGAGATGTACCGGCTTTTCTTTCTCCTTCCGGTTTGACGGAAACACGATGCGCAGCCTTTCTTCTGATCCCACCCGATATGCTTTTGAATGCTTTGCTCGGGGAGATCTGAGCGAAGCGGCGCGCTGGTTTCAGGATATTCTGACGTCTGATCCGACGCAGCCGGATGCTCTGCATGGTATGGCCTGTCTGGCACGTGCCAACGGCCGAAACGCTGTGGCGATTGCGCTATGTGGAAAGGCCCTTAAAGCGGCTGAGGGCCTCCCGCGATCCCGGCTGGCCCGTATTCATCTCACGCTGGGTCTGGCCTTAATGGCGGAAGGTCATTCGGAGCCTGCACGTGCTGCTCTTGTTGTGGCTCAAACGCTTCAGCCTTCTGATCCGCGTACGTCGGCGGCCCTTGGTGAGGCTTTGCTACTCTTGGGGCGGAGAGACGAGGCGAAAGAGGCCTTTGGAGAAGCCGCCAGACTTGCGTCAGACGACACGAATTATCTGACAAGGCTGGGGCAGATTTATCTTGAGGATGGTCAGGGGGAGCAAGCTGTTATCTGCTTTGAAACAGTCACGCGCCGCTGTGCACAGGACGGACGGGCCTGGGCAAATCTCGGAGCCGTTCTGTTCGGGCTGGGGCAGTATGGAGAGGCGCGGGAAACTTTACTGCGGTCCTGTGAGCTGGGGCCGCGAACGGCGGAGACGCTGAATAATTTTGGTCTTGTTCTGATGGCGCTGGGAGATTTGCCACAGGCGCGATCCGTTCTCGAAGAGGCGCTGTCGCTTCGACCGGAGGATGGCCGTGTTGCCAACAGTCTGGGTACGGTTCTCATGGAAATGGATGAGGATACCGTAGCGGGAGCGCTTTTTAGTGCTGTGATGGAGCGTGAGAGCGGTTTTGACCGGGAGCAGGCGCGCTTTAACCATGCGACACTTCTTCTGGGGCAGGGCGTTTTTGCTCAGGGATGGAAGGAATTTGAAAGCCGCCATTCTTTGTTGGGGTATAGGCCGCGGGTTCCCGCCTGGGATGGTTCCTCCGGGGAAGAACCGATTGCGGTCACGGCGGAGCAGGGGCTGGGCGATAGCGTGCAGTTTCTGCGGTTTCTGAGGGAAGCTGCAAAGCGCCGTCCTTTGAGGCTTCAGTTCCCGGCTGCTGATCTTGTGTCTTTCATGCCTCAACTGGGGGCATCCCGAATTCTGGATCGTCAGGGCCCAGTAGAGAGCGAAGTCAGCCTTCTCAGCTTGCCCTTTGTTCTGGGTGTTCAGGGCGCACCAGACCAAAAGCCTTATCTTGAAACAGGTTTGGACCCGGCGCCGAAGACGATTGGTGTATGTTGGGCGGGCAATCCATCATACCGCTTTGATTCGAGACGCTCGTTGAAGTCAGAGTGGCTGGATCCGTTGAGAAACGTTTTAGGCTTGAGGTTCGTGTCTCTTCAGCGTGGTGAATGTCCGGGCTGGATGGAAAAGGTCGATCTCTCGACTTTGCAGGCTTTGACATGCGCTGTCAGCCAATGCGAACTGGTGATCAGCGTTGATACGTTGGTTGCTCATGTTGCGGGGGCGACAGGCCGCCCTCTTTGGCTTCTCAATCGGCGAGGAGGAGACTGGCGTTGGAAAGATGTGTCCTGGTACCAGAATGTTCGACAGTTTCGGCCTGACGGATTTCTGCCTGAGGACTGGCCACTCGTTATTGAACGAGTGGCCGAAGCCCTTAGAGTGTGGGAGCGGCAGCCGACTTCTTGACAGGGAGTGGTGTCAGTGAAGACAGCAGGGAGTCACGGATATGGGCCAGTCGAGCCGGGTCCGTGATTTTCATGCCCAGAAGATCGCGGACGTAGAAGACGTCCACGGCGCGCATCCCGTAAGTCGTAATATGGGCCGAGGAAATCTGAAGGGATTGCTGGCTCAGGGTCCGCGTAATGTCATGGAGCAGGCCTGGTCTGTCACGGCCATTGATTTCAATGACGGTATGACGGTCTGAGGCTGTGTTATCCATGACCACTCGGGGCGGAACATGAATGGCGCGCATCCGGCGCGATGCGCCACGGTGGCGGGCTTCGGCAATTCCCTTTTCCAGATCCAGACGACCAGACAAAGCCTGCTCAACGAGATGATTCAGACGACCAAGCTGGTGCGGGTCTTCGAAAGAGCATCCATCTGCGTCCTGAACCCAGAACGTGTCCAGAGCCATGCCGTCGCTGAGCGTGTGAATTCGGGCGTCTACGATGGAAGCACCGGCAACGGCGAGTGCTCCGGCGATCTGTGAAAACAAGCCGGGATGATCGGCGCAGAGGACGGTGAGTTCAGTCACGCCACGGTCCGGAATGGGATAGGCTTCTACCGTAACGGGAGAGCGGTAGCGGTCCGAATCGTGGATCATGCGGGCGTGGCGCATGTGCGTGTCGGTATCGAAGCCCAGCCAGTAGCTTGGGTAGCCGAGGGATAGGAAGTGTTCGACGCTGCTCTCGGGCAGGAGTGGGGTCAGGCCGTCGCGGGCAAGCTCGCGGGCATGGCTGACGCGTCCATCCTGTTCCGTAGCGGCCAGTCCGCCCTCCAGAACTTCGGCGACGCGGGAAAACAGTTCGCGCAGCAGCGTTGCTTTCCAGGCGTTCCAGACTTTTGGGCTGACGGCGCGCATGTCTGCGATGGTGAGCAGAAGCAGGAGGCGTAGGCGTTCGGGAGACTGGATGGTGTCTGCGAGATCCAGAATGGTGCGAGGATCGTCGATGTCCCGTGTAAAGGCCGTTTGTGACAGCAGGAGATGGTGGAGGACTAGCCAGGAAACGGTGTCTGTTTCTTCCGGATCCAGTCCAAGCTGGGGGCAGATGTCCAGTGCCAGATCCGCTCCAAGTTCCGAATGGTCACCGCCACGGCCTTTGGCGATGTCATGCAGAAGAACGGCGACATACAGGGCACGACGGGACCGCAGATCCTTGGCCAAGGCATAAGCCAGCGGAATTTCATCCGCCATGTGCCCCGCTTCGATCTGCCCCATCATGCGGACGGCCTCGATGATGTGCTCGTCCACCGTATAGATATGATAGCTGTCGAACTGCATCTGCCCGACAACGCGGGACCAGTCTGGCAGCAAACGTCCGAGCAGGCCGGTTTCGTTCAGAATGGGGAGCCAGAACGGAACATTTTTCGTCTCATCCGCACTGGGTTCGCAGAGCAGGTTCAGGAAGATCTGAGCCGTTTCGGGGTCATCCCGAAGTTCGACCGCATGACGTTCGTTGCGAATGAGTTGCTGGATGGCGAGGGGGTGAAGTTCCAGATCGTGACGCCGGGCACAATCCAGCATGCGGAACATGTCACGCGGATTTTTCGCGAACGTCACGGGTTCGACAGGGCACAGACGCCCCGCAATGCGCTCGAAGCCTTCAGGTCCGGCCAGGGTTTCCGGCTGGGTGTCGCTGGCCTGATCCTGAAGGCGCATCAGGACAATGGGCTGAAGCACATGCGTCAGACGCATGACATCACGGGCTGTCAGGAAATAGTGGCGCATGAAGCGCTCGACACCACGCTGACGACCGTGTGTTGCATAGCCCATGCGACCACCGATGACGGGTTGAACATCGAAAGTCAGACGTTCTTCAGCACGGCCGGTGATGTAGTGAAGATGCAGGCGGACCGTCCAGAAAAAATCCCACGCACGCCGGGCGCGGTGGGTTTCACGATTGGTCAGGAGGCCAAAGGAAATGAAGGACGGTGTGGGCACGGCTTCGGCTGGGGCTGCCGTCTGGTCAACCGTCGTAATCGCGCAGCCAAGGGCGGCGCGGCCCATCCAGTTCAGGGTCTGGAGGTCTCTTAGGCCACCACGACCTTCCTTGATGTTTGGCTCCACCATGTACGGATTGTCGCCAAAGCGGCGGTGACGCAGTTCGCGCTCTTCAATTTTGCCGCGTACGAAATCGCACAGCGTATCGTTCTGAAGATCGGCACCAAGGGCAGAGCGCAGGTCACGGGCGAGGGTACGATCTCCGTAAAGTGGACGCAGATCCAACAGGGCCGTACGGATCGTCAGATCTTCTGCGACGTCCTTGATGCAGGCGCTGATGGAGCGGGTGGCATGGCCGACGCGCAGACCGAGATCCCATAGGGCGTAGAGAATGAACTCGATTCGGATCGTGAGGGCAGCGGATGCGTCTTCCGGAATCAGGAAGAGAATATCGATGTCACTGAAAGGCGCGAGAAGGCCCGCACCATAACCGCCTGTCGCACAGAGACAGAGCGGTTCGTCGGATGCGCCGTCCTGCCGGGCCGACAGGTCTGCCAGGGCGTAGACAACGCTGTCTGCCTGAGCCGCAAGGGCACGTGCGGCTGCAATGCCGGAGATCTGGCGGGTTTCAAACCGCTGACGGATGGCCGCGTGACCGTTGCCAAGGTGGCGACGGAGGACGGAGAGAACATCTTCACGGGATGTCTGCCCCTGGGCTGCAGCATTCTGGAGAGCTGCTTGCAGCGACGGGGTCATGGCTTTGCGGTCAGACAGGGTCGTATCCGTATCGTCAGCGAAAGGGGAAGGGTGACTTTCGCCCCAGAAACCCGCTTTTTTCAAGTCCTGTCTCCTGAGGCGAGGCGTTTAAGTTCATATAATGCCGCTAATGCTTCCCGGGGAGAGAGTTCATCGGGATTTAGCGTTGTGAGTGCTTCCAGGGCGGGCGATTGTGGCTCTGATGTCTCACTGGCCGGGTCTGGTGTGTCCGCCACGGCTTCAAATAATGGCAGGGAAGAGCGTGCTTCGGCCTGTTCACGTTCGAATGTTGCTAGCAGCCGCGAGGCACGATTGACGACCGACTGCGGGATGCCTGCAAGCTTGGCGACATGCAGCCCCCAGCTTTTCCGTGCCGATCCGGGGCGGACTTCATGCTGGAAGATGACTTCTCCGCGCCATTCCTTCACGGCCATGGTGTATGGGGCGAGACGGGGAAGAAACTCCGTCAATGCACCGAGCTCATGGAAATGCGTGGCGAAGATTGTGCGGGAGCCGAGTTGCGTATGGAGCGCTTCAAGCGTGGCCCAGGCGATGGAAAGACCGTCCAACGTGGCCGTGCCCCGACCAATTTCATCGACGACGACGAGGGATTTTGGTCCGGCCTGATTGAGAATGGCGGCGGTCTCGGTCATTTCAACCATGAAGGTCGAGCGGCCACGGGCGAGGTCGTCCGCGCCGCCGACGCGGGAAAATAGCCGATCCACGACGCCGATTTTGGCGCTCTTCGCGGGAACAGGCAGCCCTGCCTGCGCCATGATGACGGCTAGGGCTGTCTGACGGAGGAATGTCGATTTACCCGCCATGTTCGGGCCAGTGAGAAGCATGGCGCGATGTTCAGGCGGCAGTTTGCAGTCATTGGGAATGAAGCGTGCGTCTGCACTTCCTGATTCCGCCAATGCGGCTTCTACAACGGGATGACGACAGGCGACGAGTTCGAAATCGGTCCCGTCTGTGACGTCCGGACGGCACCATGAGCCACCTTCGGACAGCAGTGCGCAAGAGCGCAGAACGTCTGCCAATGCCAGAAATTCCGCCACTTCGTCCAGAGCAGGGGTCTGGAGAATATGCGTGCAGAGCTCGGCAAAGAGACGGCGTTCCAGCGTGCTGGCCTTGTCGGCGGCTTCCAGAATCGCACGGTCCAGAGCAGCGAGTTCTTCTGTTGAAAACCGTGCGAGGCTGGCCGTTCCCTGACGGAAAGACAGTTCGGGCCGATCCTTCAGCTTCGCACCGGCAGCGGATGGCACTTCGATGACATAGCCGAGCTGGGCGTGGTGGCGGATCTTCAGATTGCCGATGCCGTATTCTTCCGACAGTCGCCCCTGAAGGGCTGCGACAATCCGGCGGCTCTCATCCCGGAGCGTGCGATAACGATCCAGTTCTTCATTAAATCCGGCAGCAATGAACCCGCCATCTTCAATACGGGCCGGAAGATCTTCGGCAACAGCAGCTTTCAGGCGATCGAGCAGGGTGTCTGCCCTGCCATATAATCCGGCTGTTAGAGTACGAATCAGCGTTGGGGTTTGTTCGTCGCAAACGGGCTGTAATAAGCCGGTGAGATCATCTGCGGCGATCAGTGTATCCCGAATGGCGGCAAGGTCACGGGGCTGGCCGCGCCCTGCAGACAGGCGCCCAAGCGCACGTGCCGGATCGGGCGTGCGTTTGAGGATGTCACCCAATGATCCCACCAGGCACGGCACGGACTGAAGCCAAAGCCATGCGTTTTGTCGGTCCGTGATTTGCTGGGCGTTGGTAAGCGGCGAGGACAGCCATTGTGAAAGAAGGCGTGAGCCGGCGGCTGTAGCCGTGCGGGAGACGACGCCAAAGAGACTGTACTTCGTTTCGCCATCGCGGGTGCGGAGAATGTCGAGGCTCGCGCGGGTGGCCGGGTCGATTCCCAGAACGCCGCTGACACCCTGTGGGATGGGGCGGGACAGGCGTGGAAGCGCACCGGCCTGACTGCGCTGAACGTAATTCAGCGCCATGGCACAGGCGATGGCCTGCTCGTCGGGAAAGTCTCCCAGCGCATCAAGCTGGGCGACGCCATAGGCGCGGGCGATCAGAGTGCGGGCGCTGTCGATGGTTGGCGGGACGGCAACTGGTGCCAGACGGCTCGTATGATCAGCAGGAATGAGTTCCGGATCGGACAGGACTTCTGCAGCATCCAGTCGGGCCATGAGTTCCGGAAGCGCCGCTTCAGGCACCGATGTTGTTTCGAAAGCGCCGGTCGAAATATCGATCCAGGCGGCGCCGATCATGCTGGACCGGCGGCTCCCGGAGCGGGCAATGGCCAGTAGAAGATTGGCGCGTCCTGCTTCCAGAAGTTCGTCTTCGGTCAGGGTGCCGGGGGTGACGACGCGGACGATGGCGCGGGGCAGCGGGCCTTTCTGGCCTTTCTGTGGAGTCTGTGTCTGTTCGGCGACGGCGACGCGGAAGCCGCGACGGATCAGGCGGGAGAGATAGGCTGGCGCAGCGGCGACGGGCACACCGCACATCGGAATCGGCTCGCCATTGTGATTGCCACGGGCTGTCAGCGCGATATCGAGCGCCATGGCTGCTGCCTGTGCGTCCCCGAAGAACAGCTCGTAGAAATCCCCCATGCGGAAGAACAGCAGGGCATCCGGCTCCTGATGCTTCAGGTCAAACCACTGAGCCATGGAGGGCGTGGCATTCGCAGCAGAAGGCAGGGGCATGAACGTGCCGATGGGTCCAGTCTCCGGTAGTGAAAGGGGAGGGGCGGGAAACTACCCTGTCCCTGCCGGTGTGTGAACCGGCAGGATGACTCTCTCAGCGAGTGCGGCGTCGGGCGATGCGCGTTTGCAACGCCGCGGCTGCGTCCCGGAGTTTCACGACCTTCAGGGCGTCGAGGGAAATGGCATAAACCATGCCACCAAAAACGATCAGTGCGCCAAGCATGCCCAGACGCCAGACACCGTGCCAGTTTGGTAGATCGGGAGCGACGAATTTCTGGGCGGCGGCAACCCACAGACCCATCATGATGGCCGCTCCGACGATACGTGTGACGCGACTTTTCAGGCGAGGATCGGGTTTGAAAACGTCACGACGACGAAGAAGGACGGCCAGAATGGCGACGTTGACGAGTGCGGCGATCGTGCTGGCCAGAGGAGGGCCAACGTGCGCGAGCGGCTTGTAGAGTGCCAGATTGAGGGCGAGGTTCAGGGCAAGTGTGAAGAAGCCGATGCGGACTGGCGTACTGGTGTCGCCCTCTGCAAAGAAGCCCGGTGAAAAGACCTTGATGAGCACGAAGGCAGGCAGGCCAAGCGCATAGGCACGGAGCGACTGAGCGGATTTCATGGCGTCTGCGACTGTGAAATGTCCGTAGCTGAAGAGGCCAGCCATGATGGACGGTGCAAGTGCAATCAGCCCGATGGTGGCGGGCAGCGTCAGGAGCATCGCGTAATCAAGCGCTCGATTCAGGCTGGCGTGCAGAGAGGCACGATCCTTGTTAGCGACATGACGGGTCAGAAGCGGCAGGAGCGTTGTGCCAGCCGCTGCGCCCAGAACGCCAAGGGGAAGCTGGTTGATCCGGTCTGCGAAGTACAGGATGGAGGGGGACCCGACCGGCAGGCGGGTAGAAATGATGGTGTCTACCATCAGGTTCATCTGGGTCACGCCAGACCCGACAAGGCCCGGCCCCATGCGACGCAGCAGGGCGCGGATATCCTGTGAAAAACTCGGGCGAATCAGGTGTGGAGCAACTCCGGCACGATGAGCTGCCCAGTAGAGCGCGCCAAGCTGCACAATGCCGGAAATCGTTACGCCCCAGGCGCTTGTGAAGGCAACATTGTGCCAGACATACGCACCCAGGAAGATGGCGGCGATGCCGATGATGTTGAAACTCAGATAGGCAGCGGAAGCAGCACCGAATTTTCCAAGACCATTCAGTACGCCGGACACAAGAGCCGCCGCACAGATCATAATCATATAAGGGAAGGTGATCTGCGTCAGTGTCAGGGCCAGTGCGAAACGTTCGCCCTGAAAGCCGGGAGCCAGAATTGAAATGATGAACGGCATGAACAGTTCGCAGAGAACCGTCAGAATCACGAGCCATGCGACGAGGGCCGAAAGGGCTTGTCCCGCGAAACGCAAGGCAGCCGTTCGGCCTTCTGTTTCATATTTCGCTGTGAACATTGGCACGAAGGCGGCATTGAACGCACCCTCGCCAAAGAGGCGCCGGAACATGTTGGGCAGACGCAGGGAGACCAGATACGCGTCCTGCACGGGGCCTGCGCCCAGAAAAGCTGCGAGAAGCTGGTCACGGATCAGGCCCAGAACACGCGAAAGCATGGTCCAGCTGCCAACGGTCAGGAAATTGCGAAGCATTTCCCGTCTCTAGCCTATCCCGTCAGCGGGTAACATATCCTCCTGAAGGCAGGAGGAACGATTTTTATCGCAGAACGGTTTCCCGGGCGTACAACTTCTCGGAAGGGCGCGTCATGCTCGGGCGAACAGCGGCCAGCCCGATGCAAAGCAGGACAATTTCCAGCGTCAGCATGACGCTGGCCCAGAAGATGCCGGGAAGGCCCAGAAAGCTTGAGACGTGATGGGCAACAGACGGCGTGAGTGCCCCGAGAGCGGCGACGACCAGCAGCGGCAGAATAGGGCGCAGAACAGACACCGTCATGACAAGCCTCCTGTCATATTGCTGTCATGAAGCTGGCGTTTTTGAGTGCATGGCGTCAAGGAAAAAGACGCAACTTCCGATCCCGTTGCTGTGTTGTTTTGTATCATGACCAAAACTTCGTTCACTACGTCTCCCTCCAGCACCGAAGACCTCATGCAGAGGCTGGAGAAGTTGAGGCGTCTTGCCTGGATTTTGAATGCTGCGGTGCGCATCCCCGGTCTGCGCCTGCGGGCGGGTGCAGATACGATTCTAGGTCTTGTTCCGGGTGGGCTTGCGTTCGGAACGCTTCTTTCACTTTACATCGTGTGGGAAGGCCATCGGATGGGCGTTGGAAGGCGCATTGTTCGCAAGATGCTGCTGAATGTCGGAATCGAAGCGGCTGTTGGTGTGGTGCCGCTTCTTGGAGATGTGTTTGATACGGTCTTCAAGGCTGATCTCCGGAATGTTGCGCTAATTGAAGAGGTTCTTGCGCGGACGACATTCCGGAATAATGCGGGATCAGTGATCGAGAAGAATCCGGCGGACGGACTCTTCTACCCGTCCCGAAGTCGGTTTTGACAGCGGCGTGAACCAGCGGGTGAGATTACCGTCACGGCCGATCAGGTATTTGTAGAAATTCCAGCGTGGGCGCGAAAGGAAGCCACCCTCCTGACGAAGCCACTGGAAAAGGGGAATGGCTTCTGGTCCTTTCACATGAGCCTTTGCGGCCATGGGAAAAGTCACGCCATAGTTCCGATAGCAGAATGTTTTAATTTCTTCCGCTGATCCTGGTTCCTGCTCGCCAAAATCATTTGACGGGACGCCAAGAACCATCAGTCCATCAGGTTTGTCTCGCCCGTAGAGAGACCAGAGATGTTGCAGGTCTTCATATTGAGGCGTGAAACCACATTTTGATGCTGTATTGACCACCAGAAGTGGGCGGCCACGATAGGCGGAGAGGTCGATGGTTTCACCTGACAGGCCCGGCAGGTGGAAGTCATAGGCGCAGGACATGGGTTTCTCCCTCTCGTTTTGAATGAGTGTAATGGCATAACGCGTCGGACGCGAGAGGAGGGCTGGACACGGCGCTGTCATGCAGACAGTTTGGGAACCGTTCTGTCTCTGAAAGGGAGCTTCTGTTCGTGATCCTGCGCGTCCTGATCGGCATGGCCGGTCTTCTTTGTCTTGGCGCGCTGTTTTCTACGAACCGTCGGGCAATCGACTGGGCTTTCGTTCTGCGGGCACTCGCTTTGCAGGTTGGCATTGCCGCTGTGATCCTTTGGGTTCCGATGGGCGCGCATCTCCTGCATTTGGTTTCTGATGGTATTACAAAAGTGCTGTCTTACGGCGACCAGGGAAGCGCTTTTCTGTTTGGTGGGCTCGTTGGGCCCAGAATGGCGGATGTGCTGGGCAATGGTGGCTTTGTTTTTGCCCTGAAAGTTCTGCCTGAAATCGTTTATGTCGCGGCCCTTCTGGCGCTGTTGCAGCACTGGGGCGTTCTCCAGTTTTTGTCCCGACTGATTGGTGGGGGGCTTGCCAAGATTTTGCGAACCACCCGGATTGAATCTTTCTCCGCAGTTCTGACGATTTTTCTCGGGCAAAGCGAAATGCCCATCGTGCTTCAGAGCTGTCTGGCTGGATTGTCGATGGGAGAACTGGCGACCGTTCTGTGTAGCGGGACGTCCTCTATCGCGGGGTCCGTACTGGCCGGGTATGCGTCTCTGGGTGTGCCGATGGAGAACCTGCTCGCAGCGTCTGCCATGGCTATTCCGGGTGGTTTGCTGTTTTCCCGGGTGCTGTTCCCCGGTCCGCGGCATGCCAGCACGGAAATTGCCGGGGCCGATCATGGCCATCACAGCATGTTCGAGGCTTTGGCCGAAGGCGCGATGAACGGGGCCAGGATTGCCGTTGCCGTTGGTGCGGTTCTCATTGCGTTTGTAGGAATTATTGCGCTGACGGATGGGCTTCTCGCTATGGTCGGGCTGTCTCTGTCCCGCATTCTGGGAATGGTTTTCGCGCCTTTCGCATGGCTGATCGGGGTGCCTTGGGCGGAATGCAATGTCGCGGGTGGCCTGTTGGGTCAGAAAATCGCGTTCAATGAGTTTGTGGCTTACGTGAATCTGTCACCGATGATCCAGGCGCACGCTCTGTCCCATCGGACGATTACAATCCTGTCTTTTGCGTTGTGTGGCTTTGCTAATATTTCCACGATTGGAATTCTGATCGGCGCGTTCGGGAGCGCGGAACCACGTCGGCGGACGGATGTAGCGAAGCTGGCTGTCCGGGCAGTTGTGGCTGGAACGTTTTCCAATGCGATGAGTGCAGTGATTGCGGGACTGTTTGTTTGACGCGGCTTCTGGAGACGGGCTTCAGAGGCGTTAGGGCTTTGGCGACGTTCTTTTAAAAACGAGCATTGCCCATAGGGAAGCTACGGCGATCCCGACCCATTCCCAGAAGTGAAAGCTGTTGAAGATGTTCTCTTGGGTCGTGAAGAATTTCAGCAGGTTGACGCCTATCCCGAGCAGAGAAAAAATGAGCATCGTCAGAAAAAATTGCCGCGAGAGTTTCATATTTGTCGTTTCAATATAAGGAACTACTCAACTGTTGGTGGACGATCCAGCAGCAGGGACCGGGCTTCGTCGATCGTCAGCTTCTCTGAGAGAAGATGCGTGATGGTTTCGAGAATGGGGACCTGAACATTCAGGCTTCGTGCCAAAGTGACGAGCGCCGGAGCTGTGAGGACACCTTCAGCCACAGTAGTGCGAGAACTTAGGATGTCCGTTAGTGAGCGTCCTTCACCGAGTTCGATGCCTAGGCTGTAGTTTCGTGATCCCCGCCCGGTGCACGTCAGGATCAGATCGCCAACGCCGGAGAGACCTGCAAGGGTGGAGGCTCGACCGCCGAGAGCTTCCGCCAGACGGGCGATTTCTGCCACAGCGCGTGTGATGAGAGCGGCGCGTCCATTCTCACCAAGCCCTGCGCCGATGACGATGCCTGCACCGATTGCCACGACGTTTTTTGCGGCTCCAGCAAGCTGGACACCCGCAATATCCTGGCTTGCATAAAGGCGGAACGATGAGGAATTAAGTTGACTGGCCAGATGTTGGACGAGTGGCAGATCAACGCTGGCGAGCGTCGCGGCGGCGGGCAGGCCTTGGGCGACTTCAATGGCGAAATTCGGGCCGGAAAGGACGGCTGTTGGCCGACCGGGCATGGTCTCGGTGAGAACATCGAGGGGGAGAAGGGATGTGCCTTGTTCCAGTCCTTTGCAACAGGTGATGACGGGTATCCCGGGGGCTAAAGACTGTTCTAACGCACTCGAAACCTGCCGTGCGGTTTGAACAGGGACGACCAGAAGGACCAGATCGGCCTGCGTCGGAAACTCTCCCGTGACGTGCACTGTATCGGGCAGGCGGATACCGGGTAGGCGAGGGAGTTCCCGAACATCGGGGGCAACAGGCGAACGCATCCAAAGCGTCACACTGGCTCCCGTTCGTGCTGCGGCGCAGGCGAGAGCCGTTCCCCAGGCGCCCGCTCCGATGACGGCGATATGGCGGCCCGTCATGCTCATTCTTCGGCCAGTCGTTCGATATGTACCTGCATGTCTTCCCGATCCTCTGTAGCCAGTCCGGTTTTCATAGCCTCCAGAACTGTGCGGGCCTCGTTCTCGAACCCATATGGGGCGTTTACGACCAGCATTCCACATCCATTCAGGCGGGAGGGGTCGAGGGCGGGGCGTAGCAGGAATTCACAGGCGATAATGTCCCTGATGCCAGCATCGGTCAGGGCATTGTAGAAGGCGCGGACGGGCGTACGATGTTTGATCGGGTACCAGACCGCTACGATCCCAGCGCGGAAGCGATTGCGGATAAGTGAAACGGCCTGTGCGCATTGCTGGAAATCATCCAGCTTTTCAAACGGGGGATCGATCAGGACCAGACCGCGCTTCAAATGCTTCGGTGGCAGGAGCGCACGCAGGGCTTCATAGCCGTTGCGATGATGGATGGAGACCTGTGGATCATCCCGAAACAGACGACGCAGAGGGCGAACGTCTTCCGGGTGTAGTTCGCAGGCGATGAGTTCATCCTGCGGGCGCAGGGCGTGGCGTGTGAAAGCCGGGGAGCCGGGATACAGCCCAAGATCCCGTACAGCTGCCAGGTACTCCTGAAGCGCAGGGTCTTCCGAACCTTCCAGGAGGCCGATCCCTGTTTTCCACTCGCCGGTTTTCTGGGCTTCCTCGGAAGAAAGGTCGTATTGTCCGCAGCCGGCATGCGTGTCGAGCACGCAAAATCCTGCCGGTTTGCGGGCGAGGGCTTTCAGAAGGACCAGAAGGATTGCGTGTTTGACGCAGTCCGCGAAGTTTCCCGCGTGGTAGGCGTGGCGGTAGTTCAAGGGTTCTGTATTCCGGCTTGGGGTCAGGACAATGCGGTGGCGGGCTGGCGTTCCGAAAGAGGCCAGCGGGGACGTGCGGCGACGTCGATTTCGTGTGGCTGTTCGCCTGCATGCAGACGTTCCAGGGCGGCCCAGCCGATCATGACGGCGTTATCCGTGCAGAGGCGTAGGGGCGGTGCGATAAAGGGGATGCCATGATGGTCGGCAACAGCTTCGAGCGCGCTGCGTAGCGTGCGGTTCGCCGCGACCCCTCCGGCCACGACAAGGGCCGTGGAATGCGGCGCCATGGTGAGCGCGTGTTCCGCACGATCTGCCATGACGTCGGCAACGGCGCGCTGAAAGGATGCGGCAACATCAGCGGCGAACTGGCGGGGGAGCGCGCCGGACCCTTGTGGTTCGATAAGGCGGCTTACGGCGGTTTTCAGACCAGAGAACGAGAAGTCGCATCCCTCGCGTCCTTTGAGCGGACGAGGCAGGGCGAAGGCATCATCCCGGCCTTCTGCTGCGAGTTTTTCAAGAGCGGGTCCGCCGGGCCAGCCGAGGCCGAGCATTTTGGCAACCTTGTCGAAAGCTTCACCGGCGGCGTCGTCGATGGTGCCTCCGAGGCGGGTATAGTGCCCGGTTTTCTCAACAGAGATGCACTGGCAATGGCCGCCAGAGACCAGCATCGTCAGAAAGGGGAACTGAAGGTTAGCGTCAAGCGCGGGCAGTCGCGCCGTCAGGACATGGCCCTCGATGTGATTGACCGCAATGAAGGGCTGCCCGAGTGCAAGGGCCAGACCTTTCGCATAGGAACTGCCGACAATCAGGCCACCGATCAGGCCGGGTCCGGTTGTTCCTGCAAAGGTAGCGATGTCTGCCAGTGTGAGGGAGGCTTTGGCGAGGACGGACTGAACCAGTGCGGGCAGGGCATCCAGATGCGCACGGGCTGCAATTTCGGGAACAACGCCGCCCAGAATGGCATGATCATTCTGGGAGAGGACGCCTTCGGCCAGAATGGTGCCGTCATAGGCAAGAATGGCGCAGGCGGTATCATCACAGGACGTTTCGATCGCCAGAAGCGGGCGCAATGCAGCAGGGTCGGACATGCCATGCATTATGACCGAGTCTCTCTCATCATGACAGCCCCGCGTGAATGAGCTAAAGCTGCCGTCCATGAATGCTTCCGTCCTGTCTTCCGACGCCCTCCAAAAGGTCGCGGCGGAAGCCGTCCGCCGATCTCATGCCGCCAGCCCCTCCGGTCAGCGCAAACTCCCGCTTAGAGTTGGCTCACGCGCCTCTCCGCTGGCGCTCTGGCAGACGCGCACGTTTCTGACCCGTCTGACGCGATTTTGCCCGGTCCTGCGCGACATGGGAGCGTTTCAGGAGCATCAGATCAGCACTGAAGGCGACCGTAATCTTACGCAGCGTCTGGCTGAAATTGGTGGCAAAGGTCTGTTCGCCAAGGAAATTCACGAAGCACTTGTGGCTGGACGGATTGATTTTGCGGTTCACAGCCTCAAGGATCTTGAAACAAATTTGCCTCCCGGTCTTGTTCTGGCCTGTACGCTGAAGCGCGAAGATGCGCGTGATGCGATCATCCTTCGTGATCGGACGCTCAAGGTTGACCCAGCTGATCCGTATGCGTGCTTGCCAGAAGGTGCTCTGATTGGCTGTGCGTCTGTGCGTCGTCAGGCTCAGATGCTGAGTCGGCGCCCGGATCTGCGGTTCGGATTGCTGCGTGGGAATGTCCAGACTCGCCTGGACAAGCTTCAGGCTGGCGCTTGTGATGCTACGCTTCTGGCGCTTGCTGGTCTGCGCCGTCTCGGGATGGAAGACCGCGTTGATATCGTGCTGGAGCCGGATCAGATGCTGCCTGCCGCCGGGCAGGGCATTGTGGGTGTGACGGTGCGTGAGAGCGATACGGAACTGCGTGAACTGCTCTCCGCGATCGAAGATCCGGAAGCTCGCGCTGTGTCCACAGCGGAGCGTGCGCTTCTGGCTGAGCTTGATGGCTCCTGCCGGACACCGATTGGCGGTTATGCCCGCATCGAAAATGGCGTTCTGAAGCTGACTGGTATGATCGCCAGTGAAGATGGAACATTCCTGATCCGTCGCGAAATTACTGGCGCGCCGTTGGAGGCCGCTCGCATGGGAACGGAACTGGCGGAGGAACTACGCCGGGATACGCCTGCGGCCATTTTCGCTGAGATGATCCGCGCCTGACCATGAAGCGGCAGGCCGTTCTTGTAACGCGTCCTGAACCGGGTCTGACGGGCACGCTGGAGGACGTCCGGCGCCTTGGGTGGAGCGCGATCGCCTGTCCAATGCTGGATGTTGGGGCTTATGCGCCTATAGCGGTGCGAGAATGTGTTGCTGTCGCTATTACCAGTGCGAATGCACTGGTCGCGCTGCAGGACTGGCCGCGCGATCAGCGTATTGTCGCTGTGGGCTCAAGCACCGCTGCCCGTGCTCGCGATATGGGATTTCAATGGGTCGAGGCGGCGGATGGTGATGCGTGTTCTCTCGCTGCGTATTGCCATAGTCATAATCTGACCGGTCCCTCACTCCTGCTGGCTTGCGGCGAAGGCTACGGGCTGGATCTTGCAGAAGAACTAAATGCATCCCGGGTGAGCGTTTATGGCGTGACCAAAAATGTCAGGCTTACGGATGCCGCTCGGGAGGCCCTGTTGAGGCATGAGGTCGAGGCCGTTGTTTTTTATTCCGGAAAAACGGCAGACGCCTTCATGGAGGCGCTGGAGGAACAGGACCGGAAAAGTCTGTCCGGGGTGAGGGCGCTCTGTCTGTCAGAGGCCATCGCTGCACGCCTGACCGAAAAGAACTGGCGTGCAGTGGAGTGGCCCGATCCGCTGGAACGGCTCGGGCCTTACTGATCGGAAGATCAGGCTTCGCCAGCTGGCTCCGGGAACTGCTGGGCGCGCTTGGCCTGCCACAGGGCCACGAAGTCGATCGGCTGCAGAACCACCGGCGGGAAACCACCGTCACGGGTGACGTCGCTGATGATGGAGCGCACATACGGGAAGATCAGACGCGGAACTTCAACCAGAAGAATTGGCTCAACCAGTTCCTGCGGGGCGTTGCCCAGCGTCACGATAGCGGCGTAGGTCAGTTCGGCGATGAACACCGTGCGGCCAGCCTTGCCACCTTCTTCTGCTGCGGGTTCAGCAGCTTCGGCGCGGACGGCCAGAGCCACTTCATAAACCGGCTGATCTTCTTCGAGGCGGTTTGCCTGAACGTCGATGTTGACGGAAATCTGTGGGGCGGAGCGAAGCGTTGCGAAAATGGAAGCGCCAGCCGGGACTTCGAAGGACAGGTCCTTCGTGTACTGCAGGTTGACAGCAAGCGGCATCTGCGGCGGAGCGCCGTCAAGATTTTGCGTGGCGTTGTCGTTGATGGTCTCGGACATAAAACGGTCTCCCGATCCGCGAGGCGGATAGCAATAGAACGATTGCGATACAGTGGCGGTAGCATGATGTGTCATGCACGCCAAGACAGGCTTCCTGCATGCATGAGGTTGAGATTGGGCCGCGGTCGCCCTATCTGTAAGAGAATAGAAACCTTAACGATCTGCGTGAAACATAACCTTCATGTCTTCTGACGACATTCATCTCCCGTCCGCCCTGATCGGTCATACTGGCCACGACTTCCCATGGGACATCGTGGTGCTGGCCGTTCTGGCGGTTGCGTTGGGTTTCCGACTTTATCGCGTGCTGGGACGTCGTATCGGGATGCAGGGCGTACGTCAGGCACGCCCCCCTGTGTTCCCGGGAGCGGCAGGACAGGCTCAAACGCGCCAGACGCCGCCGCCTCTTCCGGAGGCTGCCGGACAGGGGCAAGCCGAGCCTGCGGCTCAGGTCGATTATGATATTCCCGCCCCAGCTACGCGTGTGGGTGGTATTCTGGGACAGATGACGCAGCTTGATGGCAGTTTCACGCCGCAGGGCTTCCTGAAAGACGCCGAGACTATTTTTCGTCAGGTGGTTCCTGCTTTCGCTGCGGGAGACCGGGCGGCACTGTCAGGTCTGATGACACCGCAGACAGAAGAGGCATTTCTGGTTGCCATTAACGCCCGAGCGGAAGCTGGTCAGACGCAGCGTAGTGATCTTCGTGGCATCGATAGCATGGCTATTCTGGATGCGATGCTTGTTGCCGGGAACGCCAATACGCAGACCGGTCGAATCGAAGTACGGATTGTGTCGCGTCAGGTGAACATGTTGACGGATCGTCAGGGCGAGCCAGTACAGGGCACGGATGCCGTGACCGAGTTCCATGATCTGTGGTTGTTCGAACGCGAGTTTGGAGCCTCTGGAACACAATGGCGTCTGGCGGCATCCTGCCCGGCCTGATTATATACGCGCATCATGAAAAAACTGCTGACACTGGCTGCGCTTGCCTTCGTGGCGGGCTGCGCCACACAAAATGAGACGTCCGCTCCCCTTTCCCTGACAGCGACCAGCTTTGATGCCCTTGCAGGCTGGAACAGGGAGGATTTTTCCTCTCTCCTGCCCGTTCTGCGGCAGAACTGTCATCGGGTCATGCAGCTTCCGCCAGAAACCCCTTTGGGGGGCGCGGACGAACTGCCCTATGGCCGGGAAGCGGGGAACTGGTCTGCAGCCTGTGCGGCTCTTGAGACCACGACGGATGCCCGGAGCTATGTTCAGACATGGTTTCAGCCTTATGCTGTTGATGGAGGTGCCTTCTACACAGGCTATTTCGAGCCACAGATCGAAGCCTCTCTGACACGCGGTGGCCCTTATCAAACTCCGGTTTATGAACGGCCCAAAGATCTTGTTCGGACCAAGGCTACCAATGGTCAGATGGTGACGGGGCGCTGGGACAATGGTCAGTTCAAGCCTTACTACGATCGTGCCCAGATTGATCAGGGCGCGCTGGACGGACAGGGGTTGGAAATTGCCTGGCTGAAAAGTCCGGTGGACCTGTTCTTCCTGCAAATTCAGGGATCGGGTCGATTGATTCTTCCTGATGGTTCCCAGATCCGCATGAGTTACGACGGGAAGAACGGTCAGCCTTATGTGCCGCTGGGCCGGGTGCTGGTTCAGGATAACGAATTGGCGTCCTCGGCCGTCAGCATGGACAGCATCCGCGGCTGGCTGGAAGCGCATCCGGATCGTATGATGGCAATGATGGAGCGTAATCCGAATTACGTTTTTTTCCGTCGTGATGATGGAAGTTTGGCACAGGGCGCAACCGGGGCTTTTGGCGTGCCGCTGACGGCTGGTCGGTCTGTCGCTGTTGATCGGTCTGTTATTCCGTTCGCGACCCCGCTCTGGATCGAGACGAAATTGCCGGATGCCAAAGGTCAGCCTGCGCCATGGCAGCATCTGGTCTTTGCACAGGATATCGGGACGGACATTAAAGGCGCAGGGCGGGCCGATCTGTTTACCGGATGGGGGGCTTTTGCCCAGTATGTGGCCGGTAATCTGCATGAAGGGGGCAGAATGGTTGTTCTGCTGCCACGTCCTCCTGCGGATTCCTCCGCTCCATGATCCGAAGCCGCCGGGAGACGCTCGGCGCCCATACGATGATCCGTGGAGACTGCACGACCGTTCTGCGGCGGATGCCGTCGCAGAGTGTCGATATCGTCGTCACCTCCCCGCCGTATAATCTGGGCATCGAGTACCGCACCTATCAGGACCAGTTGCCTGAAGATGCCTATCTGGACTGGATGGAAGACGTCTGTGCCAGCGTGAAGCGGATCATGAAGGACGATGGATCGTTCTTCCTGAATATCGCGGGCTCATCTTCTCAGCCTTGGCTACCGTTCGAATTGATGTCCCGGTTGCGGAAGCTGTTCGTGCTTCAGAACCATATCACCTGGATCAAATCGATCTCCGTGGGGGAAATCACATACGGGCATTTCAAGCCTTTGAATTCGCCTCGCTTCGTGAATCGGAACCATGAGCACATCTTTCATCTGACCAAGAAGGGCGACGTGAAGGTGGCTCGGCTGGATGCGGGCGTTCCGTTTACTGACAAGAGCAATATCTCCCGTCGGCAGCATGAGATGGATCGTCGCTGTCGTGGGGATACGTGGTTTATTCCCTATGAAACGGTTCGGAGTCGTAAAGAAAAATTCAGTCATCCGGGCACGTTTCCCATAGCGTTGCCGGAAGCCTGTATCCGTCTGCATGGTCTGAAGCCCGGCGGTGTATTGCTTGACCCGTTCATGGGCGTGGGCACGAGCCTGATTGCCGCGGAACGCAAGGGGTTGTCAGGTATCGGGGTCGAGAAAGATACGCGTTACGTCAACATTGCCCGCAAGCGCCTCCGCGCTGCGATTGGCACGCCGGAGGAAGACTGGGAGGACGAATGATCGGTCAGACCTGTGTGTCTGACAGGATCAATCGTTTTGACTTCTTCTGTTACAGTCTCCAAATCTCACGATATCGTGACAGTGAGGAGATTTGCGGTGCGTCGCAGCACACTTACCAAAGGAATTGCCGGTCTGGTGGCACTGGGCGTTGTCGCCTGGGGCGGTACAGTCACCTATCTTGAGCATTTCGATCATGCTGGCGCGCCCAAGCTTCCAGCCAATAGCCCGACACGTCATGACCCTGTTGCTATGACGGCGTTTGCAGCTTTTCAGGAAGTGCGCTGTGATTACTGTCACACGCGGAATGCCGATCTTCCGTTCTATTTCAAACTCCCGCTGGCCAATCAGATCATGAACCGGGATCTGGAACAGGGGCAGCGTCACTTTGAATTTGCGCCAATCATCGAAGCGTTCCAGCAGGGCAAGCCGCCTTCCGTCGAACAGCTTTCGCGTATCGAAGAAGTCATTGTGCAGAACCGGATGCCACCGGCAGCCTATCTCACGATGCATCCTCATGCCCATCTGAACGAGAAGCAGCGCGCTGATATCCTGAAATGGGTGCGTGACCAGCGCGAGCGTTATTATGCCAGCACGGATGTGGCGCCGCAGTTTCGTGGTGAAGTCATTCAGCCTATCCCGGAAACGATTGCCGTGGACTGGAAGAAGGCCGAACTGGGCCGTACCCTGTTCTTTGACAAGCAGCTTTCCGGCAATGGCCAGTTGAACTGCGCAAGCTGTCATGGATTGGACAAGGGCGGCGTGGACAACCAGACGACTGCGACTGGCATCAACGGCCAGACCGGCCCGATCAATGTGCCGACGGTTTACAACTCCGTCTTCAATATCGGGCAGTTCTGGAATGGTCGTGCCAAGGATCTGGCCGAGCAGGCTGCGGGGCCTGTCATGAACCCGCTGGAAATGGGGTCGCATGACTGGGCTGCCGTGGCAGATCGCGTGCGGGCAGAGCCGGGTTATTCGGATCAGTTCACAGCTGTTTACGGGTCTGACGATGTTACCAAGAACACTGTGACCGATGCGATTGCCGAGTATGAAAAGACGCTGATTACGCCGGACAGCCGCTTTGACCTGTATCTGAAGGGCAAGGCAGACGCGATTACGGCGCAGGAAAAGCGTGGTTATGAGCGCTTCAAGGCTATTGGTTGCTCAGGGTGCCATAGTGGTGTTGCGGTTGGTGGCGATGCCTATGAAATTCTGGGTCTGGAAGGGCCATATTTCGAAGACCGTCACAGCAAGCTGACGGCTGCGGATGATGGACGCTTCTCGTTCACCAACAATCCGTCTGATCGTGAACGCTTCAAGGTGCCGAACCTGCGGAACGTTGAACTGACCGGTCCTTGGTTCCATGACGGATCAGCAAAAACACTGGATGCTGCTGTGCGTGCCATGGCACGTTACGAAACGCCGGATCATGATATTACCGACCAGGATGTTGCAGACATCGTGGCGTTCCTGAAGACCCTGACGGGCAAGTATCAGGGGATTCCGCTCAAGGATGTTCCTGCTGATGCCCCGCTGCGAGCCTCGCAGGCGAACTGATTAGGTGTTGAGAGAAAACGGCCTCGGAGTGATCCGGGGCCGTTTTTGAGTCTGGCTAGTCTTCGTTCAGTTTTCGATCTGCGGCACGGTCAATTTCATCCCGCTCTTCCGGTGTGAGAAGCCCCCGTTCTAGCTCCTGCGTAGCGCGGGCTTTCGCATTGCGTGCTCGTGCCTTGGTATCGACAGGATAGGCCCGTTTTTCAGGGAGCCCGAATTCATCGTCAGGTAGGCTGTCCCGTTCTTCTTTTGTGAGTTTGCTCATGGGGCGTCTCCTTGTCTGCAAGGATATGTGGGAAGGGTAGTAACGCTTGTGCAGGTATTACAGATCTGATTCTGACGCTTTATCCCCGCGTGTGCGGGGAACACGCAGCTCGGAAAATCGTTCGGGCTGTTGGACGCGGTTCATCCCCGCATGTGCGGGGAACACATCATCCACGGGTGTGATGCGTCTCACCTGCTCGGTTCATCCCCGCATGTGCGGGGAACACCTCCCGCCTCAAGTTCTGCTCTGGGGTGGCATCGGTTCATCCCCGCATGTGCGGGGAACACTATCCGAGGCCCGTGGTTCTGCCGTCGAACTCCGGTTCATCCCCGCATGTGCGGGGAACACGTTGGCACCCAGCTGAGCGGTCACGTTGCGGCCGGTTCATCCCCGCATGTGCGGGGAGCACTGCCTCTGCACGGTCAACTGCCTGCTGAACCCCGGTTCATCCCCGCATGTGCGGGGAACACCCCGATGAAAGGCCAGAACCGATGACCAACGACGGTTCATCCCCGCATGTGCGGGGAACACTCTTGTGTGCAAGTTTATGATTAAGAAAGGAATTTTTCCACTTCAAAAATCTACCGATTTTCAAAGGGTTTTTAACGCCTGTTTCGGTTGGGAGAATTAAGAGGGCCGGGCAGGAGGGGGAGGGCTGCTTCGGGGCCGAATTCGACCAGTCGAAATCCATCGAGATCGACTGGGCAACGTCTGTTTGCACCGCAGGTATCGAACTCAAATCCAGCGTCGTTCGGGGCGGCCCAGGCCATGACGGCATTGCCGCTGTCAATATAGGCGCAGACCTGTTGCCAGATCATTTCCCGAACTTTTCTGCCATAAGTTCCGACATAAACGCCTGCACGGACTTCCAGCAGCCAGACGGCAAGCCGTCCTCGCAGGCGTGGTGGGGCATTTTCAACCACGATGACCAGCATCGGCCAATCCTTCCGGGTCTTCAAAGGCCACGGGCATGGCTTCTTCCGGTGCTTCGGGAGGGGAGAGGCCGCCTGCGGAGAGAACGTCTTCGATCATTGGGACAAGACGTTCCAGAATTCTGGTTCGGCGGAAGGCATCCCGGCATCTCCGGCGGACGGTTCCCGTCACGTTCGTGATGGTCTCGCCGTCCAGCATGCGGCCTTTCTCAAGGGCTGCGACGACTCTGAATGCTTCCGGAACTACGGTTTCGAATTTTACGATATCGGCGAGGTCGTAGGCGAAGCTCTGGGGTTTCCCGGTGTGAAGGAACCCAATGGCGGGAGCGTATCCGGCTGCGAGAATAGCGGCTTCGCAGATGCCGTACAGGCAGGAGGTTGCTGTTGAAAGAGCCCGGTTGATATCGTTGGCGGATGACCATTCCTGTGGATTATAGCGTCGACCCTCCCATTTTACGCCGTACTGCAAGGCCAGAAGGCGATAGGTCTCCCGAACGCGGGCGCCTTCGATCCCGCGAAGCTGGTCAACGGACCGTCTGGCTGGAGCTTCCTCGCCGAAACGCATAACGTACATCTGGCGCACGACTTTCAGGCGTGCTGTTTCATCCAGAGCCAGTTTTGCCTGATAGAGAAGTCGGTCTGCGCGGGCGCCTCCGGGCTGTCCGGAAGCATACAGGCGTACCCCTGCTTCCCCGACCCAGATCAGGAGGGTTCCTGCGCGGGCGGCGAGGGCTGTGGCGGCATGGCTGACACGCGTGCCGGGTTCGAGCATCAGGCAGCACAGGCCACCAATGGGAATATGGGTGCGGATGCCGCGCTCATCGACCATGACGAAGGCACCATCCAGAACATCCAGCCGTCCTTTTTCAACAAACAGGATGGAAGACCGTTCCCGGATGGGAATGGGACGGGGCGGCGGTAGCCCCGGGACCGGCCGCTCCGTCATGATGTCTTACCAGGCCCGTCGGATGAGCATCAGGCCGCAGCCGAAGCTCTTGGCTCGTCCGAAGCCATTGCGCAGGCTGGCCAGAAAAAGCTCAGGGTCTGTAACAGTCAGGATGCCTTCGAACTCCATGACACCAAAGGTTGCAGGTTTCTGCTGAGAGGTTCGGGGGATGACAACGGTGTCATAGCTGTCCACCCGTGGAGGGACGGGGAGAGAGAAGCCTCGCTCCTGCGCTTGGCGCGTGAGCCATGCTGCGCCAGCGTCCTGAACCAGAGCGAGGCGGGCTTCGGCACGTAAGGTTGATTGGCCGCTTTCTGAGGGTTGTTTGCCAGGAATATGGTGCAGCGCATCCATGACAACATCATGCCGCTTGCCCCGTTTCTGACCGGGAAGGTGACGGCTGATGGTGGCGTTGGCACGGAGTCTGAACTCTAACTGATCGCCGGGGCGCAGATTGGGTTCAAACGGCCGAGGTTCGTCGATTTCGAACAGGCCGTGTGGGTCTGCGGGTGGACGTTCGGACAGAATATAGAAGTTGCCCGGTTCCTCCTGTCTCCACAAAAAATCCCTGTTTCGCTCGGGGGTGTCTCCGAACAGAGCCCAGATCAAGTGATGTCCGCTTTTGATCTGGGCGCTGGCGTCGTGTGGCAGGAGGAGGCTGGACAGGGCCGCAAGCGCCTGACTGTCCCGTCTCAGACGTGCCCGGGAGAGGTAGAGCGACGTCACAGAACCGGAACCGTCATGACGGCCTCCTCTCTCAGGTCAAACTGCCAGCGGGGTCGGGATCGTGGCTGGTCTCGGCGGAAGACGGTCTGGACGGTGTCATCAGGCGCGCCATGGGTTTCGGCATCCTGTTGATCCATGACGATCATGTGCCGCATGGTGTGTTCGGGGTTCTGGTCCGGCGTGGTTGCAAGGCGGTCCCACTCAGCCCAGTGTCTGCGGTTCGGAGCCGTTCGGGCCAGTGCATGACGCAGGGTTGTGCGTTCCTGAGGCGCTGTTGGGGAAGAAGATGAACGTCCGATCGACACTTTGCTTTCAGGGCCATGCCGATAGCGGTCGCGCAGTGCGGAAACGGCAGTGTCATGGCTCTGGAGGTCAGGAGCCAAGGGCAGACCAAGCGGGCAGGATTTGCGCCCCAGATATGGTGTGAAAGCCGGTTCATGCATGGCCTGTGCCAGAGTTTCCAAAGACCATGGGGGTGTTTCGCTGCGTTGCCACAGGGCGCCGAGATGCCAGCTTCCGGCCCTGTAGTCCCGTCGGGAGAGCGTTGTATTCAGGTCTGAGACCGCAAGTTCCTGAGCGCGGGTGTAAAAGCGCGTATTCCGCTGGGCGGATGGCATCTGGGCCGTGTGGAAGTCCGTCAGCAACTGGCCGGGAGCGTGGCAGAGAAGCGCCAGACCGTAATCGCGCGCCAGATCGTCCTGGCGCGGGTCTTCCCGCGTCAGGCCCAGGCAGGCGGCGATCAGTCCCAGAACAGCCGAGCGGGCTGGGCGATCAAACCCGTCCCGCCGTTCTCCGACTGCCACGCCGCCAAAGGCCGAGAGCGGCGCAACGAGGGCGAAGGTCAGATAGCGTGGCATGAAGGTCAGTCCTTCTGCGCGAAGGTGACGATATCTTCCAGTGTTCCATCGCCGCCCAGTACCAGCTCAGCCTGTGCGTCAGAACCGGGGCCGTAAGCCTTGTTGAGTTGATCCCGGAAAGTTTTGAGTTGGGCGATGGAAGCGCCCACGATGTCTGTGCCGGTGACTGGCTGGGCGAAGGCCCCAGCCAGTGTGCGCGGCTGCTGGTTGCCTTTTTCAGCCAGAATGTAATGGGCGCGGGCATGGGCGGCGAAGCTGTTCTGTTTGCCGCTGGGGGCGACGGTGGCAGCGGCCTGCGTCAGAGCCCCGAGCGTGGCAGCGGCAAGTGTTCCATCATCTTCTTCGCCAAGATTGGTCTTCAGAAGATCCCTGTTGATGCACAGATACAGGTAGAACACCCCTGACCCGAACCCGGCTTCGCCCAGAAAGCCTGCGCCTGCATCTTCGGAGGACGTCTTCAGATCATCAACGGCGGTATAGTAGTCGTCTTCGATGGAGACCTTGTGCGTTGTGATGGCGTGAGCCACCTGCGCTGCGGCTTCGCGATTGAAGGAAGGATTGTCTGCCAGCATCCGTCCGAAGAGGGCGATGTCTGCGGCGGTATCAGCCCGCAGGAGCACGGAGGCTGCTTCTTTCTTTGGGTCGATCTTTTCGCCACCCGCCATGCGATCTGCCAGTTCCAGAGCGGCTGCCTTCTCGCGAGGGGAAATGAAAGCAAGCTGCTCGATCGCGGTTGAAGTTTCTTCCTTTTTGAGTTTGCCGAAGATACTTGCGACTTCACGGGCAATCTTGGTGGCTTTTTTAGCGTCCTGACCTGCTGCAATCAGATGATCCAGAATGTCCTGTCCCATGCGCTGGGTGCGCTTGCCAAGATGGTGTTCGAGTGTTGCTTCAAAGACTCCAGAAGTCCGCCATGCACGCTTGAGGGCTTGTGAAGACAGTCGAAGTCTGTTGGCTCCCCCGACCATGGCCGTCTTGGGACGGCCTAGATCATCCCGGTTCAAGTTGGACGGGGGGAAGAACGTCAGAAGGTGAAGCTGAAGAAAACGGCTCATGGAGAATGTCCTTATCGGGCGTCGGCGGGAAGGGCGGAGAGTGGGTTCTGAGATCCAATGCCCCAGTAGTCATGCACCCAGCGGGTGCGGATACGGTCTGCGGCGGCATCTTCTGCCGGCCAGCGAAGAAGGGACTGCGCCAGATCACGGATGTTGAGCGGTGCGTTGGCCAGTCGCACAAGGCGACGGAAAGCCGTCAGACACTCCTCCGGATCGCGGGTTTCCAGCAGTTTTTCCAGTCGGTTGGGTTTGAATCTTGCGGAGGTTGCCACTTCATTCGGGGAGCCGCCGAAGTCTGTTGGTCCGACTTCCCGGGCAACGGCATTTCGAAAAGCCTTTTGGCCGTCCGGTGCTTTTGGCGTGGGTGTTTCTGTCCGAACATGCGCGAGCACGCCCATCGTGAGAGCCAGCGCGGGCAACTCCTCGGGGGACGGAGCGGTTGGGAACTGACGCACCAGAGAGGCGAACGCGGGTTCCATCATGATATCCCAGACAGAGCCGCATCGCCGCAGGCGCGCGCTAACGGCACGCCGACCACCCGTTTGAAGATCAGGATTGGTCGGATACAGGTCTCGCCACCATGTCACGAAGGTTTCGGTTGTTTCCTTATCAAGACGCATGGTTTGTCCTGTTCTTTTTGGGGGCTTTGGGCGGAAGCGGCTGCTTCAGGAACTCGAAAAGCTGCTTCCCGTCTTTGGAGTGTCCGTACAGCGTGCTGAGGAGCCATCGGCGGCTATTCCCGATCTGGGTGCATTCCTGAATGTCCGTATCCGGCGTAGCGGGAGCGTATTCGTCAAACAGATCCAGCGCGACACGACGAAGATCTGCCAACCAGTCATGGCAGGTCTGGTCCTGTGCCGCTGTCGGGTTCTGGCTGTATCGGGTCAGATGCCCGAAAAATGCTGGTTCCGTGCGGTTCCAGAACTCTTCGCGCAGGCAGGTGAAAAGAGACGCATCCAGTTTGACCGTCGCTCCTGCCGAGAACAGAGCAGCGCGTACGGTTGAGCGAAGGGTATCGGCCACGAGGGTGGAGGCCTGAACAAGCCTGCGTGCCATGTCGTCAACGAGGAGTTGGTCTTCAGGCGTGGCGGCCCGGGGAAGCGGAAAATGGCTTTCGGCAAAGCTGCGGAGCTTCATGTTGTCGAAATCTGCGCCGCCCGCGAAAAAGCGATCCATCGGGCGGGGAGTGTCACCGTCGTCCAGATCCGGCTGGCGGTCGTTCCTCCATGTGCGGATGGCAGGCGCTTCGAAGGATGTGTCTGTCGGGATCACCAGTCCGAGCCAGTGCCGGTACCGGATGCCACCCGGTTGCGGATGTTGGAACAGGAGTTCCTTGTCCTTCCCCGGACGGTAGGTTGGCGTCAGGGGGTGACGGGGCGCCCAGTAGTTGTAGTTGGCGCCATAAGGGCGCTGACACCAGCCTGTTGCCTGAATGTCGTCCGGTTCATTCGTGATGTCGCACCGGGCATCGGGCTGCTCTTCAAAATTGAGCCGGATCCGGCGTGGCATGCCCCACCAAGCTTGCAAGGGATGAGCATTCAGTTCCGGCTGGATCTCAAGGTTCTTCTCCGAAGTCAGTGTCGGGGCGAGCCACGGAAACACTTTTGGCAGATCTGATTCAGATGGCGGAGTTCCCAACGGGACATTGGCCCAGCAACGGTGCCATAATGAGTCATGATCAGAAGGGGTTACGAACGTAATAAGGGGGCCTCCTCCGCGAAGGCCGGTCCGGTTTCCTTTGCCACCCGATGGCGCCCAGGACTGCATTGTGTAGAGCGCCATGGCTGCTGCCGGACGCCCCATGCGCTGCACGCGGTTTCTATGGTTGAGAAGATCCATGTTCTTCTTGATCGTCTGCTCGCCGGGGGCTTCGAACAGAAGGCGCTCAATGGGTTCGTTACCATTTGAGAGAGGCTCGAAATCCTGAAGAAAGCGGGGGCCGG
Organism: Gluconobacter japonicus; assembly: GCF_015244665.1. NCBI lineage: Bacteria > Pseudomonadati > Pseudomonadota > Alphaproteobacteria > Acetobacterales > Acetobacteraceae > Gluconobacter > Gluconobacter japonicus. The sequence continues at coordinate 675,500 of NZ_JABCQN010000001.1, forward strand.
GCCCATCCAGATTAAAGGCTTTCCGGATGGGCTCAAATGCGGCTTCCAGATCCTCCAGTGTGGGAGGTGTGCGCCAGAGAGCACGCCATTTCCGTTCAGTGGCGGGCGGGAAAGCCGTTGCCAGTAGCCCGATCAGGAATTCGATACTGGCAATCTGGAAGTCAACGCGGGGCCAATCGAAGTCAACAACTGGATCGGCCTCAATGTTTTCGACAATCTGGGAAGGACGGATAATCTCCGTCTTTCCGGATCTTCGTCGGATTGGAATCCAGGATGTTTTTATCAAATCAAACATTTATGAAATTCCGTGGGTATGAAAAATTACGGAGATATTCGTGCTTATTTTTATAGTAGAAACACATGCTTCCAAAATATGGAAGGTCAGAAAGAGAATACTGATTGGAATTGGGATATAAAGCAAATGGAAGAGAAAATATTTTTGCAGAGTAAGGTTCAAAGGCATTAAGTTGGGTAGCGGCTCGCTTCCTGATCTTTCCTCTTGAAAGAAGTGATGGAAGGTCGTTTCAGATGTGGGAGCATAAAATCTCCTTGTGCTTGTAGGGGCAGCGTTGAGGCTGGAATCCAGGCCGAGCCACCTCATTTCCGAAAGGTGACAGAGCAAATCCTGGAAGTAATGATTTTAAATTTCGAAGAAGAAAATAGAACTTAAAAAATGTTCCCGCTTATGCGGCGAACATTAACCCAGTGACTTTATGATACCGAAGCGCCAAAGCATTGTCATCTTTGTCACAGCCGACCCCTTCAAATCCACCTTCCTCAGCCGCAAACAGAACAAGGACCAGAATGTCGTTCACGGCTTCCCGCTCCCAGCGGGGCCAGCAGGCACGGGCAGTTTCAATGGCGGTTTGTAGGCCTTCCGGGGGAGGGCAGGATGTCAGGCGTGTGCAGGCCACACGGATTTCCGAGAGTGCCCATGCCCGCGCGGGATCGTCGTCGTCTGCGTAAGGGTGAATGGTGCCGTTTTTGAGAAGCGCAAGGCGGACCACAACTGTTGGATCGGTTTCCAGTCGTGTGCGGGCCTGCAGGTCGGTATCCCATTGGCCTGTTCCGGGATCGTAGGGCTCGCCCGTTTTCAGAACCGTCTGTCGTCCCAGCCCCTGTGCGCCGATATTTTTACCCTGCGTGGTGAGCATCTCTTTTTCAAGCGCATCGGGAACGCTGTCAGGGGATGTTGTGTCTGCAGCCTCTTCAATGATCGGACGGACGTCTTCGGGCGTTTTGAGCACGCTGCGCGAAAAAAAGGCACGGGCCGTTCGCCAAAGAAGAGAGGGGTCTCGATAAACGGCGGCTGTTCCGGGCAGGACACGGCGGATCCAGTTTGCATCCGGATCCGAAATGGGGGGCGGGGAAATAATATCCAGTTGTGGAAAGGCGACGGGTCGATTGCTGCGATGATGACGCCAGAGGCGCCCGGCTCTCTGGATCAGGAGATCAGCGGGGGCAAGATCCGTAATGAGGGCATCAAAATCCACGTCCAGAGACTGTTCCAGGATTTGCGAAGAAACGAGAACGCCAGTTCTTTCTTCGGGGGATGACTGTTTGCCGAACTTTCGAAGAATGTCCTGTTCGATTGCAAGTCGGTCCACCATGGCGAAACGGGCATGGAACAGTTGAACTTTTACGCCTCTGGCACGAAGGGTTTCGGCACTTGCGATGGCGTCATCAACTGTATTGCGGATCCATGCGATGGCTGCGCCGGTGCTGGCCAGGTTTATAACGCGTTCTTCAGCTTCGTCCGGGTCTGAAAGCCGGTTGATCGTAACGGTTCTCCCCAGCCCGGGACGTGGTTCGCAAGGTGTTTCTATAGGAGGTGCTTCTGTCGAGACCAGTGTGGTCAGAGGGTAATGCGTGTCATGCAGAGTCGTTCCTGGCAGACCTAGTCCTTTGCGGAACGCGTTCACCAGTGTGGTTCTGAGAGCGTGGGACAGAGTTGCGGAGAGGAGAATGACTGAGCCGCCACGAGAGGCGTGAAGGGTCAGAAGTTCTTTCATTTCTTCAGTCATGTAGGGATCAAAGCTGTGAATTTCGTCACAGCACAGGATCTTGTTGCTTAGTCCCTGCCGTCGGACGGTCGTGTAACGGACAGGCAGGACGGCCATGAGGGCCTGGTCGATGGTGCCGACACCGACCTGCGCCAGTAGGGCTCTCCGGTTCTCCGAGGCCAGCCATTCGGAACAGGCTGACTCGCCGGGTTGCTTCTGATGTTCTGGCGTTGAAAAAGACGGCTTTTCCGAGAGGATTGTTTGCGTGAATCGCTCTGAAAGGCGGGCTTTTCCGTGTGCGAGCGCAAGGGATGGACGATCCAAGGGGTGAAACATTTTCCCGTATGCCGCCGCGACACGATCAAACATTGCATTGGCTGTTGCCATAGTTGGAAGAGCCAGAAAGAGTCCGCTGGCTTGGCCGCGTGCAATCAGCCGATGGGACAGAATCAGAGCTGCTTCCGTTTTGCCGCTCCCTGTCATGTCTTCGATGACGATGAGCGTTGGTCCATCAGGAAGTTGGACGGTTTCGGCCCAGTGCTGCAATGGGGAGAGAGCGTGCTTTTCGAGGTGAGGCAGAAGAGCCTTCGCTGTCTGGAAAGGTGTGGTGCGAATGGACCCAAGTCCTGCCTGTAGAACGGCCTTCTGGGCCTGGGGGAGGGCTTTGTTCCAAAAATAGGCGGAGGGGTCTGTCAGGTCCTCGGGGCTGATATAGGGAAACCATGTACGGTTTGAACCAATCCAGTCTGCTACCGGGAGATATTCCGCGAGGCGCCAGGCGAGACTGTCCATGGCTGCTTCCGTCATGTCTTCCGGAAAGGGCGGTGGCTGGAAAAGAGAGGCCATGACGGTCAGGAAGGATTGGGCTGCTTCCAGAGTTTTTTCTTCAAGAGACGTCAGGTTTGCAGGACGTTGGTAGGCTCGGCTGACCGGTTTGTCATGATGACCGGCAATTCCTGCGAGAATCCGAAGTTTTTCTGTTGCCAGCCAGTCCGGGAAAAGGGTTCGCAGCACGGGATGTGTATTGAGTTGCCCCAGAAGATATAAGCCCGCAGCATCGTGTCGTGGGCCGGGAGGAAGGGCGGCAGGAGTATGACCAAGAGCCGCAGGCCAGAGGTCCGGGCGGAGGAACTGGAAGGTTGCTCCCAGTTTGCCGATGTCATGCAGGCTGGCGAGAAAGCCTAGAAGCCGCCGATCCAGAGGTTGATGATTGATAAGAGGGAGCATGCTTTCCGGCAGGCTGATCGCAACGGCTGCCACATCCAGGCAATGTGCGAGGACAGGATGCATGGGGTGGAGAGCCCCGGTTTGCATGTCTGTTTTGGCCCAGAACTGAGCCAGATCCGTCATATCCATTCAATCATGCTCCCGTCCGGTCATATCAGACGGGATTGTTTCCGATGAGGCAAGGTCAGGAAATTTGGCCTTTGCCATTGTTCGAGAGCCATGGAAGCAGTTACACGTTTCGCAGGTTTGTGCGGGTTGCGCGATCAGGGTCGGTTCAGAGGAAACATGCGTGGCAAAACGGGTTTTGAAGGAGGAGGAAGTGGCTTTGTGGCGCATGGTCGTGCGCGATATTGCTCCCATGCATCCTGCTCGCGCGAAGCCTGAGCCGCAGCCTGTTTCCCAGAAGATCAAAGAAGATCCAAAGCCGATGAAGGCTCTGCCGGCCGCTGTGACGGTGCCGGAAAGGGAGTTGTCTTTTGGGGCGATGCTTGCGCGCCCGGTGGTTCGCCGGACCCGAACGCAGGATCTCCGCATTGGGGTTCGTGCACCCGGGCTGGATGATACGAGCTGGAAGCGTCTTTCGCGTGGCAATCTCAAGGTCGATGCCAAGCTGGATCTGCATGGGTATATTGTTCAGGACGCTTTTGATCGCCTGATCGAGTTCATGCATCGCGCCAAGGCCAGAAACTGGCGTTGTGTCGAGGTTGTGACCGGGCTGGGAAGTGGAGCGACGAGCGGCCTGATCCGCCGTGAACTGCCGCTGTGGCTTCAGAGGGCGGATATTCGCCCGATGGTGCTTGCTGTTGTGCATCCGCACGCCGCCAATCATGGCTCCGTGCGGATTTTGCTGCGTACGAAACGGAAGTAGATTTCAGATCGGGCGTGTTTCCTGCCCCAGTCTCCAGCGCGGTGTATTCATGGCAATCCAGCGCCTCAGGGCGAGGATGGCTCCTATGTCTGGTGTGGCGCGGGACAGAAAGGGAGCAGCGTTATCACCGGCAGCCAGCATGAAATGGTGTTTTTCTGCCCAGCGGTGCACGGTCGGATCAACAGCCGCATCCCAACAGGCTTTCTGCCAGCTTTTGACCAAATCAGGCGGCGTCAACATGGGAAGTGCCACAGTCAGGGCTGTATAGGTGCTGGCCGAGACTGCCTGCCATGCTCTGTAGAGCGCGCCTTCTGGCGGGCGCCTCCGGGCCTGCTGATAGGCCTCAAGGAAGTTCGGAATGCTGTTTGCGCTTGTCTCGGCCAGATCGCCCGTATGATAAAGCGGGACCGTGTCTGGGGGCAGTTTGGCCAGAATGTCCTCAACCGGAACCCCGAGTGTGTAGGGAAGAAGCTGCACGGCATCGACCTGATTGTTGGCCAGCGCATCCAGCGCATCCTCCGTACGCACAAAGCCGGAAACAGGGATGGGGCGCAGACCCAGCAGGGTCAGGCCCAGCAATGCATCAAGTTCTGTCCCTGTTGGCCGTGACACGGCGAGGCGAACGGGATGATCGTGGAAAAAGCCTTTGAGGCGGCTTTTGAGAGTTTTGTGCAGTTCTGCCCGGGCAATCACCACCGTTGTGGTGTGAGCCGTCAGCAGGGGCGTCCATCGGGTAAAATCATAATGGACGCGTGAATCCCCTGTTAGTGAGGCCAGCAGAACACTTCCCGGTGCAATCAGGGCTGTGCTGCCATCGGGGGCCGTATTGGCGTCAAAGAGGTTTGCCGCCCGTACACCATCCTGACCGATGTCAGGTGTGATTTCGAGTGGTGCATCCAGGCCTAGCGTATGAGAAATGACGCCCGCGGCCAGTTCTGCAAACTGACCCTGTATGGAGGCCAGTGTTCCACCAAGGAGGAGGCGGGCATCAGAAATATCTGCGGCCTGAGCCCCCGCCAACGGTATGGCGCTTCCGGCACCGAGCAGGGCCAGCCCTTTCAGGCAGTCACGGCGGGTCGGAGAATGGGGCATCACGGCCAGCGGACTTCCGGTGGCATGCTCATCAGGATTGCTTCCGTGTTGCCGCCTGTTTTCAGGCCAAACAGGGTTCCGCGATCATGGAGCAGATTGAATTCGACGTAGCGACCACGGCGAATGAGCTGAGCTTCACGATCGGCTTCTGTCCAGGGATTGAACATGCGACGGCGGACCACGGCGGGGTAGGCGTCGTGGAAAGCCATCCCCACGTCCTTTGTGAAGGCAAAGTCGCTTTCCAGGCTGCCGGTCGAGAACTGATCGTAGAAGATGCCACCCAGGCCGCGGGGTTCGTCACGGTGATGGAGATGGAAGTAGCGGTCACACCATTCCTTGAAGCGCGGATAGTGTTCCGGGTCATGCTTGTTGCACGCGGCTTCAAACATCTTGTGGAAGTAGTCCGCGTCACTGCGGGCTTCGGCGCTGTCGGGGAACATTGGCGTAATGTCGCCACCGCCGCCAAACCAGCCCTTGGTCGTGATGATCATGCGCGTATTGAAATGCGCGGCACTGACATGGGGGTTGCAGGGGTGCGCGACGAGGGAGACGCCAGTTGCAAAGAAGCGTGGGTCTTCCGATGCGCCGGGAATGTTTTTGCGGAATTCGGGAGAAAATTCACCCCAGACCGTGGAGACGTTGACGCCCACCTTTTCGAAGACACGGCCCCGCATGACGGACATAACGCCGCCGCCACCTTCCGGTCGGCTCCATGCGGTACGGGTGAAGCGACCGGCTTCCGTGCGCTCCCGGAGAACCTGTGAGCCACCTTCGACGGCTTCGTCTTCGAGTTGCTCGTAGGACGCGCAGATCCGGTCCCGGAGAGTTTCAAACCAGGCTTTCGCCTCACGCTTCAGCGTATCATGAGGCACATCCGGGCGAACGAGTTCAGCAAAATCGGGGCTGATCTGGTCCATTTTTCTCTCCCCTACCATCCTGGGTACAAAATCACGTTACGTGGGATGTCCTAGCAAATCGCGCTTGATACGAACAGTTGGCTGGTTGCATGTCTGCTGCGGCTCTGTGGCGTGATGATGGCAGAGAGTGTCTTGCCGCTTCGTAAATATGAAACCGTTTTTTGCACCGGGCTGAGCAGCAGAGGCTTGCGCATGGCTTCGGTCTCGTGTTCCTGAACGATCCTCAAACATGTTCATCAAGGGCGGATTGAACACTCATGTCTTCGGAAACAGAAATTCAGCCGGTTATCGGCGTCATCGGCGGCTCTGGCCTGTATGATATTGATGGTCTGGAAAACAAGGAATGGCGCCGGGTTGAAACGCCTTGGGGCGAAACATCCGACGAACTGCTTTTCGGAACATTTGAGGGCGTAAAATGCGTCTTCCTGCCGCGTCATGGTCGTGGGCATCCGATCCCGCCGTCACGTCTTAACTTTCGTGCAAATATTGACGCTCTGAAGCGCTCGGGCGTGACGGATATTCTGTCGCTCTCAGCTGTGGGTTCTTTGAAAGAAGAATTACCACCGGGTCGTTTCGTGCTCGTCGATCAGTTCATTGATCGCAGTTTCGCCCGCGAAAAGAGCTTCTTTGAGACGGGATGTGTGGCGCATGTCGGCATGGCTGATCCGGTATCAGGCCGTCTGCTGGATGTTCTGGAAGCAGAGTCCCGTAAACTCGATATTCCGGTGACGCGCGGTGGCACTTACATCGTCATGGAAGGCCCACAGTTCTCAACGCGTGCCGAGAGTGAACTCTATCGGTCATGGGGATGCTCGGTTGTAGGCATGACCAACATGCCGGAAGCGAAACTCGCCCGTGAAGCCGAGATGACCTATGCGACGGTTGCGATGGTCACGGATTATGACTGCTGGCACACCGAGCATGACAGTGTCACGGTTGAGGCTGTTGTGAAGGTCATGAAAGGGAATGCGGATAATGCCCGTCGCCTCGTGAAGGCTGTGATTCCCGTTCTGGGGCAGAAGCGCCCGCTGGATCTTTCCGCCGAGCGTGCGCTCGATTTTGCGATCATCACTGCGCCTGAAAAGCGTGACCCGGCGTTGGTCGCCAAATTGGATGCTGTTGCAGGTCGTGTTCTAAACAAGGCCTGATGTTTCTGCCGCCCGCTTTTCAGGCGGGCGGCAACAGGGAAGGCAATCAGGGGCCTTCCTGCTTTTCATCAATCTGGGCATATCCCGGTTGACCGGCATCAGTGCTGGGATCATTCATCAGTTCGCGCTCTTCTTTCCGGTCTGCAACGGGGAAGTGGCGCTGATCACCCTGATCCGTACTGCGCTCGGGAAATTCTCCAAGATTTTCCTGAAGTCTTGGATCTTCTATCTGGACATCGGCCAGTTCTGGCGGCGGCAGGTTCTCAACAGGGATGCCTTCCGGGACACCTTTGATGGAAATCAGATCTGTTGCTTTGTCCAGATAGGCTTCCGGGCCGCCGTCAGGTTTGCCGTCGGCTTCCCAGAGGAGCTTGGCTTCACGACGGATGGCGGCATCGCGTTTGGGATCGACTTCAAGCGGATTGCTGCTCATAATCAAAACTCCTGAATAGGGTAGGAATGCTTCAAAGAGGTCCGTGTCGTTATATCGCTACGGACGTTATGCTCTCTTGAGATGATGTTTCAGGAAGGCAACGCTTCGGCTCCAGGCAAGATCACGTGCATCCTGATTAAAGCTGGATCGTTCCGGACAACCGAAGCCGTGACCGGCTTGATCGTAGAGGAAAACCTCCACTTCAGAGCGTGCTGCCCGGATTTTTTGAACATCGGCTGGAGGAATGGATGCGTCTTCACCGCCGAAATGAAGCTGTGTCGGGCAATGGGGAGCCGTATCGCAATGATTGGCAATGCCGCCGCCATACCAGCCAACGGCAGCATTGAAATGATGCGTCCGTGTTGCTGCAAGCCAGGCGATCAGGCCACCCCAACAGAAGCCAAGGACACCCACAGGACGTTGATCATCATTTTCACGCAGTTTTTCGGCACAGGCTGCGAGGTCCTGCTGGATCAGGTCCGGTGAAATTCCGCTGCGAAACTCCAGGCCTTCCTTCAGGCCTGCTTCGTTATAGGCGAGAACCGTATGGGGTTTGACCCGGTCAAATAAAGCCGGGGCGAGGACATGGAAACCCTGTTGTGCCAGTTCCGAACAGACCTCCCGGATATGTCCGGTCAGGCCAAAGATTTCCTGTACCACAACGATCGAGCGGGGGGACTCGGGGGAGCCGGTTTCCCAGGCTTCAAATTCATGTCCGTCAGCCGCCTTGAGGCGGATCATGTGACCTTCGGTCTTCTCTTGGGAATGCTTGTGGTCCATTGATTTCTGTCCAGTTTCTGTAACGCCGGAAAGGCAGGTGCCATGAGCGACGTCATCAATCTCCGTCGGGAACGCAAACGCCGCAAGTCTGTTGAGGATGCGAAGGACGCTGAAACTAATCGTCGTCTATTCGGGCGAACTAAGGGGCAAAAAATGGCAGATTCTCTCGAGAAGCAGCGCCTCAAAACCCTTTTGGACGGCAAGAAAATTTTTTCCCTGAAGGATGATGGTTCTTGACGAAAACAGTCGTTGGGACTACCTCTCTTGGCACTCTCGATGTGGGAGTGCTAACTGCGCTGCAGTCATTGAGCGCGTAACCCGGCCGCGTCGCTTTGTAGAAGGGCACGGCCTAAAATGGAGCAATCCATGACGACTTTTCGTCCCCTGCATGACCGCGTTGTGGTCCGTCGCCTGACTGGTGAAGAGAAGACCGCTGGCGGCATCATCATCCCTGACACCGCTAAGGACAAGCCGACCGAAGGCGAAGTCGTTTCCGTAGGCCCAGGCGCCCGGAACGAGCAGGGCCAGATCGTGGCTCTCGACGTCAAGGCTGGTGACAAGGTGCTGTTCGGCAAGTGGTCCGGCACCGAGGTGAAGATCGACGGCGAAGAGCTGCTGATCATGAAAGAGAGCGACATCATGGGTGTGATCGGCTGAACAGCCGTCCCCATTTCCTCTCATTAAAAGACCTCAACAGGAGATAAGAACATGGCTGCCAAGGACGTAAAGTTTGGTGCCGATGCCCGCGACCGTATGCTGCGTGGCGTTGATATTCTTGCAAATGCCGTCAAGGTAACGCTGGGCCCGAAGGGTCGTAACGTTGTTCTCGACAAGAGCTTTGGCGCACCGCGCATCACCAAGGACGGTGTCTCTGTCGCCAAGGAAATCGAACTGGCTGACAAGTTCGAGAACATGGGCGCTCAGATGGTGCGCGAAGTCGCATCCAAGACGAACGACCTCGCCGGTGACGGCACGACGACCTCCACGGTTCTCGCGCAGGCTATCATCCGTGAAGGTGCCAAGGCTGTTGCCGCTGGCATGAACCCGATGGACCTGAAGCGTGGCATCGACAAGGCTGTTGGCGTTGTTGTTGAAGAGCTGAAGAAGAACAGCAAGAAGATGACCTCCCCTGAGGAAATCGCTCAGGTCGGTACGATCTCTTCCAACGGTGAGCGCGAAATCGGTGAGATGATCTCCTCTGCAATGCAGAAGGTCGGCTCCGAGGGCGTCATCACGGTTGAAGAAGCCAAGGGTCTGCACACGGAACTCGACGTTGTCGAGGGTATGCAGTTCGACCGCGGTTACATCTCCCCGTACTTCGTGACGAACCCGGAGAAGATGACGGCCGATCTCGATGCGCCGTACATCCTGATCCACGAAAAGAAGCTTTCCTCGCTTCAGCCGATGCTGCCGCTGCTTGAGAGCGTTGTGCAGTCCGGTCGTCCGCTGATGATCATTGCTGAAGACGTTGATGGCGAAGCCCTTGCCACGCTGGTCGTGAACAAGCTGCGTGGTGGTCTGAAGATCGCTGCCGTCAAGGCTCCGGGCTTCGGTGACCGTCGCAAGGCCATGCTGGAAGACATCGCGATCCTGACGGGTGGCCAGGTCATTTCCGAAGACATCGGGATCAAGCTGGAATCCGTTACCCTCGACATGTTGGGCCGCGCCAAGAAGGTTCACATCGAGAAGGAAAACACCACGATCGTCGAAGGCGCTGGCAACAGCGAAGACATCAAGGGTCGTTGCAACCAGATCCGTGCGCAGGTCGAAGAAACGACGTCTGACTACGACCGTGAGAAGCTCCAGGAGCGTCTGGCCAAGCTGGCTGGTGGCGTTGCCGTCATCCGCGTCGGTGGCAGCACCGAAGTGGAAGTGAAGGAGCGTAAGGATCGCGTTGACGATGCGCTGCACGCAACCCGCGCTGCTGTTGAAGAAGGTATCGTTCCGGGTGGTGGTACGGCTCTTGCTCGCGCCTCTGTCGCTCTGAAGGGTCTGACCTTCGACAACGACGACCAGCGCATTGGTGGTGAGATCGTTCGCAAGGCACTTCAGACGCCGCTGCGTCAGATCGCTGAGAACGCTGGTGAAGACGGCGCCGTGATCGCTGGCAAGGTGCTCGAGAACGACACTTACAACTTCGGTTTTGATGCTCAGAACGCTGAGTACAAGGACCTTGTTGCTGCTGGCATCATCGATCCGACGAAGGTTGTCCGTACGGCTCTACAGGATGCCGCTTCGGTGGGTGGTCTGCTGATCACGACGGAAGCTATGGTTGCCGAACGCCCAGAGAAGAAGGCTCCGGCCGCTCCGGGTGGAATGGGCGGCATGGGCGACATGGATTTCTAATCCGATCGCACTTGATTTTCGCCCCGTTTCATGGGCGGGAATTGCGTCAGAACATTACAGGAAAGGCCGGTCCACGCAGGTGGGGCGGCCTTTTTTGATATGTGCAGGGCGCATATGTGACCCTTATGCAACGCCTGTCACAGAACTATCATGTTACGCCCGTAACCACGGTAACTTGGGGTGACATTTGCGTAACGACCTGTCTAAAGGACTCCACCGCCTTTAGAAGGATTTCGTTTCACTATGATCGTATCGCGTCGCAATACGTTACTTTGCGCATCGGTGCTGGGGATGGGAGCGCTTTCGAGCGTGGCTCATGCTGCAACCGAAAGCACCCATACGTCCTCACATGTGCGCCACAAGACTGTGACCCATAGTCCGGTGCGTTCTGCTGCGACGCCTGCAACAACAGCTCCGGTATCGGTTCGTCCCGTAGCGGCTCCGCAGTTTAATGCCCCTGTAGCGGTCAACCGGAGCCATGCCGTCCGTTCCATTGATTCAGCAACGCAGGAGAGCGTTGTTGTCACGGGTTCGGCTCTGAGCACGTCCAATAACTCCAATGCCAATCCGGTCCAGATCGTGACCAGCAAGCAGATCGAGCAAACGGGTGCCACCACGCTTGGTGATTACCTGCAGCGTCTGCCATCCGTTGGTTCTTCAGGAACAACGAACAGCCAGACAAATGGCACGGCCGGCGTGTCCTGTATTGATCTGCGCAACCTTGGTCAGAAGCGTGTTCTCGTCCTGATTGATGGCAAACGCGCTGCCATGGATGGTTCTGCCAGCTGCTTCGACATGAACACCATCAACGTTCATCAGGTGGCAAGCGTCGAAATCCTCAAGGATGGTGGGTCCGAGCTTTATGGTGCTGACGCTGTATCGGGCGTTATAAACATCAAGCTGAAGCATAACCTGGATGACGCGAACATCACGGTTCGTGGTGGCATCACTGATCGTGGCGATGGCCAAACGGGCATGATTTCCGGCTACAAAGGCTGGAACTTCGATCATGGCAAGGGCAACGTCACGATCTCTGGTTCTTACATGACCCAGAGCGGGATCCGTCAAAATAGCCGTGACTGGGCCAATCCGGTTGTTTCCGGACTGATTGCACCGGGTGGTTCGCCGACTTACGGGTCATCCATTCCAACTGCCGGACGCTTTATTACCGATAGCGCGGATAATGTTCCGAATGGTGATGGCACGTTCCATAATTTCAGTAAGGCTGATCGTTACAATTACGGCAACGATCAGAATCTGACAAACTCCCTTCAGGATGCCACGCTGTCGTTTGACGCACATTATGATGTGAACCGTCACTTCACGCCGTATGGCAACTTCCTGTACTCGCATCGTAATTCAAATGCGGAAATGGCGCCGATTCCGGTGTCAGGCAGCATTTATCCGTCAACGATGCCAGTCGCCATTACCATTCCGGGCAGCGCGCCGTACAATACGCTTGGCGAAGATGCCACGATGTACAAGCGTCTGGGTGAATGGGGAAACCGCGTCAGCCAGACTGCAACCGATACATATACGGCCAAGATTGGTGCTGAGGGTGAGATCACCCACGGCTGGAAATATGACCTCTCCTACACTTACGGGTGGAACCAGGTCATGTCCCAGACATCCGGTGTTGGTAACTACTCCAGGCTTCTCGATACCTATGGCCTCGCCGCTGCCGAACCTGGTAATCCGGACAGTGCGCTGGTTTATAACCCGTCGGTCTGTAATGCAGTCGCTGGTTGCACGCTTTCCAATCCGTTCAACAAGTTGTCTCCGCAGGCTGCCGAGTACTCAAACTACACGTCGCATGATCATTACTACTACCAGCTTCGCGACCTGAACCTGCGTATCAATAACAACCATGTCGTTCACATGCCGTGGAAGAACGGTGGTGACCTTGGTATCGCGCTGGGCATGGAGCATCGTGGTGAGCAGCTGGCATATCATCCTGATGCGATGGTGCAGGCTGGCAACACGCTGACGAACTCCGCGTCCTATACGGGTGGCGGCTTCAACGTTACTGAAGGTTACCTAGAAGGTAAGGCAACGCTGTTGCATAACGCCTTCCTCGCCAAGGACCTGACGATTGACGGTCAGGGCCGTTACTCATCCTACAATACATTTGGTAGCACCAAGAACTGGAAAGCGTCCATTAACTGGGCTCCGGTCCAGGACATCCGCTTCCGTGCGACGTTAGGAACGTCTTACCGTCAGCCGAACGTCTATGAGCTGTTTGGTGGTCAGTCCCTGGGATATGCATCCGCCACGGATCCATGTGACAGCGGACAGGTTGGTACCTACGGTGGTATGACGCCAATTGTTGCTGCAAACTGCGCCAGACAGGGTATTAACAGCAGCAACTTTGTCTCTGCTTCTTCAAGTCAGGTTCCGACACTTTTCGGTGGCAACAGCAAGCTGAGGCCTGAGACCGGTCGGACCTACACGTTTGGTACGACAGTTACTCCACGCTGGATTCCGGGCCTGTCGGCTTCCGTGGAATACTGGCACTACACGCTCAAGAACATGATTTCTTATCTGAGCAGCCAGTACATCATGAACCAGTGCTACACGGGTGCAAACACGTCATACTGCAATGACATTACCCGCGTTGGCAGCACAAACCAGCTGAACTCCGTGACGGCGCTGTATGACAATATTGGTGGCTTGAAGACGAGTGGTATTGATTTCGATCTTGACTACCGTATCCGCGTTACATCCCATGATGTCCTGTCGCTGACCAATAATTTCCAGCAGCTCGTCAGCTATCTCCAGCAGAACGAAGTCGGTGGCAAGTGGTATAACTATGCTGGCCGCATGTTCTACAACAACGGCACAGGCAATCCGCGTGTTCGTGATTATGCGACAGTCGGCTGGCAGCATGGTCCGTTCGGTGTAACGTACATGATGAGCTACATGGGCGGTATGCGCTGGAACGATACGGAAAGCGATGTTGCCCGCTCTGCTTCTGGTCGCACCAAGACCCCTGGCATCTTCTCTCACGACGTGACGGTAACGTATCGTTGGAAGAAGTGGAACTTCCAAGGTGGTGTGCAGAATCTCTTCGACAAGAAGCCACCATTCGTTTCTGGTGGAACGGATAACAGTGCAGCCGCTCTTTACGGCAACCTGTATCAGGGCCGTTACGTCTTCCTTCAGGCAGGCGTGAACTTCTGATCTTCAGGCTCTCTGAAGACACGAAAAAGGCGGTGGAATTTCCACCGCCTTTTTTTATGCTTTGCTTGGTTCTAGTTTTCCGAAGAAACCGAGGAAGGGGAGGTCAAGAACGCTCCAATATCCTTCAATGTCTCCGCAAGACTAAGGCGTCGGACTTCGACGCCTTCGGGGAACGCTGAGAGGAGGCGGGAAGGCATGCGGCGATCCAGCATGACGAAAACGCCTCTGTCATCGCCTCGCCTGATTAATCGGCCGAAAGCCTGTCTGAGGCGCATTCTGGTGATGCGGTCGTCATAATCGCTGGGGCGGCCTTCCGAGAGCAGGCGTCGGCGTTCCCGATGAAGAATGTCAGGGCGAGGCCAAGGCGTTTTTTCAAACACTACCATTCGTAGGGCTTCTCCCGGCACATCGACGCCATCGCGCATGGCGTCTGTTCCAAGCAGGCAGCTATGGGTTTCGGTGCGAAAGACGTCCACCAGGGTTGCGTTGTCCATTGCGTCGACGTGCTGGGCGTAAAGAGGGAAGCCCTGTGTTTCCAGTGGTTCGCTAATGCGTTTGTGGACTTCTCGCAGTCTTCGGATTGCCGTGAAAAGCCCCAGCGCGCCTCCACCCGCAGTCTCGAACAGGGCGCGAAAGGCGTGGGCCAGAGACGCGATTTCAACTGAGACATCTGTAACGACATAAGCGCGCGTCTGCTTTGCGTAGTCGAACGGACTCATGAGCGACGCCCGGATTGGCGGCTTCATGAAATGCGTGGCGCCCAGGCGAAGTTCGGCGGCATGCCAGCTTTCTTCTCCGTCCTCAGGGCCAGTTTGATCCCGAAGCGTGGCGGAGGTTAGCAGAAGGCCATGAGCCGGTGTCTGGATGGTAGATGCGAATGGAATGGTTGGGTCGAGCCAGTGCCGATACAGCCCAACATCGTGGTCACCCTGAGTAGCTCGGGTTCGAGGCAATCGCTCGGTGCGTATGAAGTCGATATGGACGGGTGTGATGTCAGCTTCCGGAGGTGTTTGCAGAGCATCCAGCATCCCTACCCATCCTGTCACGCGACTAATGGCGCGACGATGAAGTGTACGAATGAAGGCTTCTATCCGCTGGCGCGTTGGGGCTTCCATTTCGGGGTCATCTTCGACCTGGGCTTCAAGCCGTTTGGTCAGAAGGATCAGCGGCTCCTGCAAGCGGCGGAGCGCACGGGAAAGATCCTCAGCAGTTTTTTGGACGGCATCATTTGTCGGATGAAGATCGCACTCCGTGGAGATGTATCCGGTTTCATGCTGCGGGTTCTGAGACCTGCGCGCCTTAAGCTGTTGATCCAAGGCCTGAAGGAACAGTTCCGCAGGATTGTCGAGTTCGGGTTCCTCCAGTGGCAGAAGGGATGGAGCGTCCTCTTCGGCAAGAGAAGCGTCCGGACCACTTTTCAGCCGCGTACTCCAGCCGGGAGCCGGAAGAGCGCGTGCAGCTTGCAGGACGGCATGCAGCGGGGCGTCAATAGCAGGGATGCGTTCGACAAGATCATCCAGTCGTCGCAAAAGCCCTCGCGCACGCGATCGGCTACCTTCCGCACCGAGGAGCCATCGTCTCAGTTCGGCAGCTTCTAGGCCTGAGAGAACGGTTGCAAAAGCACTATCGGCAGCTTCTGGAACATGATGGCCTTCGTCAAAAACATAGCGCGTGGGCGCCGCGTCTTCGTCCGGCAGGCCTGGAGGAGCCAGGGAGGCCCAGGCAGCCTGAGACATGACGAGGGCGTGATTGGCTACAACCAGATCGGCCTGTCTTGCCCGGCGGATGCCATGTTCTACGAAGCAGGCCTGATAGTGCGGGCAGGCAGCATGGATACATTCGCCA
This sequence comes from Gluconobacter japonicus, assembly GCF_015244665.1. Lineage (NCBI taxonomy): Bacteria > Pseudomonadati > Pseudomonadota > Alphaproteobacteria > Acetobacterales > Acetobacteraceae > Gluconobacter > Gluconobacter japonicus. The sequence goes on from NZ_JABCQN010000001.1 coordinate 691,339, forward strand.
CGTCGATCGGCCACGCCGTAGAGCGTGCCGTGTCCGAAGAGTTCCCCAAACCAGCCCGGAAGATCGCCACCCATCAGATCGCCATCGCGGCTGGCCTCTGCCCAGCGGGCAAGAAGAGCAAGCGGCAGAAGGGCTGCTGCGCCGTCGTTTCCACGGGATGTGGCGGTATTGAGAAGATCCTCCATGTTCAGGAGGCAGAGGTAGTTCTCACGGCCTTTCCGAACGACGACCTTTTGCCGAAGGGTGGTCTCATCGGGATAGAGGCGATGAAGTTCCTGTTCGATCTGTCGCTGAAGATGGCGGGTATAGGTGCTGACCCAGACGGCACCGTCATTCTGCTCGGCCCAGAGGCTTGAGGGCGCAATATAACCCAGTGTCTTGCCTGTTCCGGTTCCGGCTTCTGCTAAAACGACGTTGGGTGAACCCAGCGTTTCCCGAGGCTCAAAAGCGGACGTTGCGACTGATGCAAAATCGGCTTGACCGGGTCGTTCTTCTGCGCCTTCACCTAAAATCTGGCGCAGTCTTTCGCGTGCTGCACGGGGCGAGACGGGTTGACTGCTGGGTGCAGGGCGGGGAGCTGTTTCCTCCCAGCGAGGTAATCGCCTCCAGATGCGGACGGCATCGAAAGGATGCGCACTTCCCGGGTCAGAGGCAGAGCCAATGGCGTCTGCAACTTCGCCACTCCAGATCCAGCCTGCGCGGGTGAGTGGAAGCAGAAGCGCACGAAGGCGCGCGCCTTCGTGGGTGTCCGCTTTGGCGCGCAACCGGCTGAGAAGATTTTCGCATAGAAGAGGAAGAAGATCGGCCGTTACGGTTTCGGGGGGTGTTAGCCCGAGTGCAATGGCCAGTCCTCGTGGGGTGGGTGCCACGGTTGTCGCTGGAAGGACGAACAGGAACAGGTCCAGAAGGTCGAACCAGGGAACCGGCTGTGACAGAGGTGTCAGGTCCAGTGCCCGGAGAGCTGCTGGCCCGTGCACCAGAAGGGGCGGGGGAAGCTGCGATAATTTTTCCCGCGCGTCTTCGGCTGACAGATCCAGAAGTTCTCCGTCTGGCGTCAGAAGAGACGACAGGCCCCGCCGTGCAATCAGGGCGGGAGCATCAAATGGCGACGGAAAAGAGGGAGCTGATGGCATCCCCTTCAGTCTAGCGGGAAGGTGCGGAGGGGGCGAGAGATTTTGGGAACAGATCGTGAAAGGAAAGGCTGGCAGCTAAAGCGGGGTCGTCAAAAACAGACTTTGACATATTTCGTCACCATTTGAGGCATGTCGAGAAACTCTGCTTCTGCTCGTATTGCTTGACCCGGGATACGTGTCTGCCTACTTTTTCCGGTAATCATGCACAATTCCAGTTCACAAACCTTTCCGTCCCTCGCACCGGATGCGCCTCTGCCCAAAGCATGGCCATTCGAAGAAGCGAAAAAAATCGCCGCGCATGTGGGTGAGCGCGATCCGAAAATCCCGGCCCTGCTTGAAACAGGGTACGGGCCATCCGGGCTGCCGCATATCGGCACGTTCGGCGAAGTCGCTCGCACGACATGGGTTCGGCAGGCTTTTGAAGCCTTGACCGGCCGTCCGACCCGTCTTCTGGCGTTTTCGGATGACATGGATGCCCTGCGCAAGGTGCCGACGAACGTACCGCAGCAGGAGATGCTTGCGAAGTATCTTGGCCTGCCGCTGACGCGCATTCCGGATCCTTTTGGCGAGTACGAAAGCTTTGCCGCCCATAACAATGCCCGTTTGCGTCAGTTTTTGGACAGCTTCGGCTTTGATTACGAATTTGCTTCCGCGACCGATTATTATACCGGTGGCACATTCGATGCCGCTCTTCGTCGTATGCTTGAAGTGCATGATGAAGTCGTCGCGACCATTATTCCGACGCTTGGGCCTGAGCGTCGTGCAACATATTCCCCGGTTCTGCCGATCCACCCTGAAACTGGGCAGGTGATGCAGGTTCCGATCATCAAGGTTGATCCGGATGCCGGGACGGTTGTCTGGAAAGACGACACTGGGAAGACGTTTGAAACGTCTGTTCTGGGTGGTCATGCCAAGATGCAGTGGAAGGCCGATTGGGCCATGCGCTGGTATGCTCTGGGTGTCGACTACGAAATGTCCGGCAAGGATCTGATCGACAGTGTGAAGCTGTCTTCGAAGATTTGCCGCATTCTGGGCAAGGAGCCGCCTGCCGGGCTAACCTACGAGCTGTTCCTTGATGCTCAGGGGCAGAAGATCAGCAAGTCCAAGGGTAATGGTCTGTCTGTCGAGGAATGGCTGCGTTACGGTACGCCGGAAAGCCTCGGGCAGTACATGTACCAGCAGCCTACGCGGGCGAAGCGTCTGTTCTTTGATGTCATTCCCCGCGCAACGGATGATTATCTGACGCTGGTTCAGAAGGCTGAAGCGCAGGAACCGATGGACCTGATGGCCAATCCAGTCTGGTTCATTCATGGCGGAACGGTGCGTCCGGAAGAGACTAGCCCTGTGTCCTACACGGCGCTTCTCAACCTCGCGAACGTAGCAAATGCAGACAATCCGGAGACGCTCTGGAAATTCCTGCGCCGGTATGACGAGACGCTGTCGCCGGAAACGCATCCATATGTGGACAAGCTGGTTCGTTGCGCTCTGACCTATTTTCAGGAGCAGGTTTACCCGAACAAGACCTATCGCGATCCGTCTGAGAGAGAGCGCAAGGGTCTTGAGGATCTGGCGACAGAACTGGAAAAACTTCCTGCTCAGACGCCGCCGCTTGAAGTGCAGGACGTGGTTTTCGAAGTGGGTAAGCGTTACTTTGAGAAGTCTGAACTGCGCTCGTGGTTTGGGTGCCTCTACGAGGTTCTGTTGGGGCAGAGCGAGGGGCCACGCTTCGGAATTTTTGCATCGCTCTTCGGTTTGCCGGAGACAGTTGCCCTTATCCGGGGCGCGCTGGCCCGTCCGGTCACCGGGGCCATTCAGGCCTGACGCCGATGTGCCCTCACAGGGAAGACGACTGGCAGGATGACGCTCTCGCCCTCGAAGAAGAGGGTGAGAGCGGATGTGTTAAAAGTCGCTGGCAACTTCTGCTGACGCGTGCCCCCGCTGTTGTCGGGCTCGTGCTTTTGGTGGCGGCTGTCGTGGTGATCTGGCGTGAACTGCGTCATCTCTCTTTGCACGACATCGTCAGAAGTCTGGGCGATATTCCCTCAGGCGCTTTGCTTGCGGGGGCAGGTGCGACAGTTCTGTCGTATTTCATCCTGTCGTTTTACGATCGACTGGCCTGTCTGCATGTGCGTGCGAAGGTTTCCTTCCAGCGCTCTGCATTTGCTGCGTTCTGTTCTTATGTCCTGTCCCACAATCTTGGATGTGCTGCGATTTCCGGCGCGGCTGTCAGGTTCAGGCTTTATCGTAGCTGGGGGGTCGCGCCGGGCGATATTGCTCAGATTATTGCGTTCTGTTCGGCAACGTATCTGCTCGGAACTATGGCTCTGGTCGGGGGTATTCTGACCCTGGAGCCACATGCTATCCCCGTACTGTCTCATTTGCCGTCCTTTCTTTTGAGACTTGCGGGACTAGGGCTATGGGGTGTCTTGGCAGCGTATGTCGTGCTGTCCCGTGTGCGTCGTCATGTCAGGATCTGGCGCTACACGATTGAAATTCCACGGACTGGTATTGCGATTTCCCAGATTGCTGTCAGTGCCGCCGATATGGCGGCAACAGCCTTGATTGCATATGGCGTTCTGCCTCCACTACCACCGGAAGCGCATTTTGGTTTTGGTACATTCCTGGCCATCTATATTGCGTCTTACACGGCTGGCTTGATTGCCAGTGTGCCCGGTGGGTTAGGCGTTTTCGACAGTGCCATGTTGCTGGCGCTGCGCCCTTACCTTCCGGTTCCGGAAATCATGAGCGCCATTCTGGTGTTCCGTCTTTTTTATTACATCATTCCGCTTGTTCTGGCGGGCTTGATGTTTGCAGGACATGAATTGTTTCTGCGTGGCGAACAGGCCCTTATGTCGGCCGGGCAGGCGCCACGTCGTATCCGGCCGAGCCAGGTGGTGCGGGAGTCTGAAGCGGATTTCTCTGTCACTGTTGCGACAAGCGTTCAGGCTGTCGCAGGTATTCTTCTGGTTCTCTATGCTCTGGCGGCTGAGTTGCCGGCCCTGCGCACCTCATTGGGCGCTGCAGTGTCCCAGATTGCGGATCTTTTTCTGACTGTCAGCGGTGTGGCTTTGGTAGGTTTGGCGCTGGGACTGTCTCAGCGCGTGGCACTGGCATGGAAAGTGTCGCTTGGTGTTCTGGGGGCGTCCGTTGTTCTGCTGGTGCTGCGCCATGCACCATGGGAGGCGCCGGTTGCACTTGGGCTGGTAATGCTGCTGATCGCGCCGTTCCGGAACTGCTATTACCGTCGCGCGCAGATCCTAGTCGCGCCCTTGACGCCTACCATGCTGGCCCCGGTGTCGCTTTGGGCACTGGGCTTACTGGGGGTGGGATGGGTAGCGTTGCAACGTCATCTTGGTCCTATCTGGTGGCGTTCAATGATTTACGACGCACACACAGCGACTGGGCGCTGGTTCCTGGGCATTTCTGCGCTGTGTGGGCTTTTCGCGCTCTGGTTTGGAATGCGCCGGACGCGCATCCGTTTTGAGGCGTGGAACTCAGAAAATGAGCAGCGTTATCGCAGCCTTCCGCATGCGTTGCAGGAACTGGGGCGTCGTCGGCCCAGTGGTCTGCTGCATGATGAGGCGGGCCGTGCCGCCATTCCGTTCCTGCGTACGGGCCAGTTTATCATTGGTCTGGGCGATCCGGCTGGTTCGGAGCGGAACTGCATTGCTGCGATCTGGCGATTGAGGGATCTAGCCCTTCAGGAGGGACGCAAACTTGCGTTTGTCCGTGTTGGTCAGTCTCTTATGGCCGTCTATAATGATCTTGGATTGACGGTTTGCCCGGATGGGAAGGCTGGAACCATCTGCTGTTTTTCTGAGGATTATCGCATGATCCGGGCGTTTCTGAGTGGAGAAGAGCGGCAGGCTCGCAAGAAGCGGTCGGCAGAACGCCCCGAAACGGCTTCAGGCACCGTAAGTTCATGACTCTGCCGCCAAGTCTGGGTAATGCGGTCAACAGTTGGTTGATTGCTTTCCCGGCACTGTTCTCGATTATCAATCCGCTGGGTGCCTCCTTGATTTTTGCTCAGGCGACACAAGGGCGGACGCGGAAAGAAGTTATCGAGCTGGCACGGCTTGTGGCTCTTAACTCTCTTGCGATCCTTCTTGTCTCCATCTGGTTCGGAAGCTGGATTCTCAGTTTTTTTGGCATTAGCATGAACGCACTGCGGATAACGGGTGGGCTGGTGGTGGCCTCTCGTGCCTGGGTCATGTTGCAGCAGCCGGAAACAAGTGAGGCCCGTAAAGAGAAGCAGGCTTTGCAGGGCGGCCGGACTGTCGCTGCGCCTGATTTGAAAGAGCGTGCATTCTTTCCGTTGGCCATGCCCTTTACGGTGGGTCCGGGGAGTATTTCAGTCGCGATTGCCCTGAGTTCGTCCTGCCCGCCGCATATGCCGGTGCCGGATTATTTTATGGGTGTCTCTGCGGCAGCAACGGCCATGGGCATTGTTGTCGCGGTAGCTTACGCCTATGCGGAACGCATTGTTTCCATGCTGGGCGTGACGGGGGCTCGGATTGTCAGCCGTCTGGCGGCGCTTATCCTTCTGGCTATCGGCATCCAGATCCTGATTTCCGGTGTTCAGGGCTTTCTGGTCGATACCCTACGGCTTGCTCATCACTGAGAGCCAGAATGACCTGCACCTTTTCGCGAAGGGCAGGAATGACCTCTTCCTGAAACCAGGGTGCTTTCTTTTCCCATACCCCTGTTCTCCACGACGGGTGGGGCAGGGGGAAGTAATTGTCGGGTAGGTAATCCCGAAAATTCCTGACCCGTTCTGTGACCGAACCTTTTCCTAGGACATGGTGTTGTGAGTAGCTGCCGACCAACAGCGTGAGTTGCAGGGCAGGCATCAGCGAGAGAACCCTTTTGCGCCAGATTGGCGCACATTCCGGGCGTGGCGGGCAATCCCCGCCTTTGGGGAGGCGTCCGGGGTAGCAAAGGCCCATTGGGAGAATGGCAACGTGCCGGGTGTCGTAAAAGACATCTTCCGTCAGGCCAAGCCACTGTCTCAGCCGAACGCCTGACGGGTCCATGAAAGACGTATTCTTGAAATGGGCCTTCGTCCCCGGCGCCTGACTGGCGATCAGTAGTCGCGATGTTGCAGAGACATGGATAAGAGGTCTCGCGCCGAGCGGAAGATTATTTTCGCAGACGCGGCAGGCACGGACCTCCTGAACCAGAGCAGTCAATCGGTCTTGTGTAGTGGGATTGGAAATCATTCATCCTCAGGAAGAATTGGCATGTCGGGGTGCCAGGCATATTCGGCGCGGGCAACATAGACATGCTGATCGTACCCACGCAGACTTTCAAAAAGTGTAACGTGGTGAACGGGCATTGGCTCACTTCTGAAAAGATTATGTCTTTGAACCCATCGAGCCGCATCGGCACGTTGTGTCGTCGCGAGGTGGCCGAGGGTTATATGAGGTTGAAAGCGTCGCTTGGCCGGCGGGCAGCCTGCCTTGCGAAGAACGTTTTCAACCTGCGTCTGAAGTGTATTTAGAGCTTCAGATCGTTCGATACCGATGATCAGGCTGTCAGCCGTCATTCCTTCCCGGAGATCTGCTCCTTGGAATGAGACGTCAAACGGTTTCCAGGCCAGCCTGGAAAGGGCGAGATCAATCTCGTCCATGACATAGCGATCTGTAATTTCGCCGATAAAGCGCAAGGTTAAATGATAGTTCTCGGACGGAACCCACTGCACACCAGGCAATGACCCTCTGAGAAGAGCAAGCGCTTCGCGCTGGGCGGGGGAGAGGTCGAGTGCGACAAAAAGTCTCAAGAGGCTCGTTTCCCGGACAAATAGAACACAGATATGAAGGGTCTTCTTGACCGTGCAGTGAAAAGCCCCACATTCAGGGAAAGTACGGGCGAGCTTGCAAGGTTCGTCAAGCGCCCTTTTTGAAAGGGCCTTTTACTGGAAAAGGTATTATGGCTTTCAATTCCAATTTCGGCAGGGCCGGTACGCAGGCAGGGGTCGGCAATCTTGATGCCGGTCTTCGTTCCTACATGTGCCGTGTCTTCAACTGGATGGCGATCGGCCTCGTCGTAACGGGGCTTGTTGCTTATGGCGTCGCAGAAACATCTTTGCGGGCGCTTTTCTTCCATCTGGCAGAAACGCCTAATGGTGCATTCGTTTTGCGGCCGACCTTTCTGGGTGGGATCGCGATCTTTGCCCCTCTGGCATTTGTGATGGTGTTGTCCTTCGGGATCAATCGCCTTTCACGGTCTGCTGTTCAGGCGATCTTCCTGCTGTTCAGCGCAGCGATGGGCGCAAGCATGTCCAGCCTGCTGTTGAGCTATACGGGCGTTTCGGTGGCCAGAACGTTCTTTATCAGTGCTGTCATGTTCGGCGGAATGGCGCTGTGGGGATACACGACGGGAGCGAACCTTCTTCGACTCGGTTCCTTTCTGTTCATGGGCCTGATTGGCATCATGATTGCGATGGTTGTGAACATCTTCCTGCATAGCGCACCGCTGGCTATGCTGGTTTCTCTAATCGGTGTGGCTCTTTTTACTGGCCTCGCAGCCTATGATACGCAGCGCATCAAGATTAACTACCAGCAATATATGTCTTTCGCGTCGCAGGATGATATTGGAAAGCTTAGTATTTACGATGCGCTTTCCATGTATCTCAATTTCGTGAACCTGTTTCAGTTTCTTATTCAGTTCACAGGCGTCCGTTCCAGTAATAGCGACTGATATTACCTTTCAACTATTTTTGATGTTTCTGGGGGAGTGGCAGTCAATGTCGCTCCCTTTCTTGTTTTTGGACTAAAAAGGTCTTGAATTATTTTCGACTTATTCGAATTGGTTTACATTAAAAAACTGTAATTTTCAGACTTAATAAAAGTCGTAATTAGATCAAATGTGGCGAAAAACAGCCATTTATAGGGTTGCCGGGGATATGCCCTATTCCTCACGAAATCCGTGATAAGCCTTGTCTTCCGGTCGATTCAGGCAGAAAAAACCTGAGGAACCGGGACAGTCGTGTCCCATGCTGAATGAATTTCAGGATCGGATCTTTGATCCGGTTCCTGACGTCAGGATACGAACGAGAAAGGCAGCAGACTATGGCAGCGTTCGGCAGCTCTGATGCGGCCCTTATCGTGTCAAACCGTTTCCCGGCGAATACTCCATGCCGGAACGGATGATGAAAGCAGGACCGATGAAAAAACTCTGGCGATATCTCCCAGCGTTGCCGGCGCTGATGCTATCGGGTTGCACGGTTGATCTGCTTCAGCCGCGCGGTCCGATTGCAGAAATGAACCGCGACGTCATGGTGGCTGAATTTGCCATCATGATGGCGATTGTGGTTCCGACCTGTATCGCAACGCTTTACTTTGCTTGGAAGTATCGTGCTTCCAATACCCAGGCCGAATATCTGCCGACCTGGGATCACTCAACGAAAATCGAATGGTTTGTGTGGGGTATTCCGACCCTGATCATCGTCGCTCTCGGCGCGATCAGCTGGTACAGCACCCACGCCTACGACCCGTACCGCCCCCTTCAGACGGCTGACAACGTCAAGCCACTGAATGTTCAGGTGGTCTCTCTCGACTGGAAATGGCTGTTCATCTATCCGGATCTGGGGATCGCAACGATCAACCAGCTGGATGTTCCGACGAATACGCCGCTGAACTTCCAGATCACTTCTGACACTGTCATGACGTCGTTCTTCATCCCGCGTCTGGGATCGATGATCTACTCCATGCCGGGTCAGCAGACGCAGCTGCATCTTCTTGCAGCTGAGTCCGGTGATTATCTGGGTGAAGCCTCCCAGTTCAGTGGTCGCGGTTTCTCTGACATGAAGTTCCGCACCCTCGCCATGGCACCTGAAGAATTCAGCGCCTGGGTTGAGAAGGTGAAGAGCGGCAGCGAAAACCTCGATGACACGACCTATCCGAAATATGCCGCCCCGCAGGAAGCTGCGCCGGTGCAGTATTTCGCGCATGTCCAGCCAGACCTCTTCGACGGCATCGTCGCCAAGTACAACAATGGCATGATGGTTGAGAAGACGACGGGCAAGGTCATGCATATGCAGTCCGCTTCCAGCGCTGCACCGTCCGACACTGGCATGAAGGAATAACCGACAGATGCTCGGAAAACTCTCCCTTTCAGCCATACCCTTTGATGTGCCGATTCTGGTCGGTACATTTCTGGCTGTGGCTGTCATCGGCCTTGCCGTGCTGGGTGCCGTTACTTATTTCGGTAAGTGGGGTTACCTATGGCGCGAATGGTTGACGACAGTCGATCACAAGCGTCTTGCCGTGATGTATATCATCTTGGCAATTGTCATGCTGTTCCGTGGTTTCGCGGACGCCATCATGATGCGTACCCAGCTTGCGCTGGCCTATGCCGGTAACCCCGGTTACCTTCCGCCACACCACTACGACCAGATCTTCTCCGCTCACGGCACGATCATGATTTTCTTCATGGCCATGGCGTTCATGACGGGGCTGCTCAACCTGGTGGTGCCTCTCCAGATCGGTGCGCGCGACGTTGCGTTCCCGTTCCTGAACTCGCTCAGCTTCTACATGACGCTGGTCGGCGCCCTTCTGATCAATATCTCGCTGTTCATCGGTGAGTTTGCTCAGTGCGGCTGGCTGGTTTACCCGCCACTGTCCGAAATGCAGTTCAGCCCGGGCGTTGGCGTTGACTACTACATCTGGGCCGTTCAGATCTCCGGTGTTGGTACGCTTCTGACAGGTGTGAACTTCTTCACGACCATCGTGAAGATGCGCGCTCCTGGCATGGGCTGGATGCAGATGCCGGTCTTTACCTGGACTGCGTTCTGCACGACCGTTCTGATCATGGCTTCGTTCCCGGTTCTGACCGTGACGCTGGCTCTGCTCAGCCTCGACCGTTACCTTGGCATGCACTTCTTCACGAACGATGCCGGCGGTAACGTCATGCTGTATCTGAGCATGATCTGGACCTGGGGCCATCCGGAAGTTTACATTCTGGTTATCCCGGCTTTCGGCGTGTTCTCTGAAGTTACCTCAACTTTCTCCCGCAAGCCGCTCTTCGGCTACAACACGATGGTTTACGCTACGTGCTCCATTATGGTGCTGTCGTTCGTCGTGTGGGTGCATCACTTCTTCACCATGGGCGCAGGCGCCAACGTCAATACCTTCTTCGGTATCATGACGATGGTCATTGCAGTCCCGACTGGCGTGAAGATCTTCAACTGGCTGTTCACCATGTATAAGGGGCGTGTTGAATTCACGGCTCCGATGTACTGGACGATCGGCTTCATGATCACCTTCTCCATCGGTGGTATGACAGGTGTCATGCTGGCTATGCCGGCTGCTGACTGGATCCTTCACAACTCCCTGTTCCTGATCGCCCACTTCCATAACGTCATCATCGGCGGTGTGTACTTTGGCTATATTGCAGGTATGGGCTTCTGGTTCCCGAAAGCTTTCGGTTTCAAGCTGAATGAAGCCTGGGGTAAGCGCGCGTTCTGGTGCTGGTTTATTGGCTTCTATCTGGCCTTTGTCCCGCTCTACATCCTCGGCCTCGAGGGCATGACGCGTCGTATGAACCACTATAACAACCCGGATTGGTATCCGTGGATGCTGGTTGCAGAAGCTGGTGCGATCGTGATCGCTCTGGGTATCGTCTGCCAGCTCACGCAGCTTTACGTTTCCATCCGCGATCGTAACCTGCCGGAAAATCTGGATCTCACGGGCGATCCGTGGGGTGGCCGTACGCTGGAGTGGTCCATTTCTTCTCCGCCGCCGGCTTATAACTTCGCAGTGATCCCGGACATCCATGGTCTGGACACGTTCCACACCGAGAAGCAGCTTGGCCGTCGTGCACATAACAAGCCGCTGGCTCCGATCCACATGCCGAAGAACACGGCTGCGGGTGCCATCATCGGTGCATTCTCGTTCATCCTCGGCTTTGGTGCCATCTGGTACATCTGGTGGATGGCAGGTCTTGGCCTGATCGGTATTGCCGTTACGATGATCATGCGCAGTGCAAACCGCGATGTCGATTACTACGTCCCTGTCAGCGAAATCGAGCACAACGAGGAAGTCTATTCCCGTCGTATCGCCGCTGCGCAGGCAGCAGAGTAAAGGGGGCATAGTTAATGGCTCACGAAGCAACCATGTCGCCTTTGGCACACGCTGACGACCACGGTCACGATCATCATCACGAGACGCCGAATGTTTTCGGCTTCTGGCTCTACCTGATGACGGACTGCATTCTGTTCGGTTCGATCTTTGCTGCGTTCGCAGTCCTCCGGAACCAGTTTGCCGGGGGGCCTTCAGGCAAGGAACTGTTCGACCTGACGAATGTGGGGATCGAAACGGCAATCCTGCTGTTCTCGTCCATCACCTACGGCTTTGCCTCGATCAATGCGATGGCAAAGAACAAGACCATGGTACTGGTCTGGCTGGCCATCACGTTCGTGCTGGGTCTGTCCTTCGTTGGTCTTGAAGTGAGCGAGTTCTCACACATGATCGCTGAAGGTAACGGTCCTGACCGTTCTGCATTCCTTTCCGCGTTCTTTACGCTGGTTGGAACGCACGGTCTGCACGTCACCTGTGGTCTGATCTGGATGGCAGTTCTGATGGTCCAGATGATGGGCCCGCAGGATCTGTCCCAGCGGATGATGGACAAGCTGACCTGCCTCAGCCTGTTCTGGCACTTTCTGGACATCGTCTGGATCTGTGTTTTCTCCTTCGTCTATCTCGCAGGTGTGATGTAATGGCCCAGGCACATACAACCCACGATGGTAGCCACGGCTCCTATCAGTCCTACATCATCGGGTTCGTTCTTGCGGTCGTTCTGACTGTTGCGTCTTTCGCAGCAGTCATGACCCACGCACTTGCTCCCGGTATGGCACTGGCCGCTCTTGGTGTGCTGGCGGTCGTTCAGATCGTTGTGCATCTGGTGTTCTTCCTGCACCTGAACACCAGCCGCGAGCAGAGCTGGAACCTGATGTGCTTCATCTTCGCAGCAGCATCAGTGGTCATCATTATCGGTGGTACGCTGTTCATCATGCATGACACGGCCATCAACATGATGTCCCGCTAAGATCCTTTACGGATCAAAGCTGAAGAAACCGGCAGGAGAAATCCTGCCGGTTTTTTTGTGCCTGCCTGTCTTGTGATTACATCCGCTGCTCAGCCCAAAAACAGGGGGCAGATTTCAGGCGGCTGCTCGGACGTATCTGAGGGATGCTCATAAAAAAAAGCCCGGCACAGTGTGTCGGGCTTTGAGCCTTCCGATGAGAGGAGGGTTCAGTCCTTGTGAGGTGCCTCGGAAAGCATGGCTGCTTTGCCGGGCTTGTCTTTCCATTCTTCCGCATCGGCTGGCTGTTCACCCTTGCGGGTAATGTTCGGCCACTGGGCTGCGAATTTGGAGTTGATCTCAATCCATGGGGTGGCGCGGTTGTCGCTGTCTGGAAAAATGGCTTCAGCCGGGCACTCAGGTTCGCACACGCCGCAGTCAATGCATTCGTCCGGGTTGATGACGAGGAAATTCTCTCCGGCATAGAAGCAGTCTACGGGGCAAACTTCCACGCAGTCCATGAACTTGCACTTGATGCAGTTTTCCGTGACCACATAGCTCATTGGTGTCTCCGATCCTCATTCGGGCCCGGCTGTGCGGCCCATTTTTCAATTGTGCGGGAAGATATGCGAAGGATTGGCTTAGGAAGCAAGCTTCTTAGGCTCTTCTTTAATGATCTCGTATAGCAGGGATGCTTCTTTCGCGGGACCGCGGCGTTCCCCAAGGTCCAGAATACGCCAGACCCGCACGTCTTCACCGGGGTTCGCGGGGGGAAGCGTCAGCACATCTCCCACACGAAGTTTGGCATGAGGCTTGCTGGTTGGTTGCCGGTTTACGCGAATACGCCCCTTACTGACGATCGCTGCGCAAAGGGCGCGGGTTTTGGCGAGCCGGACGTAATAGAGCCACTGGTCCAGGCGCTGATAGTCATCACTCATGGGGTAGATCGTTCTCTTAAAATAGCGAGAGCGGCAAAAGGACTATCCTGTCGGACAGCAGTTGGTCGGCTGGTGCGTTGACCCGAAGCTTTAGGCCTCCTGCGCCCCGCACGGGTACGCCGATCGGAAAGGATCATGAGGGGAGCGGGTGGTCCTGCGTGAGAAGGGCTGGCAGCCGACGGAGGGCGGTGAGCAATCCCGAGAGCCGTCAGAATTCCCGGAACCATGTCTGTTTTTACACCGAACCGTGAGGCCAGACCCGCAGGAGCAGGGTGATCCTGCTTACGGGTCAGATGCTCCAGTTCCGCGATGCTGCGTTCTGCAATATCAAGCCTGATTCCGGTCTGCCCAGCCTGAAGCCAGCCCGGAACGCCTGCGACAAGGTCCCAGGGAAGCGAGACCCGACCTGGAGCCGGTATGGTGAGGGACTCGCCAAGACGAAGTTGTGTCAGGAGCGTCATGAGACCAAGGGGGCGAGGACGCAGAAGGGTAGGGAAGAAAATGGCAAAGCGGCCGACTTCTACGCCGATCTTGCGCAGGGACCGTTTGGCTTGTTGTGGCAACATTCTGTCAGGGGGCAGAAGGCTCGTGATGCCGCCGTCTTCATGGAGACGGTGAACGATACCCCTGAGGTCTGGCTGGTTCGTAACGGCCTGCTCTGCCTTGAAGAGAATGGCCATATCCCGCTCGATCATTGTCCGTACATAACAGAGCAGCCTGTTCTCGACCTGATTGCGCTGATTGGTATCCGCAAATTCTCCAGAGAACAGACGTACGGCCGGTTGAAGGAATGTCTTTCCAGCACTCAGCTTAGCGAGCGCGATACCCTCCCAGGAGAGAAGACCCGTTTCAGTGTCCAGAGAAAGGGCACTGTCAGGTGCCTCCTGAAACAGGCGGACACGGCGGGGGATTTCCTGGAGCAGAGCCTTCCGGCCTGCGCGCATGATAATCTGGTGATCGGGACCGCCTGTTGTATCGGCCTGCAACGCAAAGCCCCGGATTTTTCCGATGCTGTGGCCTTCAACGATCACATCGCCATCTGCTGTGACGGCAGAAAGAATGTTCCGGTCTGTCTCTGCATCAAGGCGGCGAAGCAGGGATGTTGCCCGCCTGTCCACGAAGCGTGCCGTCAGACGCTCGTGAAGGGCGTCTGAGAGAAGATCCTCCACTTCGCGGGCCCGTTGCTGCCAGGTGGCGGAGTGACGGCTCCACTCCGTTCTGGCGGCGACGTAGGAGCAGACGCGCACGCCGGTCAGGCGGTGCATCAGGGTGTCGATGTCTCCGTCAACGCGTGCAAAGCCCTTGATGTGGCCTTCCATCCAGTTGGCCGGGACAGCGCCTTCCTTGAGAATATGCAGGAAAAGGCGCGCGCAGAGGCGGGTGTGGCTATCATCCCCGAGTTTCCGGAAATCGGGGATCTGGCACACCTCCCAGAGCAGGGACGTGGCGCGACGTCCTTTTGCGACCTCGCGGATCTCGGGATCAAGGACGAGGGATTCGAGGGTTGTAACGTCTGATGCCACCCGGCCTGCGGTCAGGCCACGAAACGGCGGCGCCACTGTCAGGCTGGCAAGTAGGGCGCGCGGGTTGGTGAAATCCAGCTCGTGGTTTCGCCAGTAGAGTCTTTGGATTGGATCGAATCGATGCTGCTCCACGGCTTCAATAGTGGCGGCAGACATGGGGGGGCAGTCCGCCGTGGTGCCGAAGGTGCCGTCCTTCATGCCACGGCCAGCACGCCCGGCGATCTGTGCGATCTCTTGGGGAAATAATGGACGCGGGGAAGTACCATCGAATTTTGAGAGCTGAGCGAGGGCCACATGGTCCACATCCATGTTCAGCCCCATGCCGATTGCATCGGTGGCGACGAGGTAATCGACTTCCCGGTTCTGGTAGAGTTCGACCTGTGCGTTGCGGGTGCGAGGGCTCAGCTGCCCCATGATGACGGCACATCCGCCCCGGCGGCGGCGGATGACTTCCGCCAGCGCGTAAACCTCAGCCATGGAGAACGCGACGATCGCGGAGCGGGGGGGCAGGCGCGATAGTTTGGTGGGGCCGGTGCTGACCAGGCTGGACAGACGCGTCCGGGTGTCGATCTCGATGCCCGGAACCAGCTTCTGAAGAAGAGGGCGAATGGTTTCAGCGCCAAGGAAGAGCGTTTCTACCGTGCCGCGGGCGTGCAGGAGTCGGTCCGTGAAGATATGTCCACGGTCCGGATCGGAGGCGAGCTGGATTTCATCGACGGCGACGAACTCGGCTTTCCGGTCCAGCGGCATGGCTTCTACTGTGCAGGCGAACCAGCGGGCCCCGGGAGGAACGATTTTTTCCTCACCGGTAATAAGGGCGACGGAGCGCTCTCCCTTGGCTTTCACCAGCCGCTCATAGTTCTCCCGTGCCAGCAGGCGCAGCGGAAAGCCGATGATGCCGGAGGAATGAGCCATCATGCGCGTGAGGGCATAATGCGTCTTGCCGGTATTGGTTGGACCCAGCGCCGCACGGACGCTTGCCGGCATGATATGATGAGCGGAATGGTTACCGCGGTGAGCACCCTTCATCCCTGAATGGTCGGGTGCCTGCGGAACAAAAGCAAGCGTTCGGGCCTCAAGGTTCGACACTTTTCAGGAAAGAGGTTCATGAGTTTTCATATTCAACTCCCTTTCGTGTCTGTTTCTGATGCTTCGGCACCCCGGACAGTCCATCTGGTGCGCTCTCAGGACACGGAAACGGTTGCTCGTCTGCTGGGAGAGCACGGCGCTTTTCTGAAGGCACAGGGCTTTGCGTCCCGTGATGGAGCCTTCACGCTTCTGCCGGGTGAGAACGGAGCGGGTGCGGCTTTACTTTGTGTGGATGAGGGGCGACTGAATGACCCGACGGCTTTCGGTCTGCTGGGAACAGTTCTTCCTGCCGGTGACTGGCTTGCTGTCCTGCATGGGGTTGAAGACGGCGTTCAGGAGACCGCGCTCCTAGGGTTCGCAATGGGAGCCTATCGCTATCGTGTGGGTCAGAATCAGGACGCTGCGACGCGCATGGTGGTCCCGGATACTATTAAAACAGCAAGTGCCATTGCGAAGGCCACCTGGTTCGGTCGTGACCTTATCAACACGCCTGCCAATCTTCTTGGTCCGAGAGATCTCGCCCAGTCTGCCTACCGGGCTCTGGACGGGCGAGGCGCTGAAGTGCGCATTGTCGAGGGCGATGATTTGAAGGTGGCTTACCCTTGTCTGGCTGAAGTCGGCGAGGGATCTGAGCGCAAGCCTGCTGTTGTCGTTGCACGTTGGAAGGCGCGGGAAGGTGCGCCGCGTCTGTCACTGGTCGGGAAAGGTGTCTGCTTTGATACGGGCGGGTACGATCTGAAGCCTGCGGCCGGAATGCTGCGCATGAAAAAGGATATGGGCGGTGCGGCTCTGATGCTGGCTGTCATGTGTTCGGCGATTGACCTGAAGCTCGATATTGATCTGGAGCTTCGACTGGGCTGCGTCGAGAACAGTGTGTCCGGTCATGCCATGCGTCCAGGGGATGTTCTGAAGACGCGCAGTGGTAAGTTTGTGGAGATCGGGAACACAGATGCGGAAGGGCGTCTGGTGTTGTGTGATCTGATAACGGAAGCCTCTGAAAGTGCTCCGGATTACATTGTGGACGCTGCAACCCTGACCGGCGCTGCACGCGTAGCTCTCGGTCCCGACCTTCCGGCTGTGTTCAGCAACAGTGATGAACTCGCTCAATTACTGCTCGAATCGGGTCTGGATACTGCGGATGCTTTGTGGAGATTGCCACTCTGGCATGGCTATGACGCATGGCTTGATAGTAAAATAGCCGATCTCGGAAATATAACGTCAAAACCAATGGCAGGGGCGATTACGGCTGCTCTGTACCTTCAGCGGTTTGTTCCGGACGGACAAAAGTGGCTCCATATAGACACTTACGCTTGGAATGACGCGAATTCGCCAGGTCGTCCGGAGGGGGGAGAGACCCTCGCGCTTCGTGCGCTTCTTAAAATGATTGAAAGACTGGGCAGGTCTTCGTGAAGTGAACAACCAGACTACGGGACGATCCTTAACGAACCGTAATATGATTGTCTTAAAACTATGGGGTGTAAATCTGCGTCTGATAGGGCATACGGCCTTCCATGTTCGAAAGCTGCTATCCGCAGCATAAATCGTTTTGAAACCCGCATACTTGCGAATGCGTTTCAAAACACCAGATGTAGAAGACCAGAGCTCAAACCCATGCGGGGCTGAGCGATATACACAACCCCGTCGGGTCTGAATGGCTCGACTGTTCTTTCCCCTGTTGCCTGATTGGGTAACAGGGGGGCAGACCGTAAGGAGAGAGAAATGCCTCAGGCTAACAACGACCAGATGCTTCACCTTCTGTGCGACACCGTCGTTTCCATGGTGCGCCGTGACGGTCCGGATCTGTCTGCCCGCCAGCTTGCCGTGTTCCTGACCTGCTATCTGCGTGACGGTGCTCACACCGTTCGTGGCCTGGCAGCGGAACTGAAGGTGTCCAAGCCTGCTATCACACGCGCTCTGGACCGTCTGGGCGAACTCGATCTGGCTCGTCGTAAAGTCGATCCTCTGGACCGTCGCTCTGTGCTGGTTCAGCGCACGCTGAAGGGATCGTCCTTCCTGCGTGAAATGCGCGCCGTCATGGCTGAAGCATCCGGCACGCGCCCTGCACGTGCAGAACGCGCTTCTGCTTCTGTCGAGCGTATCACACGCCGCGCCGGCTAATTACCAGCGATCCTGCACGCGGGCTTTGGCACGCGTGCAGATATATCCTGTCCAGCAAAGCTGGGGCAGAAGAACAAGCAGAACCGTTTCCCAAGGCTGCCTCGCTGTACAGGCCAGCGCTCCCCACACTACAAAACCCCAGTAAATTATTGTAACCAGTGGCATCGGCATTCCGGATCGGACTGCCAGTTGGTAAAGATGACCCCGATGAGCCTGTGCTAGTGGGTCTCCGGCGCGAGCGCGGCGAGCTAAAGTAAAAAATACATCCCACAAAACGCCAGAGAGAAGTGCCAGTGTCAGCAGCCCTGCGAGGCGATGAGGCTGCATGGCACCCCAGGCGATAATCAAGGCGCCAGATTGGCTACCAACATCCCCCATGAAAATTCGCGCTTTGGGAAAATTGCAGGGAAGAAATGCCAGCAGGCAGATCGCGTATAAAACGAAAATGACTGGCTGAATTCCAGATGCTGCCAGAAACAGCGCGGCTAAGGCCATGACGCCGGATGCCAGACCGTTGATTCCATCAATGAAATTCAGCGCATTTGTTATGAAGACTGCGCCAATAATGAACAGGCACGTCATGGGAAGGGACGCGCCGCTTCCGAATGCTGCCAATGCTGCCGCAATGAATTGCGCTGCCAGCTTATACCCCGCAGGAAAAGAATAGAGGTCATCCAGCCAGGAAACCGCTGCCAGCAGAATGACGCCACTTGTTAATCCAAAGAGAGGTCCTGTGAAAAACGGCTGGTGAGTCAGGTAAAGGGCTGGAGCAAGACAGAGCAGAAAGGCTCCAATGATCCCGATACCGCCGCCTTTGGGAATCGGGCGAGTATGAGAGCTGCGATGGACAGGATGATCCATCACCCCGACGCGAATCATAAGCGCAATAAGCACCAGACAGAGAAGCGGGGCCAGGAGGTCGGGGGCCACAACGCCGGAAAGAAGAGATTGTAAAGAAAAGGGCATGGACTGACTTTATGGGAACGGGTGTTTTGACGCTATAAGGTGTGCGTGACAGTCACACCTCCATCCGGCCTCCATTTACCGGCCCAGTCTTCTTCCGTCAGCCGCACTGGTCGTACCACTGTGCAGGCTAGGCGTATTGCCCTCAATGTCCTGCTGGACGGAGTCGTTTCGGCTCTGGCGGCGCCTGTCGCCCGTTGGTTGGCGGATCCCCATGGGGGGTGGCTTCACCCATTGTGGTTTGTCGCAGGAGGCGGAATCACGCTGCTGGTCAGTGGGTTGCCGTTCCGCATGGCACAGCAATACTGGCGGTTTTCCGGTCTCTCGGATCTGTTCAATATTGCCTGTGCCTCGGCGCTGAGTGCGGTTCTGTTCTCAACGTTACTGCATCTGGCAGGGTATCCGCTTCCCAGTTCAACGTTCCCCTTCATTCATGCGCTGGTCTTGCTGACATTTCTTGGGTCCATCCGCATGATCTGGCGATTGAGCGCCCGTCGCCGATTGATGGTGGCTGGCCGAGAGCGTGTTCTCCTGCTCGGCGCGGATCATGAGGCGGATCTTTTCATCCGTGCGATGGAACGCGATCAGGAGGCGGGGCGGCGGGTTGTCGGTTTGCTGACGGGGGGAACACAGCAGGCCGGGAGGCGTATTCACAGTTGCCCTATTCTGGGAACGATTGATGAAACACCGGAAATTCTGAATCAGATGGCCGCAGCCGGGCGACTGCCCGACACGCTGGTCATCACAACATCAGACTTGCGAGGGGCGTCGCTCTCCCGAGTGCTTGAGGTTGCACGCCTTCATCATCTCGATGTTCAGAGAACGCCGTCTCTGACGGATCTGAAGCCTGCGGAAAGTGTCGAGCTTCGGCCTGTGGCGATTGAGGATCTGCTGAATCGTCCTCAGGTGGCCTTGAACTCTCAAGGCATGAGCCGCCTGATTGCAGGGCAGGTTGTCGCGGTGACAGGGGCTGGTGGCAGCATCGGTTCAGAACTGGCCCGGCAGATCGCCTCATTTGGCCCAAAAGCCATTCTGTTGATTGAGAACAATGAATACGCGCTGTGGCAGATCAATCTCGATCTGTCTGAGCGCTATCCCGACGGCAAGCGGTATCAGATCGTTGCCGATGTTCGGGATCGACGCCGGATTGCTGAAATTTTCACTCAATACCGGCCCGCAATCGTTTTTCATGCTGCGGCTCTCAAGCATGTGCCTATCGTCGAATCCAATCCGATCGAAGGTGTCCTGACCAATGTGATCGGGACGCGGATCGTGCTTGATGAAGCCGAGCGCTCCGGTGCTCAGGCCATGGTCATGATTTCAACCGACAAGGCCGTCAATCCCTCCAGTCTGATGGGCGCCAGTAAGCGCTGTGCCGAGGTTTATGGTCAGGCGTTGGATATGCGTGCCCGGGCCGGGAAAGGTGGACTGCGTTGCGTGACTGTTCGGTTCGGAAACGTTCTTGGGTCCACTGGGTCTGTTGTGCCGCTTTTCCGCAGGCAACTTGAGCAGGGTGGTCCACTGACGGTCACGCATCCAGACATGACCCGCTATTTCATGACCATTCCTGAAGCCGTTGGTCTCGTTCTTCAGGCGGCGGTTCGTGGCACACAGGAAGCATCCGGTGAAGACACGACGGATCAGAAGCTGCGTCAGGGTGGCATCTTCGTGCTCGATATGGGTGATCCGGTTCGGATTATGGATCTCGCCTGTCAGATGATCCGCCTGGCGGGTCTGAGGCCTGAGACTGATGTGGAAATCCAGATTACAGGTCTGCGCCCTGGGGAGAAACTGTTTGAAGAGTTGTTCCACGGTCGCGAAGCACCCGTTCCGACGGACGCACCCGGCTTGCGTATGGCATCCCCACGGACAGTCGATTTCGATGTGGCGGCTGAGGCCATGGATGCGCTTGAAGCCGCCTGTCTAGAGGAAGATCTTCCCGCCATCATGGCGATTTTCCAGCGGCTCGTGCCTGAATTCAATCATAACCGGGACGGCAAGACACCGTCTCAAACAGACCATTCCCAGCCCGATGTGGAGACGATTGCATGACTGATCCAATTGCTTTTCTGGATCTTCCGAAACAGCAGGCCCGTCTCAAGGATGCGATCGACCGTCGGGTAAAGACGGTTTTCGAGCATTGCCGCTTCGTTATGGGACCAGAAGTTGAGGAACTGGAACAGCGTCTCGCCGCGTTCGGTGGCGCGAAGTACGCGGTTGGCGTGTCTTCAGGGACGGATGCGCTTCTGATGGTGCTGATGGGTGAAGAAATCGGGCCGGGGGACGCGGTATTCCTTCCTGCCTTTACCTACACGGCGACGGCGGAGGTCGTGCTTCTCCTTGGAGCAACACCCGTTTTTGTGGATGTTGAGCCAGATACATTCCAGATCAGCATGACCTCTCTCGCCGAGCGCCTGGCGGCTGTGCGGACTGGAGAGGAACTGGAGCCACGCGCCGTCATCGGTGTCGACCTGTTTGGTCAGCCTGCACCCTGGGATGAACTGAAGGCGTTTGCTGCTCAGGAAGAGCTGACCCTGATTGCAGACTGCGCCCAGTCTTTTGGGGCCTCCTATCATGGGCGTCGTCTTGGACATGAAGCGCGCGCTACGACGCTTTCGTTTTTCCCATCCAAGCCGCTGGGCGGCTACGGGGACGGCGGTGCAATCCTGACGGATGATGCTGACCTGGCTGCGCTTTACCGGTCGCTCCGCACCCATGGCGAGGGCAAAACCCGTTACGAAGTCGAGCGAATTGGGATCAATGGGCGCCTCGATACCCTTCAGGCGGCTGTTCTGATTGCCAAGCTGGATGCTTTTGAAGATGAGCTGAAGCGCCGGGACGCTATTGCCAATGCCTATGACGCTGCCATGCCAGAAGGGATTCAGGCGCCAGCGCGCGTGGCGGATAGCGAAAGTGCGTGGGCGATTTATAGTGTCCTGCTGTCGGATGCAGTAGCGCGGGATTCATTGCAGGCGCATTTGAAAGAGGCAGGCGTGCCAACAGCGGTTTATTACCCCAAGCCACTGCATCATCAGCCTGCCTATAGCGAGCATCATGACGGTGCTTCACTGCCTGTTTCCGAAGGTCTTGGCGCACGGGTGCTTGCGCTCCCCATTCACCCGGAGCTGACTGATGATGAAGTCAGCCGTATTACGGATGCCCTTAAAAGCTGGGCAGGAGAAAATACATGAGGCGCGAACAGAAGCTGCTTCTAGCTTTTTGTGCACTGGTTTTTATTCCCGTGGGTATCGTCTGGTTCGTCGCCTGGCCATTGATTCACGCATGGAAATTCCCGCCCGTCACGGAGGGTAAAATCGTGGCTCCTGTCAGCCGGGATCTGACGTCCGCGGAAGTGAGTGACGTCAACCTTTGGCTTCAGTCCCATACGACGGGCTGGGGGCCGAGCGGTGAACAGCCGCCACAAAAGGGACAGGTGATTCTGCGGCTGAGCAACGCTGAAAACCACCCCGTCATCATCTCCATCTGGAAGCACAAGCATGAGGCCGATATCGTTGGCGTTCAGCTTGAAGATGATGGTCCTTACCGTATGAATGCCTTTGAAGATGCGTCTCTCAAGGCGCTACAACCCGCTGAGCTGCAGCCTCACGGATGAAAGTATAAACTTCAGGACTGAAAGGCGCCTGCCGCTCGGGCGTCTGCCAGTCCTGCATCTGCTCGTACATGGTTGCAGCTTTGCGCCATAGATCCGGTCCCACGGCATCCTGGAGCGGTTGCTGCAACTCCATCCACTCTTTGACAAGGTTCTGCGCTTCGGGGCTCGAAGGCGCGACCTTGCGACCGATGGCGTCTTCACAGTGGGCGATCAGTTTTACCCATCGAATCTGATAGAATGTCCTTTCGTCTTCGCAGCCGAAATGAGTATCCATCTGCTTTTGCCATTCACGTTGCTCGGAAGGCGTGAAGTACTGCTCGAAAACAGGTCGTGTATTTTCCCATTGAAGAGCAGCTTCTCCTTCACGCAGCAGGAGGCAGAATGCGGCCAGATCAACGGCACCATGACCGATATCGTTTTCTTTTAGCAGATGGCGTGTTGCATGAAGTTGGTTGATCGTACGTTCGAGGGCCGTCTTTCGCACTGAAAGTAACGCCAGTTGAGCGTCGATTATCGCTTCGGGAGCGGTGGGCCTGCGTTCCATCTCTTTGATTTCTGAAAGACTGAAGCCCATACGCTTCAGAAGCAGCACATGAGCAAGGGTGCTTACGGCAGAAAGATCATAAACTCTCCTACCGTTTTCTGCTCGGATGGGCCTGATAAGCCCCATTGCTTCAAAATGTCGAAGGGTTCGGGGTGTGGTGGCGCTTGCTTTGGCCAGTTCCCCGATTGTCAGGGTTTGTGGTGTCATGGATCTTCCTCCTGACGCGCCATGTGTCATGATGACGTTACGTCAGGAGCAAGAGAAAATTTACTCTTTGTGTGCTTCGGTCTCGGAAATCTCTCCAACATCCCGCTTGGTCTGATCTTCGTCTTCAAGCGGGGCAGTCGCTTTGTCTCCCATGGCAAGGAGAGCCGCCGTAATCGGAGATGCGAGAATCAGTCCTGGAATGCCGAGAATTGTGCTGAAAACGGTCTGGGACAGGATGGCCACAGCTGGCGGCATGTGAACAGCACGACGTTGGATCAGGGGGGCCAGAACATTGCCCTCGAAGAACTGGATTACGCTGTAGAGAATGGCAACAAACAGCGCTTCTTTCGTTCCCATGGAGAGGCCTAGCAATATTGCCGGAACTGCTCCCAGAATGGCTCCAATATAAGGGATGAAGTTGCACAGCCCTGCAACAACACCGAGCGCCAGCGCCAGTGGCACTCCGATCAGCGACAGTCCGATGCCTGACAGAATACCGACGACCAGCATGTCCAGAGCCTGTCCGGCCGTCCAAGCCCAGAGTGTGGTGCCCGCAGCCATGAGCAATGTACGGGCTGCATTGCGGTGCTGGGTTGGGAACAGGCGTAGGAAGCCATCAATGTAAATGGCAGGGGAGAGAGCGAAATAGAGACCAGCAATCAGGATGACGGCCAAAGTTCCAAGAACGCCAAAGGCGCTGCTGAGGATGCCGGTCACAGATCCGGCGAGCCCTGATCCTAAGGATCCGAGGCTGCCTGAGGTTGCATCATTGCCACCCACAGCGGTGGGGAGATGATCCAGAACCATCTGACCCAGCGTAGAGCCGGAAAGATGGGATTTGAGGTCTCCGGACTGCTGAACAAGCGCCTGCTTAAGGCGAATGAACTGATCTCCGATCGCTGGGCCGCTACTCCAGACAAGGCCTGCCACGGCCAAAAGGATGATAACGGTCACAAGCGCTACGGCTGCCTGATAAGGGATGAACGTGATGTGACGTCGTACCATGCGGGCGAGACCATGAAGCACCACGGCCATCAAGGCAGAGGCAAAAACAACGGCCAACACGTCTTTCATGAGCCAGACGGCCAGTAGGATTAATGTGACAGCGAGAGCAATGCGGAGCAATCCTGCGATTCGGGATAACTCGCGCGCGCGAGGCTCCTTTTCGTCACGGTCCTTCGGGTCGGAAAACGAAATAGGCATCAGCCGGTCCATCCTGAATCTGTAGGCCAGCATCGGCTTATGGATTTAGAGAGGGCGGGTCAATCGGGCCTTGGAAGAAACCAACGGTCAGCCAGCCCAACGGATCTGTGAAGCAGGCTGGGAAAGACTGTAAGGGCCACCGCCAATAATTTCGAGAGCCAGAGTACTCGGACCTTCCGTATTGAGATGTAAGGCGGCATCTCCATCGGTCCAGCCCTGACCCTGTATCTCGTCTGCCATCCAGCCGGAGGTTGGTTCTGGTGGAACCAGATGATCGGTTACTTTTCGGGTTCTGGACGCATCGAAAAGGAGCACGTCCCGGATCAGGACGCCGAGAGTGCGCCTATCATCAATATAAGGACCCTTCACGTCACAAGGGCGATTTGCGCGGGAAACAAGCCGCAGACTTCTGACCGGGGTTGGCAAAGTAAAGATGACGTATCCACCACTCTGACGGCTCGGATAGAGGCGTGTGCCGTCAGGAAGGATCAGATGCAGGGCGGGGTCTGTTGTTGTGAAGGCTTCAAACCCTTCAATACCAGCTCTGGTAGCGATGGCTTTCCAAGCCGCCTCGGTTTGGGACCGAGATGTCAGGAGTGGGGCAGCCGCATCTTTGTCCCAACTCTTCTGAATGGAACGTAGTGTTGCAATCTGACCTGTTTGCCGAAAAGCACGTCTATCACCAGTATCAAAATAACTTTCAGTAAAAAGTCCATTTGCAGATATGATTGTGTGCGTTTCTGTCTCAATATGAAAATATTCGTAGGAATGAATATTACGATCCCACATAATGGAAACACCATTGACCAGCATTCTTGCTGGAATGAGACCACCATTCATAAAAATACAATGTTCTGCTGTTACAAGGAGATCTGTGTGCGGCAGATGATCAGCGATTGCACCGGCCCGGATACGGATGGGCCAGCCTGCCAGATCATCAGGAAGATTTGGCCGAACACAACAGTGGCTTTTTCCAACCCAGACCAGTTTCTCACTTCGCCCCCCGGCTGTCAGAATTTCGTCGTTAATAACCAGGGTTTCTATGGGTTTTTCACCCTGTGGAGTGGCAATCAGACTGCCAGACAGAAAGCAGGCTTCAGTAAAGTCCTCAATTTTTTGCTTTCTGGAAGCGGGTTTGTGGCCCGTATGCTTTTCATGATGCGACTGTGATTGAGCAGGATTGTGGTGAGGGTGACCTGCAGTAGATTTTCCATGATGGCTGTTGAAGGTTGGATGCGAAAAGAACGACCTGGAGGAAGGTTTGGCGTGTGCCTCATGAGGTGCATGGGAAATTTTCTGAGGCACGCAGGCGTCCTGTCTTCCTTGCAGGCGACTTTGAAAAAGCTAGTCGCCTGATGTTTGAAATTCGGACAGGATTCTACCAATTAAAAGTAAATAAACTCTTTATTGCCTTGGCGCGGGCGCTAGGATTTTGATTTCAGGCAGATGCTTCTTCCAGTTCTGCCTGGACCTCAAGCCATAACTCTTCTGTTTGTTCCTGTGTCGCGTTGAGCGCGGACAAATGTGCATTCAACGATGCAATTTCTCCTGGATTTCCCGACTGATACAATGCCGGATCAGCAAGCTTGGCTTCGATCTTTTCTTTTTCTTTTGTGATCTGGGCAAGTTTCGCTTCTGCATCACGGATTTTCCGTCGGAGAGGAGCCAAAGCGCGCGTCAGTTCCTTACGATCAACCCTTTTCTGGGGCGCGTCCTGAGAAGGCGAACGCGCCGTGCCTTTCGCGCGTTCCGCATTGTCTGCACGGGCTTTGCGGGCCCGCTCGATCAGCCACTCCTTGTATTCAGCCATATCTCCTTCGAAGGGGCTGATCGTTCCATCCTCAACCAGCCAGAACCGATCTGCGACGGACTCAACCAGGTGGCTGTCATGGCTGATCAGAATTACGGCGCCTTCAAATTCTGATAGCGCACGGATGAGGGCATCTCGGGCATCCAGATCCAGATGGTTGGTCGGCTCATCAAGGATAAGAAGGTGAGGGGCTTCCCGCGTGGACAGCGCAAGGA
Organism: Gluconobacter japonicus; assembly: GCF_015244665.1. Lineage (NCBI taxonomy): Bacteria > Pseudomonadati > Pseudomonadota > Alphaproteobacteria > Acetobacterales > Acetobacteraceae > Gluconobacter > Gluconobacter japonicus. The sequence goes on from NZ_JABCQN010000001.1 coordinate 717,717, forward strand.
GAAGTCGTGCTTTTTCACCGCCCGAGAGTTCGGATACCCGTGTTTCTGCGCGGTTTACATCCAGTCCAAAACGCGCCAACTGGGATCGTACTGCCACGGGTGTCGCATCCGGCATGGCACGCGCCATGTGGTCGATCGGTGTTTCGGAGAGGACGAGTTCATCGGCCTGATGTTGAGCGAAATACCCGATCCGGAGTTTTGATGAGTGGTTGTAAGAGCCACTCATTGGTTCAAGTCGACCCGCAAGGAGCTTGGCAAAAGTGGATTTACCGCGTCCGTTCTGACCCAGAAGCGCGATTCTGTCTTCCATATCCAGACGCTGGTTCAGACCTTTGAGGACCACGCGTCCATCATAACCAATGCTGACGTTGTTGAGTGTAATCATTGGTGGCGGAAGAGGTTGGGGCTCGGGGAAGGAAAAGCGTGTTGGCGTGTCTTCTACAACACTGTCGATCTGGGGGAGGCGCTCCAGTGCTTTCAATCGGGCCTGAGCCTGTTTGGCTTTGGTGGCTTTGGCACGAAACCGATCCACGAAAGATTGCATATGGGCACGCTGGGTCGCGATGCGCTCTGCCATGCGATTTTGCTGGAGAGCCTGCTCCGTACGGATACGCACAAAATTGTCGTATCCTCCGGGCGTTAGACTCAGTTTCTGATGATCAAGATGGGCAATCGCATCGACGGTATTGTCGAGCAGTGAGCGGTCATGGCTGACGATGATGGCTGCGCCAGGAAATTTAGCCAGCCAGGATTCGAGCCAAAGAGTGGCTTCGATATCCAGATGGTTGGTCGGTTCGTCCAGTAGTAACAGGTCTGGGCTCAGGAACAGTGCTGTGGCAAGGGAAACGCGCATCCTCCAACCGCCAGAGAAGTCTGAAACCGAACGGAGTTGTGCTTCCTGATCAAATCCGAGGCCGGACAGAATAGCGCCGGCGCGAGCAGGGGCGGTGTAGGCATCAATTGCAATCAGGCGTTCATGAATGTCTGCAATCCGCTCCGGATCTGTGGCGGTTTCTGCTTCAGCCAGAAGTTTTGCCCGTTGGATATCGCCTTCCAGAACTGTATCGATCAGGGATGTCTCGCCCGACGGTGTTTCCTGCTTCACGCGCCCCATTGTTGCGCGGTTGGCCAACGTGATCGTACCACCATCAGGAGCAATATCGCCTGCGATGGCTCCAAGGAGCGTTGATTTTCCGGCCCCGTTCTTTCCAATAAGGCCGATTTTCCGACCAGGATCGACAGTCAGCGATGCGCCGTCCAGCAGAGTGCGGTCAGCGATACGGAGTGTCAGGTCAGTGATGGTGAGCAGGCTCACGGGCGCCTCAATCAGTCGGGAAGAGTGAAAAAACCGCGACAGACCTATCAGGAACGACGAATTTGCTCTAGTGGAACGGCGGGATTTACCCCTTTGTCCAACAGGAGAAGAAAGATGGCTCTCGAGCGCACGCTTTCCATCATCAAGCCCGACGCTACGAAGCGTAACCTGACCGGCAAGATCAATGCCGTGTTCGAAGAAGCCGGTCTGCGCATTGTCGCCCAGAAGCGCATCCAGCTGACCGAGAAGCAGGCTGGTGCTTTCTACGCTGTTCACAAGGAACGCCCGTTCTACGGCAGCCTCGTGTCTTCCATGATTGCCGAGCCGGTCGTCGTGCAGGTTCTGCAGGCTGAGAACGCTGTTGCCAAGCATCGCGAAGTCATGGGCGCAACGAACCCGGCTGACGCTGCTGAAGGCACTGTTCGTAAGCTGTACGCAGAAAGCATTGAAGCCAACTCCGTGCACGGCTCTGACAGCCTTGAGAATGCAAAGAACGAAATCGCATTCTTCTTCGCTGAGACAGAAATCCTTCCGTAAGGAAGTTTGGTTCAGGGTCAGAAAAAATGTTTCGACGTTTTTCTGACCCTAACTTTAAAAAATAAAGCTTTATTCTGATGCGGGTTGATATTTTTCAACTAAATAAAGAGGACGGTTTTTAGTTTCATTAAAAATTCGGCCTACATATTCTCCAATTATTCCAATAGTCATTAACTGCACTCCGCCCATAAAAAGAATGACGGCCATCAAGCTTGGATATCCGGCCACGGGGTTCCCAAATAGGAGCGTGCGGGCGACAATCCAAAATCCATATAAAACTGATAATATAGAAATAATCAGCCCCATATACGTGCCAATCTGAAGAGGAAGCACCGAGAAAGAAGTAATACCTTCCAGTGCAAAATTCCATAATGACCAATAGTTGAAGCTGCTTTTGCCTCCAGTTCTGGGGGCTCTATCGTATAGAACTGCGCGTGTTGGAAATCCAACCCAGGCGAACAGCCCTTTCATGAAACGGTGGCGTTCTCTAAGTAGCAGCAAATTATCTACCAACCGACGGCTGACAAGACGGAAGTCCCCTGTGTCAGGCGGAATGACAACTTTGTTCCCCAGTCTTTTGATGAGGCGGTAAAACATCCATGCCGTCAGTTTCTTGAGAGCACTTTCTCCCTCCCGTGTATTGCGTTGAGCGTATACTGTGTCCACGTCTGCGTTCCACGCGGCAACGAGATCAGCGATCACCTCAGGAGGATCCTGAAGGTCGGCATCAATGACAATAACGCCGCGAGTACCACGCGCATGGTCGAGACCGGCAGTAAGAGCGATTTCTTTTCCGAAATTGCGCGATAAATTAACAATACTTACATGTTTGTCGCGGTTCGCAAGGACATTCATTGCAGTTAATGTCTGGTCTCGCGATCCATCATTCACGTAAACAACTTCCCAGGACATGCCGATTTTTTGCATTACGGCAGACAGGCGTTGATGAAAGATAGATAGAACCTCTTCTTCATTATAGCATGGAACAATAACGCTAATATCTTTTTGAGATGAGGTTTCGGTCATATTAGAAAATGTACTTTCTTAAGGACATTAGGCAGCGAAGTTACAAAACCTCCAGACGCTGATTCTCAGAGGCCATCCTTCTTATCCATTATGTTACACCCCGAAACGGAAACAATCTAATCCAACTTTAGCCAGAGATGCGGTCAGAGCAGCGTATCCATGTTCTTGCTGCGGCAGATTAGAAGAAAGATTTTTCAGTGATATGGACAAAAAAGTGTCTGATATTTTCAGGATCAAGAATGAGGCCTTGTAGCCTCCTTTTTTTTTATGCGATGCAGAGCGTCACGCGAAAAAGATACAGAGATAGGTAAAAACATGACTAGAGGTTACAATGTGGGAAACATACTCAGGAGGTATTTTTCAGAAATATTTGCGCTGACAGCGTTCATTTTTTTCTGCGTTGTAAATTTTAAAGGACTGGGACACCTCTCTTTTGGCGACGAAACCGGCCATGTTCTTGGTGCTCGTGCTTTAGCCAAGCATCAAGTTCTGTACCGAGACTATATTGATGCTCATGGACCGTTGATTTTTTCGCTAAGCTGGACGCTTGGCAAAATCGTCGGTTTTAGCCATTTGTATCGTTTTCGCCTATTGTCGACATTGCTGGCATTTATTGCAGCCGCTTCTCTGTATTACTCCCCCCTTTTTCAAATAAGACGTTCCCGTTTCCTGGCATTGGCGATCTGGTTCGGTACTTTGAGTGCTGTGTGGGTGCTTCAAGGGCTGAATATGGATAGTTATTGGCCCTTGGGAGGAGCGTTGACTGTCATTGTTTTAGCAAAATTTGCAATGCCTCTTGCTGCAGGTGCTGAGATATCAGTGCGCGATGCTTTTTATGGTGGTTTCGCAGCGCTTCTTTTACCATTCGCAGCCTATTCTTTTCTTCCTGCGACGGCATGTTTTTTTATTGCCCTGGGATGGGTATTGATTGTTAGTCGGAAGAACAATGTGGTTGCCACTCAATGGCGAGCATTTTTATACGGTGGAATTGCCGCAGTTGCGTTCAACATACTTTGGCTTGCGGTTTATGGTGATCTCATGGGGGCTATAGCCTTCCATTTCGTCTCAAACCAATTTTATTATTCAAAATACACGGCATTGGGTTTTTCAGTTATAATTGATAGCTTGAAAATTTCTTTTGGTCCCAATCGTATTATACAAAGTCTGGCAGTTTACGGATTTTTATTTGGTTCTGTGCTTGTTTGTATTCGTTCTCGATACAGGGTGGCGGCATTTTTAGCTTGTATGGCGGTTTTCTCGCTGGATGCTCGCGGATCTTTCCTGTTTCAGAATGGCGCTTTTCTTATGGCGTCTCTCGGACTGCTATCACTTGCTGTGGCCTGGGTCTTTGAGCAAAAATCACGAACAGCCGATTTTCTAGCCTTGGGATCTGTTGCATTGGCTCAGGTTGTTGGAATTTTTGCCATATCAACGCCTTTCAATGAATCCAGTCACCAAGTCTGGCATTCTGGTTTTCATCCGGAAGTCGCTAGTCAGGACTTAACGTATCAGACGATTAGGAAATACGCGTCACCCGATGAAGGAATCCTTGTAATTCCTTATAACCCGGACGTGTATATTCTTGCTGATCGTCTACCAATGCCAAAATATCATGATTATCTGCCTTGGGAAGCAGATTATGGTCATCATCCTTGGGCAGGTCAGGAGAGAGATCTATGTGTCGATCTTCCAAAATATAAGCCCCCAGTCGTATATTTCGATGACTGGCGCGTGTGGGGTATGTGGTCCCTTTCGGACTATGCGCATTGCGTCACGGAAACGCTGAAGAATGACTATGTGAAGCTGCCTGGGTTCGCAACGTTGTATGTTCAGAAGGATCGCTTTGCTTCCACCCCTTGAGGGGTGGAGCGAATAAAAAGCTTCCGCGACAAAGCAAAAGAGCCAGATTTTTTAGGGCGGCCTATATAATATGGCGTATTTGATGGTTTTTTAAATGTTCTTGGTCGCGAGGTATTTCTGTAATACCTCCGGATACAGTCTGTGCTCTTGCTCAAGAACACGGGCTGCCAAGGTGTCGAAGGTATCATTAGCAAGCACCGGCACGCGGGCCTGCCCAAGAACAGGCCCTTCATCAACGCCAGACGTTACAAGATGAACGGTGCATCCATGTTCCTTGGCTCCTGCGGTCAAGGCAGCTTCATGGGTATGTAGGCCAGGAAAGGCGGGGAGGAGGCTTGGATGAATGTTCAGCATCCGTCCCTCCCAGGTATTGACCAGAAAGGGCGTCAGAACACGCATATACCCTGCGAGACACACAATCTCGGCACCTGAGGCGCGGATTGCTGCATCGACCTTGTGTTCATGCGCCTCCCGATCTTTGCCGAATAACTTATGGTCAATTGCAATCGTCTGAAGGCCCGCTGCTCGCGCGACTTCAAGGCCCGCTGCATCTGGCCGATTGCTAAGAACCAGCGCGATGCGGGCGGGATAATCGGGCCGTTCGCAAGCTTCGATCAGGGCACGCATGTTACTGCCACGGCCGCTGATCAGAATGGCAATCGGCGTTTTCTGAATCATGAAAAGGAAACCGGTGCTGTCAGGGCATAGTTTTTATCCGAGCGAACAACTTCGCCAATCAGGAAGGCACTCTCTCCACGGGCTTCGAGTTCCGTCAGAACGCGTTCTGGTTCGGGCGTGACAAGAACCATACCAATGCCACAGTTGAAGACGCGTAGCATTTCATCGGCCGCGACGTTGCCTACCTTGGCCATCCAGCGGAACACGGCTGGGACAGTCCAGGACGCGCCATCAATGCGAACACCCAGCCCTTCTGGCAGGACGCGCGGCAGGTTCCCCGGGAGTCCACCACCCGTAATATGGGCGCAGCCATGCAGCAGACCCTTGGCGTGAAGATCCAGAACTGTGCGGACGTAGAGGCGCGTCGGTGTAAGCAGGGCTTCTGCGAGTGTATGTCCTTCTGCAAAAGGTGCTGGAGCATTCCAGCCCAGGCCAGAGCGCCGAACGATTTCCCGAACCAGTGAAAAGCCGTTGGAATGAACACCGGAAGAAGGGAGGCCAATCAGTGCATCACCTTCGCGGATACCTGCGGGAAGGAGGCTATTGCGTTCTGCAGCTCCCACACTGAAGCCCGCCAGATCGTAATGTCCTGGAGCGTACATGCCTGGCATTTCTGCGGTTTCACCGCCGACCAGCGCACAGCCTGACTCTGCACATCCGTGTGCGATACCTTTCACGACGGTAGCGGCGTCTTCAACAGACAGCTTGCCGGTCGCGAGATAATCGAGAAAGAAGAGGGGCGTTGCACCCTGCACGACCAGATCGTTCACGCACATGGCGACAAGATCCACACCGACCTCATCATGCTTCCCGGCTTCGATCGCAACCATCAGTTTGGTGCCGACCCCATCTGTACAACTGACAAGAACCGGGTCCGTGAAACCAGCAGCTTTCAGATCAAATAAGGCCCCGAAACCACCAAGACCGCCCATCGTTCCAGGGCGGTTCGTTGCCTTGGCGGCTGGCTTGATGGCATCGACCAAAGCGTCGCCTGCGGCAATGTCCACGCCAGCCTGTGCATAGCTGGCGCCCTGAGGGGTGTCGGGCTGATCGGTCATCGTGAAAGCTTCCCGCTGGTTGACGTGACGCCGTTCTAGAGCATCCTGCGCACGGGCGGAACGCTATTTGAGAGCGGAACGACATGGAAAAAGGGTTTGCATGACAAAACAGGACGGACAGACCGGGCCTTTTGGAGGGGATGGAGGTCTTCAGATGGCCTTTCCTCTGCGCAGACCTGTGGCTTTCACAGCTGATCGTTTCATTACAAGTCCGTCCAATGCCGCTGCAAGAGCATGGCTGTCTCGCAAAGCTTGGCCGGATGGACGGCTATGGCTTTGGGGGCCTGCCGGGACGGGGAAGACGCATCTTCTGTCCGTCTGGGCTCAGGAATATGACGCTACCGTTCTAGATGCGCGCCTGTTTTCGCATTCTTCTTCTGGTGGACGTATCCGTGTGCAGGGGAATCTTGCGATTGATAATGCCGATTCGCCTGGCGACGAGGCCACACTTCTTCATCTTCTCAACGATGCCTTGGCGCAGGGAGATCGCGTTCTGATGGTAGGACGCTTACCCCCGTCACGCAGCCATTTCGCTCTTGCGGATCTGGCCAGTCGTCTCCGCGCCACCGCGACGACGGCGACAGGTGAGCCGGAGGATGACCTGCGAGCCACACTGCTGCTCTCGCTTCTGGCGCATCGGCAGCTTGTGGTGTCGCAATCTGTGACGGATTGGCTGTGGCGACATCTTCCGCGCACGGGAAGTGCTCTTGTCTCTGCTGTTGAACGTCTTGATGACGCGGCGCTGGCGCGGGGGACGGCTATCACACGGGCACTGGCGCGGGAAATGCTTCCCGATCTTCTGATGTCAGAGCATTCTGGCGAGTGACACAAAACCGACGTTTGACACGCTTCTTCCGAGTCCCGATCCTGATGGGGATTTTGGTTCAAGCTTCCCGGAAGAGACCATCGTGACGACTGAAGACAAGAAACCAGCTCCTCGCCGCCGCACATCCCGCCAGCCGCGTGAGGGCAGCATGACTGCGGCCGTAACTCGCGCCAGGCGGAGGCGGATGGTCGTCCCGACGGCCAAGGACTATGCGGATATGCCAACGTCTCCCGAGCGGTTTATCAATCGCGAACTGTCCTGGCTTGATTTCAACCAGCGTGTCATTGAAGAAGCGGAAAGCCCGCGAAATCCGTTGCTGGAACGGGTTCGCTTCCTGTCTATCAGTGCCAGTAACCTTGATGAATTCTATTCCGTCCGTGTAGCGGGTCTGGTCGGGCAGGTTCGGGAAGGGATGGTCGTGCGCAGCCCCGATGGGGCGACACCAGTGCAGCAGCTTGCCGCTGTTCGTCAGAAAGCGCGGTTTCTTCTGGAAGAGCAGCAGCGGGTCTGGCGTCAGCTTGAAGCTGAACTGAAAGAGGCCGGGATCTCCATCCTGCCAACGGAAGGTCTCGATGAGGCTGATCTCGCGCAGCTTGCCACGCTGTTTCAGGAGCGCGTCTTTCCGGTTCTGACGCCACTCGCCGTTGATCCGTCTCATCCATTGCCGTTTATTCCCAATATGGGGCTGGCACTCGTCATGCGTCTGAAAGACCCGGCAACGGCAAAGCATGTCATGGATGGCCTGATCCTGTTGCCAGCACAGGTTCCGCGCTTCCTGCGTCTGCCGTCTAAAGTCGGATCAGGCGGGGATGCGTCCGGTGAAATCCGCTTTGTGCTGCTGGAAGATCTGGTCCAGCTTTTTGCGGATCGCCTTTTCCCTGGTCTGTCCATCGGTGCGGCAGGGGTTCTGCGGATCATCCGTGATACGGATGTGGAATTCGAAGACGAAGCGGAAGATCTAGTTCGCTCCTACGAGACGGCTTTGAAGCAGCGTCGTCGTGGGGTTGGTATTCATCTGGCACTCGACCATAAACTGCCAGAAACACTTGGTCGCGAGATGGGTGAAGAACTGGGTGTCGGCGATGAGGACGTTGTTGTTCTTCCCAGTTTCGTAGGCGTTGTCGATCTCAAGCAACTGATTGTCGATGATCGTCCAGATCTTGTGTTCCCGCCTTACACGCCGCGCTTTCCGGAACGCATTCTGGATTATGACGGGGATTGCTTCGCAGCGATCCGTGCCAAGGATATCGTGGTCCATCATCCGTTTGAGAGTTTCGACGTCGTGGTGCAGTTCCTGCGTCAGGCTGCGCTGGACCCGAATGTTCTGGCCATCAAGCAGACCCTATATCGCACCTCCCGCGACAGCCCCATCGTTCAGGCCCTGATCGAAGCGGCTGAAGCTGGCAAGTCTGTCACGGCCATGGTTGAACTGCGTGCGCGTTTTGATGAGGAAGCCAATATCCGTCTGTCCCGTGCTCTGGAAGCTGCGGGTGTGCAGGTCGTGTTTGGGTTTGCACACCTGAAAACGCATGCAAAGCTAAGCCTTGTGGTGCGTCGGGAAGGTGGAACGCTTCGGTCCTATGCTCACTTCGGAACAGGAAACTACCATCCGATCACTGCGCGGATTTACACGGATCTGTCCTTCTTTACCTGTGACCCAAAGCTGGCGTCCGACTCAGCCAAGCTGTTCAATTATATGACCGGCTATGCCACGCCGGAGAAAATGGATGCCCTCGCATTCTCTCCGATCACGATCCGGCCAACGATTGAGCAACTGATCCGGGATGAAATCGCGCATGCCAAGGCGGGTCGTCCGGCCCGCATCTGGTTGAAGATGAACAGCCTCGTCGATGCGGAACTTATTGATCTGCTTTACGAAGCCTCACAGGCTGGCGTGAAGATCGTCGGGATCATCCGTGGGATCTGCTGTCTCCGTCCGGGCGTTCCTGGGCTTTCGGAAAACATCGACATCAAATCCATCGTCGGGCGTTTTCTGGAGCACGCACGCGTGTTTGCCTTCGGAAATGGCCATCGCATGCCGTCTCACAAGGCAAAAGTTTTCATTTCTTCGGCGGACTGGATGGTGCGGAACATGGATTGGAGGGTAGAAGCAATGGTGCCCATTACCAATCCAACCGTTCATGCCCAGATTCTCGGCCAGATCATGACGATGAACATCAAGGACAACCTCCAAAGCTGGACGCTGTTGAAAGACGGCCGCTGGCATCGGGTGTCTCCGGGTGCGCATCCATTCTCTGCCCATGAATACTTCATGAACAATCCATCCCTGTCCGGCCGGGGTTCGGCCGCGCGGGAGAAAGCTCTTCCGGAGGCCCATCGCCCACGCGAGCGGCCTGACCGGATTCTGGAAGACTGAACCACATGTCATTATCTGCACAGCGTTCCGCCATCGTTGATCTCGGGTCCAATTCAGTCAGGCTCGTGGTTTTTGAAGGCGTTGCGCGCAACCCGCTCCCCATCTTCAATGAGAAAGTTACGCTCAAGTTGGGGCGCGGTCTGGATGCAACGGGACGCCTGAATGACGAAGGCGTTACGCTGGCGATGGACGTGCTGGGACGTTTTCATACGGTAGCCCGTGCCATGGGAGCGGAGCCTTTTGAGGTTCTGGCCACCGCGGCGGTGCGGGATGCGTCCAATGGTCCGGATTTCGTATCGGCCATCCGTGCACGGATGCCGGGTGTGCCCATTCGTGTTCTCGAAGGGACGGAAGAGGCGGATTATGCCGCCCGGGGCGTGCTGTGCGGACTGCCGGAAGCGAACGGTCTCGTAGCGGATATCGGCGGTGGCTCGCTCGAACTGATCCATGTCGCCGATGGTCAGTATTACGAAGCCCTGACGACTAAATTAGGTGTGATCCGTCTTCAGGATCGGGCCAAAGGTAGTATTGAAAGCGCAGCGGAGATTGCATCTGAATTGCTTCGGGAGGTTAACTGGCTCCCGGGTATGACGGGTCGTCCGCTGTATCTGGTGGGTGGGGCTTTCCGTGCGCTGGCCCGGTTGCAGATTGCCCGTACGCAGTATCCGCTCAATCTGGTTCATCTTTTCACGCTGTCCGAAGGAGAAGCGCGGGAGATGTCCGATTGGGTGATCGGTGCTTCCAAGCGGACGCTTGAAAAACTTCCGAATGCGCCTCGCAAACGTCTTGGGGATGCGCCTTTCGCCGCCGTTGTTCTGAAATGCCTGATGGAGCGCGTGCGTCCGTCCAAGGTTGTCTTCAGTGTCGATGGCCTGCGGGAAGGCTGGTACATGAAGCATGTGGCCTCGTCCGTTGCTGGCGATGACCCGATGACGGCTTTGGCCGAGGAGATGGCCGGGCGTCTTGCGCGCAGCGTTACACTGTCCAATGCCCTGACTGGATGGACAGCACCGCTGTTCCGCGACGAAACACCATGGCAGCGTCGTTTGCGTCAGCTTGCCTGTACGTTGTCGGATATCGGATCTTACGATCATCCAGAGTATCGTGCCGAACAGACTTATCAGCGCGTGATGCATTGCCATGGGGTTGGATTTGAACATGCAGCCCGCGCCTTTATCGGACTGACTCTTGCGGTTCGTTATGAAGTGGCGATGGATGCGTCCCTGATCGAACCTTCCCGCCAGCTTCTGTCCCGTTCGGAAATCGACCGGGCTGTGAGGCTGGGTCTGGCTCTCCGTCTGGCCTATACACTCTGCGCCGGGACGACTGTGCTGTTGGAGGAATGTCGCCTGCTGGTGGAAGACCAGCAGCTTGTCCTGATTTTGGGGGCCCGCAGCGTGCGCGCTGCGGGCAGTGCAGTCCGCCGACGTTTTGAAAGACTGGCAGCAGTCATGCAGTTAGAGTGTCAGGTAAGGGAAGAATGAGTTTGAGGATGAAGTTTGGCGCTGGGGCCGCTCTGGGCCTGATGGCAGCCGTTACGATCGGCGGCGGGCTGGTGGCGTGTGGAAAGGTGCCGGGGCATGACCGTAACAAGCTCTGGGAACTGGTAGGCAGTCGATGCGCTAAGGATGCAGAGCATCACCCGTGCGCAGTTTATGACCCTCAGGACGGTTATGCTTTGCTCAAGGATCTGTACGGGCACGGTCAGTATCTTCTGATCCCTACAAAGAAGGTTCCTGGGATTGAGGACGCATCGCTGCTTCAGCCGGAAACACCAAACTACTTCGCAGAAGCCTGGGCCGAACGGCAGCGTGTTCCGGCAGGATATGGTTTTCCAGTCCCGGATGAGCATTTGTCTCTCGCCATCAACTCCCGTGATGGCCGGACGCAGGACCAGCTCCACATTCATATTGATTGCCTGACGCCTTACGTTCGCGCTGAAATCGACAAGAACATGATCGGTGAAGCCTGGACGCCTGTTTCGCTCTATGGCCATCCGTATCGCGCACGGCTGGTACAGACACTTGATCCGTCGCCGTTCCGTCTTGTGGGCGATGCGGGGGATATGGCCGATCACACGATTGTGGTGACGCCGGGACATCACGGTGGTTTCGTTATTCTGGATGACGTCGCTCACGCTCTGGACCGGGCTTCCGGTGAGGAAGTTCAAGACCATAAGTGCAAAATCGATGACCCGAAGCACAAGGCCATGCATATGGACGGCATGGAGCCCGGCATGCACATGAACGGGATGATGTAACACTTCATCTTGTTCTGATGCTCCGGGACTGGCATGGTTCGATGATCCTCGAACCACCTGTTATTTCCGGAGACTGCCCGTGAACTGGCCTTTGCTGGCTCTGGCCGTGGGCGCATTCGCCATCGGTACAACCGAATTTACCCCGATGGGCCTTCTGCCTGTTATCGCGCAGGGCCTTCAGGTTACCGTACCGAAGGCGGGTGGCCTTGTGACGGCCTATGCCGTAGGCGTCATGGTTGGCGCCCCTTTCATTACGCTTCTTCTGGCAAGACTGCGCCGTAAATCTGCCCTGACATTGCTCATGGGGATTTACGTGGCTGGCAACCTGCTCTCCGCAGTCGCTGGAAGCTATGAACTTCTTTTTGCTTCCCGCGTACTCACCAGTCTGGCCCATGGGGCCTTCTTCGGCCTCGGAGCTGTTGAAGCGTCTGCCGTTGTCGCGCCGGAGCGTCGGGCCAGTGCAGTGGCGACCATGTTCATGGGTCTGACGATTGCCAATATCATTGGCGTCCCGGCGGCGACCTGGCTTGGCATGAATTTCGGATGGCACATGGCTTTTGGGGTGACCGCTATTCTCGGTCTTCTAACAATGGTTGCCGTACAGTGGGCGCTTCCAGCGCGTGAGGCAGGGCCCGTTCCAGACGTTGCCAGTGAACTCAAGGCTCTTCTGCGTATCAATGTGCTGTTGGCTCTGACAACAACGGCGATCGGGGCAGGGGCCATGTTTGTGCTTTACACCTATATCGCGCCAATCCTTCAGCACATCACGCATGCCAGCCCTCTGGTGATTACGATTGCTCTGATGCTGACAGGTGTTGGCTTTTCGATCGGTAATGCGATTGGCGGTCGAAGTGCAGATCGCTCGCTGGATGGAAGCCTTCTGATGTTCTTCCCCATTCTGGGAGCCGTCATGCTGCTCTTTCCCTGGGCTGCTCAGACGGTGCCGGGAGCGCTGATTGCCACGCTTGTCTGGGGTGCGGCGACGTTCGCATTAATGCCCGCTCTTCAGATGCGTGTCATGCAGGCTGCTCATGATGCACCTGCTCTGGCCTCTTCGGTAAATATCGGTGCTTTCAATCTTGGAAACGCGATTGGTGCCGCTTTTGGCGGAATCGCGCTCTCCATGGGCTTGGGTTATGCGGGTGTTTCCGTTATCGGAACAGCTCTGGCTCTCGTCGGGGTCGGTCTTGTTCTCTTTTCGCGAAAGGTGGCTCCGCCATGACCCGTTCCTTTCTGCTCGCAACCAGGCTTCTTTTCAGTGCGGCTCTGACGCCACTTGCCGCTTATGCCGAGCAGCCTGCCAATGTCGGTGATGCCATTATGGCGGCCAGCGCCTATCATGACAGCGGCGATTACCAGCATGATTTTGATACGGTGATTGCTCAAGCCCGTCATTGGGTCTTCGAGCGTGCGCCCAAGGTGCACAAGCCTGCGATCGTTCTCGACATTGATGAAACGACCCTGTCCAACTGGGATGAAATCCGGGCGGATAATTTTGGGTATATTGCCAGCGGTCCCTGTGACGCCCTGCCCAAAGGACCATGTGGCGCCATTGCCTGGGAAAAAAGCGGCCGTGCGCCAGCTTTTGCGTCCACGCTGGCTCTGATCAATGAAGCTGAGAAGAACCATGTTGCGGTCTTCTTCATCACGGGCCGTCATGAAGACGAACGTGAGGCGACCGCTCGCAATCTTCATCTGGCTGGGATCAAGCACTGGGACGGACTGGATCTACGTCCCATGACCTCACATGGCTACGCCGCGCATTACAAGGCACCAGCCCGTGCGGCGATTGAAGCCAAGGGTTACACGATTATCGCCAGCATCGGAGATCAGCCTTCCGATCTCGCGGATGGTCATGCCGAGAAGGGCTTTCTGTTGCCGAACCCGTTCTATCGCGTGCCGTAAGACGGTCTTGTTTCTGATATGAAAAAAGGCGCTCAGGGGAATGACCTGAGCGCCTTTTTTGTGGCCTTAGAATGACTTCAGCAGTCGTTCCAGATAATCCAGCTCACTTTGAGGCCGGGTACGGTCTGACGCCCGGCGGCGAAGTTCGCGTTCAATGTCTCTGGCCCGATCCCGCGCATTCCGATCCGGGATGTGCGCGTCGGAATCCTTGCCGTTCTGACCTTCGCCCAGTTTCCGGCCCAGCGGGTCCTGATCCTTGCGGTCTTCATCCCCATCATCATCGTCACCGGCGTCGGGCTGGTCTCCGCCATCGCCCTGCTGCCCGGCTGCACCATGCTGCTGCTGGCCGGAACCGCCGCTTCCCATGGATGGAATGAAGCTCAGGCTTCCGCCTTTGCCCTGACCCGATCCGCCTGATTTCTGGTTCTGTCGCATCTGTTTTCCAGCTTCGGAGAGATCCGCAAGAACCTTTTGCTCTGCTGTCGCAGCTTCATCATCATGACGGTCTGCCAGAGCCTTCCGGGCATCCTGCATGTCTGCCTTGGCTTTTTCAAAGGCCGTCGCAGGTTTGCCGGTCAGATCCTTGACGCGACGATCAAGAATATTATCCACACGGGACAATGCCCGCTGAAGCGCATGGTCGAGACGGCGCTCGGGAGACTGGGACGCAACGGTAGCCGGGTCGGTCGGCGCAGCGGGTTTGGCTGGGGTGGTCTGTTCCATATCTGGCGGAGGCTGCATGCCCAACTGACGCATAAGATCAGCCGTGGACATCTGGCTGATATCCTCATGACCGTCCTGTTGATCGGGGGGGAGGGCGGCCTTGCGAGCAGCGGACAGGCGGGCCTGTGCGTGATCCAGAAGCATCGTTTCCCGATGGACCAGATCATGCAGGGCGGCCCGCTGGGCGCGGGCTTCTTCCTGCGCCTTCATCTGGGCGGCAAGGGCTTTCAGATCTTCCGGCGTGGCCTGACGCATATGCTCGGCCATGTCTTCCATCTGCTGGAGTTTGCGAAGGGCTTCGTCACCATGCCCCTGGGAGGCATCGTTCTGAAGGCGCTGCATCTGGTCAGACCATGGATCGGCCGAACTGGTACCGGACTCAGGCATCATGATGCCGCTTTGTGCCGCCTTCTGGAACAGGAGTTGCATTCGGCGATTCAAGGCGTCCTTGAGATCTTTCGTCCGGCGCTGAAGTTCTTCCTGTTCGACAAGAGAGTGTCCCTTTTCGCCCAGTTCCCGCATGTGATCGAGTTGTTGCTGAACGCTCTGTTGGGCCGCACGCACAGCTGCGGCAGCGTCTGCAATTTCGGGACCATCCCGCCGCAGGTCATCCAGATACAGAGCGAGTGCCCAGAGTTGTCCCGGAACCTGTTCGGCTGAACCTTCCGGCGCATCATGCTGGAGGGATGCGATATCGAGACCCAGCGGGGCCAGAACCGGGTGAACGGTTGTGGTCTGGGTCAGGAGTTTCAGTTCGTCTGCGGCCTGCTGAGGGCGTTCCTGCCCAAGCATCAGGCGACGACGCAGAGACACGATGGCGCGCGCCAGCGGGTCCGTGAACTTGCGTGCGCCAAGATGAAAACGAATAGGATCGCTCAGGCTCTCACGGCCCGAAACGCTCGTAGCATGTAGCCGTCCTTCAACTTCCATTCCTGCAAACGGGTCGGACGACAGGTCTGGTCGTGCCTCACCTTTGGCATCCTTGGGATGACCATCCAGAGGAATGGGAACGCGGAGCACACGGCCCTTCGAAATCCCCGGCAGTCGGATTTCAGCGTCCAGAGACGCGACGCCATAAGACTGCTTCACATGCCACGGAAGGCTGGTCCGCCAGTCGTCCTTCTGTGGCGCTGGCTTTCCGTCCCATGAAACTACGGGCGGAAGGTCAGGCTCGACAGCGACGCGCCAGGAACCAAGCGTCCGGCCTCGCGAGGAGAGTGTGATGGTGCCTGTCTGCTGAAGCGTTGCCTTCTCGCTCCAGCTTTTCTCATCGAGCCGCTCATGGCTGAGAGATGTGGCTCCACGGAGAACAGGGCGTCCATTGGAGCCTGTAATCGTCGCGTTCAGGATTGCGCCTTGCGGCACCGTTACCGGTTTTGCCTGCTGCGTCTGGGAGAGGAAAACGGGTGCGCCGGGTGCGTAGGATGGGCGATCAATCCATGCCTGAACCGATGGCAGGGGAACGCTGTCATCATCCACGCCGGGCACAAAGCCTGAATGCAGGCGGGAAAGGGAGTGAGGCCCGCTCAGCGCCACAGCCGCGGCAAGCGCAACCGTGACAGAGGCAAGACCCAGCTTCTCACCGGTCGTTGTCTCCGGCTTTGGAAATCCGACCTTCAAAGGGCCAAGGGATGCGACAATGCGGTGAACATGCTGCGCCCAAATGGCGGCCTGTTCCCCATTGCCTGCATAGGCCGGGCGGTCAGCAAGTGTTAGAAGTGGCTGATACGCCAGATGGGAATCCCGTTCGATCCGTCGATCAACCTGCGCTTCCGTAGGCTGTGGGATGGATCGCAGTCCCTTGACGCCGAGCCAGAGTGCCGTTCCCAGAACGAGCATTTCAAAGAGGGCATGAAGCCAGTCCGGCAAAGACTGGGGAATACGGGCCAGACTGGCCAGACCATAGAATGCCGCAAGAAGCAGCGACCAGCGCAGGGCTGGCCAGGCACGTTCCCACCACAGAACGCGCCTTGCGCGACGGCGAAGGGAAACGAGGCGGGCTGTTGCGGCAATCGGATCAGCCATGGGCGGGCAGGAGCCAGTCTGGAACAGTTTCTGCGGCAATCAGGTCTTCGACGGTTTGGCGCTGGCGGATGATCTCCCAGCGCCCGTTATCGACCAGAACCTGAGCGGCGAACGGTCGGGAATTATAGGTTGAACTCATGACGGATCCGTAGGCTCCCGTATCCAGAAGGACAACGAGATCCCCGCGCTTCAGGGACGCAGGCAGAATGCGATCCTTCGCGAAGATATCACTGCTTTCGCAGACAGGTCCTACCACATCCCACGGCTTAAGCGCGTCACTGAAGACGGCCGGGGCGACGGGAAGGATACCATGCCAGGAATCATAAAGCGCCGGACGGGCCAGATCGTTCATGGCGGCATCAATCACGACGAAATCCGGATTGCCCGCCTTGGTTTCGATGACGCGGGACAGAAGAACCCCTGTCGGCGCGGAAAGCCAGCGGCCCGGCTCGATGCTGAGAGCAACATCAAGATCACCCAGCGTTTCAGCAATGACGCCAGCCAGCATTTCCGGTGGAGGGGCGACTTCATCCTTGTAGCGGATACCCAAACCACCACCGCAGTCGATGGTTTCGACCGTGTGACCGGCGGCGCGAATTTCACGAACCATATCCGCAAGGCGGCTATAGCCTTGGCGGAAAGGTTCAGCCGTTAGCATCTGGCTTCCAAGGTGCACCGCCAGACCAACAAGCTGCACATGATCGAGCGTGGCTGCTTCGGCATAGAGTTCGACGGCGCGACGATGCTCGATCCCGAACTTGTCGCCAGCGCGGCCAGTGCTGATCTTGTTGTGAGTCTGTGCATCGACGTCCGGGTTCACACGCAGGGCCGCACGGGCCACCTTCCCGCAGGCACGGGCGATCTCGTTCAGGCGATGGAGTTCTTCCACGCTCTCCACATTGATCTGACGGATTTCGCGTTCCACGGCTGCACGAAGTTCCAGATCCGATTTGCCAACACCAGAAAAGACGATTTCATCGGGGGCGATGCCAGCGTGTAATGCACGGGTCATTTCGCCGCCACTGACGATGTCCACGCCGTAGCCGCAGTCCCGCAGAATGGTCAGGGTTGCCTGATGATCCTGGGATTTCATGGCAAAGTGGAAGTGAACCGGCAGGTTGCGGGCTTCGAATGCGGCTTTGAGAGCATTGGCACGACGGCGCAGCGTACCAGCCCCCGTGATCCAGCAGGGCGTACCAGCAACAGCAGCGATGACATGCAGGGGCACGCCTTCAAAAAGAAGGCCGTCGCGCGCATTGACCTCCAGAGGAGGGCGGCTCGTCAGAAGGTCATTGAAGGAGGGGGCAGAAGAGGGAGCGTTCATGATGGTTCTACCGTATCGTGGACGCATGGATGTTCCAAGCCGTTCACACAGGCGCTAATGTCGGAATTATGATGGAAGAACTGATCTGCCGGGCCCTTGATGCCCGTTCCCGTGCTTACGCGCCATATTCCCGCTTTCAGGTGGGGGCGGCTCTGCGATGTGATGGTGTCGTCTATTCGGGCTGTAATGTAGAGAATGCAGCCTATCCGTTGGGAACCTGCGCAGAAGGCGGGGCCATTTCCGCAATGGTTCTTGGTGGCGGTACGCGTATTGAGGAAATTGTGATTGTTGGCGGCGGCGATCAGCCGTGTACACCGTGTGGAGGATGCCGACAGAAACTTCGTGAGTTCGGTCAGCCGGATCTGAAGGTGCATATGATTTCTACAAAAGGCGAAATCCTCTTGACCCGGACACTTGCCGAGTTACTGCCTGATGCGTTCGGGCCGGACAATCTGGGATGAAATTCCGCTCCTGTCTGCTGGCCGGTGTTCTGGAACTTTTCGGGCTGTGCGGGGCGGGTGGCGCGTTTGCGCAGGTGCCGTTAACACTTCCGGGTCTGGGAGACGGAGCGCGGCGGGAGTTGATAGACGTCAATCAGGCGCCATGGCGGATTCTGGCGCGTGTGCAGACAGAGTTGGGCGGTCGCTGTACCGGATTTGCCGTTGCTCCGACTGTTGTGATGACAGCGGCCCACTGCCTCTGGCTACCTGCGACGCATCATTATATTCAGCCCAAGGACATTCATGTTCTCATGGGATACGCCCGTGGTGGGTACCGACAGCACGCACAGGTCAAGCGTTTCGTCATTCCGGCGGGTTATGATCCAGCGAATGAGGCGGCAACAGGCAGCAATGACCGCGCCACGCTGCTTATGGATCATCCGGTCGCTGTTGCCTCCGATCTCCTTCCGGCTGTGGCGGTCAAAGACGGCATGAGTGCCATGCTGGTCGGGTATCCACAGGACAGAAGTGAAGTACCGTTCGGGGATGTGGAGTGTAATATCAACGGCATCACGGTGAGCGGGCTTGTGCATCATAATTGTGAGGCGACCAAAGGTGTGAGTGGCGCGCCCCTGTTGGTCCGCATATCCGACGGCTCATGGGGAATAGGCGGTCTGGCCGTGGGCGCCGATGTCGGTCCCGGGGGGCTTGCTGCCCCTCTTGTTCGGTAGGGCCGAGAGAAGAATTTTCATAATTCTGCAAACATCCTCCAGATCGGACGTTTGAAAGCCTGGGAAACACCTTTTTGGTTTTTCCAACCAATATTTGGTCCAGGAGGGCGCTTCTTTATGTATGTCATGTCAGGGAAAGGAACGACGTCAGTCGGGCAGTCTCACGGCATGCATGCTGGAGGCAATTATCTGACTGAGCGGAAAAATGTTCTTGTTGTCGAGGATCAGGCCCTGCTGAGATTTCTCGCCGCAGATATGCTTGAGGATGCAGGCTACAACCCGATTCTTGCTGCCACTGGCGATGAAGCGATGGATATTCTCTTGAAGGGCGAAACCGTCGATCTGGTTTTTTCTGACGTGAATATGCCCGGACGGATCAACGGCCTTGATCTGGCAGAGACTGTCGTGCAGCGCTGGCCAAATATTGGAATTGTTCTGACATCAGGTGCGTTTCTGAAAGGACAGAGGATCCTTCCGGAAAAAACAGCATTTCTTCCCAAGCCATACGAATGGGAAGACGTCTATCGCGTTCTGGAAGAATTGACGCACTGATTTTCAGGAAAAGCTGTGTGGTGCACCCGAAAGGACTTGAACCTCTAACCCCCAGATTCGTAGTCTGGTGCTCTATCCAGTTGAGCTACGGGTGC